>CAZRJK010000008.1:0-64436 GCA_964600615.1 uncultured Muribaculaceae bacterium | reverse complement strand
TTCAACTTCATAATTAATTCTTTCAATTGGTGAATATAAACTATCTATAAATATAACACCCTGTTTAGCGTTATCACCATATAAAATTTTATTTTCTTCTGCAATAACACTACCACGACCATTAGCAATAGTCATTTCCATATTTATACTTCCACCTTCAGCCAAAGTACAAATAAGTTGATCAGGATTTAATATTTCTATATCAGTATCACTTTCAATATCTCTAGCATATACTTCTCCTTCAGTAGAAGCATTTAATCTTAAAATCAAACTATAATCATCAGAATGATTTTTAATAACAATACTCTTTAAATTAAGAACTATTGCAGTTACATCTTCAATAACACCATCAATTTTTTGAAATTCATGTAAAACTCCATCAATCTTAACACTAGTAATAGCGTCCCCTGGTAAAGAAGATAACATAGTTCTTCTTAAAGCATTCCCTAAAGTAGTACCAAAACCTCTCTCTAAGGGTTCAATCTCAAATTTACCATAATTATCGCTTTCAATATATTCTTTTACTTTATAATTAGGTTTTTCAAATTTTAACATCTTAACACTCCCTTTCCTTTTTTTATCCACGACGTTTCTTTGGTGGACGACATCCGTTATGTGGGATTGGTGTATTATCAGTTATTTTTGTTACTTCTAATCCTGTAGCTTGTAATGCTCTGATCGCAGATTCACGACCAGCACCCAATCCTTTTACCTCAACTTCAACTTTCTTCATTCCCATTTCAACTGCCTTAGCACCAGCAAGTTCAGCACTTTTACTAGCAGCAAATGGTGTAGACTTCTTACTACCCTTTATACCTTGAGTACCAGAAGAAGCCCAACATAATGTATTACCTTCAGTATCAGTAACTGTAACAACAGTATTATTAAAAGTAGATTTAATATGTACTACACCATTAGGTACATTCTTTTTTACTTTACGTTTTCTTGCATTATACTTTCCATTAGCCATACAAGTTAACCTCCTTAGTTACTTATTATTTTTTCTTATTAGCAATAGTCTTACCTTTACCCTTACGAGTTCTAGCATTTCTATTAGTTCTTTGACCTCTAACTGGTAAACCTTTTATATGTCTCTTACCTCTATAGCAGCCAATTTCTTTTAAAGTTTTAATAGATAGAGCAACTTCTCTTCTTAAATCACCTTCAACTGTATGCTTATCTAATTCTGCTCTAATATTAGCAAGCTCATCTTCAGTCAAATCTTTAGTTTTCTTATTTATATCAACCTTAGCATTCTTTAAAATAGTATTAGATAAACTTCTACCAACACCATGAATATAAGTTAAAGAAATCTCAATTCTTTTATTATCAGGTATATCAACACCTTTTATACGTGCCATAAATTAATTCCTCCTTATTAACCTTGTGTTTGCTTATGTTTTGGATTATCACAAATAACCATAACTTTACCATTTCTTTTTATTACTTTGCATTTATCACAAATAGGTTTAACTGACGCTCTTCTTTTCACTCTAATTCCTCCTATTTCTTATTATATACTATACGCCCATGTGTTAAATCATAAGGTGACATTTCTATAATAACTTTATCACCTGGTAAAATACGTATATTATTTACGCGCATTTTACCAGAAACATGGGCTTCTACTATGTGACCACCATCAAGTAGAACTTTGAATTTACCACCAGGAATAATATCAATTACTTTACCCTCGGTTTCAATAACATCATTTTTACTCAATCTAATCATCTCCTCGTTATTATTCACCTATTATTTTTATTATCTTATCAAAAACATCTTGCGCTGTATCCTTAGCTTCAACCTTAATAGTCTTTAAAACTCCTAAAGAATTATAATAATCAATCAAAGGTTTAGTTTCTTTTAAATAAGTATCAAACCTATTAGAAAAAACTTCTGGAGTATCATCTCCTCTTAACCTAAGAGCATGACCACATCTATCACAAATACCATCTATCTTAGGTTTTAACTCAGCTGAAGCACTACTATAAGAAGCTCCACAAGAAGAACAAATTAATCTACTTAATGTTCTCTCAAGTGCCAAATCCTTATCAATATCCATATAGATAACAACGCCCATATCTTTATTAAGTTCAGATAACAAATCTTCATATATTTTAGATTGTTCTATACTTCTAGGATAACCATCTAATATATAACCATTATTACAATCAACCTTATTAAGTCTAGCTCTTAATAATTTAACAATAATACTATTATCTATTAAATTACCTTTATCCATTTCCGCTTTAAGCATCTCACTAAGCTCACTACCAGAATTCCTCTCATCACGAAGTAAATCACCAGTAGAAATATGAGGAATATTATAAGTATCACTAATTAACTTAGCTTGAGTACCTTTACCAGCACCCGGAGGTGCTATAAAAATAATATTCTTCATAATTTATCCCCTTCTTCCATAATTTCTATTAATTAGACTACTTTCTAATTGTCTACAAGTCTCTAAAGCTACACCAACAACGATTAAAATACTAGTACCACCAATACTAACACTAGTTGGTAAATTAGTAGATAAGAAACTAGATACAACAATAGGAAGACCCGCTATAACAGCAATAAATAATGAACCAATTAAAGTTATTCTTCCTAAAACAGTCTTAATATATTTAATAGTTTCCTTACCAGGTCTTACCCCTGGGATATATCCCCCTTGTCTAGATAAATTCTTAGATAATTCTGAAGGATTTACCTGAATAAATGTATATAAGAAACTAAATGCAATAATCAATACCATATATACAGCAAATCCTGTAGGAGTAGTATAATTAACATACTTATTTACAAAAGTAACAAAACCATTCTCACTCTTTATAAGACTAGCAATAAAAGTAGGAACCGTAAACACAACAGAAGCAAATATTACTGGCATAACATTAGCACTATTAAGTTTAAATGGTATATAGTTTTGTTTAGCTCCATAAGATGTAGCAGTTTGATTAGAATATTGAATTGGAATACGT
The DNA here is from genome assembly GCA_964600615.1 of uncultured Muribaculaceae bacterium. Classification (GTDB taxonomy): domain Bacteria; phylum Bacillota_I; class Bacilli_A; order RF39; family UBA660; genus RUG11198. The sequence continues at coordinate 61,455 of CAZRJK010000008.1, read as the reverse complement.
CTTTCAGACTCTTGTACAAATACAACTAAAACAATTATAGCTAAATATATTAATACAAATACAGCAAATTCTACTATTCCTAAAAATAATGATTTATTATCTAATATCAATACATTAAAAGTATCAACAAAAGATTTAGGTATCGTAGCAAGTATACCAGCCATTATGATTAAAGATATTCCATTACCAATACCCTTCTGTGTCATTTGATCACCTAACCATAATAAGAATGCTGTACCAGCCACTAATATAATAGTAATTCTTAAATAATCTATAGCAGTTGCATCATTAACAAGAGCAAATGACATACCAAAGCCCTCTATAAAGGCAATTCCAATTCCTAAATATCTATTTATAGTATTTATCTTTTGTCTACCTTGAGCACCACTTTCCTTAAGTTCTGTAAAATAAGGTAAAATATCCATCTGCAACAAACTAGTAATAATAGTTGCAGAAATATAAGGCATAACCCCTAACGCAAATATAGAAAATCTTCTTAAAGATCCACCAGTAATAGCATTAGCTAAATCACCAAAATCAACATTCTTTAAAGATGTAATACCAGGTACAGGTATTGTAGTACCTACTATAAATATAAATAAACAAAATAATGTAAATCCTAATCTCTTTCTTATATCTTTATTCTTTGGACTAAAAATAAGTTTAAGATTCTTAAACATCTAAATCACCTCTGTTTTTCCACCAATTTTTTCTATCTTAGCCTTAGCACTAGTTGAAAATTTATTAGCACGAACAGTAAGCTTCTTAGATAATTCCCCATTTCCTAAAATTTTTATTCCATTTAATTCTTTACCAATTAATCCAGATTCAATTAATAATTCTGGAGTTACTACTGTATTTTCATCAAATCTATTTAAATCAGATACATTAACACAAGCAAATACAGTTTTAAATCTTGCGTTAGAAAATCCTCTTTTACCTAATCTTCTAAATAATGGTAATTGTCCACCTTCAAAACCTGGTCTTACTCCGCCACCAGATCTAGCATTTTGTCCTTTTTCACCTTTACCAGCTGTCTTACTATATTTTCCTCCACGACCTACTCTTTTCTTAGATTGTGTAGAACCATAAGCCGGTTTTAATTCATGTAACTTCATTATCCTCTAATCTCCTCTATAGTTTTTCCTCTTAAAGCTGCAACATGAGATGGACTCTTTTGCTCTTTTAAAGCTTTTAATGTAGCTCTAGCAGTATTAATCTTAGTACTTGAACCAAGACTCTTTGAAAGGACATCTTTAACACCTGCAAGCTCTAAAACATCTCTAACAGGTCCACCAGCTTTAACACCAGTACCTTCAGCAGCAGGCTTTAACATTACTCTTACCGCACCTTCTTTAGAAATAATTTCATGAGAAATAGTACGATTATCTATTAATTCAATATTGATTAGGTTTTTACTAGCTGCTTGAGTAGCCTTTTTAACAGCATCTGGCATCTCTTTAGCTTTACCAGTACCTAAACCAACTTTACCCTTTCTGTTACCAACAACAACAGTAGCAGAAAAACGAAATTGACGACCACCCTTAACAACCTTAGTAACACGATTAATATCGATTACTTTATCTTCTAGATCACTTTTTTGTCTAGAAAAATTATTATTACGACGAGGTTTTCTATTATTAACTTTCTTATCAGTTTTATTAGTTTTAACTGAAGTATCTTTAGTTTCGTTAGCAACCTCGTTCTTAATATTTTCTTCGCTCATAAGTTTTCCTCCTTATTAGAATTCTAAGCCGTTTTCACGTGCAGCTTCTGCCAAAGCTTTAACACGACCGTGATATAAATATCCACCTCTATCAAAAACAACTTCCTTAATTTTAGCTTTTTTAGCTCTCTTAGCAATTTCAGCACCTATTACCTTAGCAGCCTCTACATTACCACCATTCTTTATCTTTAATTCTTTCTCTAAAGTAGAAGCACTAACTAAAGTAACACCCTTAGTATCATCAATTATTTGAGCTGTAATATTAGCGTTTGATCTAAACACACTAAGTCTAGGTCTAGTAGTAGTACCACTTAAATCAGTTCTAATTCTTTTGTGTCTTTCTAAACGCATAGCATTTCTTGAAACTTTATTAATCATAAATTTTCACACTCCTTTATTTAGATGCTTTCTTTCCTTCTTTACGACGAACAAATTCACCTTTATAACGAATTCCTTTACCCTTATAAGGTTCAGGCTTTCTTAAAGATCTAATTTCAGCCGCAAATTGACCTAACGCACACTTATCAATTCCTGATAATTCAATTTCTGTATTACTAGTTGCCTTAACAGAAATACCTTCAGGAATATCTAAAGTATCTAGGTGAGATTTACCATCTTGTACTTGTAAAACTTTACCTTTTACATTAAAACGATAACCTACACCAATAATTTCTAATTCTTTTTTATAACCATCTGTAACACCAACTATCATATTCTCAATATTAGAATTAGTAGTTCCTTGCATTACACTAGTATGACTATTTTCATTTAATTTAACAACAGTTAATTCAGTTCCATCAATTTTAATATCTAAATCAGGAATAATATTTAAAGTTAATTCTCCCTTAGGTCCCTTAACTGTCAATACATGTTCATCAAAATTAACATTAACACCTGCTGGTATTGTCAAAACTCTTTTACCTATACGACTCATATTGTTCCTCCATTACCAGATATATGCTATAACTTCTCCACCAACATTATTCTTACGAGCTAACTTATCAGTCATAACTCCTTTTGGTGTTGAAATAATAGCTATTCCTAATCCATTTAATACATAAGGAATTTCTGAAGCCGTAGCATAAACTCTTAAACCTGGTTTAGAAATTCTCTTAAGTCCAGTAATAACTCTTTCTTTATTATCAGCATATTTTAAAGTTAATGTTAAGATATTTTGAACATCATTTTTCTTTACACTAAAATTAGTAATATAACCTTCATCCTTTAAAATAGTAGCTATCTGCTCTTTCATTTTAGAAGATGGCATAGTTACAGTCTTTGCACGATTACGATTAGCATTACGAATTCTAGTAAGCATATCTGCGATTGGATCTGTCATAAAATCCCTCCTTCTTTAGTTTTAAACTAATTATTTTTTAAAGCTTTCTTATATCCTTTTTGATTAACAAAAGCTTTAGCATATTCAACTAATTCTTCATCAGTTAATAGTTTATTTTCAATTTGAATCCCTGCCAAATAATTAAAACATTCAGCAATCTCTTTAAAATAATCAAAAGTAGTACGACTATAAAATAACTTGTTATGAGTTATCTTATTTAAATTCTTAACGATAGGACCCTTAAGATCATATTCCCAACAAACAAAATCAAATGCCAATATTCTTTCATTAAAACTAACATTTTTAGGAATATCACATATTAATTCACTATCATAATCTCCTGCGAAAAAGAATAATTGCTTTCTTTCTTCAGGAATAGAACTAAAAATAAGATGTTCCTGATACTCTTCATAAGTTATATTTATTTTTTCTCCTTTAAGAGCATCATACAAATAAACTATTACTTTAGCAGCACCGCTTGGAGTAAATAAAACTCCATTTAGTAACTCTTTCTCTTTTGAATTCATTCTAATCCCCCAAAATTAAATTACCAGCTTGACTTTTTAACACCTGGAATTTGTCCCTTATATGCTAATTCTCTAAAACAAATACGACAAATACCAAATTTACTCATAACAGCATGTGGTCTACCACATCTTTGACATCTAGTATATTCTCTAACCTTAAATTTAGGTTTTCTTTGTGATTTAACAATCATTGACTTTTTTGCCATTATATTCCTCCCTATTTCCTAAAAGGAACTCCAAGTTCTTTTAATAAATCATAAGCTTCCTCATTATTTTTAGCACTTGTTACAATAACAATATCCATACCTCTTACCTTAACAACTTCATCAAAGTTTATTTCAGGGAATATTAATTGTTCTTTAATACCAATAGTATAATTACCTCTACCATCAAAACTTCTTGGAGATAATCCTCTAAAATCCCTAACATTAGGTAAAGATACAGAAATTAACTTATCTAAGAAAGTATACATTCTTTCTCCTCTTAAAGTTACCTTACAACCAATCTTATTACCTGCTCTTAACTTAAATCCAGCAATAGATTTTTTAGCTGTTGTAGCAACAGGTTTTAATCCAGTAATCTTTTCCAAATCAGAAATAGCTGCATCTAATAACTTAGAATTCAAAGTAGCATCTCCTACTCCCATATTAACAACTATTTTTTCAATTCTTGGAACCATCATAACTGTACTATAGTTATATTTAGATTTTAAACTTGGAACAACTTTAGTTTTATATTTTTCTTCTAGGCGGTTCATAAATAATCCACCCTCCTTCCAAATCAATTAGCTATCTAATTACTTTTCTTCTTTAGCTTTCTTAGTACTTTTCTTTGTACTTTTCTTTACTTCTTTTTTTTCTGTTTTTTCAACTTTTTTAGTTTCTTTTTTCTTAGTAGTAGTCTTAGCCTTAACACTTTCAACTACTTTAACATTAGATCTATGTATAGGAGCTTCAGTCTTAACTATTTCTCCATTACCATTATTATTCTTAGGTTTAATATGCTTAGTAACAATATTAACGCCCTCAATAATAACTTTATCACCTAATACCTTGATAACTTTACCGTCTTTACCTTTATTAGCACCAGCTATAACAGTAACTTTATCACCAGTTTTAATTTTCATAAGTATTCCTCCTTTAACATTCAGAAACTATAACACATCTTTAGCCAAGCTAACTATTTTCATATATCCTTTATCTCTAAGTTCACGTGCTACAGGTCCCAAAACACGAGTTCCGACTGGAGTTTTATCATCTCTAATTAATACACATGCATTATCATCAAATTTGATATAACTTCCATCTTCTCTTCTTACACCATACTTACTTCTAACGATAACTGCCTTAACAACTTTACCTTTTTCAACAGTACCATTAGGAGTAGCTTTCTTTACAGTACCAACTACAACATCACCAATGTTTGCAGTTCTAACTTTACTTCCACCAAGAACTCTAATTACTAATAATTCACGAGCTCCACAGTTATCAGCAACTTTTAAACGACTTTCCTGTTGTATCATTTAATTTCCTCCTTCCAATATAAAGAGATATTATAAAATAACAGCCTTTTCAACAACCTCAACTAACTCATATCTTTTTGTTTTAGACAAAGGTCTAGACATAACAAGTTTAACCTTGTCACCAACATGAGCCTTATTTTCAGGATCGTGAGCAGCATATTTTTTAGAATATTTTACTCTCTTTTTATAAATTGGATTCATTTTATAAGTTTCTACCTTAACAGTTATTGTTTTATCAGCTTTATCACTTACAACAACACCAATTAATTCACGTTTTTTATTCTCATTCATAAGCAAGTCCTCCTTTAACCTTCTAATTCTCTTTCTCTAAGAACAGTCTTAAGTCTTGCAACAAACTTTCTAAGTTCATGAATACGAGCTGGATTTTCCAAACTACCAGTAGCTTGTTTAAATCTTAACTTTAGTATCTCTTCCTTAGATTCAACTATTTTCTTATTAATTTCTTCAGTGGTTAACTCTCTAATATCTTTAGTTTTCATTCTTATCACCACTTTCCTCTTTTTTTACAAAAGAACATTTAATTGGTAACTTATGAGATGCAAGTCTTAAAGCTTCTCTAGCTACATCCTCAGTTACTTCATCTAATTCAAATAAAATTTTACCTTTTTTAACAACAGCAACCCATACTTCAGGTTCACCTTTACCTTTACCTTGACGAGTTTCCAAAGGTTTTTTAGTTAATGAAAGTTGAGGGAAAATATTAACCCATACCTTTCCACCACGTTTCATAAATCTAGTCATAGCAACACGAGCAGCTTCGATTTGATTTGCTGTAATCCAAGCTCCCTCTTTAGCCATAAGACCATATGAACCAAAGTGAAGCTCAGTATTACCACGTGCTCTTCCATCATATCTAATACGGAAAGTTTTTCTATGTTTAGTTCTTTTTGGCATCAACATGAGAATTACCTCCCTTTTTGTCTAAAATTTCACCCTTATATATCCATACTTTTACACCAATCTTACCATAAGTAGTATTAGCTTCACTGTGAGCATAATCAATATCAGCTCTCAAAGTATGTAGTGGAGTTGTTCCGTCAGAATAACCTTCACTTCTAGCTATATCTGCTCCACCTAAACGACCAGAAACTAAAGTTTTAATACCCATAGCTCCAGCCTTCATAGTATTTCTAATAGCTTTCTTTTGTGCTACTCTAAATGATACACGATTTTCAATATTATGAGCAATACTTTCAGCAACTAACTTAGCATTTAAATCAGGATTCTTAACTTCTATTACAGAAATTTGAACATCTTCTTTAACTAACTTAGAAAGATATTTCTTAACATTTTCAATTTCGCTACCATTTTGGCCAATAACTAAACCAGGTTTAGCAACATACATAATAACTTCACATCTAGAGTTTTTTCTCTCAATAACAACTGAAGAAATACCACTAGAAGCAAATTTCTTTTCTAAATACTTACGAACCTTAACATCATTATTAAGATACTTAGAAAATTCTTTCTTATCAGCATACCATTTACTTTCCCAGTCTTTATTTATGCCAATTCTAAGTCCCACTGGACTAACTTTTTGTCCCATAACTAATCCTCCTTTACTAATTATTCTCTACTACCAACAATTATTGTAATATGACTAGTCTTATGGTCATTTCTACCAACATGTCCACGAGAATCCATCTTTGCTCTTTTCATTACAATAGATTCATCAACATAACAAGTCTTTACATATAATTTTTCTTCTTCAAATTCATGATTATTAACTGCATTAGCAATTGCAGAATTTAATACCTTCTCAATTACTCTAGCAGCTCTTTGTGGTTGATTAGCTAAAATAGCTTTAGCTTCATCAACATTTTTTCCTCTGATTAAATCAATAATTAATCTTGTTTTACGAGGAGCTATTCTAACAGTTTTTAATACTGCTCTAACTTCAGTCTTCTCCATCATCACGCCTCCTTAATTTAATCCTCAGTCTTTGATGCGCCGTGTCCACCAAATTTACGAGTCATAGAGAACTCACCTAATTTATGTCCTACCATATCTTCAGTAACATAAACTGGAATAAATTCTTTACCATTATGTACTGCAAAAGTGTGTCCAATAAAATCAGGATAAATTGTTGAACGACGAGACCAAGTTTTTACAACTTCTTTTTTTCCAGATTCATTTAACATTTGAACCTTTTTCATTAAACTACCTTCTACAAAAGGTCCTTTCTTTAAACTTCTTGCCATTTAAAATTCAATCCTTTCTTTATTTTTTATTACGACGAGTCAAGATATATTTATCTGATTCTTTCTTATTCTTTCTAGTCTTATATCCCAAAGCAGGTTTACCCCATGGAGTCATTGGTCCACTTCTACCAACTGGAGCTCTACCTTCACCACCACCATGAGGGTGATCATTAGGATTCATAACAGAACCACGAACAGTTGGTCTAATACCCATATGTCTCTTACGACCAGCTTTACCAACTTTAACTAACGAATAATCTTCATTACCTACAGTACCAATAGTAGCACGACAAGTACCTAAGATTTTTCTAGTTTCTCCACTAGCAAGTCTAACTAAAACATACTTACCTTCACGTCCCAATATTTGAGCACTATTTCCAGCACTTCTAGCAAGTTGACCACCTTTACCAGGTCTAAGTTCAATATTGTGAATTACAGTACCAACTGGAATATTCATAATTTCCATAGCATTACCAACTTTAACATCAGTTTTAGTACCAGATTCAACAACAGCTCCAACACTCAATTCTTTTGGAGCAAGAATATAAGATTTAGTACCATCCTTATAATATATTAATGCAATATTAGCACTTCTATTAGGATCATACTCAATACCCTTAACAACAGCAGTTACGCCATCCTTAACTCTCTTGAAATCAACCAAACGATATTTTCTCTTAACACCGCCACCACGATGTCTAACAGTAATTCTACCTTGGTTATTACGACCATTAGTCTTATTAGTAGTTACAACTAAACTTTTTTCAGGAGTAGTCTTAGTAATTTCATCACTTTTCAAATAGCTCATATTTCTTTGAGCATTTGTATTTGGTTTTAATACTCTTATTGCCATGTCATTTCCTCCTTATTAATCAAAACTAATAGTACTACCGTTAGCTAATTTAACAATAGCTTTCTTATATCTATTTGTTTTACCACTATATTTACCCACTCTACGATCCTTAGGATGAGTATTCATAGTATTAACACTTTCTACTTTAACATTAAATAATTTTTCGATAGCTTGTTTAATTTGCATTTTATTAGCTCTAACATCTACCTTAAAAACATATTTACCTTCTGCTTCCATAGAAGCACTCTTCTCTGTAATAACAGGTGCAAAAATAATATCATAATTATTCACGAGATAGCACCTCCTCTAATTTATCAAGTGCACTAACTTCAATTAACATATTATCTGCACTAACTAAATCATAAGCATTTACTTTTTCAAAAGTAACTAACTTAACATTAGCTAAATTTCTAGCAGCTAAACATACGTTTTCAGTTAGTTCACTAACTACTACTAATACTTTATTATCGCGAACATTAAGTTTACTTAACAATTCAACCATTTCACGAGTTTTATTAGTTTTAAATTTAATATCTTCAACTACGATTAACTCTTTATCAATAACTTTATAAGCTAAAGCACTCTTAAGAGCTAACTTTCTTTCCTTCTTATTCATTTTCTTAGTGTAATTTCTATTTGGGTTAGGTCCAAATACAATTCCACCACCACGCCAATGCGGTGCTCTTATTGATCCTTGACGAGCATTACCAGTTCCTTTTTGTCTCCATGGCTTTCTTCCACCACCAGAAACTTCACTTCTTGTCTTAGTTGAAGCAGATGCTTGTCTTGCATTAGCCATATTTAATACAACAGCATTATGAAGTACAGCATCATTAGGAGTAATCCCCCAAATGTTATCCTTTAAATTTCTGTCCTTTACCTTTTCACCATTTAAATTTACAATTGAAATTTTATTAGCCATTATTTTTCCTCCTTGTCAGTTTCTTCTTCAACAGGTTCTTCTTTAACCTCTTCAGTAACTTCTTCTTCTACAGGAGTTTCATCATTAGTTTCTTCTACAACTTCTTCTTTAGGTTCTTCCTTAACTTCTTCCTCAGTTACATAAGTAACAAGAACAGTCTCAGGATTAATCTTACCTTCATGTTTAACAGAAGATCTAATAAATACTAATGACATTTTAGGACCAGGAACATTACCCTTAATTAAGATAACATTATTCTCTAAATCAATTTGAATAATTTCTAAGTTTTGAACAGTAACTTGTTCTCCACCCATACGACCAGGCATTTTCTTTCCTGGTAAAACTCTCATTGGTAACATTGTACCTAATGAACCAACACCACGGTGATATTGACTACCATGTCCCATAGGACCACGAGATTGATTCCATCTCTTAATAACACCCTGTGTTCCTTTTCCTTTAGAAGTGCCAGTTACATCAACCATTTCTCCTAAACTAAATACATCAGCCTTTAACTCTTGACCAAGGCTGTATTCACTAACATCAACACCTCTAAGTTCTTTTAAGAAGCGCTTAGGTGTTGTATTAGCCTTCTTTAGATGACCCATTTCAGGTTTATTACTATGCTTTTCTTTCTTTTCTACAGCAGCTAGTTGAATAGCGTCATAACCATCATGTTCAACAGTCTTAATTTGACTAACAACATTAGGTTCAACTTCAATAACTGTAACAGGTACTAACTTACCATTAGTAGCAAAAACCTGAGTCATCCCAATCTTACGACCTAAGATTCCTTTCATTATTTTCCCTCCTAATACTTAATTTGTATATCAACACCACTAGGTAAATCAAGATGACTTAAAGCATCTATAGTCTCTTTACTAGGGTTATTAATATCAATTAATCTCTTGTGTGTACGCATTTCAAATTGTTCTCTTGAATCTTTATATTTGTGTACAGCTCTTAAAATAGTAAACTTTTCAACCTTAGTAGGTAGTGGAACAGGACCACTAACTTCTCCACCAGTTCTTTTAACAGTAGCAACTATCTTAGCACAAGCATCATCAACAATTTGGTGTTCATATGCCTTTAATTTGATTCTAACTTTAGTAGTTGACATATTATTCCTCCTTTCGCCTATATCTAAGTATAGACTTGCTCCGAACAAATTACCTGATAAGCCCTTATAAATATTTTACAACTTAACCGGGCGTATCAGCAACTTTGCACATCTTCGCCATCTACACGAATGTTATTGTACTATATATTTTAAGCATTTGCAAGCCTTTTTTACCACTTTTTTAACTTTTTTTCAAAATAAAAAATGTAAAGAAATTTATAACATCTATACAAATAAATTTTCTTTACATTTTTATATAAATTAACTATTATTTATTATCTTCTTCTTTTTCCATATCATCATCTTGAGTTTCCGAAAAACAAGGCTCAGTAGTATCCCAATCCATAGGATTACCATAAATATCCAATTCACCTATTTTCAATAAACGATTAAAAGCAGAAGTATTCAAATCATTATTCTCAATTTCATTATTGTTCATAATCTGCTACTCCTTTCCTATCCATATTTTTAGGTGTAAATTGCCAAAATTTATCAACACCCATATTAACTAACTCATCAAATGTATAATCTTTAGTTGATACATAATCTCTGTTACCAGTATAATTATTATAATTAGGATCATTAATAACAATCTTACCATCATCAGTAACACCAGTTAAAACAATAAAATGACCCTTAGTAGTAAATGAACCACGGCTACAATGTGCTACAATAGGTTTTCCATCTTTTAAAGATTTCACTACAGAATCACCATTATTTTTAGATAATACCGCATAATCCATATTATACCATTCAGCAAGCTTAGGAAATAAACTAGCTGAATCAGCACCAACATCCTTTACATGATACGTAAATCGTGAACTAGTTTCATCAATTATTTTTTGTACAACATCATCAGGAAAAGTAAAACCCTTATTACCTATTCCCCAAAATGAAAGATTCATCGCAAACGAAACAACTGAGCAACCAGACTTAGCCAAAGTATGGTCCCCAAATCGCACATTAGCCCATGAAGAATCATGACCTTGAAAAAATTGAGGCACTTTATTATTTCCACCATTATCTGGAAAATAATAATCACTAGAAGAATTTTCTACATCTGCTATTCCACAATTATCAGGTATATGAGAAACCTTATCAACTGCAGCACTAGTATTATCTCTTAATCCCTTAGCAGCACCAGGCTTTAACACTGCTCTTCCCGAACCTTCCTTTTCTTCAAATGCAAGAATAGCATCATAAAATTTATCACTATCAGCAGCTCTTTCTTCTCCAACACCACTTGAATTTTTAGGTTTTTCAAAATCAGCGCAAAAAACTCTAGCTGCTTCTTTTGAAGATCGTGTTTTTTCAAATTTTTTTCTAAATTCACTCCATTCATCAGAAGTATATTCCTTAGCAAAATATTCAACTTGATGATTAATATCATCCCATTCGTAACCATTTTCATTACACCAAGCTACATATTTATCTTTTCTATCACCAGTCCATTGTATTATTCCTATTCCCCCTTTAGAAGGTATACCACGACTTGCAAGCGCTCTAGACACAGCACCAGAAGAAGATAAATCTAAATCAATTTTTTTACCAGTCTTAGCATCATAAAAATACAAATCTTTATATGCTGGATCATCACTACCTACTCGTTCATAATTAGTACCAGGATTAAAATATGAATTAGTTTCATCCTTCATATTGGCCATTATTCCAGCTATTTGAGCAGGACTAAATAAGTTTGTATTCTTTAAAGCAAAATATATATCAGACATATATTTATTATACCTAGCTACATCTTCAACTGTCTGCTCATTAGGTTTTGGAAAATCAGTAGATGCGAAATTAAATACATTGCCACTTTTTACCGGCTCATCCTTAAAATAATCAGACAAAGCAATAACATCTTTTACCCCACTAGTTTCATCTATTGCAGCTTCAGCTGCCGCTCTAACAATATCATCTTTTAAGCCGCTGATTTTATTCATTGCAGCATCTGCTGCCGCCTTACCAGTAGTAGCAGCAAAATCTAAAGCATCTGCAGTACCAATACCTAAAGCAGTTGCAGAAGTTGAATCCATATTTTGGCTAAATTCATCAGAAGCATTAGACAAAACATCAGAACTAGAAGCAGCATTTGATGTAGAATTAATAGTTGAATTTACATCCAATTTCCAAAAATTATTCATGTTAGCAACATTAGAAAAAGGATCAGCAGTTTCAAACATTGGTCCATATTCAAGTTCAGAAGATTTAGTAGAATCAGGCTCTTTTTCAGCAAAGGAAATATTATGAAGTTTTCCATCTACATAAGTTATCATAGAACCATCATCATAACAACCAACCAATTCACCACTTTCTCCAGCATAAGCAGCAACAAAGTGTCTATCACCAATTTGCTTAGGAAAAACATCTGAAGAAATACTACCTGAACTCTTCTCTTCTACAGTAGAAGCGTCTGGAATAGCAGTAGGAGAATTAGAAACACCACCAGCAGCATCATCATTAGAACTTTCTTTATTTTTAATCCCTGTTCCACTATCAGTATACATTTCAATTTTAGGAGAATTTCCCTTATTAGACTTATTACCATCTGTTACCATATTAGCCTCTACTGCTTCCTTAGTAGTAAATCCCATTCCAACTCTCTTTACTTCTCGCCCATTATCATCAAATAAAATTTCATCTACTCTATATACAGTTTTACCATTAACTTCTTTAGGAACAGCTTCTAATATAGTACCGTTATCGCCCCAAAATTTCGTTTTAACTTTTTCACTTTTAACAAAGTCTCCTTTTGCCACAGCATCTTCACTCAAAGCAATTTGTTTAACATCAATATTTTTAATTTGTTTTATATCACTCATCATATCACCATCTTATTAACTAATATTAATTTAACACACGCCAAAACAAAAATCAACGAAATTAACAAAAAAAGTTTCTCTATTAATAGCTCTTTATTACTACTTTTTAATAATAGAAATATTCATATTTTCTTTATAATCATCTATTAAACTTAAGGAATTATTTATATATTTATAAAAAGAATCTATTTTTAAGCACATATTATAACTATCATTATTAAATTCTAACTTACTAGGTATAGAAATTAAACATAATAAAAGTATTTTTTCTTCTTTTAATAAAGGATAATAAGATTCATAAACTCTAATTAAATCATTAAAATCAAAATCTTTATAATATATTTTATAAAAATTAATAATATCATATATAGGCATATCTTTCTTACTTTTATTCCAACTAATTAAATATGGTTTATTAGATAATAAATAATGATCTAAAGATAAATTATTATGTAAATTTACTACTCTAATTCTTTTCTTCTCTTTAATTATTTCATACCATTTATTAATACTCTCTCGGCAAAAATTTAAAATATTAAATAATAAAGAAATATTTCTTACAAATAAATAACTAGAAGGAGACATATATTTCTCCTTATCTATTACATTAGCAATATCATCATAATAATTATATAAATAATTTACTCTATCAATAACTTCTTCATAAATACCTTTAAATGTATCTTGATCTATATCTCTATAAAAAGTAGTCTTATTATGAAGTAATGAAATTAATTTCATAATATCAATAGCTTTCTCTTCTATAGGAAGATTAACTTCCTCAATATATTCAAATATATCATAATTATTAGTCTTAAACAGTAAACTAGGAAAAGAATTAAAACCTCTACTAGATAAATACTTATATAAAGAAGAAATCCTAGTATTTTTCTTTTTTATAACATATCTATTATCTAAAGTATCTATTATTATAACCCCACGTATTATAGTAATCTTCTTAACAATAATATTATTCTCATCAAATAAATCTCTTAATTCCTTATTCATTATTACTTGGAATAATTAATTTAGCTTTTTCATGTATATTAGATAAATCATTATATTTTTCTAATTCTTCCCTTGTTACATTAAATTTATCTAATATCTTATCTAAACTATCATCCTCTTTAACAATATATACATAATAAGTAATATATGTATCATTTGAATCTATATTATTAAAAATATTATTATCTGTAACATCATCATTCAAACTATCAACTTTATCAATCTCCTCATATTTAACAGATACTCCATTTTCAAAATCATTTTCTTTATCTTCCCTTAATTCATTTTCCTTAATAATATCTTCTTCAACAGACTCTTCTTTATCTAGTTTTTCACCTATTATATAAACATCAATATTAACTTTTAATATTTCATTATTAATAACCTCATAATAAAAATTATCTATATCTAGTTTTAAAGTATCAATATTATAATTTTCATTTAAAGAAATATCAAAAGGAATCTCAAAATCAAATTTTTCTCTACTAATAGACCCTTCAGTCATTTTATAATCACCAGTTATTAAAAATACTCCTGATAAAATATTATCATCTTTATATGTTATATTATGTTCCAAAGATATAGAAGTAATATCATTTATCTTAGTCTTAAACAACAATTCTTTTTGAAATGGTATTATTTGTTTCATTATATCAATCCTTTCACATAATTATATGGAAAACAAGGTAAAATATACCATCAAATTATAAAATACTATTGAAAACAAAAATAAAATTTGATATAATTTTTATAAATTAAGTGAGGGATAATATGAAAGAAATAATTAATAAAATTGGACTAAAAAAAATAATTACATCAATCTGTATATTAGTAGGTATAATTATACTTTTTATAGGAGGAGCATTAATATATAACAAATTCTTTTATAAAAAGAGTTATAACGAAATAGAAGAAATAATGACTAAAGCAACTCAAAAATATTATGAAAAAAATGAAAAGAAACTTCCTAAAGAAGAAGGTCAAACATTAACAATAGAAGTTAAAGAACTAGTAAAAAAGGAATATATGAAACCAATAAGTGAATACTTAAAAGATGAAAAAATAAAATGTTCTGGATCAATAAACGTAACCAATTTAAACAAAAAATATAGATATACACCAATTCTAGATTGTGATAAAGATTATAAAACAAAAATACTAACCGAATACATAAAAAACAATGTTGAAATAGTAACCGATAAAGAAGGATTATACGAATATAATAATGAACTTGTATACCGTGGTGAATTAATTAATAATTACTTAGAATTTGCTAATGAAATATGGAGAATTATAAAAATATCTGAAGACAAAACTTATATTATCTTAAACAACACAATTAAAAATGATACAATTAGAATGTGGGATAATAGATATAACGAACAAAAAAAATTAAGATTAGGAATTAACGATTATAAAGTATCAAGAGCAAGAGAATATTTAAACGAAATATATAAAGATAACAAATTATTTAGTAATGATGATAAACTTCTAATAACAAATTATAATGTATATATTGGAAAAAGAACTCCAACAGATGAAGATAAAAGTGGATTAACTGAAAAGAAAGTAATATTAGAAAATGAATATATTGGTTTATTACCAGCATATGATTATATAAACGCAAGCGTAGATACAAATTGTAAATCATTAAGTACAAAATCATGTAATAACTACAATTATCTAATTGGCAAAGAAAAAAGTTGGTGGTTAGGAACAGGAAACAGTTTGAATACTGACGAAGTATATAAAATAGAAAGTGGAAACAATATTACCAGTTCAAAAGCAAATACTGGCGCATATTTAAAACCAGTAATAGCCTTAGCAAAAGATACTATATATGTAGAAGGTAATGGAACAAAAGAAAATCCATACAAAGTAAAATAACTCAATTTCTTGAGTTATTTTTTTTAATTATCCCTTAAAATAGCTTTATGCTTATCCTTAACATTCTCTATTACTTTATTAAATACCTTCATAACATCTTCATCTTTTAAAGTATGATCTATACCATTAAATACAAGTGAAAAAGCAACACTCTTCTTATTATCTTCTATATTATCTCCAATATATACATCAAATATATTTACCTCTTGTAATGTTTTATCAGAAGCTTTTTTAATAGTTTTAATAACTTCACTTACATCTATATCTTTATCCATAATAAATGCCATATCTTTAGTAATAGAAGGATATTTAAATGCTTCTTTATATTTTAACTTAGAAGTTTTTCCAAATAAATTATTCAAATTAAGTTCAAATACATATACATCTTTCTTACAAATACTAGGATGAATCTTTCCTATAACACCAATATTTTTACCATCTAAAACAATATTAGCTTGAACACCAGGATGTAAATCATCACAACTACTTCTTACAAAAGAATATCTATTAGCATATCCCATATAGTTAATTAAATTCTCAACTATACCCTTAACTACATAAAAATCTACTTCTAAATCTCTCTTCCAACTACTATAAATATAACTACCTGTCATTAAGCCACATATTTTAGATGTTTCATTATAATCAATATCATAAGTCTTAGCAATCTCATAAATATTAATATCTTTAACTCCCCTAGCTTTATTATAATTATAAACATTCAATAAAGAAGGTATTAAAGTAGTTCTAACCACACTCTTATCAACACTCATCGGATTAGGTAAAATAACATTCTTAATATTTTCATATCTAAACTTATTGGCCATATCTGGACTAACTAAAGTATAAGTCTTTACTTCATTTAATCCCAAAGCCCTTAACCTCCTAGATACAAGTTTACGATACTTAACATCACCTATATACTCTCCTCTTCTAACTTCAACAGAAGGTAAAGAAGAAACTAAATTATTATATCCATATAATCTCCCAATTTCTTCTGCTATATCATTAACATTAGCATCTATATCTAATCTTCTCTTAGGAATAGTAACATTAAATATATCATTATCTAAAGTATAAGGAAAATCTAATCTTTCTAATTCTTTCTTCATATCATCAATAGATATATCTATACCTAATATTTTGTTAACATCATTGGCTTTAAAAGATAATTTCTTATCTTCATGATTTTCATTATCTACAAGCACATAGCCATCTAATATAGTAGCACCTGCATATTTTTCTAATAAATGACAAGCCCTACGAGAAGCCATCTCTGTATACTCATATGATAATCCTTTACCATATCTAATACTAGCCTCACTAGGAAGATCTAACTTACGAGAAGTATTTCTAATACTAACAGCATCAAATATAGCAGATTCTATTAATATATTTTTAGTATTATTATCTACTTCAGTATTTTCTCCCCCCATAACACCAGCAATACAAACAGACTTCTTACCATTAGTAATAACAATATCATTACTATCAAGTACTCTCTTATTACCATCTAATGTAATAATCTCTTCCCCATCTTTAGCATCTCTAACAACAATATTATTACCTAATTTATCCTTATCAAAGAAATGTAAAGGTTGCCCAAATTCAAGCATAACATAATTAGAAATATCTACAACATTATTAATAGGTCTCATCCCAGCAGCTATTAATCTTCTCTTAATAAACTCTGGACTCTCTCCTATCTTAACATCTCTAACCTCTCTAGCCATATAATAAGTACACTTTTTACTATCTACTTTTAATTTAAAATTATCAGTAACTTTATCCTTAACAACTTTAAAATCTAAAGAAGGTAATTTAACCTTACGATTTAAAATACATGCTATCTCATAAGCAAAACCAATATGATAATAACAATCATTATTACGATGCTTGTGAATATCTAATTCATATAATGTATCATCAAGTCCTAAATATACCAAAGGATCTTCTCCTAGAGGAGCATCTTTATCTAATTCACATATTCCCTTAGCATAATTTTCTTCAGTCTTTTCTTCTACTCCTAATTCAAATAAAGCACACATCATACCACAAGATTCTACTCCACGAATCTTACTTTTCTTTATTTCAAAATCACCAGGAAGAATAGCTCCCACCTTAGCTACAATAACTTTTAAACCTTCTTTAACATTAGGAGCTCCACATACTATTTGTAAAACTTCCTCTCCTACATCAACTTCACAAACATGTAAATGATCACTATCAGGATGATCTTTAACAGATTTTATTTTACCAATAACTAAATTATCAATATGATGAGTAACAACAGATTCAATATTAATACCCGCCTTAGTTATCTTAGTAGCAAGTTCATATACATCTTGATCCTTAATATCAATATAATCTCCTACCCAATTTAAACTAATCATTATTCCTCATCCTCCCTATCAAATACACTTGCTTCTCTCAAATCTGGATTATAAAAAACTCTAATATCATTAATATCATATTTCATCATCGCAAGTCTCTCAGCCCCAAATCCAAAAGCAAAACCACTCCAAATAGAAGGATCATATCCACTCATACGAAGAACATTAGGATGAACTACTCCTGCTCCAACAACAGTAACCCAACCAGTTTTCTTACATACAGGACATCCCTTACCATGACAATTAACACATGTAATATCCACTTCAACTGAAGGCTCAGTAAATTGATAATAACTAGGTCTAAATCTAGTCTCTACATCCTTACCAAATAATCTCTTAAATAATACATCCATAGTTCCTTTTAAATCACTTAAACTAATATCCTTATCTACAAGTAATCCTTCAATTTGCATAAACTGATGAGAATGACTAGCATCATCATCATCCCTACGATAAGTTTTACCAGGACATATCATTCTAATAGGTACTTTACCTTCTCCCTTTAACATTGTCCTAACCTGAACAGGACTAGTCTGACTACGAAGAAGAATCTCTTCACCATCTATATAAAAAGTATCTTGAGCATCTCTAGCCGGATGGCCCTTAGGAATATTTAACATCTCAAAATTATATTTATCTTCCTCTATCTCAGGGCCATCAACAACATCATATCCCATAGACATAAATACATCTTCTACTTCTTCAATTAACTTCTCTAATATATTAGGAGCTCCCACACTAACACAAGTACTAGGTAAAGAAATATCTATTTTTTCACTCTCTAATCTCTTATTTAATATTTCTCTCTCAAACAATTCTTTCTTTTCTTCATATTTAGAATTAAATAATGTTTTCACTTCATTAACCTTCATACCAAATTCTTTTTTCTTATCATTATCTACATCTTTAATATGACTATTAACCTCAGTAATCTTACCCTTCTTACCCATATACTCAACTCTTAAATCGTTTAATTCTTCAAGAGTTTTAACATTATCAAAAATACTCTTAACCTCTCCTAATAAATTCTCTACATCCTTCATAATCTCACCTCACATATTTTCTATCATACTAATAAAATTATCTTTACCCATTTTATCAATATAATTATCAATCATTTTCATAAAATCACTATGTGGTTTTATCAAATCCTCTAATCTATCATATATTACACTATCCAAATTACTAATACCAATATCAATCAAATACCTAATATTTAAATCAACATTAACCCGATAATGAACTAAACTATCTAAAAGATAATCATTACCACTATTAAGTATCTTTTTATAACAATCATTAGATACATATTTAAGTAAATATTCCATAATACCTCCAAACACAAAAAAAGATGGTACAAAAGGACGACTCAAGCCGCGGTACCACCTTTCTTTATAACAATGTTATACTCTCTATTTGTAACGTAATTACACGATAAAACTAAAGGGTGAATTCATACTCTATTAATAATTAGTCTCTCACCTTACACTAACTCTCTCATATTAATATCCAAGTATTACTATTTCCTCATCATAATCTTATATCTCACAACACAATAATTATATTATAATTAATATTATTAGTCAACTATTTCTTCTTTTTCTTTCTTTTCTTTCTCTTTTGCTTCTTTATACTAACTAAAGAACTAATCATAGCAACAAAAGAGAGAATCATAATTCCATATACAACAGGATGATAATATTTAAGTTCCTCATTTAAATAAATATCCTCACTACCAATAACTTTACCCTTATATATAACATCAACCTTACCCAACTTACTGCCCTTCTTTATACTATATTTTAATTCCTCAATACCATCATAAACATATTTTAAATCATCATCACTAACATTATTCTTAACATATTTCTTAATATCATTAGATACTTTTATATCATAAGTTTTCTTCTTACCCCATTTAACCTTAATTTTCTTAATAACATGATTTTTATCCAACAATACCTTATAACTATAATTCTTACCAAAATAATTATATATATCAACACTATCCCTAACAGCATTTGACCTATTCTTAGCATTAGACCCTAATACTATAAGCAAATAATCAACATCATTAACACTAGCAATAGAAGCTAAACATACTCCAGCACCATCAGTAAAACCACTCTTAGAACCATTAATAAAACTAGTATCCATATTACCACCATATAAACTAAGAGTACTCTCAAATTTTAAACCAACAGAATCAACAGTATATTTCTTAGTTGTAAATATTTTCTTAAACTCTTCATTTTCCAAAGCATAATTTAATATAACAGCCATATCACTAGCAGTAGAATAATTATCTTTAGAATCCATTCCAATTCCATTATCAAAATGAGTATTAGTAAGCCCTAATTCCTTAGCTTTATTATTCATAAGTTCTATAAACTTATCTTCACTATCACTAATATTAAGAATTATCGCCCTAACAGCATCAGCACCACTAGGAAGCATTATTCCATATAATAAATCCCTATAACTAACTTTATTACCTACATTAAAACCTGCTTTAGAATATTCACTAATACCATTAAATACATTACTCTTAATAGTTACTTTATCATCCAAATTCTTAATATTTTCAATTGCAACTATACTAGTCATAATCTTAGTTAAACTAGCTATCTGTACCTTCTCATTACCATTTATATCTAATAGCTTATAATTATCCGTTAAATTATATAACATAACATGTTTACTAGTAATATCAACATTAACTTCTTCATAACTATAATCATATGCCTTACTAATATCAACAGCATTAATAATACTTATATTAAAAAAATATAATATCAATATAAACACAAAATAAATCTTCCTCATTATGCACATCCTAACTCTAATAATTATAACACAAATTATTAAAATAACAAATTAATAATCATTAATACAAAACCAAATATAAAAAATATTCTTACTAATAATTTATTATTATAACTATTAGCAACAGGTAATAATTCTAACAAAGATATTTGTATCATAATACCTGCTATAACAGAAAATAATATTCCTAATATAAAATTATTAATATAATTAATTAAAAATAAATAAGTAATAATTGCCCCCAACAATTCAGAAAAAGCTGCAATAAAAGTATAAGAGAAAGTCTTTATCTTACTATTAGTAGAATAAAATATAGGTATACCAATAGATATACCTTCAGGTATATTATGAATAGCAATAACAATAGCTAAAGATACCCCCAATTTAATATCCTTAGTACAAGTAATAAAAGTAAGAATACCCTCAGGTATATTATGCATAATAATACCAATCATTGAAATAATACCTACTTTGTATAGAGAATCATCACTACCAATAAAATAATCAATAGCACTAGATAAACAAATACCTATAACCATAAATAAAAAAACATATAAAATATTATAATTATATAATAATCTTATAGCCGAAGGAATTAAATCAAAAATAGAAATAGATAGCATTACCCCACTAGCAAAAGCTAAAGAAGAGCATATTATTATATGTTCTTCTTTAATTTTTAAAAAAATAAAAACTAATCCCACCAAAGTAGAAAAACCTGCAATAAAAGCAAGAAAAAAAGCTATATTTATATTATTCATAATATCACCAATTAAATATATGAATAAACATAGCTTTTTATATTAACATTCTTTAATTAATCTTCTTCCATGTCCAGATACTTTAGCATCAAAATCTTTTTCATATAAACCATTATCTTTATCAAAATTATAATCATGTTTTAAACCATAATAATTAATTAATGAAAGAGTAAGTAAATAGTATTTTTCACAAGCTTTATCATATTCCTTATTCTTAATCATTTCATTAATTGGTAATAAAGAAATATTATAAATACCATTAGCCATCTTTACAGCATCCTTATCAGTCCATATAGCATCAGCTATTCTAGGACCAATATTATCATAATCCTGTAATAATTCATTATATTTTTCATCACAATGTAAAATATTATCTCTAAAACATCTAAAATTATTAAGTAAAACATCATTATCTTCTTTTCCTAAAATATCACGAACTACAGTTGTAATAAAACAACCACTAGAAGATCCATTTTTTGATTTATATATTACACAATTAGAGTAATTATATCCCCTACAATATGTATTGTATTGTGAAGAATCAACACTTATTTTTTTTACATCACAAAAGTAATCTCCACCGAACAATAAACCACTCTTAAATGAATAATATGGACAACTCATAATATTACCTCCCCAAAACGACTTATATAATAGCACAAATAAAGAAAAAAAGCAATTATTTTCGCTTTTCTCTAAAAAAATCAGTTAACAACTCTAAACATCTATTTTCCAAAACACCATCATTAATTTCAATCTTAGCATTCTTAATTTCACTAAGAAATCCAAAAGCCTCATTTTTTATTCCATATACAACTCTAGGTATTCTAGCCTGCAAAATAGCACCTGTACACATCATACAAGGTTCCATAGTAGTATACAATACACAATTATCTAATCGCCAACTACCTAACTCTTTACACGCCACATTAATAGCCATAATTTCAGCATGATAAGTGGCTATTTTATCTAATTCTTTTCTATTATATCCCCTAGCTATAATCTTATTATCACAAACAATAACACAACCAACAGGGATCTCATCTACCTCATAAGCCTTCTTAGCAAGTTTTAAAGCTTCTTCCATATAATAAATATCATCCATAAAACCACCATATATATTATTTAATTACATTATCAACAACAGAATACTTCTCTATAACATTAATAGCCTCAACATAAAAATTTTCAACCTTTCCCTTAAGAAAAGTACAAACCAAATCATCATTAGAATCTACATCATATTGATATCTATAATCCTTATTACAAGAAAAATCAAAAGCATCATCCTTATATGAATACTCTCCACTAAACATTAAAACAGCTTCATTATTAGAAACACCTCTATAAGAGTAAGTAACAACGCCACTCTTATAATCATAAGTAAAATTTAAAAGCGTATTCATCTTATCAGTATAATCTCTAAAATTCTTTTTAAATAAAACCTCGTTAACATCAAAATAATTAATCTCATAATGAGAATCAAGACCATTAGCAACATCATCATTAAAATCTTCTAAAGAAATACCTCCAACATTATAATAATATAAATTACCACCATCTTCATTATAATAACCTAATTTAGTAATATAATCCACAAATCTCTCATTAGACCTTTTATTATTATAAATTGAAAAAACAATTAATAAAATAAATAAAATAATAGAAACAACAAATAATTTATTACTAGAAGTAAATCTATATAACTTTTCTTTTATATTCTGTATCATAACACACCTCTAACCATTTACTCTTTTATAACTCTTCTCAGTATACCCAACAGGACCACTATTATCAGATACAAAAGTATAAAATACAAAATATCGCTCACTAGCAACACTATTTCTCAACTTACTAAGAGTATATACTTTTGTCTTATTAGGAATATAGATAGTTGAATTATATCTATCCTTTAATTGAGATTCATCAGAAAAAATAGTCCCATTAGTATCTAAATAACATACATCGCCCCTATTACCATTTGAACAAGTGGAATCATCGCAAAACAAACAATCATGATCATCTATATATAAAGGCAAAGTCCTATTACCATTAACTAAAACATCTTTAACCGCATTAAATAACTCATCAGTAACTTTAGCTATATTACTACTATCCCTACTGCTTGAAGCATACCAACCACCATCGCCAACTGGTAGAAGAGCCCAATCATATAAAGAATAATTCTTATTCCCACGATCCTCGTATATATTGGCCATCATTGTAGCCTCTGCAGCTACTGCCTTTACATTATTTCCTTTTTCACCATAACATATAGCAGCTAATCTCTTTACCTGTTCATCAGTTAAATTATAAGTTTGGCCCGTAAAAACAGCATCAGGATTATAAGTATTGCCTCCAGTATTATTGCCACCATCGTTGTCTTTCTTCTCATTATATTTAACAAACATTTTTTTCCTTCTATCAAGTGTTTTATAATACTCATAATCAGCTAATTGCTTTTCTATCTCTTTTGCTCTTTTTTCTTCCTCTTGT
Organism: uncultured Muribaculaceae bacterium; assembly: GCA_964600615.1. Classification (GTDB taxonomy): domain Bacteria; phylum Bacillota_I; class Bacilli_A; order RF39; family UBA660; genus RUG11198. The sequence goes on along the minus strand of CAZRJK010000008.1, from coordinate 37,031 downwards.
TTAACCAAGGCATCATACTTCTCTTGATAATAAGTAACACTAGAAGTATTAGCTAAACAAGAAGCATAATCTCCATTAAACAAATCTAAATTACTAACAAAATCCATAAAAAAGCTTATAAAAGTAGGAACCAAAAATAAAGCAACAACGTTAACAATTCTCTTAAAAGAAAAAATAACATTCTTAGTTCCTTCTTCTTCTTTATTAATAATTGCCTTAAAAAAATCAATACTCATAAAAAGAATCAAACCAATAGGAATAATCAAATAACAAACCTCAACAATTTTTCCCATAAATAACAAAATCTTTAAAACAAAAGGATTTTCACAAGCACCAACAATCATATTTATCCCTCACTATCCAAAAAAATTATAACACACAATTAAAAAAATTTAAACAAAAACTATACTAACCATTTATACGCTTATAAGTATCTTCAGTATACCCAAAAGGATCCCCACCCTTCGTAGTAGGTCTAGCCCAAGCATAAAAAATAAAGTACTTATCCAAATCATCACTATGATCTTGCTTATAATAAGTATATATTTTAGTCTTATCCTTTATATAATTATCTCTATTAGTAATCTCATCCTTACTAGATAAATCAGAACCACCATTATTTAAATAACATATATCACCCTTATTACCATTATGGCAATAAAGTGGATTATGATTCCTATCATAATGATCAGAACAAAACCAACAATCATGATCATCAACATATAAAGGTAAAGTCCTATTACCATTAACTAAAACTTCTTTAACCGCATTAATCAACTCATCAGTAACTTGGGGTAAACCATTTTCATAAGAACGAGTATCAAAATAATGTCCATCCCCAGTATCAAGTACCCAGCTTGAAATCGTTGAAAATTTATTAGAATATTTAGCTTCATAAGTATTAGCCATAAAAGAAGCTTCCGAAGAAACACCATCAACATATGCTCCCTGTTCACCAATACATACAGCAGTTATGTTTTTTAATTCATCAGCACTTAAACTATATGTTTGTCCAGTAAAAACAGCACTAGGATCATAAGTATTGCCTCCAGTATTATTTCCACCATTGTTATCTTTCTTCTCATTATATTTAACAAACATTTTTTTCCTTCTATCAAGTGTTTTATAATACTCATAATCGGCTAATTGCTTTTCTATTTCTTCTGCTCTTTTTTCTTCTTCTAATTTAATTAAAGATTCATACTTTTCCTCATAATAAGTAATATTAGAAGTATTAGCTAAACAAGTTTTATAATTAATATCTAAAAATTCTATATTACTAATAAATTTCATAAAAATACTAACAAATGTAGGAACCAAAAACAAAGCAACAACATTAATTATTTTTTTCAATGAAAAAACAATTTGTTTATCAGCTTCTTCCTGATTAATAATTCCTTTAAAAAAATCAAAACTAAAAAAAATTACTAATCCAATAGGAATAACCAAATAACAAATCTTAACAAGCTTCCCAATAAATAATAAAATTTTCAAAACAAAAGGATTCTCACAAATACCAACTAACATCTATATCCCTCATATCTAAATAAATTATACCATCACAAATAAAATAAAACAAGAAAAAAAGAGAGAACCTCTCTTTTAATCATCAGCTAAATTATCAAAATATCCTTGAATAAATACTACTGGTGTTCCCTTATCTCCACTACCACTAGTTAAATCACATAAAGAACCAATCAAATCAGTAAGTCTTCTAGGAGTAGTTCCTTGTGTAATCATCTTTCCTTTTAAATCAGCATCTTTATTTCTAATTTCATCCTTAATAGCTTCTTTTAACTCATCACCAGATAAATCAGCAAACTTATTATCAGAAACATATTTTAATTTTATTTCATTAGGAGTACCATCTAATCCACTAGTATGAGCAGGACTTACAACAGGATCAGCAAGCTCCCAAATATGACCAACAGGATCCTTAAACGCTCCATCACCATATACCATAACCTCAATAGTCTTACCAGTAGCTTCCTTTAATCTATTTTGAATATCTAAAACTAACTTATCACCAGTCTTAGGAAATAATTTTAATCTCTCTTCAGTAGATTTATTAGAACCCAAAAGTCCATAACTAGGATTACATCCACTACCATTAATACTCTCAGTCATTACTTCATATAAACCATATACACTATTAGCTCCTGCTTCTTCTAAGACACTCTTAGTATGTAATCTAGTATGAATATCACAACTAAGAACATCCTTAGTATAATTAAGAATAACTGTAGGATCATTAGCAAATACAAATTCTACTTCACAATCCTCATTTTTAATTAATTCTCTATAAAAATCAACCATATTTATACCAGTAAAAGGATGTAAATAATCTCCAAAATATTCCTTATACTCATCTTCACTAATAACACTAGATAAATTAAACTTACTACTACGTAATTTGTCCTCATCTAAGATACCATTACCAACCTCATCAGAAGGAAAAGATAATAACATAGTAACTTTCTTCATTCCCCTAGCAATTCCCTTTAATATCATAGAAAATCTATTACGACTTAATATTGGAAAAACTACTCCAATATCACCACTAGGAAATTTATTCTTTAAATCAGTAGCAATATCATCAACCGTAACATAATTACCCTCACTAATACCAACTACAGCTTCCGTAATAGCAACTATATCTCTATCCCTAAATTCAAACCCTTCACTCTCTTTAGCTTTCATAACTGAATCAACAACAATAGAAGCTAAATCATCCCCCTCTTTAACTATAGGAGTTCTAATACCCCTAACAACAGTACCTACACATCTCATAAGATACCTCCTATTCCAATAAAATTATACAACAAAAAAGATAAGTAAATCAATACTTATCTAAAAATTTAATATATCTTTGTAACAGTACCTTTGCCAGCGGTTCTACCAGTATCTCTAACATCAAATATATCTCCAACTTCCATAGCAACATCAACTTCTAATTCTACTGTTAATTTTATATTAGTTCCAGGATTTACCATTTCAACACCACTAGGTAAAGTAATGCCACCAGCAATCACAGCCGTTCTAAAACAAAATTGTGGTCTATAATTAGCAAAAAATGCTGTAGCCCTACCACCTTCCTTAGTAGAATAAAAATATATATCTGCATCAAACTTTTTATAAGCTTTAATCGAATTAGGTTTAGCAAGAACTTGCCCTCTTACAACATCATCTCTTTCAACATCTTTCAAATATAAACCAGCATCATTACCAGCATCCGCATATTCCATAGATTGCCTAAAAGCTTGTATATCTACAACTTCAGTAGTTATAATTTCATGATCAAGCCCAATAACTTGAACCTTATCGCCAACCTTAACAGTTCCCCTCAAAACTCTACCAGTAGCAACAGTTCCTTTTCCAGAAATAGAAAAAACATCCTCAACAGACATTAAAAAGTCACCATTTTTATCATAAGTCGTATCAGTAGAACCATCAATAGTAGATTGATTACTATTAGAACTATCATTATCTACATTAGTATCAACCTCACTACTAGTATTTTGCTTCATATCACTGTTAGTACTAGAATTATCTTTTTTCACTAATTTACTAATACCAAAAAAAATACCAGCAGCAACAACTAAAACTATAACAATAATTGGTATAAGATTAGATTTCTTGTTATCATTCATATCATGATTAACATTACTTTGTATAGGTTCACTACTAACACTAGAATTATCATTATCAGTTGCCAAATTAGTAGAATCTACATTTTGAACAGATTCATTATTTAAAACATTACTAAGATTATTGCCACACTTAGTACAAAAACCAGACCCCTCAGCATTATGCTCACCACATTTAGGACAAAACATATACATACCTCCTACCATATTACCATTGATTAGTATACCATAGTTTAAACAAACTTACAACATAAAGGTCAAAATAATACACCACTTGCAAAATTGTTACATATATGTTAAAATATTAAAACGTTTAAAGGGGGAAAACTATGAAACAAGAAATACTAGAAGAAGAAATAAAAAAAGAAGAAATAATAGAATACTTCTCAAATAATATAAAAGAAGATAATGATTTTATTAAAGATAATTTTAAATCATACATAGCAGAAATAAAACCAATACCTTTATTAACAATAGAAGAAGAACAAGAATTAGCTAAAACAATATTAAAAAGTAATGACTGTATAATAGCCTTAAAAGGACAAAATATAAAACCACTAAATATACCATTACTAACAAAGAATTTAATTACATATAGAAACGATAAAGAATTAATAAAATTAGTAAAAAATGCCTTAAATTATCAAACAAAAATAAATATAAATGAATACATTCTAAATATTGAAAACAATGATGATAAAAAAGTATTAATAGATAAATATAAAATTAATTATGAAGATGAACCAATAATAGAAAAAAAATTATTACTTGAAAACCTTAAACTATATTTAGAATATCTAAATGCTAGAAAAGAATTAATTAATGCCAATCTTAAATTAGTAGTATATATAGCCAAAAAATATAAAACTAAAGAAAATGATATTATGGATTTAATAAATGAAGGAAATATAGCATTAATGCGTGCAATAGAAAAATTTGATATAAAAAAAGGATACAAATTTTCTACTTATGCCACTCACTGGATAAGACAAGCAATAACAGTATATACATATAAATATAATGATAATATAACAGTCAACCAAAATGAAATATATAATATTAAAAAATTTAGAAAACAAGTAGAACAATTAGAAAAAGAAAACAACAAAAAATATACTGCATTAGAACTAATTCAAATATTTAATATGAATTATAATACAATAACAAAATATTTACAATATAATAAAACTCTATCACTAAACGCAAATATAAAAGAAAAAAATGAACCAGGAGAAAATACTACTCTAGAAGATTTTATAGAAGATAAAAATACTAATATAGAAGATTATATAATAAAAAATGAATTAAAGGACGAAATAAAAATAGTCTTTGATTATTTATCAGAAAGAGAAATCAATATACTAAAATTAAGATTTGGTATAGGAACTGAGAATAACAAGCAATACACTACTAAAGAAATTAGTAAAATATATAATATTAGTCACCAAAGAATAAACGCAATAGAAAAAAAAGCTTTAAGAAAAATAAAAAACCAAGCAAGAAATAATAAAAGTATAAAAGAACTAAAAAATTATATAAAATAAAAAAATGACTTATTAAATAAGTCATTTATTTTTTTATGGCGTCCTCGACGAGAATCGAACTCATGACCTATCGCTTAGGAGGCGATCGCTCTATCCTACTGAGCTACGAGGACATTAAATGGATTAATCCATTTAATTATATCATAAAACTATCTAATTTATTAATAAGATTTTCCTTATCAATATTTTTACCAATAATAACAATCTTAATCATCTTATCACCATACTCTGGATCCCATTCATCCATAATATCAGGATTAGCTATAATAATAGATTGTTGTTCTTCTTTACTTAAATCAGATATCCAAGGACCAGTAGGTACTAAATTCTTACTATTACCTGCAGATTCAAACATATAAGCCATATTTACTTCATCACTAAAATAAACTACCCCTTTAGTCCTAATAATAGATTTATCCCATATACTATCTAAAAAATTATAAAACTTACTTCTATCAAAAGGTTTCCTTCTATAATATACAAAAGTTTCTATTCCATATTCTAATACTTCAGAAGAATCTTCTTCCTCTTCTACATTATCTAAAGCTTTAATCCATCCTGCAGACATAGAAGCTTCTCCAAAATCAAACAAATGTGTATCTAATATTTCATCAACATCAACTTCTGCATAATTAGCTTCAATTAATTTAGCCTTAGGTTGTATCTCCCTAATAATACCCTTAACCTCATTACGAGAATCATCATCTAATTCACTAACTTTATTTAAAATAATTATATTACAAAACTCTAATTGTTCAATAATTAACTTTTCTAAATCATCATCCTTAATATCATCTTTAATTAAATATTCTCCACAATTAAATTCCGAAGCAAGTCTTAAAGCATCCGTAACAGTAACAATACTATCAATATAACACAAATTCATATTATACATCTCGTTAATCATCGAAATAGTCTGCGCGATAGGAATAGGTTCACATATTCCACTAGCTTCTATTATTATATGATCAAATTTATCTTGCTTAATAATTTCAAATATTTGTTCTACTAAATCCATCTTAAGATTACAACAAATACATCCATTAGATAAAGCTACTAAAGATTCATCTTTCTTAGAAACAATACCATCTTTTTCAATTAAAGAAGCATCTATATTAACAGTGCCAATATCATTAACTATAATAGCAATCTTTTTATCATTATTATTCTTTAAAATATGATTAATTAAAGTAGTCTTACCACTACCTAAATATCCTGTAAGTAAAGTAATAGGTATATTCTTTTTCATAATACCTCCTAAATATTCTTATATCTTTTTTCTATTCTTTCTTTACCTAATAATCTCATAATCTCATATAAATCAGGAGTCATAGATTTACTAGTTAAAGCTACTCTAAGTACAGTAGAAATATCTGCTACACTACCCTTATACTTAGAAGGATCTTCCTTATATTCCTTCATATTAGCACAATATCCTAATTCGATAGTTAATTCTCTAACTCCATTAAACCAACTATCCTTATCATCTATATTAAAGTATTTATCCATATATGTATCTAATATCTTTTTAATCTCTTCCTTATCATTAATACTTTGCCAATCAAATTCTTTATCTTTTTCTTCATATAAATCATCATACATAAACCAAATATTAGAAATAATATCCTCATATTTAGCTATATCTTTACGAGGTTTCTTTTGTTCCCTCTCAATATTAATAATATCCATAAAATATTCTTTATCTCTATCAATTAATTCTTTTAATTCAGAACTATAAGTACAAGCCCAATTATAAGCCTTATCACATAGCTCTTCCTTAGTCATACGAGATATAATAGTCTTAGATATATTAATCAACTTATCCAAATCATATAAACCACCAGAAGCACTCATCTTCTTAGGATCATATACAAACTCTAAATAACTCAATCCCGGATTCTGAGTATGCCATTCCTCATAATTAGTATTAATAATAGTCATCAAAGACTCTATAATAGCAAGTGTAGGATAACCATGTTCACTATAATAAGTCATAATAGCCTCAGGATCTTTTCTCTTACTAATTTTCCTTAATTTGCCAGTTTCTTCATCCTTCTTCATAATTAAAGGAGCATGAATATACTTAGGTGGTTCAAAACCAAAAGCATTAAACATCTCAATATGTTTGGGTACAGAACTTAACCACTCTTCACCTCTAACAACATGAGTAGTCCCCATTAAATAATCATCAACAACATGAGCAAAATGATATGTTGGAAGTCCATCAGCTTTCATAATAATTAAATCCTCATCATTATAAGGAAGTAATAATCTTCCCTTGACTAAATCATCAAATCTAAATTTTTCATCAAAATTACCTTTAGATTTAAATCTAATTATATAATCTTCTCCATTTTTAATTCTCTCATAAGCTTCATCAATAGATAATTTTCTACAAGTAGAATATGGACCATAATAACCAGTTCTTTGTTTATACCTCTCTTGTCTTTCCCTAACCTCATCTAATTTTTCTTTACTACAAAAACAAGGATAAGCTCTATCTATCTCAATTAAATGTTTAATAAAAGTTTGATATATTTTACGTCTCTCACTTTGTTTGTAAGGGCCATAATCTCCAACAATCTTATCTCCATCTTGATATTCATCAGGCATCATATCATAATTCTTAAGAGTCTCCATTATTAACTCATAAGCACCTTCTTTTTCTCTCTTTCCATCAGTATCTTCATTTCGTAATATAAAAACACCATTAGAACCACGCGCTAAAATATAATCAGTAACAGCCTGTTGAAAATTACCTATATGAACAAATCCTGTAGGTGATGGAGCAAACCTTGTAACTAAAGCTCCCTCTTTCAAATCTCTCTTAGGATACTCTTTTCTCAAATCATCTATACTCTTTTTAATATCTGGAAATATTAATTCAGCTAAATCTTTATTAGTCATAATATCTCACCTCTCAAATATAAATTATACCATAAATTAAATAAAATTAATTAATATTTCATTAGATAAATAAAAATATTTAGGATTAATATATAAATAATTATTATCTAATATTAATTTATTATCATCAATTAATTCTTTAATATTATATAAATCTATTATATCTCTATTATATTTTTTCTTAAAATCTAATATATTAATACCCTTAACTTTTCTTAATCCAAGTATTAAAGTATTAGATATTCTAGTATCTATATCCTCATAAATATTACTATCTACATATTTATTATCTAAATATTTAGATAAATTCTTAGTATTACTAATTCTATAATTATCTATATAACTAACACTACCCATACCAAATCCATAATAATATCCATTATCCCAATAATTTAAATTATGAATAGATTGATATCCTTCCTTACAATAATTACTAACTTCATAATGAATATAATCATTACTAGTTAATTTATCTTCAATATATTTATATATTTCATAATCTATATTACTATCTATATAATCTCTCTTATTAATACCAAACATAGTATTATCTTCTATAATTAAACTATAGCAAGATATATGAGGAATATTTAACTCTAAATAATAATCTATATCTTTCTTAATAATATCTATATTATTATTAACCCCATATATTAAATCAATATTAATATTAATAATATTATTACTCTTTAAATCATTAACAACTCTAAAAACATCATCTTTAGTATGATGTCTATTTAATTCTTTTAAAATACCATTATCAAAAGATTGTACTCCTAAACTAACCCTATTAATATTATATTTTTTTAATAATTTAATCTTATCTATATCTAAACTCTCTACATTAGATTCAATTGTATATTCAATATTTTTACCAGTATTAAAAATATTAATTATCTTAAATAATCTCTCTAATTCTTTATAACTTAAACTAGTAGGAGTACCACCACCTACATAAATAGATTTAACTAATTCACCCTTATATCTATCATTTATTTCTTTTTCTAAACAATCTAAATATTTATTAATATACTTACTACAATATAACACCTTAGGAAAATCACAATAAGAACATATAGAAGAACAAAAAGGAATATGAATGTATATATACATTAGAATATTCCTTTTATATTGTAGTTATTATCTATATCAATATTTTCATAATTAGAATGTCTAGATAATCCAGGCATTGTCATAATATCACCTAAATATACAACAATAAAACCTGCTCCCGTATAAACATTTATATCTTTAACAGTTACTTCATAATCCTTAGGATATCCTAATTTCTTAGGATCATCAGATAAAGAATACTGAGTTTTAGCAACACATATAGGTAATTTATCCTTACCAATACCATTAATCATTTCTATTTTCTTATTAACTTCATCAGTATAATTAATCTTACTAGCATGAAATACTTTCTTACAAACAATATCTATTTTTTCTTTTATATCTAATGATTCATCATATAATAATTTAAAATCAATATCTCTATCACATACTTCTACTACTTTCTTAGCAAGATCAATAGATCCTTCACCACCTAATAAATATGAATCATTTACTTCAAATAATATATTTTTCTTTAAAACATAGTCACGAATATAATTAATTTCTTCTTCAGTATCAGTATCATACTTATTTAAAGTAACAATTATATTATTAGTATAATTTAACATATTATCAATATGAGCATCTAAATTACATATCCCACTTTCTATAGCCTTAACATTAGGTTTTAATATATCTTCTTTAGATACACCAGCATTATATTTTAATGCCTTAGTAGTAGCCACTATAACAACACAATTAGGTTTTATATTAGCATATCTACACTTAATATCAAAAAATTTAGAAGCCCCTAAATCAGAACCAAAACCAGCTTCTGTAACAACATAATCTGCTATCTTCAATCCTAATTTAGTAGCAATAATACTATTACATCCATGTGCTATATTTGCAAAAGGACCACCATGAATAATAACAGGATTATTTTCTAAAGATTGAACCAAATTAGGTTTAATAGCATCCTTAAGTAATACAGAAAGAGCTCCTTCTAATTTCAAATCAGAGGCATATATAGGTTCACTCTTAGTATTATAAGCAATTAATATATTACCAAGTCTCTTCTTTAAATCCATTAAATCATTACTTAAACATAAAACACTCATTACTTCACAAGCAGCAGTAATATTAAAATGCTCTTCTCTATTACCAAGATTAACATTTCTTAATGCCCTATCATTAACATCTAAACATCTTCTAAAACAAATATTATTAATATCTATATCTAAATTATTACCATAATAAATATGATTATCTATAGCCGCACTAATTAAATCATTCGCACTAGTAATAGCGTGTAAATCTCCAGTAAAATGAAGATTAATATCTTCCATAGGCATTACCTGTGAATAACCTCCACCAGTAGCTCCTCCTTTAACACCAAACACAGGACCTAAAGAAGGTTCTCTTAACACTGCTATACTCCTCTTACCAATCTTATTTAATCCATCATTTAATCCTATACTAACAGTAGTCTTACCTTCACCATAAGGAGTAGGATTAATAGAAGTAACAAGTATTAATTTGCCATTATTATTACCATTAATCTCATTAAATCTAATTTTAGCTTTATCATTACCAAATAATTCTATATTATCAGAAATATTAATTTTCTTAGCAACATTAACAATATCTAATTTATTACATCTATTTTGAATTTCTATATCAGTCATAATATCACCTTTTCCATTAATATTATATAGCATTATATATTTATTATCAAGAAAAAAGAATAAGCATAAACTTATTCTAAATCTTTTTTCATAAAATAAAACCTAACTGAAAAAGCAATAATAACAATAATCATAATAACAAAAGTCACAATTCTTAAATTCCTAATAGTAGTAGCACGTTTATCATTTCCTTTACCATTAACTGCTTCCTTAGCCATCTTACTATATTTTCTAGAAATCTTATAATCAATATCAATCTTTTCAAAATCCTTTTTACCAATAGACCAAGTATAAGTTTTACCATCTTTTTTACCATTTGATTCTAAAACATCATAATTACTAGTTACACTTATATTCAATTTTTCTATCTTGTTACCACATATAAAGGCTCCACTTAATTTTATCTCAAAATTATCATCACTACTTATTAAATCATAATTAGAAAAACAAGATGTAATAAAATTATTATAAACATAATATTTTTCAGGATAATTATATTTTAAATTAACCTCTACCATATTATTATACTTATTTATTTCTTTTCTATATAATTCATCATAATTAGAAAAAATAGGATTAATATCTGATTTTAATAAAGAATATTCCAAAGAATTATAATTCTCGTTTTTCTTAGAATCCTTACCAGCAATATCATAAGCATCCTTAGGTAAAGCTACAGTAATACTCTCATAAAAAACATCATTAATCTTTAAATTATAATCAACCTCATATTCATCCATTTTAGATGAACCACACCCAGTCACAAAAAATGCTAAAATTACCAATAATAAAATATTTTTTTTCATAAATACCTCCAATTATATATTTTAATAAGTATCATCAGCAGGCCAATATTTATAAGCATACTTCCAACCACAATATTGTTCCAAATTATTAGGATTATAAAGTGGTGGTTTAGGATTAGTACATCTTTCTCTCCTATCCCAAGTCATATCCCATAACTTCTCCATAGTAACACAACCATTCTCCCACTTTTCATTAGGATTATAGTAATAAACCTTATCAGCAGGACAACCACCTTTATCAACTGCAACCCAATGGTTAGGAATATCTATAATAACACCATAACCTTGATCAACAGCTTCTTTGATTAGATTTGCTCTTTCCTGACTATAATTTTTCGAATAAACTCTTTCCCATAATACTTCTGCCTTCATACCAAAATGGCCAACAAGTTTTTCACTATGAATTGGATCTGTACCTAAACCATAATTTCTATGTAAACCATTATTACATACATAATCCCTAATTGTCTTAGGAGTCGCATTAGGATCATTACCATAACCTGTAACAATCATTGCAAATGCAGCAGCTCCACAGCCAGAACTAGCCATATTAGTTACATTATCATCACAAAAACCATCATAAGCCCATCTTTCATCACCTTGAGTATATTCCATCATTGTTGAAGACTTAGAATTAGGAAAAGATCTATTTAATCTCCTTATACCACCAGGACTTTCAGTAACATCCGCTTTAGGATTTACATCAATAACCGTAAAATCTTCAGGCAACACACTACTCTCACCAACAAAAACACAATGCCCATTAATTTCATCCCATTCGTAATTATCAAGATTGCACTCATCTTTATTCTTTTTTAATAAAACTTTTATACTCTCAGAAGTAACATTCATACATTTAGAATATTCACTAGTATCAATATCTTCAGCAAATAAAGATAAAGTCAAATTAACAATAGTAGGAATTAAAAAAACAATAATTAAATAAATACATCTTCTTACAAACATTCCAAGATTTTTTCTTTGTGTATCCGCATCCTGCGAAAAAACATTTTTAGTCATATCAATAGTCAACCATAATACTGCAGCAACAGGAACAAGAGTAAAAACATACTGTAACAACGTCTTTAAAAATAAAATTACTCTTAAAACACCAACATCATTACACGCATCAGATAGTAAATTCAAAAAAAACAAATTCACCTCACCACCACCTTAATAACTATTATAAATATATTTTATAATATAAATTAATTAATTGCAATACAAAAAACTATTTATCCAACAATTCTTCAACCGCATGCATAACAGCAATTAAACCATAATTATAAGTAAGAGATCCCTGTTGATATGCAATATAAGGTTTCCTTAAAGGACCATCACAAGATAACTCTATAGAAGATCCCTGTACAAAAGTACCAGCCGCCATAATAACCTGATCAGAATATCCAGGCATATCCCAAGGAATAGGCTTAACATTAGAATCAATAGGACTATATTCTTGAATAGCCTGACAATATTTAATTAACTTATCTTTATCATTAAATATAATATTTTGAACAATATCAGCCCTCTTATCATCATATCTAGGTTCAACTTCATAACCAATCTTCTCTAACACATAACTAGTAATAACAGCCACTTTTAAAGAACTAGCCACTACACTAGGAGCCATAAACAAACCTTGTAAAATAGCCTTATTAATACCTAAAGATGGCCCAACAGCTCTGCCTTCCCCAGCAACATTAATACGAGAAGCACACAATTCAATTAAATCACTCTTACCAACAATATATCCCCCATTAGGTGCAAGACCGCCACCTAAATTTTTAATCAAAGAACCAACAACAATATCAGCACCTACTTCATTAGGTTCCTTATCACAAACAAATTCACAATAACAATTATCAATCATAATTATTATATCTTTATCAATACCTTTAATAAATTTAATAACTTTTTCTAATTCATCAATATCAATACTTTTTCTAGTAGAATATCCCTTACTTCTCTGAATTTCAATTAATTTAATCTTATTATTAGTAATAATATCCTTAATACCATCATAATCAAATTTATCATTAATTAAATCAACTTGCATATACTTAATCCCAAAAGAAATTAAAGAACTATCATTAGGAACAATACCAATAACTTCATCTAAAGTATCATAAGGTTTACCAGTAATAGATAACATTATATCTCTAGGTCTTAAACAAGCCCATAAACAAGTAGATATAGCATGCGTACCAGATATAAATTGACACCTAACTAAAGCATCATCACACTTAAATATCTTAGCATATACCCTTTCAATAGTATCTCTACCAATATCATTATATCCATATCCTGTAGTCATATTAAAACAATCTTCAGTAACATTACATTCCCTAAAAGCATTTAAAACCTTAATACTATTCAATCTCTCAATTTCTTCAATAGATTTAAAAACATCACTAACTTTATTAGAAGCTTCCTTAAAAATATCATTAATCATTTTATCACCTCAAAACAAAAATATTATACTAAATAATAAACCAAAATAAAAGAGCTAAAAGCTCATAGATAATTATCTCTTATAATCCTAATAAATCTAGGACCAGTCTTTAAAACCAATATAAGGCCCAATAATAAAGCAATATATCCATAATAGCCACCCCTCTTTTGACTAACACTAGTAGGATCAAAAAAATCATAATATAAAATCATTTTATCGCCCAATTCTAAATCAGAATCATTCGAAACAATAGAAGCATTATAATCACTTTTATTAGCATTATAAGTCAAAGTATATGTAGTAGAAATAACAACACCATCACTATCAGTAGCAGTTTGTACACCAGATACTACCGCCTCACTACCAATTATCTGCATCTTAAATTTACCATTAATACATAATAAAATTCCCAAAACTAATAATACACAACCAATAATACAAAAAATCATTGTAGGCAAATGTAATTTTTCTTTAACACTATTCCCCATATTACTCTCCTCCTATACTACAAATAGTATAACACTAAAAAAATAAAAAAACAAGAAAAAAGATAACATAAGTTATCTTTATTTACTAACAGGTAAAATATTAATAGATCTAGCTATATTCATAAGTTCAGAAGTCTCCATTGTTTTACTAACCAAATAATACTCTATACCATTACTCTCCCAAGTAAGAGAATTATCACTAACAACACCTATAACATCATTAGTAAAATCTAAATCTCCACTAACAGGAACTACCAATCCTTCATCATAATATTTAGAAGTCTCTTCAACCAAAACAAATGGATTATCACCATCAAAAGTAAGTATTAATCTCTGGCCATCCTCAGTATCAATAACTTCTTTATTAGCTAAAGTTGTATTATCAGGTAAATACATAGGATATATTACATCATCTATTTTAGTAGTTTCCTTAGTCTTTTTATCTTCATTACCATCAGTATTATTATCACTACTTTCAGAATTATTATCATTAACCTTATTATTAACTTTAATTAAACTAGATAAATTAAAATAATCATCATTAAATTTTTTATTATACTTTACTTTATTAAATTTCATAGATATTTGAACTTTATTATTCTTATCAACTATTTCTACATTAGTAATATTATTATTCTTATCTACATAAACATTTTGCTTATATAAAGATTTATTATTTGGATAATTAACCAAAGAAGAAAGAATATATTTTTTATTATCACTTTTAAATTCCATTTTTTTATCAGACTTTAAATCTTCAATAATAGAATCTAATAAATAAATTTGTGAATTGTTATAAGGCCAATCACTTTGAAATTTAAAACTCTTATTTAAAGAAGGAGTAACCACATAAACACCTTCATCATTTCTCAAAATAACCTGTTCATGATTATTTAAAGTATTTATTAAATCTACCTTATAATAACTATCTTTTTTATAAGAAACAGAAACATCATAAGTATAAGTATCTTCATTATTAATAATTTCCATAGTACCAGTAACAAAATAACTATTAGCATTCTTAATCTTATTATCCATTTTTGTAATAATATCTTTAGAACTATCACCACCACAACCAGATAAAATTAAAGAAAAAACAAATAATCCCAAATAAAGTTTTAAAATTTTTTTCATTTCACATCTCCTTCAATAAATTATATATAAATATTTATATAATATGAATAATTTATCTATTTTTGGATAAAGTATTACTAGATAAAGGAGGAATATTAATGAATATGCTATATAAAACATGCCTAGTAGTAGCAACTATAGGCTGTATAAATTGGGGATTAGTAGGATTATTAAATTTTAATCTAGTAGAATTCTTATTTGGAAACTCCACTATTATAACAAGACTAGTATATATAATAGTTGCCATCTCAGGAATAATACAATTAGGTATCTTAACAAAAGACTTAGACCACTAAAGTGGTCTTTTAATTATCATTATAAATAATCATTGAACTAAAGCAATATAATTGCTCTTCAGAATAAACACTATTAGAAACACAAAATTTAATATCTATAATTTCCGGATCTTCTTCTTTAATAAACTTATTAATATCATCCTCCAAATCAGCCTCATGAGACTCATCAAAAATTTTAACTTTCATTATATCACCATAATTATAATAATTAAAAAAGAGTATTTATTTTGTCGTTTTATAATAAATACTCTTTTCATTACCATAATCATCTAAATATTTAACATACAACTTAAGTATCAAACCTAAATTATCAATACTCTTATCAGTTTTAATAACCCCTTCTAAATCAATACTATCATTACTATTTATATGCATACTCTTAACCTTATCAAAAAGGCCAATACTAGGAAAAACATCTTCCGTATAATAATTATGAATTAAAATAGCCTTTATATCATGCATATTCTCCATAGGATTACTTAAAACCATCTTGTAAGAAACATTTTCTTCATCAACCCTATCAACACTAACTAAAATATCAAAATTAATATCCTCATTTGAATTAAACTCTTTTACTTTTAATAATTTACTTTTCATAGTTAAGTATTCACTCTTAACTTCTTCCTTTTCATTATTACAACCTGTAAATAACAAAACAATAATTATTAATACAATATAAATTCTTTTCATAATAACATCCTTAATTAATATCCGCTATTTTAACCTTTACCTCATCTAAATATTTAGAAATATTTGTAGCATCACTTCCACCACCTTGAGCAAAAGTCTTACTACCACCACCATTACCACTACAAGCAATAGAGAATTCTTTTACAATAGCCCCACAATTAATCTTATCACAATTACTCTTAGCAATAACATTAACATTATTATCTGTAACATTAGCTAACATTACAAAACAATTTTCATATTTATTACATATAACATCAGCTATTTGCTTCATAATATCAATTTCATAGTCATTAAGAATTACCACACAACTCTTAATACCATTAATAACTTCCATATTAGCCGTAAAAGCAGTTAAATCACTAAGAGATTTTTTAGTTTTCTCTTCTTTATATTCTTTCTCTAACATTTTCAACTTATCTTTTAACAAAGCTAAATCATGCTTATAAGATATAACATCATTATAACTATCTAGTACCCCATCAAAATCAAATTTAAAGTCAAATTTAAGCTTTATATCACAATTAATAGCTTCATCAACAATATTACGAGCTTTCTCCAATAATTTCTTCATTTCTAAAACATAAGGACTAACAGCATCATGTAACATATGATTAATATTATTTTTAGTAGCTCCTTCAATTCTATAAGTATCAGCACCCTTATTCTCCAAAGCTATAATAGCAATTTTATCAATATCCTTAGTATTTTTTACATGCGTACCAGCACATAATTCAACAGAGTCCCCCATCGTAACCATTCTTACAACATCACCATATTTTTCAGAGAATAATGCCATAGCACCTCTTTTTTTAGCTTCATCCAAAGATAAAAACTCTATCTTAGTATCATAAGAAGCCTCTACTCTCTTATTAACATCCTCTTCTAACTTAGTAATAACCTCATCGTTAAGTCTACCATGATAAGTAAAATCAAATCTAAAACTCTTATCATCAACCCTACTACCAGCTTGATGTACTTTATCACCTAACAAATCTTGTAAAGTCTTTTGCAATAAATGAGTAGAACTATGATTACGTGCTATAGAATTTCTCCTATCTTCCAAAACATGAGTTAAAATTTCACTATTTTTCTTTAAAACTCCTGATAAAACCTTAACATGCAATAAATGTTGACCATTAGGAGCTTTAATTACATCAATTACTTCTAACTTGCATTCATCATTTTTAATATAACCCGTATCATATATTTGTCCACCAGATTCTGCATAGAAAGGATTATCTTTAATAAATATATAACCTTCATCATTTATACTATCAACAAACTTATCATCATGAATAATATCCATAACTATAGTCTTATTACCCAAAGTATCATAACCAACAAAATTACTCTCTTCCTTATAATTAATAAGTAATTCATTCTGTAAATTCATACTATTTACATTCTTACGATTATTTCTAGCCATCTCCTTTTGCATAGACATATACTTATCAAAACCATCTCTATCTACATCTATACCTCTCTCACTAGCATATTCCATCGTAAGTTCTACAGGAAAACCATAAGTATCATATAACTTAAAAGCTTCTTCTCCACTTATAATTTTAATATTACTATTAAATATTTCCTCTAATCGCTTTTCACCAGAAATTAAAGTCTTTTCAAATAATTCTTCTTCTTTTAAAATTAATTCCTTAACTAATTCTTTATTAGTAACAATATTAGGATAAATACTACCATACTTAGAAATAACTACATCAACTAAATCTGACATAAAAGGATGATTAATACCTAATTTTCTTCCCATCATAACAGATCTTCTAAGTAATCTTCTAAGAACATAACCTCTACCATAATTCTCAAAAGTAGCTCCATCTGCTAAAGCAAAAGTTAAACTCCTAACATGATCAACAATAACCTTAAACTCTTTTTGACCAACATAACCTAAATTACAAATATTAGATAACTCTTCAATAATAGGCATAAACAAATCAGTCTCATAATTAGTTTCTGTCCCTTGCATAATACAAGCCATTCTCTCTACACCCATACCAGTATCTATATTCTTACTAGGTAACTCTTCATAATCTTTTCTATCAACACCATCTTTAGCATTATATTGACTAAAAACATTATTCCATATTTCAATATATCTATCATTTTCTATTTCTTGCTCTAATAATTTAATTCCCTGTTTCTCTTTATCGTATTTTTCTCCCCTATCAAAAAATATCTCACTATCAGGTCCACTTGGTCCTTCACCAATTTCCCAGTAATTACCCTCTAATCTAACAATATGACTCTTATCAACACCTAACTTAAGCCATAAATTATAAGCTTCATCATCAGTAGTATATACAGTAACATATAATTTATCCTTAGGTATACCAAAATACTTTTCTGAAGTAAGTAATTCATAAGCCCAAGTTAAAGCTTCAGTCTTAAAATAATCACCAATAGAAAAATTACCTAACATCTGAAAGAAAGTATGATGCCTAGCTGTAATACCAACACTCTCAATATCCCCAGTTCTAATACATTTCTGACAACTAGTAAGCCTTCTACATTTAGGTACTTCACTACCATCAAAATATTTCTTTAAAGGAGTAACTCCAGCATTTATCCATAAAACACTAGGATCATCTTGTGGAATCAAAGAAGCACTTTCTACCTTTAAATGACCTCTTTCTACAAAAAAATCTATATATGTATTTATTATCTCTTCACCTGTCATTTTTTTCATACTATCACCATCATCTTCTATTTATTTCTTTTTCAATAATACTAATTTCCTCGTCTATACTTAAATTAGTACAATCAATATATATCTGATCATCAGTTCTCATCAAAGAACCAACTTCTTTATGCATATCATTATAATCACGTTTTTTAATATTATCTAATACTTCTTCATAAGTAGTATCAATTCCCTTTTCTTGATTCTCAAGAAATCTCCTACGCGCTCGCTCCTCAACTGAAGCATCTAAATAAAACTTATATTTAGCATCAGGAAATACTACAGTAGTTATATCTCTACCTTCCATAACTACGTCCTTACCTCGAGCAATTTCCCTTTGAATATTAACCATATTTTCTCTAACTTTAACAATAGAAGATATAGGAGAAACAATATCCGTAACTTCCTTACTTCTAATCTCTTTAGTAACATCTTCACCATCTAATAAAACAGTACCATCACTTTTTAAATCAATCTTAATATTAGCAGAAATATCTATAATCTTATCTTCATCAGAAAGTAAAATACCCTCTCTTAACACCTTTAAAGCAACACACCTATAAGTAGCTCCCGTATCTATATTAACAAAATTAAATCTCTTAGCAACTTCCTTGGCTAACGTTCCCTTACCAGCACCAGCAGGGCCATCTATTGCAATAACTATTCCCATAAATATCACTCCTTACTAATATCCTCAAATATCTCTAAAACAGCATCATACAAATTATCAAAATCACTATTTTCTATAACATAATCATATTCAGTATAATTATCTAAAGAAACCTCTGTAATATCATTTTTCTCTTCTTCTGTTAAATCACTAGCAAAATTATTTCTTTCTATACCAATAGAAATAACATTATCATATTTATCTCTCAAAACTTCTATTTCTTTAGGAAATCTAACATCATTAATAATGATAACATCACAAAAATAAGAATAAAAATTAATATCTTCTATTTGTCTTCTTATAAAGAAATCTTCATCATTAAGTATTCCCTTAATAACATCTTTACTTAAATTTTGTAATAAATCACGAGGCTTATTTTCTTCCGTAATAGATTCTCCCAAAATATCTTCTATATACTTTTTTAAATATTTAGTATATGGTGAAACAATAACTTTTTTATTATCTTTAATAAATAAATCACCAAAATAATTAGAAACAGTATTCTTACCACTTCTAGCCTTACCACAAATACAAACAATTAAAGGATTCCTATTAATATATTCCATAATACACCTCGAAAAAAATTATACCAAAAATAAAAGTATTAGTAAAGTTATCTAACAACTCTTAATTCGAATTTCTTAACAATTTTACTAATAACAAAATATAACAAACTAGCATAAATAACCGTCATTAAAATATTACAACCAATAATCTTTAACAATACAATAACAGAATAAGTATCAAACCCAAGTATAATTAAAAACAAAAAAGTCATAACATGATAAATAATTACTGATATAAAAGCAAATAAATTAACCGTAAATATATTATAAGGAAGTAAAAACTTTAAACCCTTATTTACATAGAATATAACCAAAAATATAAATACAGACAATAACATTGTACCATTATAAACAATATCCATAAGTAATCCAAATATTATAATTAATAATATAAATTTCTTATGATTTTCGTAATATTCCTGTAATATAACCAAATTAACTAATACAAAAACAGTACTAAAAATAGATAAATTATTAATAGTATAAGGCAAAAAATTAGAAACTAAACCTTGTAACAAAAAAGAAAGAAATAAACTAACTATACTAACAACTATCATATTTATCCCTTCCTTTTTAACACCGTTACATAATTTATATCCTCAAAAGAAGCTGAAGGCGTAACATTAATAATCTTTGCCAAATCATAAACATCAGTAGTTATCTCACTAACCTTACCAATAAGAACGCCACTAGGAAATACTCCACCTAAACCAGAAGTATAAACCATATCACCAACATTAACCTTATCAGTATTACTAATCCCTTCAACCTCTAAATAACCACTATCATAATCATATTTATCAATAACACCCGTAAGTTTCTTACCATCACTAATAATAGTAACAGATATTTTATTATTTGTATCTGTAGTAGTAATTAACCTAACATCACAAGAAAAAGTAGAAACATTAGTAGTTTTACCAATAACACCACTAGAATTAATAACAACCATACCCTCAGTAATACCATTATTACTACCCTTATCAATAGTTAAAACATTATACCAAGAAGTAGCATTTCTACTAATAACAGTAGCATTCAAATAATCATAATCACTAAGAACATGCTCAATATTTAATTCTCCCTTTAATCTATTTATCTCTTGCTTTAATTCTGCATTTTCAGCTTCAATCAACTCATATTTATCAACATTAGCTTTAAGTATCTTATTTTCCTTTAAAACATTCTTTAACTTAGTATAATCACCAATTAAATTTCCTAACCCATTAAAAGGAGTATAAACTACCTTTTGTATCTCTACAAACGAATCCTTAACAATTAATTCAAAAGTATTTAATTTCTTTTCAGTTTTTAAAGTATAAGCCAAAAATATAATTAAAACAAAAGCTGAAATAACTCCGATTAAAACAACATATTTAAATTCAATTTTTTTCTTTTTCTTGTTCATTTTATCACCTTTTCACTACTAAATAATATTATAAACTAAAAAAAATAAAATTAAAAGAACATTTTAATAATTAACAAATAATTATCAAAAACATAAACTATTATAGGTGATTTTATGGGTAATAATTTCTATCGCTTCTTAAGAAATTACTTTGGCTTAAAACTAATAGCAGCTATCGCCTTTACAATAGTAATACCTATAATTATTTTATATCAATTAATAATAAGTCTCTTTATACCATGTTTCTACAACATAATGATATTACTAATAGAATATCTATTATTTATAGGTTTAATATTCTTTGTCTTATTTTGCTAATATAACCTTACATAAGTAAGGTTATTTTAATTATCAGAAATATTATATAGCATATCCTTACTCTTTAAATATAAACCAGAATATCTATCATAATAATCATCTATAAACAAATTTATTTCTCTCTTAATATTATCACTAACATCTAACTTACTAATCTTACTAATATCAACATAATAAAACATCCTAATAAGCTTCAAAGTCTTTATATTAAAAATATTCTCATTACCAACACAATTCTTACAAAGATATCCACCCTTATAACTAGAAATAGTAACAATATCATCACAAGAACCACAACTAACACACCTATCAACAATTGGCATTATACCTAAATAATTAAGTAGCTTTAATTCAATAATAGAAGTAATTATATTCTCATCATATCCATTATTAATCTTAATTAAACCATTAATAAGTAAATCATAAATAGAATTGTCTTTATCATTCTTATATACCTGACTAGTAAGCTCTAACAAAAATATAGCATAATTAGTCTTAATAAAATCTTTTCTAATTACCTTAAAATTATCTATAACGTCAACCTCTATTAAATTAGGTATCCCTTTATTATTAACATTCAAATGAAAAGTACCATAAGTAAGAACACTAGAAGTAGCAGAAATCTTGCTCTTTAATTTCTTACACCCTCTAGCCATTACACCAATTATACCTTCATCTTTAGTAAAAACATTAAGAATCTTACTACTCTCTTTATAATCAACAGTACTAACTACTATTCCTTCTATTTTTTTTATCATCTTTATCTTTTAATTCCTTATATTTTAAATAATACTCTATCTTACCAGTATGCTTAAATAATAACCATATATCTTTCTTATTCATAACATCACCAATAAAATATTGTACTAGATTTAAACTATTTATTCATTAAAATTATTTAAACCCAATTCCTTATTTAAAAAAGATTCTTTATCTCGCCAATTATCTATAACCTTTACCCTTAAATCCAAATAAACTTTTTTATTTAATAATTCTTCAATATCATGCCTAGCATTAGTACCTATCTTCTTAATCATTGATCCATTCTTACCAATAAGTATCTTTTTAAGATTTTCTCTATCTACAATTAAAGAAGCACTAATACTAACATTATTTTTATCCTCTTCTATTAAATCAACAACACAAGTAACAGAATGAGGTATCTCTTCATGCGTTAAATATAATACTTTCTCCCTAATTAACTCTGAAATAATAAAAGAATCACTAACATTAGTAACAGTATCATCATCATAATATTTAACATCATCAGTTAAATAATTACTAATACACTTAATAAGTTCATCTATATTCTTATTATTAATAGCAGATATGGGAACAATCTCCTTAAAAGGATAATATCCCTTATAACTATCAATCATTGGAAGTAATTCCTCATACCTAATCTTATCTATCTTATTAATTACCAATATAACAGGTTTATCTATATCTTTCAACTTATCTAAAATAAACTTATCACCAGTACCAAACTTTTCATTAGCAGATACTAAAAATAATATAACATCAACATCATTGATAGAATAATATGCCTGTTCATTTAAAATAGTACCTAATTTATGCTTAGGTTTATGAATACCAGGAGTATCAACAAATACAATTTGCATATCCTTATCATTATATATACCCTGAATCATATTACGAGTAGTCTGTGCTGTTTCAGAAGTAATAGCTATCTTCTTACCAATAATACTATTAAGTAAGGTACTCTTACCAACATTAGGTCTACCTATTATACTAACAAAACCACTTCTCATTTTAAATCATCCTCTGAAAAAGGATAAGGGCATAATTCTTCAACAGTAAAACTCTTAACTTCACCCATAGAATTATAACAATTGATTATAACATCTTTATCACATAATTCACTAATCATTTGCCTACATACAAAACAAGGAGTCCCAAACTCACCAGAAGAAAGCATTAAATTTATTTCCTTAACATCGCCTTTTTTATATCCAGCAGTTATCATAGCAAACAAAGCATTCCTCTCCGCACAAGTACCAGCCCTAGTAGATGCATCCTCCACATTAACACCTTCAAAAGAATTACCATCCTTAAGAACTACCACAGAACTAACATTAAAATGTGAAATAGGTGCATAACTATTATTTAATAACTTAATCAATCTATCCTTCATAATACCTCCTAAATAAATAGTGCCAATATCTTAGGCAAAAATATAACAATACCAATTATAACTGAAAATAAACTCATAACAAGAACAGCACCAGCAGCTACATCCTTAGCAGCTTTAGCTAATTCCTTATAATCAGTAGTAACTAAATCCACAACTCTCTCTATTGCCGTATTAACAAATTCTAAAGTAATAACCATCGCAATAGTAAGTAATATAATTAACCATTCAAAAATAGAAATATGAAATAAAAAACCAGCAATAGATACCATTATTCCAAATAATATCTCTATCTTAACATTTCTCTCATGATCTATAGCATAATCAATACCAGCAAGAGCATGTCCTACACTAACAGAAAACTTTGACTTACCTTGTGTAGCCAAAAATATATTCTTTCTTCTTCTAAATATCTTATCTAAAAACTTCATATCCCTCTAATATCTCCTTTTGTTTATCAAACATTATTTTTTCATCATCCTCATTCATATGATCATATCCAAGTAAATGTAAAATACCATGTGTTACCAAAAAACAAACTTCTCTCTTTCTAGAATGACCATATTCTAAAGCCTGATTATAAGCTACATCTATAGCAATATAAATATCACCTAATACTCTAATAGGATTCTTACTAACATCCTCTCCATCCTCCAAAGCAAAACTAATAACATCAGTCTCCCTATCAACACCACGATATTCCTTATTTATCCTATGTATCTCTTCATTGCTAACAAAAATAATATTAAATATAGCTTCTTCTATTTTTAACTTCTTACACACATATTTAACATAACCATCTAAAAATTCTAGCTCAGATATTTCATTATCAGTATTATTAATTATTTCAAACATATATACTCCCTTCTATTGAATAAGATTTACTAAATTAATATTAAATAAAAATATAATTACAATTATTAATACAACTACTACAAAAAAATTAATAAAACCTTCCGTCTTAAATATCTTAGGTAAATGATCACTAATAGTATCCATAAGCCTATATAAATAAAAGCCAAGCATACCACCACAAGTATTTAAAATAACATCATCAATATCAAAAGTTCTTCCAATATTTAACTGTACTATTTCAATAGTAATAGATATTATAACTGTAAGTAAAATCGTAGGCCAAACCTTCTTATTATTAACATAACTAGTAGTAAAATAACCATAAGGTAAAAATAGTAATATATTACCAAAAATATTCTTAACAAATAATCTAGACCCTATCTCATATCTAAATATCTCATGAAAGGGAATAAAATTAGATAAACCATAATTATAATCTTGAACCGTAACAACCTCAAATAAACACATAACATAAAGAATAAATACTAACATAAATAATTCTTTATAAAAACAAAAATCCTTATTATTATTAACAAGATACGCTATACGAAGTGAACACGCTATAACAGTAATAATAATTATAATAGGCCAAACATCAGGAAGTACTCCTGTAATCATAAGTCTAATAGTATTTAACATAATACACCCCTTCTAAATGTTTTTTATATCTTTTTTATTAAAATTAATTAACATCATAATTAATATTATTATAACATAAATAACATATATAAAGATAGAACTTTTTAAAGAAAGATACTTAAAATTACTAATACCCCCAAATAAATAATTACTAAAATCCCAATTCAAAGTAAATACATATTTAAGTATCTTAATATTATTATATATAATCAAATTATTAATAACAGAAGAAAACGAATAAATAATCATTCCTACAGCAAAACTAAAAATATTATTACCATTAATAACACTAAGTAAAATACTAAATAACAATATAAATATAAACATAGGTAACCTAACTAATATCTTAATAAATATATATTTATATATATTATATGTAAATAACTTATCAATATTAAAATCATATATAACTACAGGCATCTTCACACTATCAAAAGAATTAATCATTCCTCCCAGTATAAATTCACATATAATCAGAAATAATAAAGTCATAATAATTACAACAACACCACTAAATATCTTACTAACAAGTATAGTATTTCTCTTATAAGGCTTAACTAACAATAATTTAATTGTCCCCTTATTAAACTCATCTCCTACCATCATAACAGATATCATAAGAATAATAATAACTATAAATAATTCATAATCCAAACTAATATTCTTAAGCCCACTATAAAGACTATTTTCTTTATTAATATTAACCTTATTATCTACAATATATTTATTAACATATATATCATTAATAATTCTATTATATTCTAACTTTTCATCATAACTTAACTTCTTCTTATCATAATTATATTTCTTATTAATACTATCTCCATAACTAATTAAAGCCCTATTTAAATAATTATTACCATAATTAATATCTTCATTAATTCTATAATTAATAATTAATAAATTATTCTTATAATTAGTTAATTCTTCATTTAGATTATTAATTAATTCCTTATCCTTAGTATCGTTAATACTATTCTCTATTTCTTTTATCTTATCTTCTATATCCTTCTTCTCTTTATCAATAAAATACTTATAATTATTATCCTTAAAATAATTAACATACTTATTATACTTATCCTTCTCTTCCCTTAATTTATCACTATTTTTATCTATATAAGTATAATAATTAACATTATATATAACATCATACATATAATCATTATATTTAATATACTGCCATGAATTCTTATCATATTTAACCATATCATTATACATATCTAACTTACTTTTAGTAGTAACATATATATTTAAATCATCTTTATTATTAACATTATATTTCTTTAACTCCTTCTTTAAATCACTAATAGTATTATTAATATCAATACCTTCTTCATACTTATATCTACCATCACTATCATAATCTAAACTAAAAAATATATTATTAAATAAACAAAAAACAAATATTATTCCATATATAAAATATATACTCTTATGCATAAATATCTTCTTTAATTCAATTAAAATTAACCTAATCAATAGTATTACCTCCCACCAAAGACATAAATATCTCCTCTAAAGATAATACTTCTTTTTTTATTTCATAAATATGAATATTATTCTTAATAAGCTTCTTAATTATTCTATTTAAATATTTACCATTAACATTAACCCTAATATGCTTATCATCAACAACACTATAATTATCTAAATCAACTAAAGTATTATTAACCTCTATTAAATAACTATTATTAGAAATATTAACTAATTTATTAATATCTCCACAATTAATAACTTTTCCTTTATTAATAATACAAACAATATTACAAAAAGATTCTAATTCACTTAATATATGACTAGATACCATAATAGCCATACCCTTACTAGCAAGATTCTTTAATAATAGCTTTAATTCTATAATACCTTCAGGATCTAACCCATTAGTAGGTTCATCTAAAATAAGTATTTTAGGATTATGAAGTATTGCTTGAGCAATACCTAATCTTTGCCTCATACCAAGAGAATACTTACTTACCTTATCATGAATTCTCTTTTCTAAATTAACTAACCTAACTACTTCATCTACTCTATCCTTACTAATATTATATAACTTAGCACTAATCATTAAATTCTCATAACCAGATAAATACATATACATATCAGGATTCTCTATAATAGCACCTACATTCCTAATAGCCTTAACATACTCTTTAGACAAATCATAACCATATATCTTAACACTACCAGAATTAAGTCTATATAATCCTAATATAAGCTTAATAGTACTAGTCTTCCCAGCACCATTAGGTCCAATAAATCCCATAATATCTCCCTCTCTTAAAGAAAAAGATACATCACTAACCAATTCCTTACCTTTAAATCTTTTACATAAATTTTCACATTCTAATACAACTTTAGACATATTTCCTCCCAAGTTGCATTGCTTTAAATATCAATATCATTATAACCATATAAAAACAAATGTATAGTTAATTAACACTAAATTAATTAATAAATACATTTGTTCGCAAAAAATAAAAATATTTTCCAAAATAAAAAGGATTTCTTATATTAATGTCGAATAATAATATTAAAGGAGGTAAATATGAATTACTAAAATAAAGAACTACTTATTAATAAGAGTCAAAATAATATATATTAATTACACATTAGTTAATTATAGGTTTCTTAAAATCTAAGGACAAGCTATTGTAAAATAATAAATTAATAACAAGGAGAAAAAAATATGAAAAATGAAATAATATTATTTGAAAATCAAAATATCAAATTAGAAGTAAATATGAAAGATGAAACAGTATGGTTATCATTAGAACAAATGAGTAATCTATTTAATAGAGATAAATCAGTAATCTCAAGACATATTAAAAATGCATTAGAAGAAGAATTAGATAATTCAACTGTTGCATTTTTTGCAACAGTTCAAAAAGAAGGAAAAAGAGAGATAAAACGTAATATAGAATATTATAATTTAGATATGATTATTTCTATTGGTTACCGTGTTAAATCGAAAAATGGAATAGTCTTTAGAAAATGGGCTAACAAAGTACTAAAAGATTACTTATTAAAAGGATATGCAATTAATCAAAAAAGATTAGATTATTTAGAAAAAACAGTTAAATTAATAGATATAGCAGGAAGAATAGATAACGAATTAAATAATAATGAAGCCCAAGATATAATTAAAGTAATAAATAATTATAAAGATGCTCTAAATTTATTAGATAACTATGATCACAAAATAATTACTAATCCCAAAGGAACAAAAAATGATAACAAAATAAAATATGAAGATTGTCTAAATATAATTAATAAATTAAAATTTAATAATCAAAGCAAATTATTTGCCCTAGAAAGAAATGAAGGATTAAAAGAAATAATAGAAACTATCTATCAATCATTTGATAGCAAAGATTTATACCCTACTATAGAAGAAAAAGCAGCTAATTTTCTATATTTAATAACTAAAAACCACGTCTTTATAGATGGTAACAAAAGAATAGCAGCAACTTTATTTATATACTTTCTAAATTATTATAATATTCTATATAAAGATAATAAACAAATAATTGATAATAATACATTAGTAGCAATAACCTTATTAATAGCTCAATCTAATCCTAAAGAAAAAGAAATACTAATAGATTTAGTAATGAATTTCTTAACAAAATAAAAAAGATAATAAACATTATCTTTTTTTAATCTAACTTAACTACTTTTCTATCTAGTAAAGAATATAAATATATATTAACTTTCTTATTACTAATAGATTTAATATAATTCTTATATCCATTTAATTGTTTAATATAATTATCATCAGTAGTATCCTTTAACTTATAATCAATAATATCTATATATTTATCATACTCTAACATTAAGTCAATAATACCATGATATTTATTATTATCTTCTTCATATATAAATTCATACTCTTTATATATTTTAGCTTTATCTATATCTTTAACAATATCTTGTTTTAAAAAATCTTTCACAATATCTTTATAAAACTCATTATCAATTAAATCATAATTAGGATTCTTAAAATCTATTAATTCTAATATCTCATGCATCTTAGTACCTAATAACATATTATTATATTCATCTCTATCAATAAGCTTATTAACATTCTTAGAAAACTTATTAGAATTAATAATCTCATTATCAATATCTAATTCCTTAACATCTAACTTAATATCACACTTATCAATACTATCTTTATAATTACCCACTTTAATTAATTTATAATCATAAGTTAAACCCAATTTATTTATATCTACATTAACATAATTATCTTTTATACTAAAATATATAGAATTTAATATATCATCAAAAGACCTATAATTACTCTTTATATTATCAGATAAATTACAATTATCATTAACCTTATCACTATAAGGTTTAACCATAATTATCTTTTCTCTAGCTCTAGTTAAAGCCACATAAAACAATCTTATCTTCTCACTTATCTCATCATTTAAATATCTATCTCTAACTAAATCTTTATATATAGTCTCACCTATCCCCATATTTTCTTTAAAATAAGGAACTACTATACCATACTCTTTATCATATAAAAACTTTTCTTTTAAATCACTAATATTAAATTTCTTATATAAACCACTAAAATAACATATAGGATATTCTAATCCTTTAGACTTATGAATAGTCATAATCTTAACCGCATCATTATCTAAAGAACTAGCATCATATTCCATAGAATAATCATTACTAGTAACTTCCATTAAATAAGAAGAAAAAGCTCTAATATCATATCCTAATCCCTCTAAATTATATATTAAATCATATATCTTATCTAACTTAATAATATTATTATTAATATTACCTATAGTAATTAAACACTCATAATAATTAAATTCATTAACAATAACATCTAATAGCTCATGAACAGTAATATAATCTATTTTCTTACTTATATTTAAACATTTATTATATAAATTACTATCATAAAAATTATTATTAACAAAATAATCAAATATAACATCATCATCTATATCATATAAAAAACTTCTCATAATACTAATAAACAAATATCTAAATTCTACATCATATTCCTTATCTCTAATCTTAATAATAAATCTAATTAAATTCCTAATAACATTAACATCATCATTATCATTCATCTTTTCAGATTTAAAGATACTAACCGGAATACCAAAATAAGAAAATACTCTCTTATATAAATCAAAACTACTAGATCTATCCATTATTATAGAAAAATCACTATATTTAATATCTCTTAAAACACCCTCATCTTTATCAAATACCTGATACTTATTATTATATTTATCTAATATATCACGTGCTATAATAAAAGCTTCTATCTCTTCCTTACTATAAATACTATCCTTATCATAATTATAGCAATATATATCCATATCATTAGAATGTTTAACAGACTCTTTATTATAAGCATTATTTCCAAATATCATCTGATGACTAGCTAAATAATCAGCTCCCCCTATATTATCACTCATAATTAAATTAAACATCGTATTAATATTATTAATTACTTCACTTCTAGACCTAAAATTCTTATTCAAATCTATCTTTCTATCAATATCACTAACACTATATTTATCATATTTATTTTTAAATATATAAGGATTAGCATTTCTAAATCTATAAATAGACTGCTTAATATCACCAACCATATATACATTATGATTACTAATCATTGAAATAAATTCTTCTTGCAAATCATTAGTATCCTGATATTCATCAATCATTATCTCTTTAAAATTATTTAACAACTCTTCTCTAACATCTTTATTATTCTTAACAACATCAATAGCCATAATAGCAATATCATTAAATTCATAACTATTATATCTTTTCTTATAACTATAAACTCTCTTACTAAACTCTAAAATTATCTTAACAATAACTTCCACTATATCCTTAGTATTATATATATAATCTTTAATCTCAGAAACACTATCATAGCAACATAAAGATTTAATATCTTTAATACAATCACTAATAGAAGCCTTTAATTCTTTTAATTCATCACTACTACCCCTAGGAACTATAGGTAATTTAACATTAAGTCTCGTAACCAAATCATCATAATTAGAATAATTATATAACACTAATAAACTATCATTTAATTTAGAACTAAAATCACTATCAATATAACTAATATCAGTAACAATATCCCGAATTAAATTAATCTTATTATCTATAATAGATATATATTTATTAACACAATCATCTACATATTCATCACAATAATAATTACCCATATAATTATTTAAATATTCATATTTATTAGATAACAAATCTAACTTATCACTAATATTCATAATATAATTCCTAATATCATTATCATCCTTAACACAAAAAGACTTAATCATATTAAGAAACTTATCATCTTTACTCTTATATAACTCTAAAAACAATTCATCCATTATCTTATTCTTCTCTATATTAATAACCCCATTATCAATAATAGAAATATTATCACTAACATTAAGTAAATAATTATATTTCTTAACAACAGATAAAGCAAAACTATCAAAAGTAGTAATATAAGCAGAATTAAGTAAATTAAGTTCATTCTTTAATTCAGGAATCTTCTTTATTTTTTTCCTAATCCTATCTTCCATCTCAGAAGCAGCAGCCTTAGTAAAAGTAAGAATTAATAATTCATTTACATGAACACCATCTCTCAATTTACGAATAACTCTCTCCGTAAGAACAGCAGTTTTACCAGAACCTGCCCCAGCAGATACAATAATATTTTTACCATCCTCATATATAACTTCCCATTGTTCATCTGTCCAAGTAACATCCTTAGGCTTAACAGGTATCATAACTCACTCTCCTTACATATAATATATAGTTTATAACAAAATCAAATATTTTTAAAGACATAAATAAAAAAAGATAAATTAATCTTTAATAGATTTTTCTATCTCTTTTATTTCTTCAATAGATTTAGAAGTTATTTTAGATATAGTATCATAATCTATATTGTTTACAATCATATTCATTATTAATTCAACAGTTTTTTGTTCAATTCCTTGCTTAATTCCTTGTTCAATTCCTTGCTGTAAACCAGTTTCTAATGCCAAATCTTCAATCATTTTAAAGCGATCTTCCATAGTATTTTCTAATTTAACAGCTTCTAATATTTCCTTATCTTTTGCTTTTTCTTTAATTTCTTTTATTAACTTTTCTTTTTCTTCTTTATTCATAGATATCAATCCTTTTTCTAATATAAAAGATATATCTTCTAAATATTCACAACCAATTATTGCAGACCATTTCTCTAGATCAGATATTTCTTTCAAATTATCATTATTATATACTAATTTATAACAACTTGCAATATCTATATTCATTAAACTATAACTATTAGATAACATATTTTCTATATCATCTATATCAATCATATAATATCTATTTATATTTTTACCATTAGGATTACTATAATTATTAAAATTTATTTGCAATAAAGTATATCTATTAAACTTATCATATTTATCACCACTTTTAAAATGATCATAAAAAATTTTAAAACTATAAGTTAAATTTCTTTCAGTTACTCCAATATATTTAGATCTATTAACTTCTATATTTATTTCAGTATTTTTATCAATCTTAATAATATAATCACATATTAGTTGTTTATCTTGATAATTATCAAGTGGTAATTCATTATTCTTAATAATTAATTCCTTATCTTTAATATCTAAATCTATTTTATAATAATCAAGTATAGCTTCTACTAATTTAGATAATATATATTTATTATTAGAAAATACAGCTTTAAACATAGCATTATAAGATAAACTTGGTATTTCAGTTCTGATAATATCACCTCCCTCAAGGTGATATTATCAAATAACTATTATTAAAACAAATTACCAAAATTTAATTTCTGCATTAATTAACATACCAAAAAGTACCCAAACCATAGCATTTAGATACAATATATCTGCAAAAGAAAAATTTCTGTATACTTTTTATTACCAAACTAAAAATTTATATAAAATAATCACAAATTATAATTTTACATATTATTATGTAAAGCAATAATTTAAATTGTAATATCTTTTCTCGTGCCTACACTCGTAGTCACTCGTTCGGCACCATTACCACTTGACTTCCGTCAAGTGGATGAGGACTTGAGACTTCTAGATGGACCCACCGGTCCTCGCTGGGTGACCCAACAGCACGAGAGCGGGGCTACCCCTCCTTGCCGCAATACGAACCGCCATCACTCTCCACGTAGCAGTTCGCAGAGTCATCGTGTGCGCCCACGCTGCCAAACGAATCGGCGCCCGTGCTAAGCCCCGACACGTCGCAGTTCACGTAGGAAGAACTAGTAAAACCAGTACAATATCCACTATTTTCTCCAAAGGCTTGTTTTAATACATTTACATTGCTTGTATAATAAGCACTTGTCATACAATCTCCAGTATTGGAATCAACATATTCACTTTTACATACCCAATCATCTTGGTTAGCATCATATTCGTACATATTATCTCCTCTTAATGTGTATGTTCCGGCAGTCATTCCTGAGTTGGCTGATGCCATCTCTGGTGTTACTACAAACTCTACATAACTTTCTGTTACTATATCGTTTGCTATTGTATGTTTTAAATAGAATGGTTTATTACTAAATGCTGACATTGCTAGGGCTGGTGTATCATATTGTGTTACTCCACTTGGTATAGTACTACCTATCCATACTAATTTTAGATTTGATGTTGTCCAGTTATCCCAATCATCTGGAACGTTTACTGTATACTTGGTTCCTGAATAAGCCGCTCCTATTGTTGAGGTTATTCCTGTACCATTGGCTGAGGTGAAGGTAATTGATCCTGTATAAGAACCATTATCTGATTGTTCTGATCCTGTTTCATTTATCCATACGACAAAGTAATAATCTATAGATTGGTTAGGATTTAGATTAGCTTCTGCTACAAAGGTTGAACTAGAAGATGTAGCATTATTAGTGGGATTACTTCCTAGTGTTGTAGCATCTGTTATTAATTTCCATTTTAAGTTAGGAAGATTATTTACGTTATTAAATGTTATAGTTCCTTTTAGTTTAGCATTAGCTGTACCTGTATTAGTTAGTGTTGCTTTATATACTTGGCATACTGTATTGGTATTAGCATCTTTACAATTATTAGTATTATTAATAGCAGTTCCTAAAGCACTTTCTAATTGGGGTACTAAGTAATCAGTAGTATTAGTATTGGGTTTTAGTTTAGTTACTGTTAATGTAAGTCCTACATCGGCAGTTGTACCTGTTATAGCATTATTATTACTTGTTGATAAGGCAAAGTATGCATAGGTAGAACCTGTTATTGTTATTATTAGAGTTATTATAGATACTACTATATATAATATTTTCTTACTATCCTTCATATTACACCTACCTACTATAATCTATGTTAACTTAATTATACTGAAAAAAAAAAAAAAAAAAGACGTTTTTTAACTAATAAGTAACATATTAATGGTTGATTGAAATATATATAAATTAATTGTTTCATCATTTTTTATATAATAAAAAGACGATTAATCGTCCTTTTAATTATCCATTAATTTGTTTCATTACTTCATCAGCAAAGTTTTCTTCTCTTTTTTCCATTCCTTCACCAACTTCATAACGAACAAAACTAATTATTTTACTATTTTTAGATTCTACATATTTAGATACTTTCATTTTGTTCTCTTTAATAAATGCTTGATCAACTAAACATACTTCTTCATAAAATTTATTTATTCTTCCTTCTACTATCATAGGAATCTTATTTGAATCTTTTCCTTCATTATTAGCTTGTTCAGTAAGAATTTCTCTTTCCTTTTCAACTCTTTCTTCAGGAACAGAATCTTTATCTAAATATTCAGGTCTCATAGCTGCAGCTTGCATTGCAATATCCTTAGCAAGTTCAGCATCATCACCTTCCATAACAGTTAAAGTAACAATCTTACCACCCATATGAGAATATGTACCAAATATTTGTGAATCTTCTTTATTAACAATTTCAAATCTTCTTAAAGTAATTTTTTCTCCAATAGTAGCAGTTTTTTCTGTAATAATATCTTCAATACTCTTACCATCTACTTCTATTTTTAAAGCATCTTCTACACTCTTAGCATCACTATCAATTAAAGTATCAGCAATTAAAGTAACTAATCCTTTAAATTCTTCATTCTTAGCAACAAAATCAGTCTCTGAATTAACTTCAACTATAACTGCTTTATTACCATCTATTTTAGCATAAGCTAAACCTTCAGCAGCTATTCTAGAAGCCTTCTTTTGTGCTTTAGAAATACCTTTTTCTCTTAACCAATTAACTGCTTCTTCAAAATTACCATCACAAGCCTCTAATGCCTTCTTACAATCAAGCATTCCAGCACCAGTAGATTCTCTTAATTCTTTAACCATACTTGCACTAATCATACATATTACCCACTTTCTATTTCAAACTTTCAATTAATTCATCTTTTTTCATTTTAGAATAACCTTTGATACCTTTTTTCTTAGCTAAATCTCTTAATTCAACTACAGTTAAAATACTTAAATCTAACTTAGCTTCAACGACATCATCAATTACTGGCTCTTCAATTTTTTCTTCTTTTTTAACTTTCTTTTCTACTTTTTCAGTAGCTTTAATTTCTTTCTTTACTTCCTTCTTAGATTCTTTCTTTTCAAATCTAGCACTCTTTTTACTATCATCTTCTGTAACATAATCAACGATAGTACCACCATTAACTTCAACAATAGCATTAGTTAAAGATCCTAAAACAACTTTAATAGCTCTAACAGCATCATCATTACCAGGAATAACATAATCTACTAAATCAGGATCACAATTAGTATCAATAATACCAAATACAGGAATACCTAACTTATGTGCTTCCTTAATAGCATTTTCTTCCTTAATAGAATCAACAATAATAACTGCTTGAGGTAACTTAGTCATTTCACGAATACCACATAAATTCTTATTTAATTTATCATATTCCTTCTTTAAACCAATTACTTCTTTCTTAGGTAACTTTTCAAAAG
>CAZRJK010000007.1:0-77993 GCA_964600615.1 uncultured Muribaculaceae bacterium | reverse complement strand
GTTCCAACTGGTGGAGCTGGTGTTGCTCTTCCGGCAGGGATTTGTAATTTAATTACTTTTGCTATTTCTTTTGCCACGAAAAACACCTCCATTATTTATAATATTTTTTCGCGAGTGGTTCAGACGACAAGCAAAGGCTGTCCGCGCTCTTCTTTGCCTCCCACTATTAAACCTGTTTCTGGTTGCGGTTATAATATTATCATACTTTCTCTTTATTTTCAACTATTTTTTTAGATTTTTTTATTTAGGCTTCAATATCTGATAAATCTACTTCAACATTTGTCTCTTGACCAAATAAGTCAACACTAATATTTACTTTTTGTGTTTTCATATCAACACTTATTATTTTACCAGTCATATTTTGGAATGGTCCAGATAAAATTTTAACCTTTTTACCTGTTTCTAATTCTTTGGAAGCATCTATTCTACTTAATCCCATAGAATTTAGAACTTTATCTACTTCTGCTGGTGATAAAGGAATTGGTTTAGCTCCTTTTCCTGAAGAACCAATAAATCCTGTTACTCCTTGGGTATTTCTTACGATATACCATGCTTCATCTGACATAACCATTTCTATTAATACATATCCTGGAAACATCTTTTTTACTTTTTCTTTTTTTACACCGTTTTTTACTTCTACTATTTTTTGTTCAGGAACTACTACTCTATATATATTTTTATGTAATTCCATTGAATTTATCATCATTTCAAGTTTTTCTTTTACTTTATATTCATACCCACTTACGGTATTTACTACATACCATTCTTTTTTCATTAGATAGCTCTCCTTAATAAAGCAATTAGCCAGTCTATTCCATAAAAATATAATCCCAAGAATAACATAAATGCAACTGTTGTTATAGAATACTTAACTAAATCTTTTCCTGTTGTCCATCTAATTCTTCCTGTTTCTTTTTTTACACCTTTAAAATATCTACCTATGGCTTTAAATATATTTTTCATTTTTCCTCCTTACAGATATTTACCTAAAATAAAAACACCTTCGTGCTGGTTATAATATAGCACTTTTATTATAGTATGTCAAATTATATTTGTTATTTTTTAAATATTTATTCATTATATTGGTAATAATATTATCAAGATGGTTAAAATATTTTACATGTTGTTTTTGTTTTATTATTATTTATTTATAATTAGTTTAGTTATTAAAGAGGTGTTTTTATGGATTTTGGAAAAAAGGTTCAATTATTAAGAAAGAATCATAATATTTCACAAGAGAATTTAGCTATATTACTTAAAATAAATAGAAATTATTTATCTAGAATAGAAACTGGTAAGTCTGAACCTACATTATCTATTATTAAGAGATTAGCTGATTTCTTTAAAGTTGATGTTGCAAGTTTAATGGATATGAATAAATCTACTGATAATGATAGTGAAAAGATAAAGATTATTAATGAGGAATGTAAGCATTTACTTAGTAGTGATTTAGATTTTATTATTAGAATGATTTCAGTAATGAGAGAAGAATATGTAAAAAAAGATTTAAAATAAAAAGACATTGAATAAACAATGTCTTTTATTATCCATATAATCTTTTTAGGGTTTTTGTTTGATTTTTATTATTAGTTACATAAATTATTTCTTGAGGTGATGGATTCTTTCTTCCAGAACAATTTACATCTCCAAAAGCATAAAATATACTGTAATCAATATAGTTTTCATCTAATAATTCTTTTGGCATTGTAATGTAATCTCCTATATTAGGCATTGTTTCGAGATCATAAAACTCAAATTGTATTTGATATGTTTTATTTTGTTCATCTTTTAATGTATATAAATAATTATCTACGCCTATTATTTCCAACTTCTTCAACATATTCTTCACCTTCTTTTATTTTTAATTTTTTTCTATTTTTATATAATGCTATTTTCTTTTTTATAAATTGATATATCCTTAAATTTTTAATAAAACTTTTCTTTTCCTTTTTTTCGATATTTTGAATTTTAATTTCTGGGGCTGGTACAGGACTTTCTACTTCTTTTCCTATTTCTGAGGTTAGAGTGGGACTTTCTATTTCTTTTCTTATCTCTGGATTGTTTAAGATTAAAATCTCTTTTATTTTTTGTAATATTTCTATATCTTCTAATTTAGGGGTGTTTACTATTTTTAATTTTTTGTTGTTTGCTACCATTTTTTCTTCTTCATATGTTGGGGAGTTATCATTTTCTTCTTTCTTCTGCCTAAGGCTTGAACCCAAAAAAAATGTTCCGACATGTTTCAAATTAGGTAAATCAATGGTTTCAATAACGGTATTTGATGCTAAAAAAGATGAACCAACACTTTCTAATTCCGGTAATCTTAATTCCTTTAATGTATCATTGCCAAAGAGAGTACTTAAAAAGTTATTGCCAATAGTTTTAACTTTTGGCATATTAATACTTTCTAAGGAACTTCCGAAACCTATGAAATCATCCCCAATTTCAGTTACATTTGGTAAGTCTATTTTTTTTAGTGTCTCGCAAAAACGCATGAAATTAGAGCCTATTTTGGTTATATTAGGATTGCTATAAGAAATTATTCTTCCATATTTGTCAATTTCTATTATTATTGGTTCTTTTTTTGGGGGAGTAATGGTTATTGTTCTTACCCCTGTTTCTTTATTTTTTTGTTCATTAAATGTTGTTTTATATTCTTTACCATCTTCATCTTTTATTCTTTTATCTAAATCTTGAAAACCGTCAACAAAGCAATCTCTAAGCTCTGGGGGTGTTTCATAATTAATCATTTTTGCTTCTACTTTATCGTATATATAGCCATCCATTACTATATATCTGCTTTTATCTAGTTTGATTGCTTCCCCTTCTTTTATAATGACATTATCAGGGCAGAAATAAATTGAGCCCAAAAAAGAATTAACTTTATATAGTTTTCCATCTTTTGCTTTTATATAGCCTAAAAATGGTTTTCCACTTTCAAATGCGTTTTTCTTTTTTTCGTATGTTAAACCATATTCTCTTGCAAAGGCACCAGATAAGCCGGGATTGATTCTATCTACATCACTGTTAAATGTTTCGTCTGGATTCTCTTTTTCAAGGCCATGATTATATCTATTTTTTATTGATAATTTGTGTCCTTCTCTTGTGAATTGAATGCTCATTACAGATGTCCCATATTCATCTTGCCTTTTAGGATTTTCTTTTCTTTTTATATTTTCTGCTCCTCTTTTTACAACCCAAAAAACGTGATGTGACGCAAGCCTTCCACCACTAAAGGTACATAACTCTTCTCCTACATATCGGGGAATTCCATTATGATACTCTTTATATTCTTCTCCTCTTCTATCATAATATTTTCTAAAACTTTGGATATCTTCTTCGGTATGGCATTCATAAAAATCATAACCAATTTCATCAAACAGTTCTCTTACTGTTTTTTGTGTTTCTATAATGTCCGGTACTTCTATTCCAGCAAGGTTTTCAATATATTCTACAAAATCATCTAATAATTCTTGACTTTCTAGATCATCATGTAAAAATTTATTTGGTCCAAATTTTTCTGAAAGTGTTTTTAATAATAAGCCTTCTCCTTTTTCGGTTACCTTTTGGAGTTTGTTTTTGCAAAAATTTCCCATTTTGTTTCCATATAGTTCTTTTATTCTTCTTATTTCTTTTGTTTCATCTTTGCTCATATACTCACCTTCTATCTTAATAATATATTCTTTGGTAGCTGGTGTCAATGTTTTATAATTTATTTTACATTGTTTTATTTGATTTTTTATGGTTTAAATATTATAATTATTTTGTTGAGAGAGGGATTATATGATTAATATTAGTAATGATTGGAAAGATTATAAATGTATTGCTAGTGGAGACGGAGAAAAGATAGAGAAATGGGGTAATTATGTTTTAAGAAGACCTGATCCTCAAATAATATGGAATAAATCTAATAGTGATATATGGAATGAATGGGATGGATTTTATCATAGGAGTAATAAAGGGGGAGGTAATTGGGAATTTAAGTCCAAGATTCCTCTTTATTGGACTATTAATTATAAAGATTTAAAATTTAAGGTAAGTCCTACTAATTTTAAACATACTGGTATTTTTCCTGAACAAGCTGTTAATTGGGATTATGTTATGGATAGAATAAAGAAATCTAATATTAGTGAATTTAGAGTATTAAATTTATTTGCTTATACTGGTTGTGCTACTATGGCAGCCTCTATGGCCGGTGCTAATGAAGTCGTTCATGTTGATGCTGCACATGGTATGGTAGAGTGGGCTAAAGAAAATATGAAATTATGTAAGTTAGAGAATAATAAGATTAGATTTATAGTGGATGATGTTATTAAATTTTTAGAAAGAGAGAAGAGAAGGGGAAGAACTTATCATGGTGTTATTATGGATCCTCCTAGTTATGGTAGGGGTCCTAATGGTGAGGTATGGAGACTTGAAGATAATTTAAAGGAATTACTGTTTAAAGTAAAAGATATAATGGATAAAGATTTTGATTTTATATTGATCAATTCTTATACTACTGGTGTATCTCCAACTTCTTTGAATAATATTTTAAAATTAACTTTTGAAGGGAGTAGGGTAGAGACTGGTGAGATTGCTCTTCCTATTGAGGAGAATAATTTAGTTCTACCTTGTGGTATATATGGAAAAGTTACAAGAGATTAA
Organism: uncultured Muribaculaceae bacterium; assembly: GCA_964600615.1. GTDB lineage: Bacteria > Bacillota_I > Bacilli_A > RF39 > UBA660 > RUG11198. The sequence goes on along the minus strand of CAZRJK010000007.1, from coordinate 73,346 downwards.
TGTTATTTATGAAGATAATCATTTATTAGTTGTGGAAAAGCCTATAAATATTCCTGTTTGTGAGGATAGTTCTGGGGATATGGATTTACTTAGGATATTGAAGAATTATTTGAAGGAAAAATATAATAAGCCTGGTAATGTTTATTTGGGCCTTGTTCATAGATTAGACAGGCCTGTAGGAGGGGTTATGGTTTTTGCTAAGACTAGTAAGGCTGCTTCTAGATTAAGCAAACAAGTATCTGACCATACTTTTAAGAAAACTTATATTTGTGTATGCGAGGGAAATATTGATAGTAGGGGAGAGATGATTGATTATTTATCCAAGGAGAGCAAGACTAATACTTCTTATGTTACTGATAAAGAGAATGGTAAAATAGCTAAATTAGAATATAAAACGATTGGTTATGCTAATAATTATAGTTTAGTAGAAGTATATTTAAAGACTGGTAGGAGTCATCAAATTAGGGTACAATTTTCTTCTAGAGGTTTTCCTTTGGTAGGAGATGCTAGATATAATCCTAATAGTGATAAGAAAACTAGTATTGCTTTATTCGCTAAGAGAATAGAATTTATGCATCCTATTACTAAAGAAAAAATATTTTTTGAACTAGATAAACCTAATAGATATCCTTTTAATTTATTTTATTAAAAAAAGAATACACAATATTCTTTTTATTTTAATACTTTTAATATATTTACTACTACTTGATATTGATCATATCTTTTTTCTACATGTCCTTTAATTTTTATAATATTTTTTCTTTTTATATCATTATATTGTTTATATGTTTTAGGAAACAAGGTTAAAGATATACTACCAAATTCATCTGATGCTGTTAGGAAGGCCATTATATCATTATTTTTAGTAGTTACTTCTTTTATTCTGTCTATTAATAGGACCATTGTTATATTTCTATCAAAATATTTGTTTATTTCTTTGGTTGATATATCAGTATTCTTTTTATACATATTAGTTGGATGTTCACTTAGATAAAAGCCAAAGGAATCTAATTGATTGTTTATTATCTCTTCTTGATTATAATCTTCATATTTTATTAATTCTGGAGGTGCTAGTTCTATTAATCCAGCATCTGATTTTATTTCGGCATAATTAATTATATTATCTAAGTTATTTATAAGTGTTTTTTCGTTATATTCCATGGAATTAAAGGCTCCTGCTTTAATTAGAGATAATATAGTTTTTTTATTTATTGATGTACTATAATTTCTACATACAAAATCTATAAAATCTTTATATGGTCTTTCTTTTCTTTTATTTATTATTTCTTTAGATACTGATGTTCCAATATTCTTTATTATGGATAGGGGACCCCTTATTCCTTTTACTTCTATTTCATATTTATCAGTACTTAGATTTATATTTGGTGGTAATATTTTTATGTTGTGTTGTTTTATTTCTTCAATATAAATTTTAGTTTTTACTTCATTTCCTATAACGTTATTTAAGATTGATGATTCAAAGTATTTAAAGAAATAAGTTTTTAGAAAAGCCATTTTATAGGCTACTATGGCGTATCCTACAGAGTGAGATTTATTAAATCCATAATTAGCAAATTTTAATATTAAGTTATATATTTTTTCTGATGTTTCTTTGCTATAACCATTATTTATACTTTTTTCTATAAATTTTGGTTTTTCTTTAATTAGTATTTCTTCTTTCTTTTTAGATATTGCTCTTCTTAAAATATCTGCTTCTCCTAGAGAATAACCTGCAAAAACTCTTGCTATTTCTAAGATTTGTTCTTGATAGATAATTATTCCATAAGTAGATTCTAAAATTGGTTTTAGGGTTTCATCTAAATATTCTACTTTTTCTTTTCCTTCTTTTCTCCTTATATAATTATCTATATAATCCATAGCACCTGGTCTATATAGTGCTAGAGCTGCTATTATATCATCAAATGAAGACACTTGTAGTTTTTCTAAGAATCTTCTTATTCCAGGGGATTCAAATTGGAAAATGCCATCTGTTTCTGCTTTTTTGAATAAATCTAGGGTTTTTTTATCATCTAAGGGAATATTAGTAAATGTTATATTTAATTTTTCTTTTTCTCTTATGTTATTTATTACTTCTGCTATAAGCGTTAAATTAGATATGCCTAAGAAATCCATTTTTAGCAGGCCTAGTGATTCTAGATAATTCATAGAGTAAGATGTTGTATATATACCTCTATTATTCTTATATAAAGGTATTGTTTCGTCTAAATCTATTCTGCTCATTACTATTCCTGAAGCATGAATTCCTATATTTCTTGGTAATCCTTCTAATTTTATCGCTATATCATATAGTTTTTGTAATTTGATATCGTTATCAATTATTCTTTTTAATTTAATGTTGTTTTTTAGTGCTTCTTTTAATGTTTCTCTAGGGGATAAGATAGAACATATATTATCTATATCAGTAATACTTATTTCTAATATTCTACCTATATCTCTTATTACTTGTTTAGCGGCTAGAGTATCAAAAGTAATTATTCCTGCTACTTTTTTTTCTCCATATTTTTTTGTTACATAATTTATTACTTCTTGTCTTTTTTCACTATCGAAGTCAATATCAATATCGGGCATGGTTACTCTTTCAGGATTTAAGAATCTTTCAAATAATAAATTATATTTGATTGGATCTATATCTGTTATTCCTAGGGTATAACTGACTAGGCTTCCTGCTGCTGATCCACGGCCTGGGCCAACTAAAATATTATTTAATTTTGCATATTTTACGTAATCCCATACAACTAAGAAATAATTACAGAAGTTCATTTGATTAATTATTTTTAATTCATAATCTAATCTATCTTTATATACTTTAGATACTTCATTATTTAATCTTTTCTTTAGTCCTTTATTGCATAGATATTTTAAATATTCATAGGCTTCTTTAGATTCATCATAGATTGGTAATAAGTTAGGATTATGAGTTAATTCTACATTACACATATCTTTTATGATATTAGTATTTATTATATCTCTTTCATTGGATAAATCTAATACTTCTTCTTCTGTTAATAGATGTTTTCCTTTATGGGTATTTAATTCATATTCTCCTATGGTTTTTAGTTCTTTTATCATGTATAGGTAATCTAAATACTTATAATCATTTTTCTTTAAATATGATACATCATTTATTAATACTTTATCTTCTTTTATTTTTTCTTGTTCTTCTTTATTTTTATAACCTACATATTTATATTCAAATAAATTAAATATTTTTTCATTATAGTATTGATATGGTATTATTAGGATTAAATCTTCTTTATATTTAGATAATATATCTATTGTTATATTTTTTTCTGATGCAATGGTAGATAATTTTACTAAGTTTTTATAGCCTTTGTTATTGATTGCATATAATAGGATATCTTTATCTTCTGTAGTTAGTTCTAATCCTATTATGGGTTTTAACTCATATTTAAGACATGTTTGGTAGAATTCTGGCACTCCAAACATGTTATTATGGTCTGTAATAGCTAAAGAGGTGTATCCTAATGATTTAGCCTCTTTAACTAGTTTTTCTATGGTGTTTAAACTTTGTAATATTGAGTAACTAGTTTTTACTTGTAGTGCTGTATATTTCATTAGGATACACCTCCTTAATGTTAATTTTCTTTTATAAAATTTACTACTCTTTTTATTTCTTTGTCACTTATATAAGGGGTTATTATTTCTAGTTTTTCTTTTTTGTTCCTCATTATTGCTTCACCTGGTGCTAGTAAATCTTGACTATCTCTTATTCCTATCCAACTAGCTTCAGCTTTACTTGTTAGATCAAATGTTATTTTTGTTTCAATACTTTCAATAAAATCTTTATCAAAAAGGTCTTCATATGGGGTATTAGTTACAATAATAAAGTGAATTCCAAATTTATCACAATCTTCAATCATACTTTTTAGGATGTTTAAGCTTGTTTTTTCTTTCATTAAATCACAAGACTCATCTATTATTACAAACCAACAAGGTAATTTAGAATTAAATTCTTCATTATTATTCTTTCTTGTTTCATATTCTGTTTTTACAACTTTTAAAGCATTATTACTTTCTTTTGGTTCACTTAGCATATCTCCTATTATGTAGTCAAGGTCTCTATAATAGTTTAGTTCTACTTTTTTGGGATCTATTAAAATGAATTTTAAACTATTTGAAGAGTTTCTTAGTAATAAGGAAATTATTAAAGAATCTAAAAAAACACTTTTTCCACTACCAGTTTCTCCTGTTATTAAAAGGCAAGGAATTTTTTCAAAATCTAAATAATGATTTTTTTTATTTTTATCTTGGCCTAGTGGTACTTCTAAATTACTACTTATTTGTTGACTTTCTAACATTTCTCTTAAAGAAACAGAACTTCCTGTTTCATATTTTTCTAACAATTCGATCATATTATCCTTCTTTCTATTTTAAAAAAGTGTATCTAATAAATTAGATTACACTAATTATAATCTCCAACAAATGAATGCTATAATTATTGCTCCTAATGCTATAATTAGGGCTAGGGTAAATATAGGGGCAAATCCTTCACTTTTAATGCCTATATCTGAAGTTAATATTCCTTTAGCTTTTGCTCCTTTTTTCATATATTTATTATCACTATCAGGTCTTTGTAATTTATAATTTTTCTTTAAATTAATTGTTTGATTGTCTTCAGATGTTATTATCATTTCAGAATTATTTCCTTTTTCATCAATAAAATCTTGTTTCTTTTCCATTTTAATCCTCTCTTTCTCTTTTATTGCTACTAACCATTACTATTTCTTTGGTTAAGTATTTTATTCTTTCTATTATTCTTTTAGCTTTTACTTTTTCTACTCCTTTAGATGAAACGCTAAAATGTTCTTCTAATTCGTTTATTGTTAGATTTGAAGTAAAGAAAGTAGTTAGTCCTTCTTGCATTCTATATTGTAAGATGGTACCTAATACTTCATCTCTAGACCATTCAGTCATTGTTTCTGCTCCTATATCATCTATTAATAATAATTCAACAGTTTTAATTAATTTGAATTTATTATTATATTCATCCGGATCACTAAAAGACTCTTTTAGGCTTCTTAAAAATTCTGGATAATAAATTATGGCTATTTTATGGTCTTTTTTTGCTAATTCGTTTAAACAAGCTGATATTAAATATGTTTTACCACTACCAAAATTTCCTGTTAGGTACAATCCTTGGTTTTCTTCCTTCTTTTCATAATTATCTATGAATTTTTTTAGCCATTTTATTACTTCAAATCTATCTGGATCATCTAAATCTATATTTTTCATAGATGCTTCTTTTATTTCTTTAGGTATTTCAAATAAATAAATATTTTCTTTGTATTTATCTTTTTCTAGTTGTTCTTTTTTATATTTACATGGTATATAATCAAATACTAAATTATCGTTTAATACTTCAGGATAATATACATATCCTTGGTATGAATTTTTACATTCTGATAATTTTTTGCAATTTTTACAATTATCTAATTCTTTAGAAGTATCTTCTAGTTTGGTTGTGTATTTCATTAGATAGTCTTTTGGTAATTTTAATTTGGTTGCTATTTTTTTAAAGGTACTATTATTTTCTAAGGAATCATCAAAGTATTTTTCTAATTTGATTTCATTTTCTGAATAATTTTCTTTTAATACTTCTTTCATACTTTTCATTTTAGTTATACTCCTTTAATAGATTTTGCATTTCTTCTAGACTATCTTTTGATACTTCTTGTTTTTTTATTTCCTTATTAAACCATTCTGGTATTTTTTCTTCTTTAGTTATTTTATATTTAGTAGTAGATTCTTTTTTATGATATTTTTTGTGTTCTTTTTCGGCTACTCTCATAGCATCATCTACTGTTTCTATGTTTAATCTTTGCCATTGCCCAGCGATAGTTTCTGCTAGATTTCTGGTTAATTTGTTGTTATTTGTTTTTAGGATATAATCAATTAATACGTTTGCTACCCCTGGTTTTAGTCCATAATTAATTATTAAGTCTTCTGCTAGCTTTAAATCTCTTGCTGTTGGTTCGGAACCGTTATTTTTGCTTTTTAATAATTCATATGGCCTTAGTGTTTCAAAGGTATAAATCATTTTGGCTCTTTTTGATGTATCTCCTTCTGGTTTTTTTAGATATTCTGGTTGTGAATTATATACAACACTTGGTAATAGTCCATGATTATCAAATTGATAATAGTTTCTACATGTTTTTCTTAATTCTTCTTTGTTAATTGTATTTTTTTCATTTATGCAGCTTATTAATATATCTTGCATCTTTATAACATCTAAATCATATAGGTAAGATAGCTCTAAGATTAATTCTTTTATTTCTTTAGTAAATATTTTTTCTTTATCAATATTGTTTGGTAAAGAGGTAATTAAGAAATCAAAATCAAAATTGCTATCAATATTTAACTTTAAAACATTTTTTTGCCTTATATCATCATTTAATAAATCATATGAGGTTAGTGGTACAGAGGTAAATACTTCTGAGAAAGAGGCTGTTATATCTGTATATCCATTAGTATTTATTCTTGGTATTTTAAAATATGATTTTAATTCTTCATATTCTTTTTTTCCTGTATTATTATATAAGACTATATTTAATATTGGGTGGTTAAAGAAATCATAAGCTTTTATTGGAGAATATAGTTGATAAATATAATTATTTATGTTTTCTTCTTTGTAAAAAGTTTTTAATAGCCCTATAGCTTCTAATTTTCTTCTACATTCTTCTATTTCTTCTAGTGATAGATGCATATTAGTTACTAAATGATGATGAGTATATTCTTTTGATATTAATTCTGTTTTATCTAAATCAGACCATAATGAGAAATATAGCATTATTGGTAGAGGTCCTATTACTGGTTGATATAACATTGTTAATATTTTTCTGTCTTCAGTGTCTATAATACTTTTATTTATGACTACATATGTATCTGCTGGTAAAATATTGTTTTTTTTCATATTACAACCACTGTCCTCTTAATAGTATTTTATAATAAAAGTCTTTAAAAGTAAAGAAGAGAGAGCTTTAAAAGAGTAAAAAGTTAGTTGCTTTTTACTCTTATTATATATGATTTGTTTTTTAAGTTGTTTGTATTGGTTTCATATGCTACAGATCCTAATTCGTTTAATATATCTTCATTAAGTAATTTATTATCTCCTTCTGTGTATTTTATTCTTTCATTGTATCCTATTATGATATATTTTATGTCATATTTTTTAATTATTCTTTTTAGTTCTTTTATATTTTGTGATGTATAAAATAATTCTACTTCTGACATTCTTTCAAATACAGATTCAGGAATAGAATTAATATTATCAGTTGTTCTCCATAACCATTCGTGGGTTTCCCATCCCATTGGGGTTGCTAATCCTGTAAATGTAGATATTCTATTATAATTAGTATAGCTATCCCCGTATGTCTCAATGATAATATCGTTTTTGTTTGTATTTTTATTTAGCCAATTAATCATGTTTAAATCATCTTTGGTTGTTGCGCCTTGATTGCAATATTCTTTTTCATATTCTGGTAATTTATATATTATCAAGCTGTTTTCTAAATATTTTTTTCCATTTAATGTTTTATAATTGTTTGTGTTTTTTATGTCACCAAACCATGATTTTGTTGCTGTTAATGTATATCCTATAGTTAAGGTGAATAATACTAAGAATATTATACCTATTATTTTGTTATATTTCTTTTTATTAATAATTATATTGATTATGTAATATCCAAATCCTAAACCTAATAGTATGTAGCTTTGATAAGTTAATTTAAACATTGTATTTGCTCTTGGCATTGTTGTATAAATATCTACAACATATACTATTTCGGGAATTATTATTAATCCTAAAGCACATATTCCTAATATTATCATAAAGATATCTTCTTTAGAAATCTTATAGAGATATTTTAAAATTATATTCTTTTTGTTTTTTGGTGGTTTAGTTTTTATAATTGTTATTATTATGTAATAGAGAAGTATTGTTATTGGTAATCCCCATAATACTATTAATTGATATATTGGAGTATGGTTTGTTGTTGTTTTTACTCCTAATATCATTTTGTTAAAAATTAGGGTAAAGGGAAGACTTATTAAGAATGATGATATAAATATAATACTTAGTTGTTTTAAAGATAATTTAATTATTTCTTTTATTCTTTTTAAATTAATTATATTTGTAATAATTATTATCAATACTGTTACTGTTAAATATATTATGAAATCCCAATAGTTTGTCATTTTATATATACTTAATAAGAATCCTATTAAAAGCATTATTGGTATTTGCGTTTTATCTTTTTTATTATTTGTTATATGTATTAAGAGAAGACTTATTAGTAATAAAACAAATATAATGTTTATTACATGGGCATGTAAGTCCCCTAAGATAAAAGAATAGCTGGGAAATTCATGGATTGTTTTATCATTGGTTATAGGATTGTATCCTATATATCTTGTTGAATTAGGAAAATAATAATTGTTTATATATCCTGGTTTGTTTTTATTTATAAAGGGAATAATTAGATTATATATTACGTAATGCATATTTCCTGCTATGGTATTGGCTAGTGAGGCAATTATTCCTCCTATATATGGAATCTTTTTGTTTTTTGTTTTATTTAATAATAAGTTATATACTATGGAAAAACTACTTAGTGCTGTTATTGTAAATAATGTTATTAGCATTAAATTATATCCATATTCTACTTTAACGTTAGATAATTTGGTTATGAAAGAACTAATATATTGGCCAAAATAGTAATAATTAATTTTTTCTTTAGCGAACCACAGATCTTGTGGCGGCATATAATCTGTTTTATCTATTATTGCCATATAGCCATAATCCATATATTTTTCTGTACTATCTATATTAGGATTAAATCCTTTTATATAACTACAAAATAGGAATATTATTAAAAATACTAATTCTATTCTAAAAAATGTTAATGTATCTTTTTTAGAGATTGTTGTTTTTTCTTTCTTTTTATATATTATAAGAGAGAATACTAGTACTACAAGTGTACATATAATTGAATTTATAAAATTAAATTTCATTATGTGAAATGATGAAAGTATCCACATTATATATCCTGATAGTAGTATTCCTATTGTTTTAGAAAATATATAACCTTTATCTTTAAAATTTTGAAATATTATTGTAGTAATTGGTAGTGCAGATATAGTTAAAAGAATTAATATTAAATACCATTTTAGGGTATTTATAAAATCTTTATATTCTGCTATTTGTTTTATGAATAGTAAAAGGATACAGGCTATAAGAATAAATATAGCAGTAATAGTACTATTTTTTATTTTCTTTTCCATATTTTAATTCCTTATCTATATTTTTGTTTATTGTAGTAAATTCTTTTAATGAATTTATACCTATTTTAATAATTTTTTTTATATTTATTGAATTTATTCCTCCTTGACGGGGTTTGAAAGTTATTTCTTTGTATTTTATTTTTAAATTATATTTTTGATATATTACTGATAATATTACATTAGATAGATGATAATCTTTAGGGATTTGTTTTATTCTATCTTTTAACGAAGATATTGTTATTAATCTAAAAGGAGTATTAGCATCTTCTATCCACAAATGAAATTTAAGATATAATACTATTTTTAATACCTTTGTTACAATAATTCTACTTATTCCATCTTGTCTTTTTTTTCTATTACCTATAATTAAATCATATTTTTTTCTTTCTTTCCAAAAATCCCAAAATTCTTTTGATTCTGTTTGACCATCTGAATCTGTTTGAAATACATAGTCACATTTATTTTTTATAGCATAGTTATAACCGAATAATACTGTAGATCCATGTCCACTGTTTTTTTTATTTATTAGTAATAATTTAGGATGTTTTTTTTGCATGCTACTAACTATTTTGGCTGTTTTGTCTTTACTTCCATCATTTATTATAACTAATCTAGATTCTTTAGTCATTTTAGATATTATTTTATACCAATCTTTTATTACCTTTTCTATATTATTTTCTTCATTATAGGCTGGTATAATTATATATAGTTTATCCATGTTACACCTTCTAATTATTCATATTATAGTAGTTCTTGATAAAATTTTATAATAAAAGGTTTTAAAAGTAAAGAAGTGATAATAAAAAAAGAATAAAACTTGTTTTATTCTTTTATCTTTTTCTTGGTGTTGATTGAGAATTTTCCAATTCATCTATTTTTTCATCTATCTTTTTTAGTAATTCATCTACACTCGTATTAATCTTAGTGAAATTTTCCAATTGTTTTCTATAGGCTATTAATTTTTCCTTTGGTGATTCTTCTTCGCCAACTATTGTTTCTTTTGCTTCTCTTTCACGTATTTTTTTAAAATCATCAACACTTTGTAATTCTTTGCTTTTTTTGTATAGTTCATTTTTATACTTCATATTGAACCTCCATTATACTATTCTTCTGTTTCAATAGCTCCTGTTGGACAATTATCTCTCGCTTGTTCTGCTAATTCTTTATCAGCATCTTTTATTTCATCTACTATACATTCTGCTAGACCATCATCATTAAAATCAAAGATTTTTGATTCTGTTATAGCAACACAAGAACCACATCCTATACATTTATCTGTTACTTTTGCTTTCATAATACTCTCCTTTCTATTAGTTTTATTGTCTAATTCTTCTTTTAATATTTTTGAGGCTAAAGCTGGATTAGCTTTACCTTTCGTCTTTTTCATCATTTGACCTATAAAATAATCTAGTAATCTTGGTTGTACTTTATATGCTTCTACTTGTTCAGGATTTTCTTCTATTATTTCTTTGGCGTATTCTTTTAATTCTTTTTCGTCAGTTATTTGAGTTAATCCTAATTCTTTTACTACTTCTTCAGGTTCTTTTTCATCTTCTATTACTTTTACAAAGACATCTTTGCTTTGTTTAGATGAAATTTTTCCTTCTTCTATCATATTAATTAAATTTACTAACATTTTAGGTGTTAGATAAATGTCTTTTATAGTTAATTCATTTTTATTTAAGTAACCTAAAATATTGCCTGTTATCCAGTTAGATGCTAATTTAGGATTACAATTTAAAGATATACATTCTTCATAGTAATCTGCTATATTTTTATCTTTTACTATAGTTCTAGCATCTTTATTAGTTAAGCCATAGACATTCATATATTGTTCTTTTCTTTCTGGTGCTAGTTTAGGTATTTCTTTTTTTATTTGATTTAACCAACTAGATGATATTTTTATTTTAGGTATGTTTGGTTCTACAAAGTATTTGTAATCTATGGCATCTACTTTAGCACGCATATAAATTGTAGATAATGTTTCTTCATCCCAACGTCTTGTTTGTTGTGGCATATCATCATATTTACCTTCTTCTTTTAGTAAAGTTTGTCTTTCTATTTCATAATTTATTACATCTCTTACTCCACTAAAGGAATTAACGTTTTTTACTTCTACTTTTGTTCCCCAGTTTTTGGGATCTGTTTCATCTAAATCTTCATCCATTATTGAAACGTTGACATCACATCTTATGTGTCCTTTTTTGGCATCTGCTTCAGAAATTCCTGCATATTGATAAATTGAGCGCATTGTTTCTAAAAATGCTACAGCTTCATCAGCAGTACGGAAGTCTGGTTCTGTTACTAATTCTAATAATGGAACTCCTGATCTATTATAATTTACTAGTGATCTATTTTCTAAGTGAGTCATTGCTGCTGAATCTTCTTCTAAGTGAATATTGTTTATTCTTACGGTTCTTTGTTTTTCCTTATATTCATAAGCTAATTCTCCATAAATACCTATAGGAGCAGGTTTTGTTTCTTGTGTTATTTGATAGCCTTTAGGTAAGTCTGGATAATAATAATTTTTTCTTTCAAAGTATAAGTATTCTGGTTGCTTACAATTTAAAATTATACTTGCCATAAGAGCTTTTTTTACTGCTTCTTTATTTACTACTGGTAAGATACCAGGAAATCCCATATCGATAGGATTTATATTACTATTTGGCAAATCGGTATTAGCAGTTTTAGATCCATTTTTTGCTGGTGAAAATACTTTTGATTTTGTTTCACTTATTTCACAGTGCATTTCTAATCCAATTAGGGCTTTATATTTAGTCATTATTAACACCTCCTGCTATTTGATTCTTGTATGGCATTTTGCTTTCTATAGCATAGGCGATATTTAAGACATTTATATCATCATAGCAATTACCTGTTATATTTAATGCTACCGGTAATTCATTTATGAAACCATCTGGTATAGTTATTGATGGAAAGCCTCCAAAATTACCAATTTGCAAATGTTCTTCTAATGGTGTTGTATCTCTATTTATTACATCTTTTGATTTATCTAGGTATTTTGCTGGTCCACTTCCTACTGGTAATATTACTGCATCATATTCTTTAAATAAATTTTTCCAAGTATCTACTAATAGTCTTCTTACTCTAGCGGCGTTATGAAAATATCTATCTTTGTTTTCAGCTTGTAAGACATAGGAACCTATTATAAATCTTCTTTTAATTAATGGAGAGAAGTTTTTAGTACGATAATCTTTCATTAATTCTTCAAAATTTTTTCCTTCTCCACGTGGTCCAAAGATTAATCCTGTTAAATTAGACATATTAGATGTTGCTTCAGCACATGATATTACATTATAAGCAGAGTATTGAGCATTTAATAATGCTTGATCTACTGATACCTCTTCAACTATCATTCCTAGTTCTTTACATAATTCTAAAACTTTATGAAAATTATTTAAATGCTCTTTTAATTCTTTATTAGCTTCTGGATACATTTCTATATTACATAGTTCTTTTATATAACATAATTTTTTACCTTTTACTTTACCATCTATTGATTTATATAGGTGGATATCTTTTGAATCCCAAGAAGTCATATCTTTAGGATCTATTCCTTTCATGTTATCTACGACAATGGCTGCATCTTTAACTGTTCTTGTTAATACTCCACAATGATCTAGAGATGAAGCAAAAGGAAATAATCCATATCTTGATATCATTCCATAGGTTGGTTTATATCCTACTATTCCACAATATGCTGCTGGCTTTCTAATTGAATCTCCAGTATCAGATCCTGTGGCATAAGGATATACTCCTGCTGCTACGGCTGCCGCAGAACCTGCTGAAGATCCTGCACACATTCTGGTTTGATCCCAAGGATTTTTTACTATTCCGGTATGTCCTGTCGTTCCTGTCCCCCCCATACCAAATTCATCCATTACTGTTTTATTTACTGGTATTGCTCCAGCTTTTGTTAGATTTTCAATGGCCGTTGCTGTAAAAAATGGAATATAGTCTTTTAAGGTATTTGATGAGCCTGTTGATAATATTCCTTTAGTAGAATAATTATCTTTTATTCCATAGGGGATACCAGATAATAAATTATCTGTTACTTCTTGGGGTTTGGCATCATCTAGGATAGTTACAAAAGCATTACATTCTTCTTGTAATTTATGAGATAATTCTAATGATTCTTTAATCAATTCTTGGCTTGTTATTTTGTTACTAGCTAATAATTCGTGTAAGTCTTCTATTGTTTTATCCATATATTTCATTATCCCACCACCTTTGGTACAGATACTTCTCTATCTTCTTTGTCATCACAATTTGATAGAGCATCTTCAATAGTTATTGATTCTTCATAGTTATCTTCTCTTAATTCACAAATAAAGTCATCTAGAGGGTGAGTCATTGGTTCTATTTTTTCAATGTCTGGTATTTTGTTTATTAGATCAATATTTTCATCTATTATTGCGAATTCATCTAATACCATTTTATTCTCTTCTTCAGTTAAGCCTATTAATAATTTATTGGCATAATCATCAACCATTTCTTTTGTAAATTTTTGCATAGTATCCTCCTTATAAATAAAAAGTAATAATTTATCCTTAGGGACAAATTACTACTAAAATTTTTAGTAGATAATAGTTTTTAAAGGATAATTGATTCCTTTTTTTACTGTTTAAATTATATTATAGTTATATTTATTTGTCAAGAATGGTATTATCTACTTTTATGGCTGTTATAAGTAATAGAATGGCTAGTAATAAGATATTAGATGAGTAGTTATCTAAAAATAAAGATATAGTATTAGCTCCTATATGAATTAAGATAGGAGACAAGATATTATTTGTTTTTTCATATTTTATATTTACTATTAGTCCCAAAATAAAAGCATAACATATTTTTATTATATTTATATGAATTATTGAGAAAAATAGAGTAGTTATAACAATTGATATTTTAACTGAATTAAATTCTTTTAATTTGTTGTAAAATAAATATCTAAATATTATTTCTTCAAATATAGGGCCAATAATAGATGATGAGATAAAAAGAAGAAATACATTGATATTTATATTTGTTTCTGATTTAGAAAAGAGGAATATAACCATATTTAGAATACAAGAGATAGATATTCCAAGAGATAAGTATGAATAATATAGAGAGAGAGATAGTTTTTTATATTTTATTTTATATTTTTTTATTAGATATATTATCATTATTATATAAGTTATAATTGTTATATATATAAGGTAATTGTTTATGAAGTTTTTAATAGTATTGTTAGTTATCTTTACATATATATAAGTGGAGGTAATTGTTATTAAGTATGGGACAAGTAATAGTAGTAATATCTTTAATGACTTTAGTAATTTTATTATATATTTCATATTATCACCTAATTATATATTATCATTAGTAAGAAAAAATAAAAAGAAAGTATAGATTTGTTACTATGCTTTCTTTTATTTTATTATTTTTTCTTTATAGTTAATTCCATAGATTATTTGGATATGTTCCATTATCTATTAGGTTTTGAATCCCTTTTACTACATAATCTTTATCTTCTTTATAAGTTACTCCATACCATACAGCATTTGTATTTAGAACTCTTACTTGTTTATTGTCTTCTGTTATAGAGGTTTGCAGTACTTCTGGAATTAAGAATTCATCTTTTTCTAAGTTAGTATTAGGATTATTTAAAAATTCTATTAATTCTTTTTCTAAATAATCAAATATTTTAGGTGTAAAACCTAGCATATTCATTGATACTAAAGTATCATCAAATACTTCAAATGGTTCTTTTCCATTTAATGGAGAGGCAATTATTTTATTGTCTTTCTTTTCAATACTTGATTCTACTATATAAGTTAGGTAATCATTTTCCGCATAACATATTCCTCTTTTTACACTTCCATTTTCTGTTAAGGTGTTTGCTACTCTATATCCTACTAATCCGTAACAATTTTCTTCTTCTTTTCTTAAAAAGTCTGCTATTTGTATGAAAGCATCTCTCCCATAAAAATCATCAGCATTGATGATTGCAAATGGGGTTGTTACTATGTCTTTACAACAATATATAGCATGTCCTGTTCCTAGTGGTTTAATTCTGTCTTTTAGATCTTTTTCTATTGGTAAAGTTGTCATTTCTTGGAAGACATATGATACTGGTATATGGCCTTCTACTCTTGAACCTATGGTTGATTTAAATATTTCTTCATTTTCTTTTTTGATTATAAATACTACTTTAGTGAATCCGGCTTTAATGGCATCATAGATTGAATAATCTATTAAGAATTCTTTATTGGGACCTATTGGTTCTATTTGTTTTAGTCCTCCAAATCTGCTTCCCATTCCAGCTGCCATTATAACTAAGGTTAAATCTTTATTCATTATATCAATCCTTTCTTTAAATAAATTATACTATAATAAATATAGTTTGTGTATAATATTTATTTTTTGTTTACATAATAGTATTGGATATTCGCAGATATTCACTAAATCAATCTTTATGATTGATTTTTATTTTTATTTATTTTATAATTTTTATGGAGATGATAAAATGGATATATTTTGTAAGATATTAAATGGAGAAATTCCTAGTAATAAAATATATGAGGATAGTAAAGTTATTGTTATATTGGATGTTAATCCTAGAAGTAATGGGCATTCTTTAATTATACCTAAAAAGCATTATGATGATTTGTATGATATTGATAAGGAAACTTTATCTCATATGTGGGATGTTGCTAAGGATATTAATAAAATGATAGAAGATAAATTACATAGTAATGGGGCTACTTTTGAGATTAATTATGGTATTGCTCAGGAGGTTAAACATATACATTTGCATGTTATACCTAGGTATAAGTATGAGGATATAGCAAGTCCAGAAGAAATATATAAGGTTCTTATGCATAAATAACACTGATTTATTCAGTGTTTTTATTTGCTTTTTTATGTCAGATAATATATAATTATTTTTGAAGGAAATAATATAATTTATAGAGTGGTGATTATATGAAATTGTATAATACTTTAAGCAAGGGAGTAGAAGAGTTTATTCCTATTGAAGAGGGAAAAGTTAAGATGTATACTTGTGGACCTACTGTTTATCATTATGCACATATTGGTAATTTGAGAACATATATATCTGAGGATATATTAGAAAAAAGCTTTAAATATTTAGGATATGATGTTACTAGAGTTATGAATATTACTGATGTAGGACATTTAGTTGGTGATGGAGATTCTGGGGAGGATAAGATGTTAGTTGCTTCTAAGAGGGAGCATAAGTCTTCTTTAGAGATTGCTAAGTTTTATACAGAAGTTTTTAAAAGTGATTGTGAAAAACTTAATATTAGATGGCCAGATATAGTGAGTCCTGCTACTGATAATATAGATGAATATATTAAGATAATTAGTAAGTTATTGGATGATGGGTATGCTTATATTGAGAATGGTAATGTTTATTTTGATACTACTAAATTTCCTAATTATTATGAGTTATCTGGTAGAAATGCTGATGATTTATTGGTTGCTGTTAGGGAAGATATTAGTGAAGATAATTCTAAGCATAATCCTTTTGATTTTGGTTTGTGGTTTACTAATTCTAAATTTAATAATCAAGAATTACAATGGGATAGTCCTTGGGGAAGAGGTTATCCTGGATGGCATATAGAGTGTTCTGGTATTAGTATTAAATATTTGGGTGAAAGATTGGATATTCACTGTGGGGCTGAAGATGCTATATTTCCTCATCATACTAATGAGATTGCTCAAAGTGAGGCTTATTTAGGTCATAAATGGTGTAATTATTGGGTTCATTTAGGGTTCTTAAATGATAAGAATGGTAAGATGAGTAAGAGTAGTGGAGAATTTTTAACGGTTTCTTTACTTATTGAAAAAGGATATGATCCTTTAGCATATCGTTATTTATGTTTAAATAGTTATTATCATAATGTTTTAACTTTTACTTATGATATATTAGATGGTGCTCAAAATGAATATAATAAGTTAAAGAGTAGAATTAAATCTATTAAAGATGAAGGAGATTTTAATAAAGATATATTTGATAAATATGTTAATAAATTTAAAGAGTCTTTGGACAATGATTTAAATACTTCTATGTGTTTAACTATTTTATATGAATTACTTAAGGATAATGATGTTAATGGTAAGACTAAGATTAAAATCATTGAAGATATAGATAAGGTGTTATCATTGAATCTATTAGAGAATAATGATAATGAAATAGATAGCGAATTAGAAGATTATATAAAAGAAATGATAGATAAAAGAAATGAATATAAGAAAAATAAAGAATATGATAAAGCTGATAGTATCAGAGAAGAGTTAAGTAATAAGGGAATTATTATTAAAGATACTAGAGAAGGAACTATTTTTGAAATAGTTAAGTAGGTGTTTTTTATGAAATTAAGAGTAATAGGGTCTATAAATTATAAGAATAAAAACTATTGTGTATTAATTAATAAAAGGTTAGATAGGTATTATGCTATATTAGATGAGAATAATAATTTACTACCACTATCTTTAGAAGAATACTTAGAAATTAAGAATTATGTTATTAAAAATAGTTTATCAAATAATAAAGCTGTACGTATTGGGGATACAGTTGATATAAATCCTATGGTTAAAATAGGAAAGAAGTTGGTACCTTTAGTTTTAGCTATTAATATAATGCTATCTATGTCAGGTTGTGCTAATGGTAAAAGTGGAGCTTTAGATGTTTTTAGTGATAATGGAATTGAAATTTCAACTAATATTGATGATACAGATATGTATTATATTAATAGTATAGATAATAGTAAACTTTCTGAGGATAATAAGTTAGGAATTTCTAAAAGCTTTTTAGAAGATTGTTCTTATGATGTTTCTTGTACTCCTAATGAATTATCTAATTATATTAAGTACGAAGAAATTACTTGGGATGATGTAATTAAAGCTATAAAAGATAACAAAAATATTACTGATGAAATAGAAGTAAAGCTTTTATCTGGTATAAACAATTTAAAAAATAGTGATATGAAATATAATTTATATCCTTTGTATTATAATATTCAAAAATTAGATATTGAATATTGTGATAGAAGTAATTTTAATAATTATGAAGCGGCTACTTTTAATTGTAATGATGCTAAAGTTGCTATTAATAAAGATATGATTAATGATCAGACTTTTGATTTTGTTTTGTTTCATGAAATAATAGGTCATGGTTCGCAGGCAGCATTTATTAATGACAAAAATAAAATAATATATTGTTCAAATAATCCTTTTTATGTTGTTATAGATACAAATGGTGATTTAAATCATATTGGAAAATTAGGAGATTCTTTTAATGAAGCAACGGCTGATTTTTTGGCTAGTAAAGCTTTAAATAAGAAAAAAGATTGTAAATTTGGAACTGGATATGATGGATTGAATTTTTATTTTAATCTTATCATTAATAGCAATAATTGTACTTATTCTGATTTTATTAATAATGGTGTTGATTATTTAATTGAAAAAATGAAAGATAATAAATTGTCTGATTGTTATCAAACTGTTGTTATTGGTGATAATGAATTGTTTTGTTGTTATAATCAATCTGAGAGTGATGCTCTTTCTTTTGTTGAAGGTATTGCTATGTATTTATTTTCTTTGATAGATAAAAAATTTGAAGAAGGATTATCAAAGGAAGAGGTTTATGAATATATAATACAACTTGTTAATTCTAATAAAAAAATAATGAAATATGCTAAATATGATGATAGAGATTGTTTTTTAGCTTATGATTTTGCTGGGCAACCAGAAGTAATATTTGTTGATGATATTGTTAATTTGTCTATTGATTATATTAATGGAAATTTAAAAATTAAAAAATAAACGATTGGAGGAATATTATGTATAGTTCAGATTTGTCATATGCTGCTGGTTATATTTTTGTTTTAATAGGTTTTGCTATTACAATGGGGGCTCAATTATTAGTTAAGGGAAATTATTCTAAATATAAGAAAATTAGTAATAGTAGTAAAACTAAGGGTTGTGATGTTGCTAGACGTATATTAGATGCTAATGATTTAAAGAAAGTTAGAATTGAGCAAGTTAGTGGAGAATTAACTGATCATTATGATCCTAGGGACAAAGTAGTTAGATTATCTACTGATATATATAGTGGCACTAGTGTAGCTGCTATGGCAGTAGCAGCTCATGAATGTGGTCATGCTATTCAAGATAAAGTAGGTTATGCTCCTTTAAAATTTAGAAGTAGTTTAGTTCCTGTAGTTAATTTATGTGATAGATTAGGATATTTCGTTATTACGATAGGTTTGTTACTTGGTTTCTTTAATCTATCTATAATTGGTTTAATACTATTGGGAGCTACATTATTATTTCAATTAGTTACTTTACCTGTTGAATTTAATGCTTCTAATAGAGCAAAAAAACAAATAGATATTCTTAGTCTTGGTAATAAAGAAACAGAAAATGGTATTAGTAAAATGCTTACAGCTGCTGCTTTAACTTATGTAGCTTCTGTTATTAATACTTTATTCCAATTATTAAGATTATTCGTTATGGCATTAGGTAGAAGTAGAAGAAATTAGTTTACATATCCACATTTATGTGGATATTTTTTTATGGTAATATTTATTATGATTTGATATAATTATTTTAAGGAATGATAGTATGAATATTTTTAGATATATAGATAAGTATGGTAATTATTCTTTTTTAGAGAGAGAGTTTAATGATGCTGATAATTTGGTTTTTGCTGCTTTAAGTTATATTGATTTAGAGGGTATTGTTAGTAAGAATAGTTTTAATAAGAAGACTATTGGTGAAGTAGGAGAAGCTTTTTTTAAGGAATATGATAAGAAATCTAAGAATATTACTGCTACTAAGGTAGGTATTAAGGTATTAAGATATATTAAGGATACTAAGAGATATAAGGATTTATTATTATATAATTATTCTTATGTTGGGGATAATGATGAGCAGTTTGGAGCTATTACTATTGAGATAAATAAACATTTAATATATGTTTCTTTTGAGGGTACTGATCAGCTTGTTAGTGGTTGGAAAGAAGATTTTATGATGAGTTATATGTTTCCGGTACTATCTCAGAGTTTGGCTATGAAATATATGAATAAGTTTATATTTATTAATAAGAAAATTATATTAGGTGGTCATTCTAAGGGTGGTAATCTTGCTATGGTAGCTGGTATGTATGCTAATATATTTGTTAAGAATAAGATTATAAAAATTTATAATAATGATGGGCCTGGGTTTAGGGAAGATATATACAATAGTGATAGGTATAAAAATATAGAGAAGAAATTAGTTTATATTATTCCTAATTATTCAGTTGTGGGATTACTTCTTTGTCATAATAATGATTATAAAGTAGTTAAATCTTTAAAGAGAGGTTTATATGCTCATAATTTGGCTAACTGGGTATTTGATGATGATAAATTATATATTACTAAGCTTAGTGGATATAGTAAGTTATTGGATAAGACTGTATCTAAATGGTTAGATAAATATAATGATAATGAGAAAGAGGTTTTTGTTAGAGAATTATTTTTAATATTTGATAAGGCTAAGGTTGTTGATATATTGGATATTATTAATAATAAAAAACTAATATTTTCTATTATTAGAGAGACTAAGGGATTAGATAAGAATATTAGAGATATGATCATGGATTTTATATATTTATTTTTTGATTTAGTTAAAGAGAATACTACTAGTGAGATAGAGAATATATTAGAGAATAAGTTAAAGATAAAGATAGGTAATAACAAAAATTTGCTTAATAGTTAATTATTTGTTATAATATACTGACTAAGGAGAGAAATTATGAAAATTAATAGTGTTAAATACATGACTTCTGCTGTTAGGGAAAGTCAATATCCTACTGATGGAAAGATAGAGTTTTTATTAGTTGGTAGAAGTAATGTAGGTAAGAGTAGTTTTATTAATACTATTGTTAATAGGAAAAACATGGCTAGGACTAGTGCTATTCCTGGAAAGACGCAAACTTTAAATTTTTATTTAGTTAATGAGGATTTTTATTTAGTGGATGTTCCTGGATATGGTTTTGCCAAGGTAAGTAAGAGTTTAAAGAATAAGTTTGGAATGATTATAGAGGAATATTTGAGAAATAGAGAGAATCTTAGTAATGTGTTTATGATTATAGATTTTAGGCATAAACCT
This sequence comes from uncultured Muribaculaceae bacterium, assembly GCA_964600615.1. GTDB lineage: Bacteria > Bacillota_I > Bacilli_A > RF39 > UBA660 > RUG11198. Next base: position 51,842 of record CAZRJK010000007.1, on the reverse strand, counting down.
ACTGAAGATGATGTTCTTATGTATAATTATTTGAAATATTATAATATTCCTGTTACGATAGTTGCTACTAAGTGCGATAAGGTTTCTAAGAATAATTATGATAAAAATAAAAAAAATATTGTAGATACTTTAAATATGCAAAGTAGTGATGATTTAATTTTATTTTCTACTGTTAACAAAATTGGTAGACAGGAAATATTAGATAAAATCGATAGTATTATGGATAGTGAGAACCTTATTTAATTAATTACATAAATTACATAAGGTGATTAAGTGATTATTAATAAGGTTAACGATATATTTATTATTTATATTTATAAAGATAATTTTGATGATGTTGATATTTTTAATTATAATGATTTAAGTTGTTTATTTAAAATTATTATTAAGAAGATTAAAAGAAGATATAATATTAATGGTTTTTGTGATGTTAATGTTTATGTTGATAATAATTTTGGAATGATTATTGAGATAAATAATAACTGTTTTGATAAGGTTATAGATATGAAGATCAAATTTCATATGGATTATATTTTTTTTAATGAGATAAGTTGTTTTTGGGATTATGATGATGTTTTTTATTTTAAGAATAAACTTTATACTCCTTATAAAAAAGAAATAGATAGTAATGTTATTTATAAAGAATCTTTAGATATTTTAAATAATGGAATAAAAATAAAGTAAAGGTGGTGATATTATGAGACTTCCTACAGTGGCTTTAGTTGGAAGGCCTAATGTTGGTAAGAGTACTATATTTAATAGATTAGTTGGTAAAAAGATTGCTATTATAGAAGATACTCCTGGAGTTACTAGGGATAGGATTTATGGTGATGTTGTATATAATAATTATAAATTTCATTTGATTGATACTGGTGGTATTGATGTTAGTAAGGATGTTTTTAATGACGAAATTAAAGTACAAGCTTCTATTGCTATAGATGAATCTGATATAGTTATCTTTGTAGTAGATGGCTTAGATGAATTAAATCAAAATGATTTTGTTATTAGAGATATGTTAAAGAAAGCTAATAAAGATGTTATTGTAGCTGTTAATAAGATTGATAATACTAAAAGAGATAATAATATTTATAATTATTATGAATTAGGTTTTGAGAAAGTAGTTGCTGTTAGTGGAGAGCATAATATTGGTATTGATAATCTATTAGAGATGATTACTTCTAATTTTAAAGAGATTAATGATGTAGAATATGATGATGATAGGATTAAGTTTTGTATTATTGGTAGACCTAATGTTGGTAAGAGTAGTTTAGTTAATGCTTTATTAAATGAAGATAAAGTTATTGTTAGTGATATAGCTGGTACTACAAGGGATGCTGTTGATACAGAATTTAAATATGATGGGAAAGACTATGTTGTTATTGATACGGCTGGTATGCGTAAAAAAGGAAAAATATATGAAAATATTGAAAAATATAGTTTGATTAGAAGTATGAAAGCTATAGAAAGAAGTGATGTGTGTGTTATTGTTATAAATGCTGAAGAAGGTATTATTGAACATGATAAACATATTGCTAGTTATGCTAAGGAAGCTGGTAAGCCTATGGTTTTGGTGGTAAACAAATGGGATACTGTTAATGATAAGAATAATATTAAATCTTTTACTGATTTAATGAGAAATGAATTTCAATTTTTATCTTATGTACCAATTGTATTTTTATCTGCTAAAACAAAGAAAAGAATACATACTTTAATGCCAGAAGTTGAAAAGGTATATAATAATTCTTTGAAAGAGATAAAAACTAGTCTACTTAATAATGTAATAAGAGATGCTGTTATGTTAAATCAACCTCCTTCATATAAGGGGAAGAGGCTAAAAATATATTTTGTTAATCAAAGTGGTATAAAACCACCTAAATTTACGTTTAATGTTAATAGTAAAGGATTAGTTCATTTCTCTTATGAGAGATATCTAGAGAATAAATTGAGGGAAAATTTTGATTTAGAGGGGACTCCTATAGTTATACAATTTAAAAATAGAAATGGTGAATAATAATGAATAATAAATTCTTTGAATTTTTACATACTCATAATATATATGATGAGGAGGTATATAAATATTTTTTGAATCACTCTGATAATTTTGATTATTATAATGAGGATTTTTATAGATGCTATATAGGTTGTAATTATATTAAGGATAGAAATGATATTTTGAAAGAGATTAGACCTTGTGTTCCAAGGAGAGTTGATGATATTACTACTATGATTAATATTCATGAATATGTTCATACTTTATGTGCATATAGTAGATTAAATAGAAAATTTAAGTTAGATGACAATTGTGAAATATTACCTATTTTCTATGAGAAATTATTTATTTTAGAGTGTAATAATCCTCAATTAAATGCTTATGAGAATGTTTTGGATAGTGCTGCTTTAGGTAGTAGTGATATAAGATACATAAAAGCTACAAAAATATCTAATGAACTTTTGGATAGTTATGAGTATGATGAATTTAAATTAGTAAGTAAGAAAATGAAAAAATTAAATAGAAAATATTATTAAATTTTATTTTCCTCCTACATAGAATAATGTAGGAGGATTTTTTATGGCTTTTTCGGATAGTTTTTTTAAAAAGGTTGAAAAGAAAACAAATGTTAATAAAGATACTATTCTTTCTTTGGCTCAAAAATTACAAAATGGTAATATGAAAAATGAAGATACTATTAAAGAAGTAATACATGATATTTCAAGAATTACTGGTAGAGAAGTTACTAAAGAGAAAGAAGATAAGATAGTTAATGCTATTATTAATGATAAGGTGCCTAAAAATATAGATAAATATGTAGATAATCAAAATTAGATGATAATTTTGATTTTTTTATAATAAATATAAATAATAATCATAATATTAATTGAATAAGAGAGAGAGGTATTTATGGATAAAATTGATGTTATAAAAAATATTTCCGAAAGATGTGGTGGAGACATATACTTGGGAGTAGTTGGGGCTGTTAGAACAGGTAAAAGTACTTTTATTAAGAAATTTATGGAAAATTTAATTATTCCTAATATAGAGGATGAATTTGAGAAAAAAAGAACTTTGGATGAACTTCCTCAATCTGCTGCTGGTAAGACTATTATGACTACTGAACCTAAATTTGTTCCTGCTACGGCTACTAAAATTAAGATAGATGATTTTGAAGCTGCTATTAGAATGGTTGATTGTGTTGGTTATGTTATTGATGGGGCTAAGGGATATGAGGATGAAAATGGTCCTAGAATGGTTATGACACCGTGGTACTCTGATCCAATTCCTTTCGTAGAAGCTGCTGAGATAGGTACAGAAAAGGTAATTAAAGAGCATTCTACTATTGGTATTGTTATGACTACTGATGGTTCTATAGGAGAAATTCCTAGAAATGAATATGTTAGAGCTGAGGAGCAAGTTATTAATGATCTAAAGGAAATTGGTAAACCTTTTATTGTTGTTTTAAATTCTGTTCATCCTATGATTCCTGAAACAGAAAGACTTGCTAATGATTTGAGAAATAGTTATGGAGTGCCTGTTATTCCAGTTAGCGTTCTTAATATGCAGGAAGTAGATATGTATAATATCCTTAAGGAAGCTTTATATGAATTTCCTATTGAAGAAGTTAAATTTAATATTCCTGAATGGATTGCAATATTAAAAGATAATAAAATAAAGAGAGAATATATAAAAAGAATTAGAGATAGTGTTATTGAAATAGATAAGCTTAGAGATATAGATAATATTACTTTAGGATTTAAGGATTGTGAATATATGGAAAAATCTTATATATCTGAAGTAGATACGGCTAGGGGTGAAGTTACTATTCAGTTAGATGCACCTAATTATTTATATAATCAAGTATTAAATGAAATAATTGGTACAGATATATCTTCTAAGGCTAAACTTTTATCTATGTTTCAGGATTTAAATATTGCTAAAGAAGAGTATGATCAAATAAAAGATGCTCTTAAAATGGTTAAGCAAACTGGTTATGGCATTGCTACTCCTTCTTTAGCTGATATGAAATTGGAATTACCAGAGATTATTAAGCAAGGTTCTAGATATGGTGTTAAGCTTAAGGCTAAAGCTCCTTCTATTCATATGATAAAGGTCGATGTTGAATCTACTTTTGAACCTATTATTGGTAGTGAGCTTCAAAGTAAAGAGCTTATTAATTATCTTACTAAATCTGATAATAGTAATGATATATGGAAAAGTGAGATATTTGGTCGAAGTTTAGATGTTATTGTTCAAGAAGGAATACAGGCAAAACTGGCTATGATGCCTGATAATATACGATATAAACTTAGTCAAACGCTTACTAAAGTTATTAATAAGGGTTCTAATAATATGATTGCTATTGTTATATAAAAAAGGATTTATTTTATAATAAATCCTTTTTTAAACATACAAAAACTAACTAATCCTGATAAAATTAGTTAGTTCGAGTTTTTTGGAAAAAATTGTACAGTTATTTCAATAATATGTATTATCTATTAGTATAAACTAATAAATAATACAATTATTAATAACCTTAATAAACATTATCAGTGTTTATTACAATCTCTTATCATTTTTGAAGTTTTTCTTTCTTCTTTAACAATTGTTTTACTTAGTGGAGATAAGAATTATATTTTCTATAATTTTTCTTTCCTACTGAAGATAATAAATATAACTGATTTGATATATAATTTTTTTTGTAAAAATAATGTAATTAATTAAATAAATAAATTAAGTAAGTAATTAATTATTTTTGAAAATTATATATGCAAGGGTAATAATATATTTATTACGAGAATAAATAATTATTAGTGTAATAATATAATTATTATAAAATAATTTATTATTACTTTAATAATAATAGTTTATTTATATAAAATAAATAAATATTATTATTGTTTTTTAGATATATTTGTATATCTTCTATCTAAGTGATTTTATTATATCACTGTTAATATATCATGTCAATACTTTTTTTGTTTTTTTTTAATTTTTTTTTAGTTTTTTATTTTTTTTGAAAACTTATAGTTAAATAGGGTAAATTTTGTGCATATTTTATAATAAATGTATTGATTTTAATTTTTTTTCGTGATATCTTTATGTTGTAAGCATAGATTAGTAATTGCTTATTATAGATAATGGAGGTATTAAATATGACAAAAGCTGAATTAGTAGAATTCATTGCTGAAAATGCCGATTTAACAAAGGCTGATTCTACAAGAGCTCTAGAAGCTATGATTGAAGGAGTTACTGTAGGATTAAAGAAAAAAGGAAAGGTTACTTTAGTTGGTTTCGGAACTTTTACTGCTAAGAGAAGAGAAGCTCGTACTGGTCGTAATCCTCAAACTGGTGAAAAAGTTAGTATTGCAGCTCGTACAGTTCCTACATTTAAGGCTGGAAACAAATTAAAAGATGCTTTAAATTAAAATATAAAAAAACTATACTTAAGTATAGTTTTTTTATTTTATTTCTCTATAAATTGATACTATTTTTCCCAAAATCATGTCATTTGATATTACATTGACATTTATAGTAGGATATTTTGGATTTATTGCTTGTAATATTATTCCTTTAGGATAACGATATAATCTTCTTACTGACAAAATATTATTTTTAACAGCAATTATTATATCATCACCATTTTTATAATCTTCTTGTTTTTTAAAATATAATTTATCATTTTTTAAATATATAGGAGCCATGGAGTCGTCTGTTACTTTAATACATAGATCACTTTGAGTGTTTTTTGGTTCAAAGGAAGCATTTTTATAAGTATTTATTATTTTTTCGCTTTGAGGAGTTAAGTTTTTATCTTTTCTTAAACTGCTTACATATTCTTTAATCATTTTCTTTTCAATTTTATTTTGTTCTTCTTGAGATATTGGAGCTTGTTTAAAGCTTTCACTATCTATATTGAAAATATTACATATTTGAAATAATATGTCATAAGGTATATTTAATTTCCCTGTTTCATATTTATGTAATGTTTGCCTGTTTTTTTGATAATTTAAGGCTTTTGCTAAATCTTCTAGAGAATAGTTATATTTTTCTCTATTATCCTTTATTAGTTTACTTACTAATGGTTTTAAGTCGTTACTTATTAATTCTTGTTTTTTTGTTCTCATATAAATCACTTCCTTATTCTATTTTTGATCCTATATATATATTTATTGTACTTAATATTGCTGCTATTAGGCTTAACATGTACCTCATTATTATTATTTGAATTATTTCTATCGGTTCTTTTATGAAGGTATATGCTAGTATTGAAAACAAAATTGAAGCTAAAAATTGAATTATAATGTTGGTGAATATATTGCTTATCCAAATTCTATTTTTTATTGATTTTAAATATAAATATAGTTTGCTATTTAATAGTAATGTATATAACATTGTCGCTATATTAGCAAAATATATTCTTGAACTTCCAATTAAGATATTGTCATATGATTTGTTTGTAAATAAATTTATATTACTAGAGTTAAGTCTACTTGTTAAATATAATATTGAAAAAGTTATGACAGAAGTTGCTAATAAAATTAGTGATATTCTTTTTATTTCTTCTGATCCTTCTTTTTGAATTATGATATTAGATGCAATAAAGATTGTAGTAAAAGGAATTATTCCTAAATTTATATCAAAATCATATATTGATACTACTTTTAATGTCATAAAATTTGATATTATAAAGGCTATTATCATATAACTATATAAACCATTTATTTTGTATAATTTATATGTTGTTAACATTATTATTAAGCAAATTATTAATTCAATTATTAATAGATATATATTAATCATTTTTTCACCTTCTTACTTGTATATAAGGTAAATACTATTGAATATATAACTATTATTATTAGTTCTACCATATAAGTGGATAATAGTATTTTTATTATATTTTGAATACTTAATATTCTATAATATGAAATGAATTTAGTTATTATTAAATCTATTAAGCCAATTGCTAGGTATGTTGATACCATACTTATAAATATATTATCATATAAACTTTTTACTTTATTATATACAAGTATTAATAATCTAAATGATAGATATGTGGATATTGGAGTTATTATTAATACTTTATAATTATCGACAAATACATTTGTCATGTTTATTCCTACGGTATCATTTATTGATTGAATATATTGTGACATTATATATAATAAGATTGAGCCAAAAATATTTAATATTAAGTTTAAATTTATTAATTGTTTTGTTTCTTTAATTTTATTTTTTTCTAATAAAAAACTAATTGCTGTAAACAAGACACAATATGTTAAAGTGTTAGCATTTATTTGAAATGTAGATAATGTTATATATTTAAATGATAAAATAAAAGATATTATGCTATAGGTTATAAATACTATTTTTATGCCAAAGGTATCTAATATTTTGTTTGCTATATATAAAGATAGTATTCCTATTATTAAGATACACAACATAATTAGCTCATTCATACATATCCACCTTCTTATTCATATATATTATATCATATTATTTTAAGAAACAAAATACTTGTTTATTATTTTTTATAAAAAAAAGAAGATTATTCTTCTATTTCTTCATCACTTATAATGGTTAAATCTGCTAAATCATCATCTGTATCATCATCTAAATATGTATCATTGTTATCTATTAAATCTATATCATCTGTTTCTTCTTCATTATCATCTGTTTCTTCTTCTATTTCTTCTTCATTTTCGGGATTAGTATCTTCATATATTTCATCTATTGATACTTTTACTTTGTGATTTGATTTTAAATCCCATTCTCCATTATCTAGTAATATAAATTCTTTTGATGTACTTAATGATTGGAAAAAATCTGCTACATTATTTACATATTCTGATTCTGGTAATTCTAATAAATCGCAAACGTTTTTGAACAATTCTGCTGTATTTTGAGTTGTTTTGTTTTCAGCTAAATATAATTTAGCTATTTCTGTATATGATAATAATTCTAATTCATTTTTTGGTATTTTATTTAATTTCATGATATCCTCCTATATTTCATCTTCAGGTATTAAACCTGTTAGTCGTAAAATATTATTTATTATTATTTTAGAAGCATTTAATAAATTTATTATATTTTTATTATTAAAAGAATTGCTTTCAATAATTATATTTAATAAATTTATTAATTCTGAAGCATAATTCATTAATAAGATTGGTTCTTTATATTGACAAGTAGTAATTATTAAATCTTCAAAATCAATTAATTTATACAAAATATTATATGTTATATTGTTATTTATATTATTATATTGATCTAATTTGTTATTTATTTTTTTTATAATTTTTTCTAATTTTGAACTTATAGTTATTACTTTATAATAATTTTTTGCTAATTCTTCAAAATTATAATTATTCATAAGATACATATATCTTATTTTATTCATATTTGTTTCGTTTTTTATTATTGAATTGTTTTCTATCTTTTTAATATTTAGATTATTATTATTATTATTTAGATACTTTATTTCTTCCTTTAGGTTTATTATATAATTTTCATTATTATCTGTATATATTATTATATTGTCATAATTATTTTTATATTTTTCATAAATATGGGCTATATACTTGGAGAAATCCGTATAATTTCCTTGATTATCTATTAGTATGTATTTCTCTTTTGATTCTTCATCAATATTTTTAATTATTATATTATTTTCTTCTATATAGCAATTGGCAGAATATCTTATTTTGTTTAATACATCTTCAATCAGATATTCTTCTTCTAAATTTTTATTATTGCTATATTTTTCAATATATATTCTATAATTATCTAATTTTTCTTTTATTTTTTCTTCTAATTGTATGTAATTAACATCATTTATATATATTTCTTTTTCAATATTATATCCAGAAAATTCCATAATTCTTGATATATTATCTATATTTATTATTGTTTTTATGTAATTTTCTATTTCAAAGTTATTTATAAATAATTCTATATTTATTGATTGATTATTTCCTATATTATTTTTTCCATATTCTGCATTCTTTTCTAAAATTTTGTTTAAGTTTTTAATTAAATAATCTTTCTTTATGGTTATTTTTAATAATTTGTTTTCTAATAAATCTAAATCTTCTATTATTTCATTAGATTTTATATTGTTTTTTATAGTTTTATAAATAATGTCTGAATTTTGATTTAATTTTTCTTCCAATATTAATATAATATTGGAGGTATAATATATCTCGTTAGTGTTATTTTCTAGTCTTATTTTTATATCTTCTAATGGTATATCTATGCATTGACTTAATAAGTCTTTTAGAGTGTTTTTTATACTCATTAATACTCACTCATTTCTATATAGTATTCATATTCTTCGTTTGAATCTAAAATTAAATAATTGATTTTTATTGAATTATCTTTTATTTCTATTTTATTAGTTTTTATATTTATTTCTATTGATATGTTGTTGTCTTTTATGGTATAAGTTGCTGGAATTTCTTTATTTTTTTCAAATAATAGAATACTTTTTATATCTTTATTTTCCCTAATTAAAATTATTTGAGAATCTATTATTTTTAATTTGTATTTGTAATTATCTATTTGATATGAGATATTTTTTTTATTTTTTATTCCTTTTGTTTGAAATGTTTCTTTGTTGTATTTATCTTTTATATATCCTGTAAGGTTTATTTTCGTAAAATCTCCTCCAATTCAGTCAATTCAGTAGACATTATATCACAAGTTTATAAAAAATAAAACTTATATTTATATTTTTTTTACTAATAATATTATTAGGTATTAAAAATTATTGTTTTATATGGAAAAGAGAGGTATTTTAATGAAAAAAATTTTAAAATTTTGGGAATATTTTTTTTATTTATTTTTAATTTTTAATATTTGTTTATACTCTTATTGTTATATTACACCTAAAATTCCTTTAAAGAAAATTAAATCTTATTATTTATATAATAATGAAAACGAACTTATTTTTGACGATAATAAGAGTTGGATTGCTATCGAAGATATTAGTCCTTATTTGATAAATGCAACTATAGATACAGAAGATAAGAATTTTTATAGACATTTAGGATTTGATTATTTAAGGATAATTAAGGCAATAATAACAAATATTAAGAATAATTCTTTGTCCGAGGGAGCATCTACTATTTCTCAACAGTATGCTAGAAACTTATTTTTAAATTATGAAAAGACTTGGTCTAGGAAGATTGATGAAGCTTTGATGGCGGCTGAATTAGAAACTCATTATACTAAGAAGGAAATTATAGAAGGGTATTTAAATACGATTAATTATGGGGGTGTTTATGGAATAGAGAATGCTAGTTGGTATTATTTTGGTCATAGTGCTAGTAGTCTTAATTTGGCAGAAGCTTCAATGTTAGCGGGTATCCCACAATCTCCTTCTAATTATTCTCCTATTAGTAATTTAAAATTGGCTAAAAAAAGACAATTAGCTGTTCTTACTTCTATGTATAATAATAATGATATTACTTATAATGATTTAATTGATGCTAAGAGTCAAAATTTAACTTATATTGGTAAACTAAATCAGAGCAATCTTAATAATGTTTTATATTTTAGAGATGCTGTTATAGAAGAATTAAATAGTATTAGTTCTATCCCTAAATCTATTATAGATACTGGTGGTTTAAATATATATACTACTTTAGATGAAAAAGCTCAAAAATCTTTAGAAGATGCTACTTATGATTATATTGATAATGAATCTAATTTAGAAATAGCTGGAATGATGATTGATCCTAATAATGGAGGAATTTTGGCAATGATAGGAGGAAAAGATTATTCTCTGAGCCAGTATAATAGGGCTATTAAAGCTAAAAGACAAGTTGGTTCAATTATGAAACCAATATTATATTATTCTGCTTTGGAGAATGGGTTTACTTCTATTTCTACTTTTACTAGTGAGAAGACAACTTTTAATTTTTCTAATAATAAATCTTATACACCAAATAATTATAATGATAAATATGCTAATGGTTCTATTACGATGGGAGCTGCTATTTCTTATTCTGATAATATATATGCTGTTAAATCTAATTTATTTATGGGGGAAAGTAATCTTATTAATATGAGTAAGAGACTGGGGATTAATAGCAAACTTGCAGCTAATCCTTCTTTGGCTCTTGGTACTAGTGAGATTAGTATGATTGAAATGGTAGAAGCTTATAGTTCTTTTGCTAATAGTGGAAATAAGGTAGAAAGTCATTTTATTAGTAAAATAACTGATAATAATGGTAATATTATTTATGAATATAATGATTTAAATCCAGATAATATTCTTAATTCAAATTTGACTTATATTCTTAGTGAGATGCTTACTTATACATATGATTCAGCTTTTATTGATTATAATTATCCTACTTTAATTAGTTTGTTGCCAAAAATTACTAATAAATATGCTTTAAAAAGTGGAACTACTGATACTGATAAATGGATAATTGGCTATAATAAAAATGCTGTTCTATCCATATGGACTGGATATGATGATAATTCTAAAATTGGTAGTGATGAGGGAAATTATCATAAAGATATTTGGGTTGATACTATGGAAAATTATTTGAAAGATAAGGATAATAGTTGGTATGATATTCCAAGTAATGTAGTGGGGGTACTAGTTAATCCTATTAATGGTAAATTGGCTTCTAAGGATGATAAAAAAGAAAAGATTTTTTATTTTTTAAAAGGAACAGAACCTAGTATTAATGATTCTGATTTAGAAACTGTATTTAAAGAAGAAAACAATGTTATTAAGCAATAAAAAAAGAAGTAAATTATTTTTCTACTTCTATGTTTATATTGTAATTTGTTGGTCCTTCATTCTCTGTTATATTAATCTTATATCCCAATAATTCCATATTAGTTACTATACTTTTTATTATATTTATAATAGGGGTTACTTCTTTGATTGGGGTAGCTTCCTTTGTTTCTATATTAGGAATGTTTTCTAATTCTGGTAGTGGTTCTCTGCTTATTTCCTGTACTGTGTTGTTTTCTAATTGAGTTTCTAAATTTGGTGTTTCAGGAATACTTGGAGTGCTTTCAGGCACAATATTTAAACTTTTTTCTATTTCTTCTAATGTTGGAGTTGGAATATTCTCCATTTGATTATTCTCTTCTGTAACAGGTGTTTGTGTGGGAATATTATTATAAGTTGGAATATTTATTGGTTCTGGGTTAGTGTTATTCATTGCTGGGGTATTTTCTATTTCAGGATTACTAATTGGTCCCTGATTTGGGACAGGTACAGTTCCTTGATTCTGAATAGTGTTACCAGTTAAGTCGACTAATTGATTTGATTGAGGTGCTGGTTGTGAATTTATTTGTGATGGATTATCCATTGCTGGAAAAAATCTTCCTCCAAACGTTGGTCCTTGGTTTGATTCAAAATTTTGAGGCGCAGTTCCTTGATTTGGTGTTGTGAATTGATTTTCATTCATATTTGATCTTTCCCTTCTTATTTCTTCATTATTTAAATTATTTAGATTAATTATATCGTTATTTATTATATTATTATTTTTAATATCTGTTGTTTGTCCGTTGATATTATGATTTGTTAATATTTGATTGGTTTTGTTTTCATTTTTTTTAACTATTTTTAATTTTGAATTTATTCTATCTTCAGGTATTCCAAGTTTTAGACTAAGCTGCTCAACATTTACATTGGGATATCTTATGGCTTTTTCATATAATAGGGCTTCTTCTTTTCCAGTTAACTCTTTTCTTTGGACATTATTTGTTATTATTATGTTAAGAACTTCTTCATCTGTGGCATTAATTACAATTACTGGAATTTTTTCTAAATTTAGTTGTTTAGCTGCATTATACCTTCTATTACCATTTATTATTTCATATTTATCTTCTTTTTTTCTAACTATTAATGGTTCAATAATTCCTAAATTTTTTATTGAATTAACTAATCCATCAATATTATCATTTTGATTTTCTAGATGAGGATGAAATTCTCCTGGTATAAGGTCTATTAATGCTAATTGTATCACATTATCCATAATATCCCTCTATTCTCCTACTATATATAGAATACAATAAAAAAAATTTTTTTTCAATAAAAAAAAGAAAATTTGTTTTCTTTTACAAATTTTTCTTTTTAATTTCATTATACTTTCTTGGATATTTAGAATTGGTTTTTTCTTTTTTTATATATTTTATTAAGGTTCTTAGACTATTTTCTGAAGGTAATTTAAAGGATATTCTATTTATTTCTTTAATATTTAATTCTTTTTCATAGCTTTCTATTCCTTTTATTTCTTCTGTTATATCACTTTTCATAGCTATATAATAGCCATTTACTTTTACTAAGGGAACAGAATACTCTAGTAAATGTTTTAATGGGGCTACTGCTCTTGATGTTACTATATCATATTTTTCTCTTTCTTTTTTACTATATATTTCTGCTCTTTCATTTATTACTTCAATATCTGTTAAGTTTAATTCTTCTATTGCTAATTTAAGAAAGTTGCATTTTTTTAGAGTAGAATCTAATAATGTTACTTTAAGATTAGGAAATAATATTTTTAATACTATTCCTGGAAACCCTGCTCCTGTTCCTATATCACATAAGGATTCTTTATTTAAATCTATTATTTTAGTTATTGTTAAAGAATCATAAAAATGTTTTAAATATACATCTTCTTCTTTTGTTATAGATGTTAAGTTGTATTTTTTATTTTCTTCTATTAAAAGGTTATAATAAGCATCTAATTGTTTTAATTGTTTATCTGTAATATTGATATTTAATTTATTTAATTCCTCTATAAATACTTCTTTATTCATTATATTTCTTTCTTAAATATACCATTAATATTGATATATCTGCTGGATTTACTCCGCTTATTCTCATAGCTTGTCCAATTGACGTAGGTCTTACTTTTATTAATTTTTGTCGGGCTTCACTGGCTAGATTAGTTACTTTATTATAATCTATATCTTCTGGTATTTGTTTTTTTTCTTGTTTTAACATTTTTTCAGCTTCTCTTTCAATTTTCTTTATATATCCTTCATATTTTATTTGTATTTCTACTTGTTTATTTACCTCATTATTATATTCTTTATTCAAAATGTTTTCTTTAAATAATATATCCAAAGTTATTTCTGATCTTTTTAATAAATTATATAGAGTTATTCCATCTTTTAATTGTGTTGAATTATATTTTTTTAATATTTTATTATTTTCTTTTGTTGGAGATAATTTTATATTTTTTAGTTGTTCTTTAAGAGATTCAATATTGGATAATTTTTCTTTAAATTTTTTATATCTTTTATCATCTATTAACCCAACTTGATGACCATATTCTCTTAATCTAATATCAGCATTATCATCTCTTAATAATAATCTATATTCTGCACGAGAAGTTAGCATTCTATATGGCTCTATTGTTCCTTTTGTTACTAAGTCATCTATTAATACTCCAGTGTAAGCTTCGTTTCTTTTTAAAATTAATGCTTCTTTGTTTTCTAGTTTCATACAAGCGTTTATTCCTGCAATTAAGCCTTGACATGCAGCTTCTTCATAACCGCTAGTTCCATTTATTTGCCCTGCTGTAAACAGATTGTTTAATACTTTTGTCTCTAGTGTGGCTTTTACTTGAGTAGGGTAAATAGCATCATATTCTATAGCATAGGCATATTTTAGTATTTTAGCATGTTCTAATCCTGGGAGAGAATGTACCATTTTTTCTTGAATTTCTTCGGGCATGCTTGTAGAAAATCCTTGTACATAGATATCATCATAGTATAGGCTTTCTGGTTCTAAGAATAATTGGTGCTTTTCTTTATCTTTAAATCTTGTTATTTTATCTTCTATTGATGGACAATATCTAGGACCTACACCTGTTATATCATTTAATCCTCCATACATACTTGATTTATTTAAATTATCTAAAATTATTTTATGGGTTTCAGGTGTTGTATAGATTAGGTGGCAAGGTTCTTGATTATTTACATCATATAATGGTTTATCTAAATCATGTGAGAAGGTATGGGGCGTAGAATCTCCATCTTCTCTTTTGGTTTTAGTAAAATCTATAGATGATTTTTCTATTCTTTGTGGTGTTCCTGTTTTTAACCTTAAAATATCAAAGCCATAACTTTTTAATTTATCGCTTAGGTGCATAGATGGCTTTTCTCCGTTAGGACCACTTCTAGTTCTAGTAGAACCTCTTAATATATCAGCTTTTAAATATGTTCCTGTCGTTAATATAACTATATTAGAAGTTATTTTTTTATTATCTGATAATACTATTCCTTTTACAGTATTGTTTTCTACTATTAAGTCTTCAACCATTCCTTCTAGTAGAGTTAGATTTTTTTGCTTTTTTAATGTTTCTCTCATGTTTTTAGGATAAGTTATCTTGTCAGCTTGCGCTCTTAAGGAATGAACTGCTGGTCCTTTAGAAGAGTTTAACATTTTCATTTGTAATAAAGATTTATCGGCATTTATTCCCATTTCTCCACCTAAGGCATCTATTTCTCTTACTATTATTCCTTTTGCTGATCCTCCAATAGATGGATTACATGGCATAGTTGCTATATTTTCTATTCTTCCAGTTACAAGTAGAGTAGAGTGTCCGATACGGGCTCCTGCTAAAGCTGCTTCACATCCAGCATGTCCTCCACCTACAACTATAATTTCATAATCCATAGTTATCACTTCTTTTCCAATCGTTACTATTTTAGCATATTAATAAAAAAAAAGAAATACAAGATAGTTAACTTCTTATATTTCTTTTTCTATTGTTTATATAATATGCTTTTATTGTTTATATAATATGAATTTTTTAATAAAGTTTCTTTATCAACGCCATATGCTTTAATGAAACTCTCTTTTTCTAAATCGCTGTTTTTGGTTAAATTAATTGTTTTAGTATTACCTTCAACAGTTTTATTGTTTGTGTATGATATGTTATTTTGATTGATTATTAGGTTTATTGTTTCAAAACTAGGAATTATTTCTATTCCATCATTAATTTCAAATAATTTGTTTAGAATTATTTGATTGTTATTATTAATTATATAATTTCCCATATGTCTTAGAGATACTCTTACAGCATAAGAATAAAAATATGTTCCATCACTATTTAATAATAAATCTGTTCTTTCTTTAATTTGTTCATTATCAACGGTTATAATTTCTTCTTTAGTATATAATCCTGCTATTTCATCATATGTATATTGTTTGTTCTCTTCTTTTGATGTTTCTTGTACTTCAGTTTCTTTTGGCACAAGTTTTATTTCACCTGTTAAGGTTAGTATAAATAGGGCACTTAGTAGTAATATAACAACTATTAATGTTATTATTATTGTTGAATTGATAGTTTTAAATTCTTTCATTTTTTTCTCCTTTCTATTATTATCTTTATTATATCATAATAATATACAATAAGAAAATAGTTTTTAAAAAAACTATTTTCCTAAACAAAATCTAGAGAATAAATCATCTAGTAATTCATCTGTATATGTTTCTCCAATTATTTCTCCTAAATATTCCCAAGCATTTTTAATATTTAATTCTACTATATCTATTGGTTCTTCATTATTAATCGAATTAATACTTTCTTCTATTTTGTTTAATGATTTTTTTAATAACGATATGCTTCTGGCATCACTTAGATATGTTAAATCTTCTGTTTGTAATTCTCCTAGATTAAATAATTCGATTATTCTTTGTTTTAATTTTTCTATACCTTCATTATTTAGAATACTTACTTTTATTATATTTTTAGGTAATTTAGAATAATCTAATTTATTATCTAAATCTATTTTATTAGATATTATTATATGTTTTTTATTTTTTATAATATTTAATAAATAATTATCTTCTTTAGTTAATTCTTCATTATTATTTAATATCATAATTATTAAATCTGAATTATTTATTATTTCCTTACTTTTTTCTACACCTATTTTTTCTACTATATTATTGGTTTTTCTTATTCCTGCTGTGTCTGTTATATTTAATAATATTCCATTTAAATTAATAGTTCCTTCTACTATGTCTCTAGTAGTTCCTTCTATATCAGTAACTATAGCTTTATCTTCTTCTAATAAATTATTTAGTAGGCTACTTTTTCCTACATTAGGTCTACCTATTATTCCTACTTTAATTCCTTGATTTATTACTTTACTATCTTCTGATTTTTTGATGGCTTTAGTTAATTTATCTTTTATTTTTAATAATCTAGGTAATAATTTTTCATTAGTTACTACTTCTATGTCGTCATATTCAGGATAGTCTATATTTACTTCTATGTTAGATATTATTTCTATTAAATCTTTTCTTAAATCTTTTATTAAATTAGATACTTTTCCTCTTAATTGATTTATAGATAGTTGTCTTGCTTTATCTGATTTAGAAGATATTATATTCATTATTCCATCTGCTTCTATTAAGTCTATTCTTCCATTTAGAAAAGCTCTTTTGGTAAATTCTCCTGGTTCTGCTAATCTAGCTCCATTTAATAATAATAATTCTAATACTTTGTTAGTAGGTGCTATTCCTCCATGACTATTTATTTCTACTATATCTTCTTTAGTAAAAGTTTTAGGACTTTTCATTACTGATACTAGTACTTCATCTATTATTTCATTATTATCTATAATATATCCATAATGAATGGTATGAGTATCTACTTTAGTTAAATCTTTACCTTTAAATATTTTATTTACAATATTAATACTATCGTTACCACTTACTCTTATTATAGATATAGCTCCTACACCTTGGGCAGTAGATATTGCTGCTATAGTATCATCCATATTATTACCTCCTTTTTCTGCAAATATTTTAACACATTTATAAAGAAAAAGAAATACTAATGTATTTCTTAAGATACTTTATTATATTGTCCAGAAAAATAAACTCCATGGCCTCCATATGGATTAATATTATCTTCATAGATTTCAGCTATTATTAATTTATTTTCAATAAAAGTAAATGATATTTTTGAATTATTTTCTTCAAACATATAATTATTTCCAATACTTTTGGTTGCTGTTCCTTTTACTGATCCAATATTAACGTGATCTATATCTAATCCATGAGATGCTTCTATTTTAAAATCTATTGAAGAATCCGTTAAATTTGATACTTCAACTACTGAACTGTAATATGGAGTTTCTGTTTCAGATTTTTGTTCATATTTACCAGTTATTTCTATTTGATTAGTTTGTTCTTCTGCTTTTTCTTTAACTTTGTCAATTATTTCTTCTGATTTATCAATTATTTCTTCTGTTTTATTTTCTATTTTTTTCCTTTGATTATTATAAATCGAAAAAGCACTAGTTGTAAATAATACAAATCCTCCTATTAATAATAGCATTATTATAATACCTATTATTATTCCAATCAAAATCCCATTATTTTTTTTCTCTTCCATATTAATTCTCCTTTATTTTATTATATATATAATAAATAAAAAAAGCAACTTGTTAAGTTACTCTTCTTCTTTTTTTTCTTCTTTTGGTTTAATTACTACACATCTATTTGGTTCTTCTCCAACAGATTCAGTGTAAACAAATTTATTATTTGTTAGAATGTTATGAATAGCTCTTCTTTCATAAGAATTCATTGGTTCTAATTTAGCTTCTACCTTAGTCATTTTTACTTCTCTTGCTACTTGTTTAGCCATTCTTTCTAAGTTTGTTATTTTTCTATCTTTATAGTTTTCGATATCTAATACTATTTTGTAATTATTATTTACTTCTTGTGGTACTATTTGTCTTATTATATTTTGTAATGCTTCTAAGTTTTTACCATTTTTTCCTATAAGAATAGAATTTTTATCTGAATATATTTTTATAATAATATTTTTTTCTCTTCTTTTTACTTCTAAGTTGCTTTCAATATTCATTAGGCTTGTTATTTCTTTTACACTATCTTTTAGATAATTAATTACATCATTTATATTTATTACTTCTATTTTTACTTCTTTTTTTAATAATCCTTGTTTTTCTGAGAGTACTTTTACTATTATGCTATCTTCGTTTGTTTTTAATTCTGTTAAAGCTTTTTCAAGGGCTTCTTCTTTGGTTTTTCCTGTAAATATGTTTTCTTTCATTAGTTTTCCTTCTTTCTTTCTACTAGTTTGTTTTGGAATATTGTAAATGCACTAGATGTTATCCAATATATTCCGATAGCTGCTGGTAATGAGAATGAAGCTATCACAATCATCCCCATCATAAAATATAGAGTATATTTCATTGAACCTGCTGTTGGTCCTGATTGATCTTTCATTGTTTTTCTAAAAGAAAAGTATGTAGTTCCTATTATTAATACTATTAATAGTATGTACCAATAATTATGATTTACTAGTATTCCTACTTTTGGTGTTGTTCCCATTTGAAAAGCTAAGAAATTATTTTCAAATAATGCTGGTGTCCTATTTATTGCTTCAATGAAAGCAAATAATAATGGTAATTGAATGAAAGCAAGTAGGCATCCAGACATTGGATTTACATTATATTTTTTATATATCATCATCATTTCTTGAGCTTTTTTAGTTTGATCTTCTTGACTTGTTTTATTTCTATATTTCTTTTCTAATTTATCTAGTTCTGGTTGAGCTTTCTTTAGTAATTCAGATTGCATTGCTGTTTTTTGAGTTATTGGCATTAATACTAGCCTTATTAATAAACATGTTATTATAAGTGATAAACCATAGCTCTTTAGTGCTGCTCCTATTTTTATTATTAACCATGCTAATGGTTTAACAAAGATGCTTGTCCATAATCCTTCATAATTTTTAAGGGGATTAAAGTTTTTACATTCAGGTAATTTTTTTAAATTTACTTTATTGTCTTCATATATTTTTATTACTTTCTTATTTGTTGGCTTACAAATAATATTCTCAGTTATTGTTTGACCTGTTGTTTCATTAATAACTGCTTTTTTATCTGAATCTTTTAGGGTTTTGGTACATCCTGTTAATAGAAATATACATGATATTACTATAAATACTTTAAGTGTTTTATTCTTCATTTTTTTCTCCTATCTTTTTTATTAGATTAACAAGATTAGTTTCCATATCTTGATAATTTAATTCTAATAATCTTTTCCTACTTATTATAACATAATCATGGTGTTTTGGTATTATATTTTTGTTATTATCTATTATATTTTTTATCCTTCTTTTTATTTTGTTTCTTATGTTTGCTTTTCCTGTTTTGGTTGGTATTGATATACCATATCTAGTATTCTTATTATTTTTTTTGTAATAAATAACATAGTAATCGTTTTTTAGATATTTGCAATTATTTATTATTTCCGTAAATTCTTTTTTACTTTTTATAATATTTTTCTTTTTCATAATACCTCCTTATATATAATATAGGAAAGATTTTAATAAAAAAAAATTACATGGTTAGTTTAAGCACATAATTTTTTTCTCTTTTTAGCTCTTCTTTTATTTAATACATTTCCTTTTACACGAGCAAAAAAACCGTGTTTTTTAGCTTTTTTTGCTTTGTTTGGTTGATAAGTTCTCTTCATAATTTAACACCTCCAAGTTAAATGCTATTTTATTATATATGTTTATTTAAGTTATGTCAACAAGAATATTTTTTATTTTTTTTATTTTTTGTTCCATTATTCTTTATTTTGTGATAAAATTATGATAAGAATAAGGAGGAGTCACTATGTTTAAAGAAATAACTTCTATTAGTAAGAACTATGCTATGGTTAGGATAGAAGGTAATGTTAATGATGATTTATTAAACATGAATGTTATATTTGAGGATGGAACTAAAAAGATTTTAGGAGAAGTTGAAGAGGTTGAAAATGGGCAATTAAAAGTTAGTTTTTTAGGAGAATTTATTGATGGTAAGTTTTTAGGTGGTATTATTAGAAAACCTAGTTTAACTTCTAGAGTAAGAATGATTAATCAACAAGAATTAAGTGAACTGGTTGGTGATAATGATGATAAGAGTATGGTTTTGGGACTTTCTCCTCTATATAATAATTATCCTATTAAAATTAATATTGATGAAATGTGGAGTAATCATAGTGCTATATTTGGTAATACTGGTAGCGGTAAGACTTATGGTGTTTCTAGATATGTACAAAATTTATTTACTATAAGCGATAAAATTCCCTTTAATAGTAATATATTTATTTTTAATAATACTGATGAATATGACAATGCTTTTAAGAGTATTAATAGTTATAATGTTAATTTTAATTATAAGATGTATTCTATTAATGGTGATGGAAACAACTGTATTAGATTACCTTTGTGGTTACTATC
Source organism: uncultured Muribaculaceae bacterium (assembly GCA_964600615.1). Lineage (GTDB taxonomy): Bacteria > Bacillota_I > Bacilli_A > RF39 > UBA660 > RUG11198. The sequence goes on along the minus strand of CAZRJK010000007.1, from coordinate 30,587 downwards.
TGTTGATGATTATGCTAATTTATTAGATGTTACTGATTATTCTCAACTTGCTGTTATTGAGAAAATGCTTAGTTTAGTTAGTGCTTTTGCTAAGAAAGATGATGAGGCTAAAAAATATCAAAATCATTTAATAGCTAGTGCTATTACTTCTGTTTTATATACTAATCAAACTCCTGGTAGAATAAGGGATCAAATTTTTCAAATATTGGAAAGTTGTCATACTGATGAATTAAATTTGGATTTTGACGTTCCAGGGGTTGGATATACTAGACAGTTTAGAAAGTGTTTTGAAATTGATAGTAAAGGTGAGTTCGCTGAGAGAGTTTTAATAGCGGAATATATTCAAAAATTTGTTGATAATGATACAAAATGGAATGAAGATTATGTACCTATTTATTTTACTTTAGATGATTTAGAAGTTGCATTAAACTTTACTTTGATATCTGAAGGTTTACTATTAAATGAAAAATCTTATTCAGAAGCTATGGCATTAAAAGTTAGATTACATACTTTAAATAATAGTAGTTATAAAAAAATATTTGAATATCCTAGATTTGTTAATATTTCAGAATTTATTATGGATCTTATCATGGTTGGACAAACTAAAAGAGCACAAATAATTAATTTTGTTTTAGAAGAAATTGATGATAGGTTTGCTAAGGCTATTGTTAAGGTTTATTGTAGATTAATATTTAAATTTAGTAAGGCTCTTCCAGATAGAGGAGCAATGCCTATACATTTAATGTTAGAAGAAGCACATAGATACGTTCAAAGGGATAATGATATAAATATTTTGGGATATAATATGTTTGAAAGAATTGCTAAAGAGGGTAGAAAATTTGGGTTAGTTCTTGATTTAATCACTCAAAGACCTACTGAATTATCAGAAACTGTTATATCACAGTGTAGTAATTTCTTAATATTTAAAATTACCCATCCTACTGATTTGGATTATATTAGAAAAATGGTTCCAAATATTAGTGCTGATGTTATTGAAAAACAAAAATCTTTGCAATCTGGTACGTGTGTTGCTTTTGGTAGAATGATGAAAATTCCAATGATTGTTAAAATGCAACTTCCTAATCCAGAACCTAGAAGTTCTAATGCATCTATTTATAATAAATGGATGATTGACTGGAAGAAATAAACAGTTATTTGTGGAAAAGTATATATGTAAAGACTATATTTTAAAGGATATAGTCTTTTTTATACAGAAATCCACAGATTTCCACAAGTTAATTTTTTCTTTTCCACAATAGTTGTTATTTTACTGTTGTGGATTAATGTGGAAATTCTCTTTTTTTCTTTTTAGAATAGTATTTTTGATTGTTGATAAATATGTGTATTTTATTATTATTGTTATTATTATTTAATTTTTTTTCCACATTATAAAAAAAAGTTACTTTATAATGAAATTTATACACTTTTATTTTTTTTATGTTAAAATATTGGTATAAATTATTAAGGAGGGATATTATGGATATAGAATCTTTGTGGTTTAACTTTTTAGACAAGATTAAAAATAATATTTCTTCTTTATCTTATGAGACTTGGTTTAAAGATACTAAACTTGTTAGTTTAAAAGACAATAGGGCTACTGTTATTGTTCCTATGCCTTTTCATAAGAAACATTTAGTGGAAAACTATAAAAATATAATTGAAGATACATTTAATGAAGTTACAGGTACAAAATTTAATTTTGAATTCTTATTAGAGGAAGAGTGGGAGGAAGAAAATAGTTTATTAGTAGATATAATTGATACTAAACCAAAAGAAGTTAAGATTAATGATTTAGTAGGTGTTATTAATCAATCTGCTGAGGATGCTAATCTAAATCCTAATTATACTTTTAGTAATTTTATTGTGGGAAATTCTAATAGATTTGCATATACAGCTTCTATGGCTGTTGCTGAAAAACCAGGTAAAGCTTATAATCCTTTATTTTTATATGGAAAGAGCGGATTAGGGAAAACTCATTTAATGCATTCTATTGGTAATTATATTATCGAGAATAGTAATTTAAAGGTATTATATATATCTAGTGATAAATTTGTTAATGATTTTATTAATGCTGTTAGGAGTAATGAAAAAGATAGTTTTGATAAAATTAATTCATTTAAGAATAAATATAGAAATATTGATGTTTTAATGATTGATGATATTCAGTTTTTAGGTAATGCAACTAAGGGGCAAGAAGAATTCTTTCATACTTTTAATGAGTTATATAATGGTAATAAGCAAATTATTATTGCTTCTGATAGGTCTGTTGATGATTTAAAAATGTTAGAAAATAGGCTTTTAACTAGGTTTAATTGGGGACTTACTGCTAATATTACTCCTCCTGATTTTGAACTTAGAATGAATATAATAGAGAAGAAGATAGCACATCAAGAATCTGCTAAGGATGTTCCTATGGAAGTTATTGAATATATTGCTAATAATTTTGCTTCTGATGTTAGAAAGTTAGAGGGAGCTATTACTAGGGTTTTTGCATATGCTCTTATGATGAATAAGGGTGTTGTTGATTTAGATACTGCTATTGAAGCTTTAAAGGATCAAATTACTGATAGAAGTGTATACAAAAACGATATTAATAGGATTCAGACTGTTGTTTGTGATTATTTTAAGATTACTATGGATGATATAAAAGGTAAGAAGAGGAGTCAAAATATTAATTATCCTAGACAAGTTGCTATATATTTGTGTAGAACTTTAGCAAATGAATCATTTCCGAAAATAGGTACTCATTTTGGAGGAAGAGATCATTCTACTATTATGAGTTCATATAGAAAGATAGATAAGGATTTAAAGAATAATGAACAGGTACAGGTTGTAATTAATGATTTGAAAAAAATGTTATCCACATAAGTTGTTTATATTTTTAAATGTTATAAACATGGTTGTGGAAAGATTTTTGCTTATAAAACAAGGAAATAAGTAACTTTTCCACAAATTCCACTGTATAATAATAAATAATAAATTTATAAAGAAAGAAGGTATAATATGAAATTTATAAAGAAAGAAGGTATAATATGAAATTTATTATCAAACAAGAAATTTTATTAGAAGGGTTAAATCATACTTCTAGGGCTATATCTCCTAGAAATTTAATTCCTATATTAACAGGTATTAAATTTGATATGAAGAAAGATGGTTTATATTTATCTGCTAGTGATACGGATATATCTATTAGATGTTTTATTCCTAATGATAAAATAGAGAAAGTAGAAGAGTTGGGTAGTGTAGTTATTGGTGGTAAATATATTGTTGAGATAATTAAGAAACTGCCTAATACTGATATTATTATTGAAGTGTTGGATGGTTATAAGATGATTGTAAGTACGGCTAATACTGAATTTAGTTTAAATGGTATTAATCCTTCTGAATTTCCTAATTTGGATTTAGATGAAACTAAAGAACCACTTTTACTTGATATCAGTTTATTTAAAAAGATTATTAATCAGACTTTTTTTGCTACTTCGCAGAATGAAACTAGACCATTACTTACTGGTATTAGTTTTAGGATTGAAAATAATATAATGGAGGTTATTGCTACTGATTCTTATAGATTAGCTAGAAAGACTGTGGAATTAGATAGAAGTTTTGATAATGCTATTAATATAGTTATTCCAGGTAAAAATTTATTAGAGTTATCTAAGATTATGGATGAGAGTAAGGGAAATATTGAATTACATTTGTTTGAAAATAAAATTTTATTTAAATATAAGAATATATTCTTCTTATCTAGATTGTTATCTGGTACTTATCCTGCTACTTCTTCTATTATTCCTGATGATTTTAGTGTAAGTGTGGAATGTAGTTGTATAGGTCTTTTTGAAATGATTGATAGGGCTTCGTTACTTACTTCTGATAGGGATAAGAATACTATTAAGTTGCAATTAGAGAGTAAGGAATTAATTATTTCTTCAAATTCTCCTGAAATTGGTAAAGTAGAAGAGAAGATGAGTGTTAAGAGTAATGATGAAATAACTATATCTTTTAGTTCTAAATATATGTTGGATGCTGTTAAGAGTTTTGATGTGGATAAAGTGACTTTATATATGAATAATGATAGTAGTCCTATTATTATAAAATCTGATAAAGATGATAGTTTAATTCAGTTAGTTTTGCCAATTAAGACATATTAAATTAACCATTTTGGTTAATTTTTTTTTATTTTTTGACAATATCCGACATTTTTCTACATTTTTGTATGATTTAATTTATTTGTCACGGATTAATGTGATTAAGGGGGATATTATGAGAGAAATAGAAGAGTATATTGTTAATTATGAGACTTTGGTTATTATGCCAATTGATACTAATAAGAGTAAAGTCTATGAATATGATGATGTTTTTATAGTTAATATGGATGTTAATCAGATTATTAAGAATAGTTGTTTATATTTTGGTAGTTCTTTAGAAGGTAGAAAGGAAGGTACTAAACATTTAATAAATTGTGAGATGAAATTACCTATTATTGTGGAAGATAGTCAGAGTTTAATATTTTTTCCTACTTCTTCTTATAGGAATAATAAAAATGTTTGGATTTCTTATAATAATTTATTGAAGTATACTAAGATTGATAATAAAAATACGATGTTATATTTTAAACAAAATAATAATATTAATTTGTTAGTTAAGTATAATATTATTGATAATCAGATTATTAGATGTATAAAATTAGAGGCTATAATTAATAAAAGAAAAATATATTCTAATCAGAGTGAAAAATAAGTTGTTTTTTTCACTTTTTTTGTTATTTTATGGTTATTTTTCTTTTAAAAATAAGGAATTTATGGTATAATTAAAGTACTTAATATGGAATTAAGTGTGGTGATTTTTTTGAGTATTTTGAAAAATTATGATAGTTAAAAATTTAAAATTGGAAAATTTTAGAAATTATAGTGAATTAGATATTGATTTATCTAGTAAATTGAATATTTTTATAGGAAATAATGCTCAAGGAAAATCAAATTTATTAGAATCTATTGTTGTTTTAGCTCTTACTAAATCTTATTTGAATGTTAAGGATGAAAATTTAATAAGTGATGGTGAAGAAGTTGCTATTCTTCAGACTGAAGTAGAGATTGATAATAATAAGAATAATTATTTTATTAGTTTCTCTAATAGTGTTAAGAAATTAAAGATTAATGGTATTGAAATAAAGAAATATATTGATTATGTTTCAAATATTAAATATGTTTTATTTAGTCCATTAGATATTTCTTTAATTAAGGATAGTCCTGCTGTTAGAAGAAAGTATTTTAATGTTGAAATTAGTCAGGTTTCTAATAATTATGTTAAATTGCTTCAGAAATATAATGCAATACTTAAGAAAAGAAATCAATTTCTTAAATCTATTAATGATATAAATGTTAGTAATGATTATTATTTAAAGGTACTAGATGATAGTTTTTCCACATTAGCTGTGGATATTACTTTAGAAAGAAATAAGTTTATTAATTTTTTAAATAATTATATTAGTGATATTTATTATGAACTTACTGGTGATAAGGAATTATCTTTAAAATATATTAATAGTATTGATATTTATGAAAATAAAGAAATTATGAAAGATAATTTTGTTAAGAAATTAAAAGATAATTATTTAAGGGATAAGTTATATGGGATGACTTTGATTGGTCCTCATAGGGATGATTATGCGTTTTTTTTAGGAGATAAAAACTTATCTTTATATGGATCGCAAGGGCAATGTAGGTCTTCTATATTAGCTTTAAAGATATCTGAATTATATAATATTAAAGATATTACTGGTGATTATCCTATATTATTACTGGATGATATATTTAGTGAGTTAGATATAGAAAAGAGAAATAGATTAATAAAATATATAATTGATGATGTACAAACAATTATTACTACTACTGATTTAAATATGATTGATAGTTCTTTAGTTAAGAACGCTAAGATATTTAATGTTAGTGATGGTAAGATTAATGTTTTAGAGAAGGAAGGTAAGAGACATGAATAATGAACATTATGAAGCTTCGGATATTCAAGTATTAGAGGGGTTAGAAGCTGTTAGAAAAAGACCTGGTATGTATATTGGTACTACTAGTTCTAGAGGTCTTCATCATTTAGTATGGGAGATTGTGGATAATGCTATTGATGAGGCTTTAGCTGGATATTGTGATGATATTGAAATAACCATAAATAAAGATGGTTCTGTTACTGTTAAGGATGATGGTAGAGGAATTCCTGTTGAGATACATCCTAAAACTGGTTTATCTACTGTAGAAACTGTGTATACTGTACTACATGCTGGTGGTAAATTTGGTGGTGGCGGATATAAAGTTTCCGGTGGATTACATGGTGTAGGTGCTTCTGTTGTTAATGCTTTATCTAAATGGGTAGAAGTTACTGTTTATAAGCATGGGAAGGTCCATAATATTAAGTTTGCTGATGGTGGTAAGACTGTACAGCCTTTAACTGTTGTTGGCGAATGTAGTGAGGATAGGACTGGTACTACAGTATCTTTTATGCCTGATCCTGAGATATTTACTGAAACTACTGTTTTTGATTATGATACTTTAAAGACTAGGGCTAGGGAATTGGCTTTTCTTAATAAAGGATTGAGAATTATTCTTATGGATGATAGAAATAATCAAACTGATACTTTTGTTTATGAAGGTGGTATCAAGGAGTTTGTTTCTTATGTTAATAGGAATAAGACTCCTATACATGATGATATTATTTATGTAGAGGGTGTGGAAAACGATATTTCTATTGAGGTAGCTTTGCAATATAATGATGGTTATAATCCTGTTATTTATTCTTTTGTTAATAATATTATTACTCCTGAAGGTGGTACACATGAGGATGGTGTTAAGAATAGTTTAACGAGAATTATTAATAATTATGCTAAGCAAAATAAGTTAGTTAAGGATAATGATGAACCTTTAAGTGGTGATGATGTTAGGGAAGGTATTAGTATGATTATATCTGCTAAGGTTCCTGAACCACAATTTGAGGGGCAAACTAAGACTAAATTAGGTAATAGTGAGGTTAGAAAAGTTGCTTCTAGTATATTTGCTCGTGACTTTGAAAGATTTTTATTAGAACATCCTAATGATGCAAGGATAATTGTGGAAAAAGCAAATACAGCAGCTAGAGCAAGAGTTGCTGCTAAGAGGGCTAGAGAACTTACTAGAAGAAAAGGTGGTTTGGAAGTTAGTAATTTCTGGGGAAAACTTACTGATTGTTCTTCTAGTGATGCAACTATATCAGAGATGTTTATAGTCGAGGGAGATTCTGCTGCTGGTTCTGCTGTTAGTGGTAGAGATCCTATTACTCAAGCTATTTTACCTATTAGAGGTAAGATTCTTAATGTAGAAAAAGCTAGAATTGATAGAGTTTTAGCTAATGAAGAGATTAGAACTATGATTACGGCTTTGGGTACTGGTATTGGAGAAGAGTTTGATATTAATAAGTTGAGATATTATAAAATTATTATTATGACTGATGCTGATGTTGATGGTGCTCATATTAGAACGTTGCTTCTAACGCTATTTTATAGGTATTTTAGACCTCTTATTGATGGGGGGCATATATATGCTGCTCAACCTCCTCTTTATTCAATTAAGCATGGAAAAACGATTAAATATGTTTTGGATGAAATGGAGAGGGATGAATATTTAGAATCATTACCTCCTAATACTAAGTATGAAATTGGTAGAATGAAAGGTTTAGGAGAGATGGATCCTGAGGAATTAAGGGCAACTACAATGGGAATACAGCAAAGAACTTTGAAGCAGATTACGATGGATGATGCTATGGCAGCTGATGAGATATTTCAACTTCTTATGGGTGAAGAAGTGGAACCTAGAAGAAAATTTATTGAAGATAATGCTTTGAATGTATTAAATCTTGATATATAGGAGGTGTTTTTATGCAAGAAGAGTTAAATGATAAGAAAGTAAGTGTTGATATTGTTGGGGAGATGAAAACATCTTTTCTTGATTATTCAATGAGTGTTATTGTTGCAAGAGCTATTCCTGATGTTAGGGATGGTTTGAAACCTGTTCATAGAAGGGTTTTATATACTTTATATGAAGAAGGTATGACTCCAGATAAGAAATATCAGAAGAGTGCTAATGCTGTTGGTGCAGTTATGGGTCATTATCATCCACATGGCGACTCTGCTATATATGATACAATGGTTAGAATGGCTCAAGATTTTACTTATAGGCATTGCTTGGTTGATGGGCATGGTAATTTTGGTTCAATAGATGGTTTTGGAGCTGCTGCTTCTCGTTATACTGAAGCTAGACTTGCTAAAATTTCTATAGAATTATTAAAAGATTTACAGAAAGAAACTGTGGATTTTGAACCTAACTATGATGGTCAAAGAAAAGAACCAGTAGTTTTACCTAGTAGATTTCCTAATATTTTAGTTAATGGTAATATGGGAATTGCTGTTGGTATGGCTACTAATATTCCACCTCATAATTTAGGTGAAGTAATTGATGCATGTGTTGCTTATATTGATAATAATGATATTACTGTTGAAGAGTTAATGCAGTATGTTAAAGGGCCTGATTTTCCTACTGCTGGTATTATTTTAGGAAATAGTGGTATTAGAAGAGCTTATGAGACTGGTAGAGGAACTATTACTATTCGTGGTAGAGCTGAAATTGAGGAACATCATGGAAAAGAAAGAATAATTATCACTGAGTTACCTTATCAGATTAATAAAAAAGCTTTGATAACTAGAATAGGTGAATTGGTTAGGGATAAAGTTTTAGATGGTATTTCTAATTTAAGTGATGAATCAGCATTAGAGGGAATTAAGATTGTTATTGATGTTAAGAAAGAAGCTAATTCTAATGTTGTTTTGAATAATTTGTATAAACATACTCAATTACAAACTTCATATGGTATTAATTTCTTGATGTTAGTTGATGGTAGTCCTAGAACTTTAGGATTAAGATCTATATTAGAAAAATATATAGAGCATCAAAGAAATGTTATTTATAGAAGATGTCAATTTGATTTAAAGAAATATAAAGAGAGATTACATATATTAGAAGGTTTAAAGATTTCTTTAGATAATATTGATAAGGTTATTAGTATTATTAGAGAATCAGAAACTGATGAGATAGCTCAAAATGGATTGATTGCCGAATTTGGCCTTTCTCAGGCTCAAGCACAAGCAATTTTGGAAATGAGGTTGAAGAGACTTACTGGATTAGAAAAGTCTAAGATTGAGGACGAAATTGCTGAATTATTACAAATGGTAGCTGAGTTAGAAGATATTCTTGCACATGAGGAAAAGATTTTTGAAGTAATTAAGAAAGAGATGTTAGAAATAAAAGAGAAATATGCAGATGAAAGAAGAACTTATATTGATATGTCTGCTATAGACTTTATTGATGATGAATCTTTGATACCTGTGGAAAACTCAGTTTTGACTATGACAAATAAGGGTTATATTAAGAGAATGGCTGTTGATGTTTATAAAACTCAAAATCGTGGTGGAGTTGGAGTTAAAGGTATGTCTACTAATGAAGAGGATTTTGTGGAAACTATAATTAATGCTAGTTCACATGATGATATTATGTTCTTTACTAGTAAAGGAAGAGTATTTAGACTAAAAGGATATGAAGTTCCTGAATTTAGTCGTCAATCTAAGGGAATTCCTTTAGTTAATCTTCTTAATTTAGATAGTGGGGAAAAAGTAACTTCTATTTTGAAATTAAATAGAGAAGAAGATATTAAATATTTAGTATTTGCTACTAGAGACGGTTTGGTTAAGAGAACTGCTATAGAAGAGTTTGATAAGATAAGAACTACTGGTAAGAAGGCAATTACCTTAAAAGATGATGATGAATTAATTTCAGTTCATAAGACTACTGGTGAGAGTGAAATATTAATGGCGTCTAATAACGGTAGAATGGTTAGATTTGCCGAGGATTGTGTTCGTGTAATGGGACGTTCTGCTAGTGGAGTTAAGGGAATTGATCTTAACGGTGGAAAACTCGTTAATATGGACGTTGTTAAAGAAGATTGTGATGTATTTGTTATTACTAAGAATGGTTATGGAAAGAAAACACCTGTTAGTGAGTATAGAATTACTAATCGTGGTGGAAAAGGTGTTAAGACTTTAAATATAACTGAGAAAAACGGCGATATTGTTTCATTCAACGTAGTTTCAGGTGATAATAAAGATTTAATAATTGTTACAGATGAGGGAATTGTTATTAGAATAGATATAACGCAAATATCAACTTTAAGTAGAGTTACTCAAGGAGTCAGACTTATTAATTTAAGAGAAGGACAATATGTTAGTACAGTTGCTATAATTGATAGAGATGAACAAACTAATGATGATTCTGAAGAATCAAATTTAGAATAGTGTAATAAAAGAACTTTGAAAAGTTCTTTTTATTTTGGCTTTTACTGTGGAAAACTTTTTTTTACGCAAAATATTAACCAAAATTTAATTTTGGTTTTTTATTTGCTGTAAAAAAATAAATCTTGGGCAATTGTGGAAATCATTGATTTGTGTAAAGTTCCACGTGAAACATTAATTATGATTTAATATTTATAAATAGATATGTTCATACTTTAATTTGTATATAGTATGTTTCACGTGGAACATTATATTAAATTAATTTATGTGTTTTTATTTTCTTTTGATATAAATTGATTCTATTTGAATTATTAGATATAGAAAAAATGTATATTGCTTTTTGCGGCTTTATAAAGAAGTTTCACGTGAAACATAGAGTAAATAATTTTTTTTACATTTATTTCATATTTGATATATTAATTTAATGTTTCACGTGGAACATTAAATTAATTCTCTAATTAATAATTTTGTGATAAAAAAAATGCAAAATTTTGTTTTTTGTAGAGTTTATGCAACTAAAAAATAGTTTTTGTTTTTAATTTTATTTTATATCACTTTTTTAATCATTATTTTTATTAAAAAATTATTTTTTAATTATAGTTGATTTTAATTAAATTTTGTGTTAAAATTTTATTGATGCAACAATAATGCTGTGGAACCAAGTCAGGATTGGAAGATAGCAGCTTTAACATAGTTTATTGTGTGCATCTTTTTTTTGTTTTAAAATGCAAACGAACGTTTATTTATTTAAAGCTATATAATTTTTATGTTTATTTGTTTGTGTTTTTATGTTATAATTAAATTAAGATTTTGGTGGTGGTTTTATGAGTTATTTAGCTTTGTATAGAAAATATAGACCTGTTTCTTTTGAGGATTTTGTTGGTCAAAATGAAGTTGCTAGTATTATAAAAAATGAGATATTAAATAATAAAATTTCACATGCTTATTTGTTTTCTGGTCCTAGAGGAACTGGAAAGACTTCTACGGCTAAGATTATAGCTAGAATGATTAATTGTAATAAATTAAGCAAAGATGGTGTTCCTTGTGGAAAATGTGATAGTTGTTTAAATAGTAATAATAGTGATGTTGTGGAGATAGATGCTGCTTCTAATAATGGTGTTGATGAGATTAGGGAACTTAGAGATAAAGTTAATTTGGTTCCTACTTATGGTAAATATAAGATTTATATTATAGATGAAGTTCATATGCTTACTACGCAAGCTTTTAATGCATTACTTAAAACTTTAGAAGAACCCCCTGCTCATGCTATTTTTATTTTAGCTACTACCGAATTTTATAAGATTCCTGCTACTGTTGTTTCTAGATGCCAAAAGTTTCAATTTTTAAAATTTACTACTGATGAGATTGTTGATCGACTAAAATATATTTGTAAGAATGAAAAAATTAAAGTAGATGATGTTATTTTATATGAGATAGCAAGACTTGCTGATGGTGGACTTAGGGATGCTATTAATATGTTAGATCAGTTATCTTGTTTTAAAGATGGTAAGATTGATATTTCTGATGTTTATAAACTAAATGGTGTTGTTTCTTTTGATGAGATAGGTAATGTTCTTAATTATATTAAAAATAATGATGTTAGTAATATTGTTTCTTTTGTGGAAAATTTGAATAAAAATGGTGTTAATTTAGATAGATTTGTTAGTGATTTTGTTGATTATTTAAAGGATTTGCTTATTTATAAGTGTGATTCTAATGTGAAAAGTATTAATGGTTTAAAATATGATAGTATACTTGAAAATGCTGATTTATTTGATATTGATAATGTTTATGATTTAATTATTAATTTTAATGATATTTTAAATCAAATGAAGAATTCTGGTTTTCCTTTGATTATTTTAATTACTAATTTAATTAAGATTTCTAACTCTTTTAGGATGGATGATGATAATATAAAGGTAGAAAATAAATTTGTTAATAATGATAAAATAATTATTAATGAAAAAGTAGAGAAAGAAAATAATAAAGTAATTGTTGAGAATGAAAAAATAGAAATGAAAAAAAGTTTTTCTGATGATATTAAGAAAATAAGAATAAATAATGCTTTTGCTACTGCGTCTAAGGTTAATAAGGAGAATTTTTTGGTTAGGTGGTCTGATTTAAAGGATAGTATTAATAGTGCTAAATATGGTTCTTTGATTGGAATTATTGATGATGTGGATGTAATGGTTGTTGGTGATAATAATATTATTTTTAGTGTTAAATATGATTCTTTAATTGATAGATTATATGATTATTTAGATTTGTTTGAAGAGATGTTATTTGATTTTTATTGTGAAAAATATAATATTGTTTTTTTGAATACTGATGAGTGGGAGAGAGAAAAAGAAAAATATATTTCAGATATTAAAGAAGGAAAAAAATATAGTTATATTGAAGAAGTTATTGAAAAAAAAGATAATAATGTATATACTAATAGTAATGTTGATAAACTTATTTCTATTGTGGGAAATGATGTTATTACATATAAATAGAGAGGATGATTAATATGAATATGCAAGCTTTGATGAGAGAAGCTCAAAAGATGCAAAAGGATTTACAAAAAACACAAGAAGAATTGGGAAAAACTTTATATGAGGGTAGTTCTTCTGCTGTAAAGGTAGTTCTAAATGGTAATAAGGAGATGAAATCTATTACTATTGATAAAGATTTTGATTTATCTGATGACGTTGAAATGTTAGAGGATATGATTATGGTTGCTTATAATGAAGCTTCTAAAAAAGTAGAAGATGATAAGAATAAAAAGTTAAGTAAATATGGTAATGGTTTAGCTGGGTTGATGTAAAATGTATCCTGAGAGTATTAGATCTTTAATTGATAATTTTAAAAAGTTACCTGGTGTTGGAGCTAAATCTGCTGAGAGATTGGCCTTTAGTATGCTTGATTTTGATAAGGAGAAGCTTACTGATTTTTCTAATGCTATTTGTGATGTTAGGGATAAAATTACTAAATGTAAGGTATGTAATAGTATCTCTGATGGTGAAGTTTGTAATATTTGTTCAAATAAGGAAAGGGACAAATTTACTTTATTAGTTGTGGAAAAATCTAAAGATATTTATCTTTTTGAAAAATTAGGGGTATATCATGGTTTATATCATGTTTTAGATGGTCTTATTTCTCCTTTGGACGGTGTAGGACCTAGTGATATAAATATTGCTAGTTTGTTGGAAAGAGTTAAGAGTAACGATATTAAGGAGATTATTTTGGCTCTTAAGCCTAGTATTGAAGGGGAAACTACTATGCAATATATTAGACAAGTTCTTGATAATAGTAATGTTAACATAAGCAAGATAGCTACTGGTGTTCCAATGGGAACGGATATGGAATATATTGATTCTTTGACTTTAGAAATGGCTATTGATGAGAGAAAAAATATGAACTAATTAAATTTTACTAGTCATAATATTAATAGGTGATGTTATGATTAATAAATTTTTTTTGGTTGTTAAAAAGTTTATTCTTTCCACTTTATTTATATATGCTTATGATTCTATTGTCTTTTATGATCATACTATAGCAATAAATATATTTAATGTTATTTTTGTTAGTTATTTTGACTTTTTTGGTATGATTTATCTTATTTTATTTTCATTTATATAATGGGGTGATTTTATGTTAGAGGATTTTAGGAATACTCAAAATAATGCTTATAATTTATTGGTTAATGCTATTAGAAATAATAAGTTGTCTCATGCTTATTTAATAGATGGAAATAATTATGATTATGCTTTTGATTTTATAATGGCTTTTGTTAAAGAAATTGTGTGTGATAATTGTGTAGATAAAGAAAATATTTGTAAGAGAATTGATGATGGTAATTATACAGAAGTTAAGATTGTTGAAGCTGATGGTTTAGTTATAAAAAAGGATCAATTGTTAGATTTACAGAGTTCTTTTAGTAGAACTGGAATAGAAGGTAATAAGAGAATTTATGTAATTAGAGATTGTGAGAAGATGAATAAACAAGCTTCTAATTCTTTACTTAAGTTTTTAGAAGAACCTGATAATGATGTTGTAGCAATATTGTTTACAAATAATGTTAGTGGTTTATTGTCTACAATAGTTTCTAGGTGTCAATTAATAAAGTTAAATAATGTAAAAGAAGAATACTATGATAAGGCTATTAATAATTTTGCTTATTCTTTATGTGATAAAAAGAGTGATATTGATGATTTTTTATCTGATGAGAGTAATAAATTATTGTTAGATAATACTATTAATTTTATTAGATATTATGAAAAAAATGGTTTAGATACTTTTATATATTTAAAAAAATTATGGTATAATAATTTTCCATCCAGGGAAGATAGTATGAAAGTTATGTTATTATTGGTTAATTTTTATTATGATATTTTAAAGAAAATGTGTGGTTTTAGTAATTATTATTTTAATGATTACTTAGATTTGATTGATTTTGTGTCTAATAATAATTCTTTGGATGATATAATTAATAAGATAGAAGTATGTTATACTAAATATGATGATTTAAGGTATAATTTAAATGTTAATTTACTTGTTGATGATATGTTGATTAGGTTAGGTGAATGTTATGAATATAGTAGAAGTTAAGTTTGAAGAAAATGGACAAACTGGTTATTTTAGGAATCCTAAATTTAATTTAAAGATTAATCTTACAGTTGTTGTTGATAGTGATAGAGGTCCTTTGTTTGGTAAGGTTATTGATATTATTGAAGATACTAAGAAGTTTGATAAAGTTGATTTATATGATGTTTTAAGGATTTCTAGTAAGAAAGATTATTTACAATATAAGAGTAATTTAGAAGTTATGAATGAGGTTATTAGTAAATGTCGTGATGTTGTTTTGGATAGTGGACTATCTATGAATATTTTAGATGGTAGTTATAATTTGGATAGAAGTCAGTTGTTATTTAGATTTGTTGCTGATGAGAGAGTTGATTTTAGACAACTTGCTAGAGATTTGGGTTCTTTATTTAAGACAAGGATTGAATTAAGGCAAGTTGGTATTAGGGATAAAGCTAAGGAAGTAGGGGGAATTGGTCCTTGTGGTAGAAAGTTATGTTGTAGTAATTTTCTTAATACTTTTGATAGCATTACTATAAATATGGCTAAAAATCAAAACGTTTCTTTAAATCCTACTAAAATTAATGGGGTTTGTGGTAGGTTATTATGTTGTTTAAAATATGAAAATGATAATTATTCTGAATTAAGGAAGGGATTACCTGTTGTTGGTAAAAAGATTGATTATAAGGGAGATAGTGTTAAGGTTATCTCTGTTGATGTATTAAAGAGAAAATATAGAATTGAATTAGAAGATAAGTCTATTATTGAAGTTGATGCTGATGAAAGTTAAGAATAGATTACTTAATTATGATATGATTATTTATCAAAATGATGATTGGTTTAAATTTTCTTTGGATTCTGTATTACTCGCTAATTTTGTTTCTATTAATTTAAGATGTAAGAAAATAATTGATTTAGCTAGTGGTAATGCTCCTATTCCAATGCTATTATCTAATAGAACTAAGGCTCATATTGATGGAATAGAGTTACAGAATTGTATTTATAAATTAGGTGTTGAATCGATTAAAGAAAATAATCTTTCTAATCAGATTTCTCTTATTTGTGGTGATGTTAGAGAAATTGATAAATATTTTGATAGTGGGAGTTATGATGTAGTTATTTGTAATCCACCATATTTTAAGACTAATAGTGATGGATATTTTAATGATAATGATATAAAGAGGGTTGCTAGACATGAAGTTATGTTATCATTAGAAGATGTTGTTAAGAGTGCTAAATATTTACTAAGGAATGGTGGAAATTTAGCAATGGTTCATACTACTTCTAGATTTATAGAAGTCATTAATTGTTTAAAAGAATACAATTTTGAACCTAAGAGGATTCAATTTATTTATCCTAAGGAAGGATCTAATAGTGATTTGTTTATGGTAGAGGCTTCAAAGAATGGTAAGAGTAATGTTAAAATTCTTCCTGGATTAGTTATTCATAATGATGATGGTAGTTATAGAGATAATATTAGTGAGATGTTAAATAAAGAGAGATGATATTATGTGGCAAAAAAGTTATGATGGTAATCCTACTTTGTATTTAATTCCTACTCCAATTGGAAATATGGATGATATGACTTATAGGGCGGTAAAAATACTTAATGATGTAGAAGTTGTTTTTTCTGAGGATACTAGAGTTACTGGATTATTATTAAAGCATTTTAATATAAGTAAAAAACTAATATCTTTGCATGATCATAATGAGGATATTGCTAAGGAAAAGGTTTTGGAGTATTTAAAAAATGGATATAGTGTTGGTTTAGTTACTGATAGGGGAACTCCTATTATTAGTGATCCTGGTTATAAAACTGTAAAATATGTTAGTGATAAGGGATATAATGTTGTTGGTCTTCCAGGAGCTTGTGCTTTTGTTCCGGCTTTGGTTGTTTCTGGGATAGCTTCTGCTCCTTTTACTTTTTATGGCTTTTTAGATAGTAAAGAATCTAAAAAGAAGAAAGAATTAGAAAAGTTAAAATTTAATACTAGTACGCTTATTTTTTATGAAGCTCCACATAGATTAGTTAAGACTTTATCAATGATGTTAGAAGTTTTTGGTGATAGAGATATTAGTATATCTAGGGAAATATCTAAAAAATTTGAGAGTGTTTATAGAGGTAATATTAGTGAGGTTTTAAAAGAAAGTGATAATCTTAAGGGAGAATTTGTTATTGTTGTATCAGGTTTTTCTTCTGTTATAGATGATAATTTATCTATTTACGATAGTGTTAATTTACATATTGCTAGTGGGATAGATAAGATGGATGCTATTAAGATGGTTGCTCATGATAGAAAAATTAGTAAGAGTGAGGTTTATTCTTTATATCATAAGGAGGAATTAAAATGAAATTAATAGTGGGATTAGGTAATCCAGGTAGGGAATATAAGAATACTAGGCATAATATGGGGTATATGTTAATTGACAAGATAGCTGAAAATAAAAAAATATCTTTTGATAAAGAAAAGTTTAAGGCTAAATATTTAGAATATACTTATGATGATGAGAAGGTATTATTTATTAAGCCTTTATCTTTTATGAATTTATCTGGTGGTGTTATAAAAAA
Organism: uncultured Muribaculaceae bacterium; assembly: GCA_964600615.1. Classification (GTDB taxonomy): domain Bacteria; phylum Bacillota_I; class Bacilli_A; order RF39; family UBA660; genus RUG11198. The sequence continues at coordinate 13,080 of CAZRJK010000007.1, read as the reverse complement.
ATATGTAGATTTTTACAAGATAGATTTAAAAGATATTTTAATTATTCATGATGATTTGGATATGTCTTTTGGAAGAATAAAGATAGTTAATGACAGTAGTAGTGGGGGACATAATGGGATTAAAGATATTGAAAATAATCTTGGTTCTAAAAATTATACTAGATTAAAGATAGGTATATCTAATGATAAGACTATTAATACTAAGGATTATGTTTTAAGTAAGTTTAGTAATGAAGAGTTGAAACAGTTAGATGGTATTTTTTCTAATTTAATTGATGTAGTTGATGATTTTTGTACTTATAAATTGGATAGATTAAAGGGAAAATATAATAGCAAGTAATAATTATACTTTAAAAAAGTATGATTTTTTCTGTTTGTAAGGAGACTGATAATATGGGCTTATTTGATAAGTTATTTAAGATAGTTGATTATGATTATTATGGTGTTTCGGGATTAAATAGTGAGTTGTCTATGATATATGTATATGATGCTTTTCTTAAATATAATAAGGGAATAGTGGTTGTTACTAATTCTTTATTTGAAGCTAATAATTTATATAATAAGTTAAGTAATTATACTGATAGGGTATTATTTTTTCCTATGGATGATTTTATTACTAGTGAGGCTATAGCTATTAGTCCTGAATTAAAGATAGAAAGAATTAATACTTTAAATGTATTAGTTAATGATAATAAATATATTGTTGTTACTAATTTGATGGGTATTCTTAGATATTTACCTACTATTTCTGTGTGGAAGAATTCTATTATTCATCTTGAAAAGGAAATGAATATTAGTAGGGAATATTTAGAGAATATGTTATACGATATTGGTTATACTAGAGAGACTATTGTTAGTGAAACGGGAAATGTTGGTGTTAGAGGATATGTTCTTGATGTTTTTCCTATATCTTCTGATAAACCTATTAGAATAGAATTTTGGGGAGATGAAATTGATAGTATTAAGTATTTTGACGTTGATACTCAGTTGTCTTCTTTAGAAATTGATAGTATAGATATATATCCTTGTACAGAGTTTTTGTTAGAAAAATACAATGATAATGTTGATAGAAAACAAAAATATTTAAAACATTATTCTAAGGATATTTATGGTTTGTGGGATTATGTTTCTTCTAATATTTGTTTTTATTATGATTATAATCAAATAAGAGAAGGATATAAAATGCTGTATGATACTATTATTGATTATGATAAGAATAATGAATCTGACTCTGGTATAAAGACTAATTATATGTTTTCTTTTGATGATATTAGATTTAATAAGGAAATATTTTTAATGCATTTAGATAATGTGTTATCTGGTATTAAATTAAAATATGAAGATAAGTATGTTAGTAATAATATTGATAATTATGATGGTAATATTGATTTTATTAAGAAAGATTTAAATAAGTATTTATTAAAAAAGAAAAAGGTAGTTTTATGTGTACCTGATGAGAATTCTAGGAAAAGAATTATTAGTTATTTATCTGATGATGTTAATATTATTAGTAGTAATGATAAGGATTTAGTTAATGGTTGTGTTAATGTTATTATTAAGGAAATTGATGATGGTTTTATTTTTAATGATTATGTGATTATTTCTTATAATAATTTATTTAAAGATACAGTTAAGAAAAAATATAGAAATAAATTTAAAATAGGGACTAAGATTAATGATATTAGTAATATATCTAAAGGTGATTATATTGTGCATGAGGCACATGGTATTGGTATTTATGATGAATTGTGTACTATTACTAAGAATGGCTATCAGAAGGATTATATTAAACTTATATATGGTGGAGGAGATGTTTTATATATTCCTGTTGAAAAGATTGATAGAATTAGTAAATTTTCTGGTAAAGAAGGAGTTGTTGTAAAACTTGATAATTTGGGTAGTGATAGTTGGAAAAAGAAGAAAGCTAGGGTTAGTGGAAGATTACAAGAAATAGCAGATAATTTGATTAAGATTTCTGCTGAAAGGGAGGCTACACAAGGTTTTGCTTTTTCAGCTGATGATGAAAGTCAAGTTTTATTTGATAGTGAATTTGAATATGAGGAAACTGTTGATCAAGTTAAGGCTATTAATACAATTAAGGAAGAAATGGAAAAGAAGAATCCTATGGATATGCTTTTGTGTGGTGATGTAGGATATGGTAAGACTGAAGTTGCTTTTAGGGCAATGTTTAAGGCAGTAAATGATGGTAAACAGGTTGCCTATTTGTGTCCAACGACTATTCTTTCTAATCAGCAATATAAGAATGCGGTTTCTAGGTTTAAAAATTTTCCTATTAATATTGCTTTGCTTAATAGATTTGTCTCTTTAAAAAAGCAAAAAGCTATAATTGAAGATTTAAAAGAGGGACGAATAGATATTTTGTTTGGTACTCATAGAATTTTAAGTGACGATATTGAGTTCAAAGATTTGGGTTTTTTAGTTGTTGATGAGGAACAGAGATTTGGGGTTACTCATAAAGAAAAAATTAAGCAATATAAGGCTAATGTGGATGTTTTAACTTTATCGGCTACTCCTATTCCTAGAACATTACAGATGTCTATGGCTGGTATTAGAAGTTTGTCATTAATCGAAACTCCTCCTCAGGAGAGATATCCTATTCAAACTTATGTGCTTGCTGAGAATGATAATGTTATTAAAGATGCTATATATAAAGAATTAGCTAGAAAAGGGCAAGTATTTATTTTATATAATTATATAGATGATATTGAAGAAAGAGTTAAAAGACTTAATAAATTAGTTCCTGAGGCTAGGATAGAATATGCTCATGGTAGAATGTCTAAATCTGAACTGGAAGATAAGATGCAGGATTTTATTGATTATAAGTTTGATGTTTTAGTGTGTACTACGATTATTGAAACGGGGATAGATATTCCTAATGTTAATACTTTAATTATTATGGATGCTGATCATTTTGGATTATCGCAGTTATATCAAATAAGGGGGAGAATTGGTAGAAGTAATAAGATTGGTTATGCATATTTAATGTACAATAAACATAAAGTACTTAACGATATTGCTGTAAAGAGACTTAACACAATTAAGGAATTTACTGAACTTGGTAGTGGATTTAAAATTGCTATGAGGGATTTATCTATAAGGGGTGCTGGTGATATTCTTGGCAGTGAGCAATCTGGATTTATTGACACTGTTGGTATTGAATTATATTTAAAAATGTTAAAAGATGCTGTCGATAAGATAAAAGGTGTATATATAGAAAAAGAAGAAGATGATAATTTAGATAATAAATCTTTGATTGATGTGGATACTCATATTAGTGATAGTTATATAGAAGATGAGGATTTAAAGATAGAGATACATAAAAAGATTAATGAAGTTGATAGTATAGATAAATTTAAATCTATTAAATCTGAATTGGAGGATAGGTTTGGTAAGATAAGTAAAGATATGGAAATATATATGTATGAGGAATGGTTTGAAAAGTTAGCTAAGAGACTAGAGATAACTAATGTAGTTCAAACTAAAAATTTTATTGATATGGAATTATCTGAAAATATTAGTAAAAAGATAAATGGAGAAGATTTATTTAGAATTAGTTATGATATATCAAAGAATTTTAGATTAAGTTTTAAGAATTATAGGATACACATTATTTTTGATATTGTAAATTTAGATAAACATTTTTTGGTATATATTATTGAATTATTTGAGACACTAATAAAGAAAATGAATTTTTAATAAATTATTTTAAATTTATATACTAAAAAAATAAATATTGTGATATACTTATTTTAGGAAAGAGAGGTATGTTTATGATTATTTTAATTATTTTGATTGTGCTTATTCTTTTATTTGTTATGACTACTTATAATTCTTTAGTTCGTTTAAGAAATAAGGTAAGAGATCAATTTAGTCAGATTGATATTCAATTAAAGAAGAGGGCTGATTTGATTCCTAATTTAGTAGAAACTGTAAAAGGATATGCTAAGCATGAAAAAGGAACTTTAGAAGATGTTGTTAAAGCTAGAAATACTTATTTGTCTGCTGGTACTCCTGATGAAAAGATGAAATCTAGTGGAGAACTTACTCAAGCTATTAATAAGTTATTTGCTTTAGCAGAAAGTTATCCTGATTTGAAGGCTAATGAAAACTTTTTGGATTTACAAAAACAACTTAAAGAAGTTGAAGATAAGATTAGTTATGCTAGACAATTCTATAATGATTCTGTTCTTCAATATAATAATAAGATTCAAACAGTTCCTAGTAACATTATAGCTTCTATGTTCCATTTTGAAAAAGAAAGTTTCTTTGAAGCTAGTGAAGATGATAGAAAGAACGTTGAAGTTAAATTTTAAGGGGATTAGTTAATCCCTTTTTTTGTTAGGAGATTTGATATGAAGAAGATTTTATTTACAATTTTATTAATGTTTAGTTTCTGTTTTGTTGTTGATGCTAGTAGTATATCTAAAATTGATATGGATATTTTTGTTGATAGTGAAGGTGTTGCTACTATTACGGAAACTTGGGATGCTACTGTTAATGAAGGAACTGAGGGGTGGCATCCATATTATAATTTGGGATTATCTGAGCTATATGTAGTTAGTGCTTCTATGGATGGTAAAGAGTATGAAATAGTTGATAATTGGTTTGGAAATAGTAGTTTAAGCGATAAAGCTTATAAGGCTGGATTATATAATGTTGATGGTAATGAAGTTGATATTGTTTTTGGTATTAGTGAATATGGGACTCATACTTATGTTGTAAAATATAAGATAAGTAATTTTGTTTCTACTACTACTGATGCTGATATGATATATTGGAATTTATTTCCATATGATTTTAGTGCAAAACCTGGTAATGTGACTATAAGAATTTATAGTGATTTTAAGTATGATGATTCTTGGGAAGTTTGGGGTTATGGAAAAAAAGGAGCACCTTGTTATTTTTATGATGGTGTTATTGAGATGACTTCAGATGGAATTATTGATAGTTCGGAGTATTTAACTGTTTTAGCAAAGTTTCCTAAGGGTACTTTTACTACTGGTAGTGTACTAGATTATGATTTTGATCATTATTATAAGATGGCTGAAAAGGGAGCTGTTAGTTATAATGATAATAAAAGTTTTTTTTCTAAAGTTGCAGATTTCTTTATTGTTATTTTTGAAATTTTTATTGGTTTTCTTCCTTTTATTATTGCTATGATTGTTATGTTTTTTAATGCTGGTAAAAATAATAATTTAAAATTTGGAAATACTGGTAATAAAGTGAGAAAAGATGTTCCTAATTTTAGGGAAATTCCTTGTAATAAGGACATATATCGTGCTTATTGGGTTGCTGATAGTTATAATTTAAATAAGAAAAAAGAAGATTTTTTGGGTAGTGTTTTACTAAAGTGGTTACAAAATGAAAATGTTAGAATTGAAAAAGTAACGAGTAAAGGTTTATTTAAAGAAAAGACTGAAAGCAATATAATTTTTGAAAAAAGACCAGACTCTTCAATTGAATTAGAAGGTAAATTATATGATTATATGTATCAGGCTAGTGGTGATGGAAAACTAGAATCAGGCGAATTTAAGAAGTGGTGTTCTAGTCATTATAGTAAGATTTTAAAATGGTTTGATGATGTATTAGATTTTGAAGTAAAAATGCTTGTTAATGAGAATAAAGCTGTTTCTACTGAGACTGGTAAACTATTTAAGAGTACTTTTTATGAAATAGATTCTTCGATGATGCAGGAAGCAGAGCAAATGGCTGGGTTAAAGAAATTTTTGAAAGAATTTACTTTGATTAAAGAAAGAGAACCAATTGAGGTAAAACTTTGGAATGAGTATTTAATGTATGCTTCTATTTTTGGAATTGCTGATGAAGTAGCTAGTCAATTTAAAAAATTGTATCCTGAAATAATTCAAGATATGGATAGAATGGGTTATAATTATAATGATATTATATTTGTTCATTCTATTACTAGTGATGGTATTAGAAGTGCTACTACAGCTAAATCAAGAGCAGAATCTTATAGTTCTGGTGGCGGTGGCTTTTCTTCTGGCGGAGGTGGCGGTGGCTCCTTCGGTGGTGGAGGCGGCGGTGGCGGCTTCCGATAATGTAAATAAAATAAATAATCTAAAAAGATTATTTATTTTTATTTTGGTATATATTTTATTCTTATTGGTAAAATATAGTTAGAATGGAGTGAAATGATGAAAACTACTGGTGTTATTAGGAGGATAGATGATTTAGGAAGAATTGTTATACCTAAAGAGATTAGGAGAAATTTAAGAATTAAGAATGGTGATACTTTAGAAGTTTTTGTTGATGTAGATAGTGTTATATTAAAAAAGTATTCTCCTATTGAGAGTATTGAAGATGCGGCGTTAAAATATGTTGATAGTTTTAATCAAGTGTTAAAGCATAATATAATTGTCACGGATAAAGATAAAGTAATAGCTGTTAGTGGTAGTTTAAAGAAGAATTATTTAGGTAAGAATATTAGTGAATTTACGGATAGAGGAATTGAGAGAAGGGATAGTTTTGTAGAAAGACAAAAAAAGACTTTTTCTTTTGTTGAAGGAATAGAGGATTTTGGATATTATTCTTTTAGTTCTATTGTTAATAATGGGGATGTTTTGGGAGCAGTAATAATTATATCTTTAGATAAACCTATATTGGAGTCTGATGAGAAGATGGCTGTTATATTATCAAAATTATTATCTAATAAGTTTATTAGTGAATAAAAAAATCATCTTAAGGATGATTTTTTCTATAATTTTCATTAGTATTTTTTGCTGGTACAATGTTGTTAATTTCTTCATTTGTAAGGTTAAATTTTTTTATTCCAAGATTAATTAATTCTTTTATCTTATTGTCAGCTATTTTTATGGCATCATCAATATTTTCACCTAATTCTTTTAAGCTAATTAAGGTGTTATATGTATCTATTGATCCATATATTTGTTCATATAAATCTTCTTTTGTTTCAATTGCTTGTGGCCTTTCTTTTTCTTTTTCTTCTTTTTTTTCTACAGTGCTCTCTAAGTTTTCTAAGTTTTCTTCCCATCTCATAAGCTTCACCTCTTTTTTATTATAGCATATGTTGCAGTACTTTTTGAAATTTTTTATTCTTGATAATGAGTTAGTATGATGTTATAATATAGTAGATTTGTTGGAGGTTTTATTATGGATAGATTTTTTGAAAAAATTAGCTATAAGCAATTTAAAAGAGATATAAGTAATGATAAAGATATTTATAATAGTTATGAACTTCCTAGAAGAGGTAGTAAATATAGTTGTGGATATGATTTTATTGCTACTTGTGATATGATAATAAAACCTGGAGAAATATTAAAAATTCCTACTGGTTATAAAGTGTTTATGCAAGATAATGAATTCTTGATGATTGTTGTTAGGAGTAGTATGGGTTTTAAATATAATGTACGGATGTGTAATCAGGTGGGAATTATTGATAGTGATTATTATAATAATAATGATAATGAAGGACATATTTGGGTTGCTCTTCAAAATGAAGGAAATAATAATTATGTTATAGAAAAAGGAACTGCTTATGCTCAAGGGATTTTTGTTAATTATTTAACTTGTGATGATGATGTATCTAATGTTAGATCTGGAGGTATAGGTAGTACTAATAGAAAGAGTGAGAAGAATGGATAAGAAAAAATTTTATATAAGTACAGCTATTGCATATACTAGTGCTAAACCTCATATTGGAAATACTTATGAAATAGTACTTGCTGATGTTATAGCTAGATATAAAAGATTGCAGGGATATGATGTATATTTTCAAACTGGTACTGATGAGCATGGTGAAAAAATAGAAAATAAAGCAAAAGAGGCAGGAGTAAGTCCTCAGAAATATGTTGATGATATAGCTTCACAAATTAGAGAAATTTGGGACGTGGTTAATACTAGTTATGATAGGTTTGTTAGAACTACTGATAAGAAGCATGAAGAAATAGTTCAACATATATTTAAAAAATTTTATGATCAAGGTGATATATATAAAGGGGAATATAAAGGATTGTATTGTACTCCTTGTGAGTCTTTTTGGACAGAAAGTCAACTTGTAGATGGAAAATGTCCTGATTGTGGTAGAGAAGTTAAAGAAGCTTGTGAAGAAGCATATTTCTTTAAGATGAGTAAATATAGTAAGTGGCTAGAGGAATATATTGATAGGCATCCTGGTTTTATAGAGCCTGAATCAAGAAAGAATGAAATAATTAACACTTTTATTAAACCTGGTCTTCAAGATTTATGTGTATCTAGAACTAGTTTTAAATGGGGAATTCCAGTATCATTTGATACTGATCATGTTGTATATGTTTGGATAGATGCGCTATCTAATTATATTACTTTTTTAGGTTATGATGTTGATAAAGTAAGTGATGAATTTAAGAAGTATTGGCCTTGTGATATTCATTTGATTGGTAAAGATATACTTAGATTTCATACTATATATTGGCCTATTATGTTACATTGCTTGGGTGTAGAACTTCCTCATAAGATATTTGGTCATCCTTGGCTTTTATTTGGTAATGATAAAATGAGTAAGAGTAAAGGTAATATAGTGTATGCTGATGATTTAGTTGATGAATTTGGTATAGATGCTGTTAGATATTATTTAATTCATGAGATGCCTTTTGCTAGTGATGGTACTTTTACTAGGGATTTGTTGATAGAAAGTATTAATACTAATTTAGCTAATGTTCTTGGTAATTTAGTTAATAGAACTATTGGTATGGTTAATAAGTATTTTAATGGTAATATTAGAAATACAAAAGTTAATGAAGATATAGATAATGAACTTATTGATATGGCTTTAAATTCAAAAAATGTTATTGAAAATGATATGGATAATTTGAGAATTGCTGATAGTTTGGATCATATATTTGATTTATTTAGAAGATGTAATAAATATATTGATGAGACTATGCCTTGGGTACTTGCAAAAGAAGAAGATAAGAAGGATAGGTTAAGTACTGTTTTATATAATTTAATTGAATCTATTAGAGTAGGAGCTGTTTTATTACAAGCTTATTTACCTGATACTAGTGAAAATATTTTTAAGCAAATTAATACTAAGAATATCTCTTATGATACTTTAGATAAGTTTGGATACTACGATAGTGATAAAGTAGGTGTTCCAGAGGTATTATTTAAGAGGATAGATATAAAATAAGAAAACATTTGTTTTCTTTTTTTTATTCGACATATTTTTATTTTGTTATTTGTTATTATTTTTACATAAATATGTAAATTTTATAAAATTATTTTGGATTTATTTACATATATTTTTATATTTGATATTATTAATTTTGTAGTATTGCAGTATAGAAAGGGAGAAATGCAATGCTTAAAAAGACTTTAAATCAGGATAGTATTCTTATGATTGTTTTTGTAGTGATGTTAATTTTATTATTTATTTATTTGATTGTAGATAGAAGTATCATTGATATTATTTATTTTGTTGTTATAGGATATTATTTTTGTAAGTTTTTATTTATAAAAAAGAGGAGGTAGTAGTATGGTTGATACTCATTGTCATATTTATAACGAATACTATGAAGATATTGATGGTGTTATAGAAAGAGCTATTAATAATGGTGTTGAAATGCTTATTGTTAATGGTTGTGATATGAAAACTAATAATGAAGTTTTAGAATTAGTAAAAAAATATGATATTGTGTATGGTGCTTTAGGAATACAGCCTGGGGAAGTTGATAAATGTTCAGATGAGGATATTAAATTTATTAGTGAACATGTTAATGATGATAAGATATTAGCAGTTGGGGAAATTGGCCTTGATTATCATTATGAATGTGATAAAGAAAAGCAAAAAGAGATATTTAAGAAACAATTGTCTATTGCTAAAAAGAATAATAAACCTGTTATAATTCATAGTAGAGATTCTATTCAAGAGACATATAATATATTAAAAGAATATGATGTTAAGGGAATAATGCATTGTTATAGTGGTAGTGTAGAAATGGCTCATGAATTTAATAAAATTGGTTTCTTATTAGGAATAGGTGGTATTAGTACTTTTAAGAATGCTAGAAAACTTATTGATGTTATAGATAGTATTTCTTTGGAATATATTGTATTAGAGACTGATTCTCCTTATTTGGCGCCTGAACCATATAGAGGTAAAAAAAATGAACCTAGTTATTTACTTGAAATTGTTGATAAAATTGCTGAAATTAAAGGAATTTCTAAGGAAAAGGTTATGGATATTACTACTTACAATGCTAGGAGATTATTTGACAAATAGACGTTTTTATGTTAGAATTATATGTACCTGAGGAAAATAATGATATTTTTAAGAGGTGATATAATGAAGAAAATAGCATCTAATGTATTGATTGTCTCAACACAGTTAATTATTGGGGGTCTATTTTTGTTTATGTTATTTTCTGGTGAAGAAAGTAACACGGATGTAGTTGTAAAAAATAATAATTTAGATAAAATGGCTGATTCTGTTTCCGAATTATTTGTTGCTGATAAATTAGAAAAGAAAATAATTGATGAGAAGAAAGAAGAAGCTTTATTAGCGGAAGAAGAAGCTAAGAAAAAACGTGAAGAGGAAGAAGCTGCTAGAAAGGCTGCCGAAGAAGAAGCTAAGAGAAAAGCCGAAGAAGAAGCTGCTAGAAAGGCTGCCGAAGAGGAGGCTGCTAGAAAAGCTGCTGAGGAAGAGGCTGCAAGACAGGCTAGAGCTAATGTAAGTCAAAGTGTAGCTGCTTTACAGGATTATGCTCATAATTTAGTTATAAATTCTTATGGTTGGTCAGAAGCTGATTTTACCGCTCTTGTTAATTTATGGAATAAAGAATCTGGATGGAACGTTTATTGTTATAATAGTTATTCAGGTGCTTATGGTATTCCTCAGTCTTTACCTGGTAATAAGATGTCTTCAGAAGGTGCTGATTGGGAAACTAACGGAGAGACTCAAATTCGTTGGGGACTTAAGTATATTCAAGGAAGATATGGATCTCCATCAGGTGCTTGGGGACATTTCTTAAGTCATAATTGGTATTAAAATAGAAAGCGTATGCTTTCTATTTTTTTTGTTATTTGATATAATTTAATTGTGGTGATTTTATGAATTTTAATTATAAGAAATCTTTGGGACAAAATTTTCTCAAAGATGATAATGTTATAAATAATATTATTAGTAAATCTAATATTGATATGGATACTTTAGTTATAGAGATAGGTCCTGGTGGTGGAGCTTTAACTAAAAAAATAGTTCCTTTATGTGGAAAAGCTTTATTGTATGAAGCTGATTATGGGTTAGAGGAAAGCATAAATAATATGCTTAAGGATTATGATAATTATATATTAAAGATAGGTGATTTTTTAGATAGTGATTTAAAGAAAGATTTATCTAATAATAAATTATCTAAGGTGTATGTTGTTGCTAATTTACCTTATTATATTACTACTCCTATTATTATAAAATTTATTGATGAAGATGTTTTACCTGATAAAATGGTTATTATGATACAGAAAGAGGTAGCTTCTAGATTTAGTGCTAAGATAGGTAGTAAGGATTATGGTTCTTTAACGGTTTTTTTAAATTATTATTATAATATTAGAAAATTATTTGATGTTAGTAGGAATTCTTTTCAACCGGTTCCTAATGTTGATAGTGCTGTTATTTCTATGGAACTAAGAAAAAATAGAAAAGAGATAAAGGATATTAATTTATTTAAGAAATTAGTTAGAGATAGTTTTAGATATAAGAGAAAGAACATAAAGAATAATTTATTTGATTATGATTTAGATAAGATAAATAGTATTCTTAATAAATATGATTTAGATTTAAGTTGTAGGGCGGAGAATATAAGTTTAGATATATTTATTGATATTGCTAATAATATGTAGAAAAATAATTGTTATTTTTCTTTTTTTTTATCATATGGTTATATGGGTGATGTTATTGATTGAAATAGGTGATTATGTTACTAGAAAGTCTTATAATAATGATATTATTTTTAAGGTTGTAGATATAAAAGACAATATTTATTATTTATATGGGGTATGTGTTAGATTATCTGCTGATAGTGATATTAGTGATTTGGTTAAGTATGAGGGAAAGTTAGAGGACGATGATTTTTGTGTTAATTTTAATGAATATGAAGCGTTGGATCGTAATGATTATTTTTATATTCCTGGAATTGTGTTACATATAGATGGTGATAAATCTTTTTTGGAAAAGAGCATGGCTTTTTATAAGAAAAATAAGATTAAGGCATATGGTGTTTTTTGTATTGAAGATAATTTGAGTAATAATATTTTTGATTATTTGGAGAAGTATGATCCAGATATTTTAGTTATTACTGGACATGATGCATTATATAGAAAAGAAAGGTTAAGTGGTAATTATAAAAACACTACTAATTTTATAAATGCGGTTAAAGAAGCTAGAAAATATGAAAAATCTCATGAAAAATTAATAATAATTGCAGGAGCTTGCCAATCTAATTATGAGGAGTTAATTAAGGCAGGAGCTAATTTTGCTTCTAGTCCTAAGAGAGTTAATATTCATGCTTTAGATCCTGCTATAGTGGCTACTTCATTATCTTTTTCTGATAAAAATAATAATATAGATTTAATTAGTATTCTCGATAAGACAAAGTATGGGTCAGATGGTTTTGGAGGTATTATTACTAAAGGAACTATGTATGTAGGATTTCCTAGAGAATAATTATGATAACTAAGATAAAGAATATTATTAAAAATAATTTTGGAAAACAAGTTGAGATTATGTATAATGAGGGGAGAAATAAAATCTTTGTTTATAGGGGAAGAATAATAGAGGTATATAATAATGTTTTTATTATTATGGATGATGAAAATAGTTGTAAGAGATGCTTTAGTTATTATGATATTCTTACTAATATGGTTAGAATACATTTTAGATAATAAAAAATGGTAAAAATTAGGTAAATATATTGACTTTTTTGGATATTATATATAAAATGTATTTAGAAAATTAATTTTTTCTAGAAGGAGAGTTGATACAGACATGAAGATTACTTCAGTAAATGTACACAAAATTGAAAAAGAAAATTCTCGTATGAAAGGAAT
>CAZRJK010000006.1:0-78743 GCA_964600615.1 uncultured Muribaculaceae bacterium | reverse complement strand
CTCTGAATGCATCTAGCATTGGTGTTGTTTTATCTATTAATTCTCTTAATCTATCATTTGGTATTACGATAATTGTATCTACATGTTTTTTTAATTCTTCTAATCCTGCTAGGGCTTGATCCATTCTTTTCTTTCCTTCAAAGCTGAATGGTTTTGTAACTATACCTACTGTTAAAGCTCCTAAATCCTGAGCTATTTCTGCGATTACTGGTGCTGCACCTGTTCCAGTTCCACCACCCATACCACAAGTTACAAATACCATGTCAGCTCCTTTTAGAGCATCTTCTATTGCTGCTTTACTTTCTTGGGCTGCTTCTCTTCCTATTTCAGGATTGGCTCCAGCCCCAAGTCCATCAGTTAATTCACTTCCTATTTGTAATTTTGTTTCAGCTAAAGATTTATTTAAAGCTTGAACATCTGTATTAGCTACGATAAAGTCTACTCCTTTTAGACCAGATGAAATCATTCGATTGATGGCGTTACATCCACCTCCACCTACTCCAATTACTTTTATCTTGGCCAATTGATCCATTTCTAATCCATCCATATTATTTATCCTCCTTACCCGCTATAAGTCCCCCGAATATTTTGCTTATAATAGCATTATCTTTCTTTAATTTATTATTTGGAGTAACTAAACTTGTCTCCTCTTCTATATCAAACATTGTATATTCTCTTTCTCTTATTTCCATTTTATTGATGAAATATTTAATCATTCCTAAAGCTGTTACGTATTTATTATCTCTTGCTCCTAGTGTTGTTGAATTATAAATTATGACATCTTTATTAAATATTTCATATGCTATATTTTTGAATGATTTTATTTCTGTTAATCCGCCTGTTAAAACAACATAATCAATATTTTTATCTGTAAGTGCTCTTATTTGTTTTTTGGCTAAGACTAATATTTCTTGCATTCTACTCATAGTTACTTCAGATACTTCTAATTGGTTTAGTTTTACTGTTTCACCAATATTATTTTTTACTTCGTATGTTTCATTTAATTGACAAAATCTTTTATGAGAGCTAGCAAATTTTTCTTTTATGGCTCTAGCGTCAAAGATATTTATACCAAATACATATGAAATATCTTTTTCGACATTTACTCCACCAATTTGAAGGGTATTATTATCAACAATTATTCCTTCTTCAAAGATGCTTACATTGGTTGTTTCATGTCCAAAGTCTATGACTGCTCCAGTTAATTTATCTAATTTTTCGTTTCTTACTTCAAAATAATCAGATAATCCAGATATAGTTATATCTACAACTTCTAATCCTGATGCTTCTATTACACTTAGAACTGAATAGATATTTTTCTTTGGTGTTGATATCATTATACCTTGTATTTCAAGTTTTTGTCCATTTTTACCTACCGGTTTACTAATTCCTTCTTTATCGTCAATAATATAGTCTGTTGGTATAACGGTAACTAGTTCATAGCCTTCATCAATTTGATTGTAGATTGAATCTTTTATTGCTCTATTTATATCATTACTAGTAATAATGTTATCTTCGTTTGTTATATCAATGCTGCCAGTTACTTTTTTGAATTTTGCATTATAGTCTGGAACATTTACTATTACTTTTTTTATTGGTATTCCTAATGTTTCATTTATTTCTTTAACAGCATTTTTTATTGATTCTATTACATAACTTGCTTCTACTATTAATCCTTTTTTTAAGCCTTTTGATTTTACACAGGTGCTTGCTAAAATATGTAGTTTATTATTGATATATTCTCCAACTATTATTTTTATTGAATATGTCCCAATATCAATACTCGTATATATTTTTTTCATATTATCTATCTCCTAAATGAATATACCAGCAATATAAGACAATATTTGCATATTATTAAAGCTATGGTATACCACCATACATATTAATTATATATTAAACGATTTTTTCTGTCAATAGAATTATAAATTATTAAATTAAAAGAAAGTCAACTATTATTGACTTTCTTATCTTTTTTTACTTTTAGTTAATGAAACTATAATTAGGGTTACAATTAATGCTATTACTAGGATAATTCCTATTATAAAATACTTTTTATAATTCTTTTCTATTTGTTTATAAATATTTATTTCTTTATCGAAATATCTTGCTAGAGTTTCTTCTTCTTTATCATAGATATAATAAGCAGTATTTCCTGTTTGAATATTAGTTCCATAAATTAATCCTGTTTTATCTTTACTATTAATTTTATAGATATCTACTTTAGTGTTATTTATAGTTTCATTATATTTTTTAAAATTAGTTAGTTTGTTATTTGGTTCTGTTAGATATAGTGTTATACCACCTATAGTAATCCATTTATATTCTTTATAGCTTTTATCTTCTGGTTCATAAATAAATAGTTTAGTATTACCTTTCTCATCTTTTAACCCTACTAAATATATTTTTAATTTATCGTTATAATAACCATCCACTTCTTCTTTGTCTATTGCTATTTTCTTTTCTTCAAATAATTCTACTTCTGGAAGATCATCTTTTTTTCTAATAACTGTGTATTTTTGATTATCAATAGTTACTTCTATTGGGTCATACTCTTTTACGTTTAATGTTATTGTATAAGTTTTTGTTGTTCCATCTTCTGCTGCTACTATTACTTCTATTTTATTTGCTCCAGGTTTTACTGTTATTTCCCCAGTGCCACTTACACTAGCTTTACTATGATTAGCTTCAGCGGTTACTTTTATTTTTTCTGTTCCAGCTTCTACTTCAACTTTATATTCAGTTATATCACTTTTAAATTCTTTATCTAATTTTATATTCTCTATTTCTAACTTTTTTAGAGTTGCATCATTACTTTTTTTTATATTATTATTTGAGGAATTATTGTTTGGCTTATTATTACTTGGTTCTGTTACAGTTATGGTTAAGGTTTTTGCAGAAAGTGTTAGATCATTTCCGTTATCATCCGATACAGTAGTTGGTGTTACAGTTATGGTTGAGCTTCCACTACTTATAGCACTTACAGTTATAGTTGCAGTATTATTTTCTACCCAAGCTGTATTTGTGGAAATTGACGCTACGTTAGAATTAGAGGAAGATATGGTAAATCCTCCCGTTAATTCATTCCCTTTTATGTATAAGCTTACAGAATTTCCTTTGGTTACCGTGGATGCTGAAAGTGATATTCGATAATTGCTTTCAGCAAGGACAGAATTAATTCCTATTATAAATATAGTTATTATATAACATAGATATTTTATCCATTTATTCATCTTATCATCCCCTATGATTGACTGATATTAGTTTTTTTCAAGATATAATTTTTTATTATTACATAATCTCCAGCAGTAACCGTACCACTTTTATTTACGTCTGCTCCTTTTATGGCTGTATCATTTAAATTATTTTTATTTAAAATATGATTTTTTATGCTTACGTAATCACCAGCAGTAATATTACCATCACCATTAACATCACCATAAATTACTACTTTAAAACTATACTTTGTTGTTCCATCAGCATCAGTTATGGTAATAGTTGTATTAGTTCCTACTTGGTTATTTCCTGATAATCCTTTACCATTAGTATTGATTATGCTTACAGCTTTAGCGTCTGTTAATTTACTTAAGATTGTACTAGCTGTGGTACCTGGATTGATGCCATTTATGTATCCAGAATTATTTCTAACGTTTAATTTATTTATATAATAATTTGCTCCTTTGTTGGTAACTGGTGCTGGTGTTGAAGTTGGTGTTGGTTCTGGTGTTGGTGTAGGTGTTGGTTCTGGTGTTGGTGTAGGTGTTGTGTTATTTGTTCCTTGCTGTTGAGTAGTAGTATTGTTTGCTGTTTGACCACAAGTGTTTCCTACTACTACGCATGGATCTCCTCCGCTAGCCCAAACCAATCCTGCTTTTATTGGACTTTCCTCTCCACTTGAAGCACCAATATTAAACAAATTATATAGTCCTTTATAAGTTACTCCTTTATAAGTAAATTGTTCTCCTGTTGTAGCCATTGAACCATTTGTTCCTGATTCTTGTTTGGCTAAACTTGCTAAGTATACAGGACTTACATCTTTAATTCTACCTGCTGATACAAAGATACTAGCATAGGTTTCATTGTCAGCAGTACTTGTTCCTTTCATAAATGAATTATTTAATACGCTTTGAACTACTGCTTCAGTATAATTGCTTGAATATTTCAAGCTTTCAAACATTAAGATATAACTTTCATTTAAGAAATTTCTTGGATCTAGATAATATTTCACTGTTTCTATATTAGCTATATACCATCCTGGTTCTGTAGAAACATAATTACCATTTGCATTTACATAGTAATATCTTCCTCCCATATCGATTGATGATACTGATTGTTCTGCTCTAGCTGCAGTGTTAAAATCTAATCCTGTTTTCATATTTTCGAAAGTCCAATTGGAATGAATATTATGTAGAATTCTTAATTTCTTTTTGTAATTTTCGTCAAATCCTTGATTATTTAATGCTGCTTCAAAGTTAACATCTGTTATATTAGCTTGTCCAGAGGTATCAGCATTACTTCCTGGTAAGGCTGTTGTACTTGGCATGTTATTATATGTTGGTATTATAAAATGTAATGGTAAATTTAATAATCCGTTATTCTTATATGAATCATAGCTTATTCTCGCTTCACTTGCAGGGGCTGCTAAATTTTCCATATATTGGTGATTATAGGTGCTATTAGCTGAATTAGGATTAACATTATATTTCTTTAAATAAGATGTATGTTGTCCTTTTGATATATAGTTTTTAGCAATAAATTCTGCTCCACCAGTTATAGCTTTTTTAGGGCTTGTCCATGGTCTATCATATGATTTATTTTGTTGTACAGCTTTATTTAAATATACATATGTACTGCATGCATAACCAACACTACTACCATATTTTACTTTATACCAGTTGTTTGAGCATTTGTTATTACTACTTATATCTTTATCTAAGATATCCATTTCTCTATCACAAGTAACATAAGTTACTTTACCGCTTTTGTTTGTATCTTTCCAAATATTTAATGGGTCATCATTTTCTACACAAGAAGCATATCCTTTAAGTAGAGTAATAAAATCTCCACAAGCGTATCCTGTTTTGTTGATGGAACCATAAGATATTTGATACCATGCATTACACATACTATTGCTTCCTGCTTCAGTGTTTAGTATTTTTACTTCTGTTCCATTAGTTAATTTATCTACTATATCGCCACCTACTATATTTCTAATGTTTAAATAATCATCTACAACTACTGTCCCAGTAGTTGCAGCTTCTACTGTAATGTTAGGAATTAATAGAATTACAAATATTAATAATAATTTAATTCTTTTCATACTAAATCACCTACTTCTACAATTTAATTATAACAAACTTTGATATTTTTTTCTTTATTTTTAATATACTTTACTTTTTTTTACAATAATGTGTAAAGTAAAAAAATAATACTATTTCTAGTATTATTTATAAATCACATAATTATTTTCTTTTACTATTTTGCCATTTTCTTCTAATTCTGCAGTTACTTCTTTATTTTCTAAATATAAGTCTTTTACACCAGTTGCTATTAATTCTTCTTCAGTATCTGTTGATATGTTTTTAAAATATAAATTTCCATCTTTTAAATAAAATTTGTAGTTAGACGCACCAGCAAATCCTGTAGCACTTACTATTTTATCTCCTTTTATTTTTACTGTTTCTCCTTCTTGATTTTTGAATTTTTCTTGTTCTTTGTATTCTACTTTTTCTTCTTCTTTTTTATCTTCTACTTTATCTTCTTCTTGTTCATTATCAGGTTTTTGTTCTTCTTTTGTTTCTTTTTCTATTGTTTCGTTGTCTTTAGGTTTGTTTTTTTCATAATTATTTTGTAATAAAAAAGCTATTGTGCCTACTATGATAAATAATAAAGCTATCGTTAATACTGTACTCCAGTTACTGTTTTCTTTTCCTTTTTTCAATTTCATCACCTACTTTATTATAACATTTTTTTATTATATTTGTATTATTATTAATACTAACCTTAATATTTGAATTAAGCTTGCTATAAAGTATATTTTGGTATTTAATAAGAAGATATTTAATATTTTATTAATATTGTTATCTTTTGATTTTATATTATTAATAGAGGTATATGTTAAACTATTTAATATATATTGAATAATAGCTATTATAATTATTATTACTAGGGCTATTTTACAGTCTGCTATGTTATGAGCATAGATACTTAATATTATTGATATAATTGGTATAATAGTTATTATTTTTAATTTTTTAATAATATAAGATAAATAATTAATTACTTTATCATTAATTAAGGAATAGCCTGCTAAAAGTGAAGATAGGGCTATAGAAAAATATGTTTTACTATCATAGGTATTACTAGATAGTTTTATTATTTTTCTTTTGATATTGTAATGACTAAAGTATGAATCTTTGTTTTCTACGAAGTTAATATTATTATTATCTTCTAATAGTTTTAAGATGTTTTCACTGGCAGTAATATTTTTTTCTTTTTTGTTAGTTAGATATGTTATTAATAGTAATATATAAGGTATTATTATTAGTATTATGCTAACTATTAATAAAATATTATTTATCATATAATCACCTTCTAAAACATTTTATATGGTTTTACTGTATCTTTATCTATATGTTTATATATTGCTAATAAATTATTATTTTTATCTATTAGCATTATCATATCTTCTTTAAAGAATGATGGTAATACAGCTCCATTTTTTATTTTTATTGCTAAATTATCATCGATTATTTTTTTGGGTATATTTATTACATCCATGGGATTTAATATTTTATAATTATTATTTTTTATATCTTCTATTGTGTATGAATCTTCTATAGTAAATATTCCTTGTTTAGTTCTTATTAATTCTTTCATAGTAGCATAGGTATTTAGATAATTACCTATATCCCTTATTAAGCTTCTGATATAGGTTCCTTTGCTTACTTTGCATTTTATAGAAAATTCATTATCTTTGATATCGCTTATTAATTCTATATCATAGATTTCTACTTCTTTTATTGGTAGTTTTACTTCAATATTGTTTCTAGCATATTCATATAGTTTTTTGCCATTTACTTTAATGGCTGAATATTTTGGTACTTCTTGTTTTATTTTTCCTTTGAAGTGATTTAAACAATCTATTACTTGTTCTTTGGTTAGGTTGGGTATTTCTTTTTCTTTTATTATTTTTTCTGTTATGTCTAGGGTATCAGTTTCTATACCTAACTTTATTTTTGCTATGTATTCTTTATCGTTAGATGTTAGTAATTCTACTAATTTTAAACTTTTCCCTATACAAAGAACTAATACTCCTTCTGCTATGGGGTCAAGGGTTCCAGTATGTCCTACTTTTTTAGTATTTAATGTTTTTCCTACTATATTCACTATATCTCTACTGGTGTAATTTTTTTCTTTGTTTACTACTAATATTCCATTCATATGTTTTATCTATTTCCTTTAATACTTTTTTTATGGCTTCTTCTGCTGTTCCAGTTACGGTAAATCCAGCTGCTTTGCTATGTCCTCCACCATCAAATATTTTGGCAATTTCTGATACATCTATTTCATCTGTATTACTTCTTAGGGATACTTTATAAACATCTTTTTCTGATTCTCTTAGAAATATAGATATTAATACTCCTTTAACTTTTCTTCCAATGTTTACTATTCCTTCATGATCTCCTACTTTAGCATTAGTTTCTTTGATATCATCTAGTGTTATATAAGTTATAGCTATTCTATCGTTATTCTTAAACTCTAATCTAGATGTTGCTATTTTACTTAATTCAAATTGTGGTTTTGTTTGCATATCAAATGTTTCATTATATATTTTGCTTATGTTTACTCCTAAATCAAATATTTGAGCTGCAATTTCAAATGTTTCGTCATTTACGGTATCGTATCTAAAGCCACCAGAATCAGTTATTATACCCATCATCATGGCTTCTGCTATTTCTTTGGTTAGATTGATATTTAATCTTTTTAATATTTTAAATAGTGTTTGACAAGTAGCGGGACTTCTATCTTCTACATAATTGACATCAGCATAAAAGGTATTACTAGTATGATGATCTATAGAGATAGTATAATTTGATTTGTAAAAAGCTTTTGTTGGATCATATAATCTTTTTTCTGTTGCACAGTCCAAGGCTATACAGACATCATAATCTTTTTTTCCTTGTGATAGTATTTTATCTGTTTCTTTTAAGAAATTAAAGCAATCAGCATATTTGTCAGTTATTATATCTACTTCTTTATTTAAACTTATTAATCCCATATATAGGGCTAGGCTGCTGCCTATGGCATCGCCATCAGGTGATTCATGGGTGAATATAGCAAATTTATTGTTATTATTTATTAAATTAATTATTTTATCTAATTCTATTTGACTATTCATTATTTATTCTTTCTATTATTTTTTCTATGTTATTGCTATATTCTATAGATTCGTCATAGACAAATCTTAATTCTGGCATTTTTCTTATTTCTACTCTTTTTGATAATTCCATTTCAATAAATTTACTAGCATTATTTAAGGCTTTTAGGGTTGTTTCTTTTTCATTATCATTTAATACTGTTACATATACTTTAGCAAATGATAAGTCATTAGTAATTGATACTGCTGTTATAGTTACAAAACCTATTCTTTCATCTTTTATTTCTTCTTCTAATATGGTACTTATTTCTATGGCAAATTTATGTTCTAATCTATCTATTTTAATGCTCATATTGTCACTTCCTTTTATTAATTATACAACAAAATATATGGTTAGACAATGTCTTTAATTTATATAAATAGAGATAATTGTTTTTAATAAGTATGGAAATAAGTATACTTCTAATAATGATGATATTGTGCATAGAATAATAGATATTATTAATATAATAATATATTTTTTTAAAATTAATCTATTATTTCCTTTTTTACTAGTTATAATTTTTAAAAGATTAGCGCTAAACATAATACTATAGATAGTAATAGTTATTATTGATATTATATTTAATAAAGTGCTGGGAAATAAGTATAATATGGCTGCTAATATACCTTTATATTTGTAAGTTAATAAAATAGCAGAGAGACTAAACCCTGTAATAAATCCTTTTATATATATTAGGAATATATTAAATAGTATTCCTATTATGGTTAAGCCTAATATAAATATTAATATTATGAAAATATAATTAATTGTTAAACTGTTTTTTAATGCTTGTACACTATTTATATTTCCTTTATTTATATTAGATATAAATATTTCTATTTGGGTAATAGTATTAGTCTTGTCCACTTTATTTAAGGTTACTAGAAATATTGATCCTGATATTACTCCTAATAATAATGTAGTTATTACAAAATAGTTTATTTTTTTATTTGGTAGGATTATTTCAATTAGTTTTGTTTTTTTATTCATATTATCACCAGTTAAATATACTCATTTATACTTGTAAATATTCCTAAAATTTTATATAATATATTTTGAGGTGGAAATATGAGCAAGAAGTATAAAATTAAGCATAAGAAAGAAGAAGAAATAGAAGAAGTTATTGATGAAGAAGAGCTTTCTAAAAAAGAGTTATATGATTTGAATAAGCAAAAGAAATTAAAAGAGAAGGAAAAGAATATTAAAAAAAATAAATCTAATAAAAAGAAAAAAAAGACTTCTACTTATCAAACTAATTTAGCTGGTAGAATATTTGCAATAGTAATGCTTATTTTAATGTTAGGTTCTGTTATTGCTACTATTTCTTATAGTTTTAATAGGTAAAAAAAACAACTGATTTTCAGTTGTTTTTATAATAATAAATATAATCCTACTAATGATAGTATTGCTACTATTACACCTAATAATACATAAGATACAAATCCAGGTTCTTTAGTTTTGGTTTTACCTTTTTCTTCTACTGGGGTCTCATTTACTTCTGTATAGGCTTCATCTAAACCAATATTAGTTGTATTAGCTAACTCTTGATTATCAGGAGCAATTGGGGTTACTGGAATATTAGATTGATTAACAAATGTATTAGTTATAGTTTCATCATATTTTCCAAGTTCTATTCTATCAGGGTACATTGAAGCAAATTTTTCATTGAAAGCTCTGTATGTTTCGTTATTATTTAGTTTTATTTGTTGATATATTGATTTCCCATTTTGTTTTAAACAAGCATATGCTTTATTTATTATATATCCTATACTTTGATTTAAGAAACTAATATATTGAGGATTTGTATTTTCTTTTACTCCAGTCATAATTTGCGTATCAATTATGGGAGTTACTACTGCTATTCCTTCCCCAACAAATTTATTGTTTATTTCTGTTACTTTATTTGGTATTTCGGCCATATTAGCTTTTGATGTGTTTACTTCATCAGGATTATCTAATAAATTTATAACAATAGAAACATTTTGTTCTTCTGGGATACTTATATAAAACGGAATTTTTTCGTCACTTACTAAAAATATATTTTTATTTCCTATAGTACTAACTAAAGTTTGATTCATCTTTACCACCCTATCTTACTATAGTTTCATTATAACAAAAAAAAGATAATTTGTCATTATCTTTTTTGTTTTTTTGTTAATTTTTCTTACTTTTCTTAAGTTCGTCTCTTATTTCTTTTAATATTTTTACTTCATCACTTTCAATTTCTATCATTTCTTCTTGTGGTTCTGGTTTTTTAGCTAGTACTTTGTTAACGGCTTTTATAATTATAAATACTACGAAAGCCATAATAATGAAGTTAATTACATCAGTAAGAAATGCTCCATACTTTAAACTTAATTTTCCTACATTTAGAGTATATGCTGAGAAATCTATTTCTGAGAAACAACCTAGAATTGGAGATATTAGGTTATCAGTTAATGATTTTACTATACTTTGAAAAGCACCACCAATAATAACACCAACAGCTAAATCTAATACGTTACCTCTAGAAATAAATTCTTTAAATTCATCTAATACTTTTTTATGTTTTTTTCCTTTTTCTGCTACTACTTTTGCTTTTTCTTTAATATTATTTAGTTTTTCCATTTAAATCACCTCATATTTTGTTTTTTATTCTCATCACTAAATTTGGTATATCTACTTCAAATTCTTTCATTATATCTTCTTTGGTTCCGGAATAACCAAAACTATCTATAGATATAAATTCATCGTCTTCATTAAGTATTTTATACCAACTAGGATCATTAGAAAATTCTATTACAATCTTTTTATATCCTTTTGGTAATACTTCATTTATGTATTCTTTATTTTGATTTAAGAAGTTATTTAAGTTTGGTACCGTTACTACTCTGGCTTCAATGTAATTTTTTAATAATTCATCTTTTAAGTTCATAGCTAGTTCTACTTCGGTTCCACTTGCTATTAAGATAACGTCTAAACTTTTTTTAACTTCACTTATGATATATGCTCCATATTCTATTCCTAGAGGATTAGTAAATTCTTGTGTTTCAACATGACCTCTAGGTAGGATTAAAGCACAAGGTTTGGAATTTTCTAATATTTCGTTCCAACACCCAATTAATTCTTTATAATCAGCGGGTCTATATACACTAAAGTTTGGTATTGTTCTTAACATGGCTAATTGTTCTACTGGTTGATGTGTTTTTCCATCTTGTCCAACCAAGATACTGTCATGGGTAAAGATATACGTTACTGGTAAATTCATCATAGCACTCATTCTTATTGCTGGTTTCATGTAATCTGAAAATGCTAGGAAAGTACTACCAAATACTTTTAAATTACATAGCGCCATACCATTTAGTATGCCAGCCATAGCATGTTCTCTTACGTCAAAAGCTATATTTCTTCCAGAATAATTATCGATGCAAAAATCGTCTTTTCCTTTTAAATATGTTTTAGTACTACTACTTACGTCAGCAGTTCCACCTAAGAAATTAGGATTAAATGCTGCTATTACGTTCATTATTTGATAATTTATATCTCTTAAATCTCTATCGATAAATAATTTTGTTGTATCGATAACTTTATCTAATTTAAGGATTATTTTTTCGTTATTTATTATGCTATTTAAACTATTTAATTTTTGTTCATCGATTTCTTTTATATATTCTTCATAATCTTTGTACCAATAATTATAGCTACCATCTAATCTTTCTTTTATTTCTTTTCTGAATAGTTGCATATTCTTTTTATCATATTCCCATTTTTCTGGATTATCTAATTCTTCTTTGGTTTCTGTGTAATCATCTGCTTCTAATTTACCATGAATTTTATTTGTTCCTTCATATTTTGAATATTCACCTATTATAGTATCCACTACTATTAGAGATGGTTCTTTAGCTTTTTTTGCTAAGTTTATGGCTTTGTTTATATCTTTTACAGTATTTTTAGCTTCTAGTACATTCCATTTTAAATCACGGTACATGTCAAATATTTTATCAGAATATTCTTCATCTAAGTTACCATCTAGTGTCACATTGTTATTATCATATAGCACTATTAGATTATCTAAGTTGTATTTGCTGGCGATAGAAGCTGCTTCGTAACTTATTCCTTCCATTAAATCTCCATCAGATACTAATGCATAAACATTATAATCAAAGAGACTTATTTTTTTATTACTAAAGTTGCTATCTAAATATTTTCCAGCCATTGCCATACCAACGGCATTAGTGAATCCTTGACCTAATGGTCCTGTTGTGGTTTCAATTCTATAATCTAGGTTATATTCAGGGTGTCCAGGAGTATGAGAATATATGTTTCTAAAATTCTTTAAATCATTTAGATTATACTCATTTTCGTTAACACAAAATAGCGTTGCATATAACAAGGCTGAGCCATGTCCTGCTGATAAAACAAATCTATCTCTATTACACCAATCTTTCTTATTTAAATCGAAAACTAAGTGATTGGCAAATAAAGTATAGACTATAGGGGCTGCTCCTAGGGCAATACCTGGATGTCCGCTATCTGCTTCGTTAATCATATCAAGTGCTAAACTCCTGATATCATTAATCATTATTTTATCATTAACTTTAGCCATTTTTCCCTCACTTTCAAATAAATTATACCATATATGGATTAAAATATAAACATATTTAGACTTTTTTCTCTATTATTTTTTTTGTTCTGGTAAGGCATGTTTTATCGCATCCTTCTTTATCAATCAATGATTCGTTAGGATATGCATGCCTACTCATAAAGTATATTTTATCATGATTTATTCTATTATATGTTTCTAAATTATTTATTTTATTTCGGTTACTTTTATATTTTTCTAAATTGTGCTTTAATGCTTCTAGTATTCTTATTATATCTCTACCTACAATAATATTTTTATAATGATTTATATCTAATTCTTTTAAATATTTTTCTTTTTCTTCATTAGCATTCACATCATTATAATATAAGTACATTATGATATCTAATAATTT
This sequence comes from uncultured Muribaculaceae bacterium, assembly GCA_964600615.1. Taxonomy (GTDB): domain Bacteria; phylum Bacillota_I; class Bacilli_A; order RF39; family UBA660; genus RUG11198. Next base: position 65,344 of record CAZRJK010000006.1, on the reverse strand, counting down.
CATAGCTTTATCTCTATATATTTCTGCTTTTTTATAATAAACTTCATAATCCGTTAATCTTGAATCAATTATGCTATTATCAATACTTTTGTAATATTTACTTTCATATAAATTAGAAAAATTAGTTATACAATAATTAATTACATCTTCTTTAGTAATTATACTTTTTATATTGTATAATTCTGCTGTGATTTCAGGATAAGACATGCCAAAATCTTTTTCAAAATCTTCTATTACTTTTCCAATGTCATAAAGTCCATATTCTTCATATTTTTCTTTTATATTCATTACTACTCACCTATTTAATTATATAATATATAAAAATAAGTTGTAAATAAATTTAATTTTTTGTTTACTAAAAAACAAAGAAAGTTTTTTCTTTCTTTGTTTAATTTTTATGTGTTACTGAAATAAAATATATATTTTGAATTTTCTTCGCCGCCTACAAAAGTAATTTTAATTTGTCGTTCATCAAAATCTTCAATTTCAAAATTATATTTTAGTTGCTGTTTATTCTTATCTAATAAAGTATATTTTTTGTCTTCTTTATTAAAATAGTAGTTATTACAAATGTCAAAATCGCGCGTACAAATAGAAATCTTGTTGTTCTCTATTTTTAGATAGTACGTGAGTAAAACATGCTTGGCGTATATAGATTCATTTTTATCATAATATTCTGCCCAATAAGATTCATAAGTTATACCATTTTTAATCCATTTTTCGTTTTTATCGTTTGTTACTAACTTTGGATAGAATTTAATTATTGATATTGTAATACAAAAAATAATTAATAATATCAATAAAATCCATAAGATTATTTTTTTCATAAAATCACCACATTTTTTATTTTTTTATATTAACAACAGCAGTCACTACCAACACACCAACATCCCTGACTGTTATATCTTCCACTACCACATTTCTTGCCGGCTGTTCCTGTGCATGGGCAATCACTTGAAGAACTACTTCCACTGCCGGTGTTTCCACCGCCGCCGCCACCGCCGCCGCCACTACTACTGCTACTAGATTTAATTGTGAAGCTTTTTGTAATTTCTGTTTTTTTACCGTTAGTTGACACACATGTTGCTGTTATTGATCTGCTTCCAGTAGTAGATAATGTTATGTATCTTACTTTTTTTGTACTTGTATTGTTTGCGGAATCGCTTGAGGCCCTTCCATGGTCATCTAAATTATCTACCGTTGTAAAGGAACTTATTCCAGCTTCTGATGTACATGTTATTCCTACATCTTTTGGACTGTAATGTGTTCCACCATCTGGTGAAAATGCTACCGATGGTGCGATTCCTTGCCAATTGACATATAGTTCTGCGTTGCAACTGTTGCTACTTGCGTTACATAAGCTACTAGCTGCGATAGATCCTGAATGGCTAAAGCAGGTTTTCATTCCTGATAAGCACCATTCGGATCCACTTTTTACATTATAGCCTGCTCTAGTTATATTTATGTAACTACTATTATTCCAATTGGCTAATCCATCTGTTCCCAATGAAGCTCCATAATTTACTGAATGAGCTATTGTAGAGCCATTTACTGTTATCCAATTGCCGCTGGTCCCTATTGTTGAGCCATGACTTGAGGCTAGGCTTCCACCATTCATGTTATATTTAATGTTTACTTTATTTATTTCCCAATTGACATATAAACTTGCTGTGCAATCTGAATAACTTGCGTCACAGAATTTACTACCGGCAATAGATCCAGCATGACTAAAGCAAGTTTTCATTCCTGATAAACACCATTCTGATCCAGATTTTGCTCTGTATCCTGTTTTTGTTATGTTTATGTAACTGCTATTATTCCAATTGGCTAATCCGTCTGTTCCTAAGGAAGCTCCATAATTTAGTGTTTGAGCTATTGTTGAACCGTTTACTGTTATCCAACTACCACTTGTTCCGATTGTTGAACCATGACTTGAGGCTAGGCTTCCACCATTCATGTTATATTTAATATTAATTTTATTTCCAACCCAATGGGTATATAGAGTTATTGTGCAATCACTACTAGCTGCATTACAGTAATCACTTACTGGGTATTCAACATCGTGGTCAAAGCAGCCGCCAGTTCCATCAGCTTTTTTACACCACTCTGTTCCATCTGGATAATGATATCCTTTCCTTATTAAATTTAAATAATTTTTAGAATTTACATTGGGAAGATCGTGTTTTGTTCCATAATCCATTGTGTAGGTAAGTTCTGTTCCGTTTCTATAGATTCTACCACTACTTATTTCGTATTTATCATTATTAGCTTGTCCTGATTCACTTGATACTGAACCACTATTAGCATTAAATTTTACAATTACTTTGTTTATTCTCCAATGGGCATATACAGTAATGTTTCCTGTTAGTTTGGTGCTTGCTCCATATTTTGTTCCACCAGAAGCTGCCGTATACCAACCTTCAAATGTATATCCTGTTTTTGTAAAACCATTAGATCTTAGATTACATGTGGTATTATAATCACATGTTGTTGATGATGTTGAACCACCTGTGTTTCCATTACCATCATAGGTAATGGTATAGCTGTTTATTTGCCAGTTAACATATAAATTTGCAGTACAATCTCCATCTTTGGCATCACAGAAACTGCTGGCGGCTATAGATCCAGCCTGATTAAAGCAGGTTGTCATTCCAGTTAAACACCACTCAACACCAGATTTTGCTGTATATCCTGTCCTTGTGATATTTATATAAGTACTATTATTCCAATTTGCAAGTCCATCAGTTCCTAATGAAGTTCCATAGTTTAATGAAAGAGCTGTTGTTGAACCGTTTACTGTTATCCAACTACCACTTGTTCCTATTGTTGATCCATGTGCAGAAGCTAGGCTTCCACCATTCATGTTATATTGAATTTTTATTTTATTTAAATTCCAATGGGCATATACAGTAATATTTCCTGTTAATTTGGTGCTTGCTCCGTATTTTGTTCCTCCAGATGCAGCCGTGTACCAGCCAGCAAAGGTATTTCCTGTTTTGGTAAAGCCATTAGATCTTAAAGTACAATCTGCGTTATGGTTACATGTTGTAGTTGCTGTTGAACCTTCTGTGTTACCATTACCATTATAAGTGATTGTATAGCTGTTTATTTTCCAATTTGTGTATAAAGTTATAGTACAATCCCCATTTGAGGCATCACAGAAATCACTTGCTGGATATGCTGTAGTTTGATTAAAGCATTTACCTGTACCATCAGCTTTAGTACAATATACAGAATTGCTATCAACATGATAACCGGTTCTTTCTAAATTCAAATTACTACTACTGTTCCAATTTACTAATCCTGAATCACTTAATGTACTTCCATAATTTATAGAATGAATAGTCGTAGAATTATTGTGAGTTATTAATGAATCGCTTATTCCATATGAATCGCCATGTGTACTTGCTAATTTTCCACCATTAGCATTGATTCTAATGTTAACTTTATTTGTTTTCCAATTAGCATATAAAGTTATAGTACAATCATTTTTATTACAAAAATCGCTTGCATTATATTGAGTCTTTTGATTATAACATGTACCTGTACCGTCAGGCATAGTACACCATTCCTTTTTAGGAACAATAACATGCCCAGTTTTTTTCAGATTTAATAGTTTGTCATTAGTAGGACTAAGAAGGCCATCTACAGACAAGTTTTCATTAGCTGCAAGTATATGAATAATAGGTGTCTCATCAATTTTTACTAATGATGTACTAGTATCAATTAAAACATCACCATGTGGTTCAATTAGGCTACCTCCATTTACATTATATTGAATTTTAACATATTTTATATTAGGTTTGGCATTCCAATGACCAAATAGTTTCAAATTATATTGTAAGGTAATTTCTTCCCCAGCATCGCCTACTTTTGTACCGCCATATCTATTACTATACCATCCATCAAAAGCAAAATCGCTATTCTCGGGAGTTCTTAAAGAATAATTTGCATTGCTTGAATAAGTATCATTTATAATTCTATCAGTACCATCATTGTAATAATAGGTTATTATGTAAGAATTATTATTGTTTAATCCATTGTTATTTGATAATTCGGCTTGTAAGCTGTTTGTACACTCATCTAGGTTCTCTTCATTAGTTATCTCAGTTTTAATGATAGTCATATTATTCATATCTTTGACAACTTTAATTAGAGAGTTATTATTAATTCCATTATCAGAAGCTATATTTTTGTTATTACCAAAATATCCTTCATTAATTAATTCTTGGATTGGAACACAATAGAATTTTTGATTTACTTGTCCAGTTTGTATTCCCCACCAGCTACTAACATCTTTATTTTCTTTAGAATATAATTCAGCAGCATTCATAATATTATCCATACTAATTATGGTAGTTTTTTCTTTTGATTTATTTATTATATAAGTATATGCCCTAAAAGCAAAAGTTAAAGCAATCGCTATTAATACTACTACTGCTAGAATTTCAACTAAAGTAAAGCCTTTGTTATTATCTTTATACTTCTTCAATTATATCACCTCTATGATACTATATTTAGTATACATTATTATTTTTAAAATAACAATAAGTTAGAATTAAAAGAAACAATAATATTAAATATGTATATTATTGTTCTTTTATTTTCCTAAATATTCTTTAACAATATCGATTATTTTATTTGCTTCAGTTATTAAGGCTTCATAATTACCGTTGATGTAATCTATATCGTTTTCTTCACTTTTAGTTTGATGGTTTAGGGCTAGTTCTGCTAATTTGGAAAATCCTAAATATTTGGAATCACTTTTCATAGCGTGTACTTCAATACTATAATTCTCCATATCGCCATCATTTTTATATTTTTCTAGTTTATTTAATCTATCTTTTATATTATTATAGAATTCTTCTAAGATATCATTATATGTGTCTATATCCCCTAATAATTCTAAACTTTTATCTATATCTATATTACTATTCTTTAAATATTCTATGTCTTTCATATTATTCCTCCCTATTTTTTATAAATTTGACTAAGACTCTATTTAATTCATATTTATCTATTGGTTTTGCTAGATAATCATCAAAACCTAAATTAATATACTTTTCTTTCATTCCTCTTGTTGCATTAGCTGTTAATACTACAATTGGTGTATCATATCCTTCTATTCTCTCTATTTTCTTTATTATTTCCATTGTTTCGGTTCCACTCATATTAGGCATTAAATCGTCCATTAATATTAGGTCAAAATTGGTATCTTTTTCTAAGATGTCTAGACATTCTTTACCACTACTAGCTTCTATTATTTCTATTTTATATGGTTCTAATAATTTAGTAGAAACTTTTATATTTAGTTTATTATCATCTACTAATAATATTCTTTTATTTTCAGCAGTAAATGTTTTTAATACTTTTTCTTCTTTATTTTCTAGATTTTCATCAGTATTTTTTTGATCTATTGTGATGGTGAATGTTGTTCCTTTCTCGGGTTCGCTTTGTACGTCTATTTTTCCATTCATTAATTCAATTAATTTTTTTGAATATCTAAGGCTTAAACTATTTTTTTCTAAGTTATTATCGTTATTTGTTTCAAATATTTTATTTAATTCTTCAGTAGTCATTCCTTTTCCGGTATCTTCAATAGTTATTTTTAGTCTACATATAGCTTTAGAATTAATAGCATCTATATTTAGATTAATATGTCCTTTTTCAGTATATTTGATAGAATTATCTAAAATGCTTAGTATTACTTGTTCTATTCTTTCAGTATCTCCTATTAGAGTTTTAGGTATATTTTTATCAATATTGTTATTGAATTTTACTTTAGAATCTTTTAATTTAGAATTTGTTATATCTTTTATATTATTTATCATATCATTTGGCTTATATGGTTCATTTATTATTTCTAAATTGCCTGATTCAATAATAGTCATATCAATTATTCCATTTATTATATCTATTAAATCTTTAGAAGCTTTTCTTATATCTTTTGTATCTTCTTTAATGCTTTTTATATCATCAGTATCTTCTATTACTTGACAGAAACCATCTATTGTATTTAATGGTGTTCTTATTTCATGTGATAAATCTTTTAAGAATTTGCTTTTATCAAAGTTATTTTTTCTCGCATGATCTCTTTCTAATTGTAATATTTCTATTTCTTTATCAGAGTTATTATCTAGATTATAGAATAGTAATAGTGCTATTAGAGTAATGCTAGAGTTTATAGCAGGTATTCTTACTAATTTATAGCTTACTATATTACAAATTATACTTATTATTATTATAAATATTAAACTTGTTTTTTCTTTTTTATTATAATTATAGCTACTTAAGCTTATGATATTTATAATGGTATATATTAAGATAAATATATGAGTGATTAATACACTTTTATCTAATAGTTGGTTATTATTAATAGTTAATTTACTTACAACTATTAAGGCTGTAGTAATTATATTTAGGAAGATAAATAATTTTTTAGCTAGTTTAGATTTATTTTCATATGTTGTTTCATTGCTTAAATATTTAATCTTTAATCCTTTAATAACATAGTATAGTGTTAATAAGGAATAGGTTATAATAATTGTAATTAAATATCCTTTAGTAAAAATAATTTTATTTATATTTTGGTTAATTGCTATATAACTTGCTGTATATAATAGTTGGGTTATATACATAATGGTTATTATTCCTTTAAATAAATTATCTTTTATACTATCTTTTAGGTAAATATACATTAATATTCCTGTTAAGATTATTAGTCCTAATAATTGAAAGTTAAATATCATATTATCACTCCTCTATTATGTATATATTATAACAAAAAAAAAGTAAAATGTATATCATTTAGAAAAATATTTAGATAAATATTTCTTTTCTTCTAAATAACTATTATTTTCTTTAATAATATGTAGTTTGTTTTTATACATTTTATTCTTGTTATTTATTATAGCAATACTTTTATATTTTATATTATAGATATATCTTTCTAATAAGAATTTATTATAAATGTATTTTAATTCTTTTATGTATTTTATTAGATATGATATTAGGATTGTTAATGTTAGTATATAAGAATAATTATAGTTGTAGATGCTGTTTTTTATTAATAATGATATTGTTATTATTGATATAAAGATGGTTATTTTATTTGATAGGTTATAATATAGGTATTTACTTAATAGAAGATTTAATATTTTAGAGCCATCTAGTGGATATATTGGTAGAATATTAAAAAAAATTAAAGATTTATTATAGTTTGTATAGATATTCATTGTATAATCTCTTATTATATTTAATTTGTTTAAGTATATTATTATTAGATAAAATATTAATTGGAATATTATTCCTGATATAGATATTATTAATTCTTCATTGATGTTTTTGTTTATTAAATCTTTTATTTTGGTTATTCCTCCATAGGGATAGATTATTATTTTATCAACATTAAAATTTAATGTTTTTGCTGATAGGTAATGTCCTAATTCATGTATTATTATTAATGTAGTTAATACTATGAGATTTAAATAATAGCCTGTTAAGATATAACTTAGAGATAGTATTAAATATGTAGGGTGAAAATATATCATATTAATCCTTTCATAATAATTTATGAAATAATATGTAAAATAAAACTAATAGTGTTTAGCTATTAGTTTTTACTTGTTTACTTAAAGCTACTTTGGCTGCCTCTTGTTCTGCTTGTTTTTTGCTACTTCCTTTGCCTACTCCCATTACTAAGTTATCTACTTTTACTTGACAGGTAAAGATTCTGTCATGAGCAGGTCCTTTTTCATCTATTATTTCATATACTACACTCTTTTTTACTGTCTGAACTAATTCTTGTAATTCTGATTTATAATCGTGTAAGAAATCTATTCCTTTACTAATATATTTAGTGATTATTTTTAATACCATATTCTTAGTAAAATCAAATCCTTGATCTAAATAGGTAGCTCCAACAAAGGATTCAAATACATCGGCTAGAATTGTTTCGTTAGCTTCTATTTCGCCACTTCCTAAACGAATTAAATTAGTAAATTTTAATTCTCTTGAATAAGTGGCACAAGCTTCTTCACAGACATAACTAGCACGCATTTTAGTCATTATTCCTTCTTCTAGGTTTTCTTCTTTAAAAAGATAATCACTAATTATTACTTCTAATACTGCATCCCCTAAAAATTCTAATCTTTCGTATGATTCACAATTTTCATGTTCATTACTATAAGAAGTGTGAGTTAATGCTTGTAAGTATATTTTTTCATTATTAGTTTTAATATTTAGTTTTTTTAGTATGTCCATATTATTCCTCTTTCCTTACTACATTTTTATTATATCATGTATTTTATTTTTTGGATATTTATTTTGGACTGTTTACAAATTGTTTAAAATATTGTAAAATTATAGTTGATATATTAGATGGGAGATAGATATTTAATATGAAGTTTATTAAAAAAATTTGTTTATTTATGTTTATATTATTATTTTTTACTGGTTGTGATTGGAATACTAGTGATATGGAAGATATAAGAATTTATACTACTGTATATCCTATTAATTATTTATTAGAGGTTTTATATGGTAAACATTCAAATATATATAGTATTTATCCTTTAGGTGTTGATCTTAATACTTATAAATTATCTGATAGGATGATTAAAAAATATAGTAATAGTGATTTGTTTGTTTTTAATAGTTTAGATGAAAAAAGAGATAGAAATTATGCAGTTAAAATGATTAATAATAATTCTAAGTTAAAAGTTATTGATGTTTCTACTGGTATGGATTATGATAATAATGTTTTGGAATTATGGATGAATCCTTATAATTATTTGATGATGGCTGAAAATATAAAGACTGGTCTTAGTGAATATATTAGTAATCCTTATTTGGTGGAAGATATTGAAAATAATTATAAATCTTTAAAACTAGATATTTCTAAAATAGATGCTGATTTAACTGAAACAATAAAGAATGCTAAATATAAGACTATTATTGTAGATAATGATATGTTTAAGTTTTTGGAAAAATATGGATTAAGAGTTATTTCTTTGGAGAACAACGATAATTATAGTTTAAATACTTTTGAAGAAGCAAAAAAACTTATAAAAGAGAAACAAGTTAAGTATATATATTGTTTAAATGAAAAGAGTAATTCTATTGTTAATGAGTTGATAAAACAAGTTGGTGGAGAAATAGTTGTTATTAATGGTATGTATAGTGTAGATGGTGGTATTACTAATACTAATGATAATTATTTGACTATTATGAAAAGCAATATAAGTTTAATTGAAAGAGAATTATATAAATAAAAAAGGATTTAGAAAATCCTTTTTTTAATTTGTTTGCTTTTTATATTTTTGGTAATATATTAATGCTCCTGATATTGATATTAACAAGATTATTAATATAATTGTTACAAAAGTACTACCAGTTTTTGGATTTGTTATTCCTTTATCTGTATTGGTTTCTTTGCCGGTTGTTTGTGGTGCTGTTGCTTGTCCTCTTATAATTTTTAATGTATATGTTCTAACTGAACCAGCTTCTGATTGTACTCTTATTTCTATTTCATTTGTTCCTTTTTGTAGGTTTTCACTTCTAACTCCATATCCTTCTACAAAGCTTGATTTATCATCTGTTAAATCTCCATCTATTGAAACTTCGCTAACACTTTCATCATATGTTATTTCGTATGTGAATACTCCATCTTGAAGTTGTATTTCTTTGTCGTTTAAAAATAGTTTATTTAAAGTATTTACTGTAGATCTACCGTCAGGTCTTGTTATATTTAATGTATATACTTTTTGTTGCCCTGATGAACTTCTAACGTTGATGTTTATAACGTTTGCTCCATAGTCTAAATTTTTTTCTCCAGTTCCTTCTTCGATTGTTGCGCCAGAATCTTCTGGTGTTGCTGAAATTGTTATTGTTGCGTTATCACAGGTTACATTATAGCTAGTTGTATCTTTATTAAAAACTGGACTTAATTCTCCTGCTGAAATTGTTAAAGTACTTAAATTGTTGTTATTTGATGCTATTGTTATTGATTGTTGTAAGGGAGCTATTGATTTTCCTTCGGTATCTGTTGTTCCATACATTGTTTGATTACCGATACTTAATGTGGCATTTGTTGTTGATGCAACGTTTTCGGATGCTTTTATTACTATTTGAGCTATATTAAATGCTCCTGTTGTATTTGCAGCTGCATCACTAAAGTTTAAGTTGGCTGTATTGTTTTCACCATTAGCCCAAATTCCATCTTTAGTTACAGATACTAGTTCTAATCCATCTGATAAAATAATTGTTCCTTGGTATCTTGTTAAAGTATCACCATCTATATTACCAGTTAAACTACAGGTAGTACTTCCGCCAGGCAATATAGATGTGTTTTCACAATGTAATTCGGCTGAACCTGTTAGAGCAGATACTTTTATTGGTAATAGTATGGCAAGTATTAATAATACTAATATTTTTTTCTTCATTTTAATCCTCCATATTTATCTGTTATTATAATTATATTATTTTTTTTTGTTATAGTCAATTATTAATAAAAAAATAGTTTAGATTTTTCTAAACTATTTTGCTTCTTCACAAGCTCTTGTTTCTCTTATAACTGTAACTTTAATTGTACCTGGATATTGTAACTTTTCTTCTATTTGATTTTTAATATCTCTGGCTATTTGGAAACTTGTTAAATCATCTATTTCTTCAGGTTTAACCATTACTCTTAATTCTCTTCCTGCTTGAATAGCAAAGGCTTTTTCTACTCCTTTTGTTTCGTTACCTATTGCTTCTAGTTGCTCTAATCTTTGGAAGTAATTGTCAGTAGTATCGTTTCTGGCTCCTGGACGTGATGCAGATATAGTATCTGCAATTGCTACTATTGATGATATAACGCTTGTTGATTCTATATCTCCATGATGAGATAAAATAGCGTTAATAACTACTGCATCTTCTTTATATTTCTTTGCTAGTTCTGCTCCTATTTGGACATGGGAACCTTCCATCTCAAAGTCAATGGCTTTTCCTATATCATGTAATAATCCTGCTCTTTTAGCTAGATTAACATTTTCACCTAACTCTGCAGCTATTAAACCTGATATATTAGCTACTTCTATTGAATGTTGTAAAGCGTTTTGCCCATAACTAGTTCTAAAGTGAAGTTTACCTACTATTTCTATTAATTCGGCATCCATTTTGCTGATTCCTAGAGAATATATAGCATCTTTACCATATTTTCTAATCATAGCATTAACATCGTTACATGTTTTGTCATAAACTTCTTCTATTCTGGCTGGATGAATTCTTCCATCACTTATTAGTGTTTCTAATGTTAATTTAGCTATTTCTCTTCTTAATGGGTCAAAGCTTGATATAACTATTGCTTCTGGAGTATCATCGATTATTAAATCTACTCCTGTTACTGATTCAATAGTTCTTACATTTCTTCCTTCTCTACCTATTATTCTACCTTTCATTTCGTCATTTGGTAAGCTAATAACAGATACAGTTTGAGTATTAGTGACATCAGCGGCATATTTTTGCATGCTATTTACGATCATTTCTTTAGCTGTATTATCACTTTCTAGTTTAGCAACAGATTCTCTTTCTTTAATATATGTTGCTATTTCTTTGTTCATTGTCTCTTCTACTCTTTTCATGATTAAGTCATGAGCTTTTTCTTTTGAAAATTTTGCGATTTCTTCTAATTTTTCTAGTTGTTGTTTCTTTATTTCTTCCATTTCTGCTTCTTTTTCTTGTACTTTTTTTTGCTTTTCTAATAGATTGTTTTCTCTTTCAATTACAGCATCTTCTCTATTTTGAATTGTTACATCTCTTCTATCAATGTTGTTTTCTCTTTGTAGTAATCTATCTTCTGCTTCTTTTATTTCAACTTTCTTTTCTTTTATTTCTTTTTCTGTTTCAAGTTTTAGTTTGTGTAATTCTTCTTTTGTTTCAAGTATTGAATCTCTTTTTGTTTTTTCTGCTTCTTTTTTGGCTTTTTCTATTATGTTTGAAGCTTTCTTTTCATTCTTTTTATTTTTAAGAAAATTAATTGCTAATATTAAAAGTATTCCTATTATTAATCCTACAAAAAATAGTACAATGGAAGTCGTTGTTGCGTTCATAATCGCACCTCCATTTCTATTTTTATTTTATAATTAAAATTAAATTATTAATTTAAACTATACATTTTAATTTTATATGCGTTTTTTAAAGTTGTCAAGTGCTTATTTGTTAAGTTTACTAAAAGAAAATAAAAGTATAGATGTTCTATACTTTTATTTATTTAGTTTTATTGTTACTGTTTGGTCATCTTTTACTATTTCATTTTCTTTTATGTTTTGTTCTATGACATAACCTTTACCTGTTATTTCATATTTTACTCCCATTAATTTTAAAATATTAGTAGCATCTTTATATGATAAACCTATAAGATTTGGCATTTTTTTATCATAATTATTTGTTAATAAGGCTATAGTGCTTCCTATATATAATTGGCTATTTTCTTTGGGATATTGGGATATTATTTTATCTCCTGTTCCTAAGATGAATACTTTCATATTTGATAATTCTTTAGTAACTATAGCTGTTTCTTTATTGGTATAATTTGCTATTTTATATGTTACTACGTTATTGTTATCACTGTTTATATTTAGATATTTACTGACATTTACTACTATATCTTTTACAGCTGGAGCAATATAATTTTCAGTATCTTTTGGTCTTTTTATAGCTGAATAGATTATTAATTGAGGCTCGTCTGTTGGATATAATCCGGCAAATGAATATATGTATTCAGAATCTCCAATCATGTATGTACCGGTTTTTTCGTTATATATTTGTGCAGTTCCTGTTTTTCCTAATAATTGGTAATCTTTCATGTAATAGGCACTTCCTGTACATCTTTCTTTATCTTCACAAACAACACTTTTCATTAATTCTTTTATTTTGTTAATAGTATTAGGGCTAGCTACTGTGTCTATTACTTCAGTTGAAGCTTCGTAAGATGTTTCTTCGGAATTATTATCTACTATTTTTTCTATTAAGTATGGCTTTAATAATCTACCATCATTTGCTATTGTAGTTAGAGCTTGAATCATTTGAATGGCTGTTATGTTTATTCCTTGTCCAAATGTTCCACTGGCTGCATCAATATCATAATTGAATTTTACTTTACCAGCTGATTCTCTATTAATAGTAAAATTAGTTAATTTACCAAATCCATATTTATTATAACAGTCAATTAAATTTTTCTTGGTGATAACGTTTGTTTCTAATAGATTAGAAGCCCCTACGTTTGATGACATAGCAAATCCATAGTCATAAGTTATATATCCCCAACCTTCTCTATTCCAATCATGAATAGTTGTCTTTTTTCCATCTGTTGCTTCATAAGTAATGGAACCTGATTTAAAGGTATTATCACCTTTATAATTACCATTTTCTATAGCACACATATAACTAAATGTTTTCATAGTACTTCCTGGTTCAAAGGAATTACCTGCCAAAAGATCAATATAGTTTTTTATTTCTTTTGTATTTGGATCAAATGACGGAAATGTTGAATAAGATAATATTGCTCCTGTTTTAGCATCAGCCACAACAATAAAGCCCCATTCGCCTTGGCTATCTGTTTCCATTTTTCTAATACTATTTTCTGTAAATAGTTGAATATTACTATCTATGGTTAAATAAATATCATTACCATCTTCTGCTTCTTCTTTATATTCTCTTCCGTTAGCAATTTTATATCCATAGCGATCTTTTTCGTAAGTTATATAGCCGCTAGTTCCTTTTAGTGTTTCGTCAAAGTATTCTTCTGTTCCTAATCCTCCTTTTTGCCACATATTGCCATCTTTATCTTCTTCTTTGGTTGTATATCCAATGGCATAAGATGCAAAATCTCCATTAGGATAATATCTTTTTGAAGTTTCAATAAAATCTATTCCCGGTAAGTTTAAATTTTTTATAGTTTCCATTTGAATTTGTGATAAATTTCTTGCTCCACTACCTAATTCAACTTGATAAGCATCTTTGGATAATAAAGTTTTTAATACTTGTTCATCAATATTTATATAAGGAGCTAATACTTTGGCGGTTGCATCAATATCTACTACATGTTTAGGAGTACTACTGTTTTTGCTTCTACTTTTATCTAAGTAGGCTATTACGGTATAGCTTACTACGTCTTCAGCTAAGATATTTCCTTTATTATCTTTAATTGTACCTCTTTTAGGTAATATTATTTCTTCAGTAGTATTTCTATTTTTTATGAATGCTGTTATAGTACTATCTCCCACTTTATAGTCTACTGTACATAAATAGGTTAATCTTAGAATAAAGATGATAAATATGGCTAATATTATTAGCATTAATATGTAATTGCTTTTTATTCTATTGATATTTATTTTTCTTTTAGCCATATTATCACCTCTTTATTTTATTGTTCTTATGTTTTCACTATTATATTTTAGTCCATTTTCTTCTGATACTTTCTTTATTCTTTCTAGGGATGTCATTTCATCTATTTTCATTTCTAAACTTTCGTTTTTATTTTTTCCTTTATCTACTTCTTTATCTAATTTTTGAACTTCTAAATTTATTTGGGCTAGTTTTGTTTTGCCAAATACTATTCCTAATAATAGAAAAACTATTATTATTATCCATAATTTGTAGGTAGTTCTTTCAAAGCTACTTAGGAATTGCTTCTTTTTATTTTTTTTCATATTAATCCCTTATTCTTTCTACTACTCTAAGTCTTGCACTTCTAGCTCTATTATTATCTTCTAATTCTTCTTTTGATGCTGTTATTCCTTTAGATATTATTTTAAATTTTGGTTGGTATTCTTCTGGTATAAATGGTAATTTTTTTATATTTTCTGGAACTTCACTATATTTATTAAAAGTATTTTTTGCAATTTTATCTTCTAGGGAATGAAAGCTAATAACAGATATTCTTCCACCAACATTTATTAATTCTATTGCTTGTTCTAATGCTTCTTTTAGAACTTCTAATTCATTATTTACTTCTATTCTTATAGCTTGAAAGGTTCTTCTAGCAGGATGATGATTTCGCATTTCTTTTTGAGGCATGCTTTTTTTAATAATATCTACTAATTCTAGGGTGGTTTCTATTTTTTTATTATTTCTTTCTTTAATAATATTTTTAGCTATATTAGAAGCATATTTTTCTTCACCATAATCTCTTAGTATTCTTACTAAATCTTCATAACTATATTCATTTACTACATTATAAGCACTAAATGATTGATTTGTATCCATACGCATATCTAGTTTAGCATCTTTATGAAAACTAAATCCTCTTTCATCAAAATCTAATTGAACTGATGATACTCCTAAATCAAATAAAATGCCATCTACTTTATAAATATTTAGTTTTTCTAATTCTTTTTTCATATTAGAAAAATTACTTTTTATTATATGATAGTTGTTACCAATGGTTTTTAATAATTCATTACTCTTATCTATGGCATAGTTATCTTGATCTATTCCATATAAATAACCTTTTGGTATTTTTTTTAATATTTCACTGGCATGGCCAGCATATCCTAGCGTGGCATCTACATATATACCATTTTCTTTTATATTTAAACTATCTATTGTTTCCTTTAGTAAGACACTTTTATGTAACATAATATCACCTATTAACTCTATTATATATTTATAATATAGTAATTATATTAATTTGTAAATAAAATAGTGTTACTTTTACATTTAAGTTAACACTATTTTTATTTATTTATTTTCTTTATATTCTTCAAGAAAACTATTATCTGTGATGCTAATTTTGTTTTTATCTATTAATCTTTTAGCGCTTTCATATTTAATTAATTTGTTATCTAACATGATTATTAATATTTTTTTATTTACTTCTTCATTGGATTTTTTCTTTTTATTCTTTACGGCATCCCAAACTTCACTATAAACTGTTATGGTATTATCTGATAGTTTTGTTAATACTGGTGTATTTTGTAAAATTGGATTAGTGAATTTAGATTCTTCTACATATGTTAGGTTAAAAGCTGGTGTACTTAGTATAAATAATATAATAAAAACATAAACATAATATTCTAAAGCTCCAACAAAAATACCTAAGAATTTTGATATTCCTCGTAAAAATACTGTTAGTTTTAATAACCACTCTATTAATCCTGTTATTACTAATAATACTCTTAATATAAATGTTAAGGCTGCGAATATTATTAAAAAGGAAATTATTTGATAAAATAGTATATTAATTGCGGATAGTCCTCTTACTATACCAAAGAAATCAAAGAATGGTAGATTTTCATATAATATTACCATTAGAGTATCTTTTAAAGCAAAAGAAATGATTAGAACAACTATTACTCCTATAAATTTTACTCCTTCTTTTATGGCGCCATTTTTAAAACCTATTACTGCTCCTGCTAGTATTGCAAGTATTATTAAAGCATCAACTATAGTTATATTCATTTTATACCTCCTATATTTATAATATTATTATATAATAAATTTATTTAAAAATAAAGTTTTTTGTGTTAAAATTATTATGAGGTGATTAGATTGAAGCAAGGACAAACTACTATTACTTTAAAAGTATCAGATAAAACTAAGGAACAAATGTTAGAATTCTTTGAAGATTTAAGAAGAGAAAAAACACCACCATATGCTGTGTTTCAAGCTATAGATGGTGATACTGTTGTTACTTTGTATGAGTCTGGTAAGGCTGTTTTTCAAGGTAAAGATGCTGACTTAGCTTCTGATTTTTGGATAGAAACAGAAAAGATTAATTCTGGTAAGGCTGATGTTACTAATTCTAACGATAAGAAAAAAGAAGATAAGCCTAATAAGGTTATTCCTATTAGAATTAATTCTATTGGTTCTGATGAAGTTGGTACTGGGGATTATTTTGGTCCAATAGTTGTTACTGCTTCTTATGTATCTAAAGATAATATTGATTTTTTATTGGATTTAAAGGTTAAGGATTCTAAAAAATTTACTGATGATAAGATATTAGAAATTGTACCTGAAATAATTAAAAAAATTCCTTATAAGACATATATATTAAGTAATACTGAATATAATAATAGTTATGGTAATTATAATATGAATGCTATGAAAGCTATTTTACATAATAAAGTTTTATATGAAATGAAAGAAGCGGGCTATAATTATGATTATATTGTGGTAGATCAGTTTGAATATCCTAAAAGTTATTTTAATCATATTAGTAAATCTAATAAAAAAGTTAAGGATATATTCTTTCTTACTAAGGCTGAAGATCAATGTTTATCAGTTGCTTGTTCTTCTTTAATTAGTAGATATATTTTTCTTAAAGAAATGGATAAATTATCTGATAGTGTTGGTATGAAGTTGCCTAAGGGAGCTAATCCTCTAGTGGATGAAGTTGGTAAAAAGATTTTAGATAAATATGGAATTGATAAGTTAAAGAGTATTTCTAAATATAATTTTAAAAATACTGATAAAATATTAAATAGATAATGTATAGATTATCTATTTTTTATTATACTATTATTGGTGATAAGATGAATAATATTGATGTTAGAGCATATATCAAGAATAATTTTAAAGACAACTCAATAGAAGAAATAAAGAAATCTATTATTAGTTCTATTGATTCTCATGATGAAGATCCTTTAATAGGATTAGGGGTATTATTTGAAGTTATGTGGAATAATTCTAATAATGATGAAAAATTATTTATACTAAATAACATAAAAAAAGGACTTTAGTCCTTTTTTATTATTTTAGATAAATCTGCACCTTCAAATGCTCTTAATACTTCAACTGGAACAGCGAATATTATGGTATTTGATTGATCACTAGATAAATCATTTAAAGTAGATAATGTTCTTAAGTGTAATGCACCTGGAGTTTTTGACATTTCTTCTGCTGCTTTTGCTAAGTTTTCAGCAGCTTCAACTTCACCTTTAGATTTAGTAATTACTGCTAATTTTTCTCTTTCAGCTTCTGCTACTTTAGCAATTACTCTTTGCATTTCTTCAGGTAATTTAATGTCTTTTAATTCTACGTTTTCTACTTTTATTCCCCATGGGTCTGTTGCTTTATCGATGATATCACAAATTTCAGTAGATATTTTATCTCTTTCAGATAATAAATCATCTAATGTTACTGCTCCTACGGCATTACGCATTGTTGTTTGAGCAAGTTGTGATACAGCATATTGATAATGTTCTACTGCTATTACGGCTTTAGATGCATCAAATACTTTATAATATAATACAGCATTTATTCTTATAGATACATTATCCTTTGTAATAGCATCTTGTTCTGCTACGTCTACAGCTTTAGTACGGATATCTATTTTTTGATATGATTCAATTATTGGTAATACTATATTCCATCCTGGATTTAGTATTCTAGCAAATTTACCAAATCTAAATAGTATTCCTCTTTCATATTCTTTTATCTGTCTTATTGAACGTAGTAAAATTATACCAATGATTATTAAAAGTATTGTTAATAGTTCCATATTTATTCCTCCTTTAGTTAATTATATTATTATTTCTTTTTTTAGTCAATTTTTTTATAAAATAAAAACTAGAGTTTTCTAGTTTTATTCTTTTATCTCAAAATCTTCTAATTTTCCATTATCATTTAATATTTTATTGATGTTTTTTTCTGCTTCATTTAGTTTTTGAGAGCATTCTTTAGATAGTTTCATGGCTTCTGTATATTTAGTTATGGCGTCATCTAAATTTACTTCTCCACTTTCTAATTCTGTTACAATGCTTTCTAATTTTTTAATTTTTTCTTCAAAGCTTAATTCTTCTTTTTTAGCCATTTTCTTCACTCACTTTCACTACTTTGGTATCTATGATACCATCTTTTACTTTTATTGTTAATAAATTATCTTTCTTAATATTTTTAATACTACTTATTACTTTGTTATCTAATTTAGTTATAGAATATCCTCTTTTTAATGTGTTTAGGGGGTTTAATACTTGTAATTTACTTATTATGTTATCTAGATTTTGTTTTTTAAATTTATATAATACTTCGGGATTATTTAGGACATATGACTCTTTATATTTAAATAATCTTACTTTGTTTAATTCTATTATTTTATTTATGTTGGTATTTAGTTTATCTATTAACATATCTAGCTTTTGTTCTTTTATTTCATAGATATTATTTGGTTTTTTTAAGACATATGATTCTTTTAAGTTATTTATTTTATCTTTTAGATTGTTTATTATATTATTTATGGCATTATAACTTCTGGTTCTTGATGTTACTAGGTAATCATTTACGGTATTTATATCTACTACTGCTAATTCAGCTGCTGCTGTTGGAGTTGGAGCTCTTAGGTCTGCTACAAAGTCGGATATAGTAAAATCTATTTCATGGCCTACAGCACTTATTACTGGCACTTTGGAATTATAGATAGCTCTTGCTACTATTTCTTCATTAAAGGGCCATAAGTCTTCTATAGATCCTCCACCTCTTCCTACTATTAAGGTATCTATGTCATAGGTATTTGCTATTTGAATTTTTTTTACAATATCTTCTGCCGCTTGTTCTCCTTGTACCAGAGATGGGAATAGTATTGTTTCACAGATGGGATATCTTCTTTTTATGGTTGTTAAGATATCTCTTATGGCTGCTCCGGTAGAGGCTGTTACTATCCCTATTTTTTTAGGCATTTTAGGTATTTTTCTTTTTCTTTCTTTGTTAAAAAGTCCTTCTTTTTCTAATTTTTCTTTTAGTTGTTCAAAGGCTATATATAAATTACCTACTCCGTCTTCTAACATATTATCAATATATATTTGATATCCTCCTGTAGCTTCATATACTGTTACTTTTCCTTCTACCATTACTTTCATGCCATCTATGGGCATAAATTTTAATTTAGTTGTACTACTAGCAAACATTACGGCATTTATTCTACTGTTTTCATCTTTTAAGGTGAAATAATAATGTCCTCTGGTATGGGCTTTGAAGTTAGATATTTCTCCTTTTAAATATACTTTTCTTAAGTTTACGTCTTCATCAAATTTATATTTTAAATATTTACTTAATTGGGTTATTGTTAGGTAATTATTATTCATATTAACACTATCCTTTATTATGAAATATTTTATCTAATACTCCATTAATCATTTTTACTACTTTTTCATCTGAATAATTTTTAGCTAGTTCTATAGCTTCATTTATTATTACTTTTTCTGGGGTATCTGTATATAATAATTCATATGATGCTATTCTAATTATGGCAGCATCTGTTAAGCCTAATCTATTGATATTCCAATTATTTAGATATTTATTAGCTATATCATTTAGTTTGTCATAATTATTAATTACACCAGTGACTAATTCTTTAGTAAATTCATCTTTTTCTTGTAATAATTCTTCTATTTCATATTTTATTTTATTTTTTTCATATAAATTAATTTGATATAAAATAGTCATTGCTTCTTCTCTGGCTTTAGTTCTTGATATACTCATTTTATCACCTGTTTCTTTATATATGATATCATATTTATTAAGATTTTTCTATAATATTTTATTGTTTTTTTACAAACAAATGTTTGACAAACATTTAATAATATGTTACTATGAAATTGGTGATATGATGAAAAGATATGATGATTTATCTAGTAAACAAAATGAAGTTTTGACTTTTATTAAAAAATTTATTGCAGAGAATAAATATACTCCTTCTGTTAGAGATATTTGTAAGGGGATTAATTTAAATTCTCCTGCTACTGTACACGTTCATTTAACTAATTTGATTAATAAGGGATATATTAAGAGAAATTCTAACAATAATAGAATGTTAGAATTAATGGTACCTAATGAATTTGCTAATAATAACGAGGAAGTTGTTAATATTCCTTTGTTAGGTAAGATTACAGCAGGAAATCCTATTGAAGCTATTAGTAATCCTGATGAATATTTTCCATTACCTGTACAAATGATTCCTACTGGTAAAGAGGTGTTTACTTTAAGAGTTAGTGGGGAATCAATGATTAATGCTGGTGTATATGATAATGATATTGTTATTGTAGAGAGAACTAATGTTGCTAAGAATGGTGATATGGTAGTTGCTATGAATGAAGATAATGAGGTTACTTTAAAGACTTTTTATAAGGAGAAAGATTATTTTAGATTGCAACCAGAAAATGATTATATGGTACCTATCATTCTTAAGAATGTTACTATTTTGGGTAAAGCTATTGGATTATATAGGAGTTTTTAGGAGGTAAAATTATGAAACATTTTTTTGAGAGTGAAGTTAATTATGATGAACTTGATTTTTTAAGAAGGAATACTATACTTGGTCCTATTGCGAAGATTAAATTACAAAGAGCTAAGAAGTATGGCGATGATTTCCGTAAATGGTATTTAGAAATGGAAAGGGAGCTTTTGGAAGCTGATTATACTTTTGTTGATGAGTTAGAATATGAGATGAGATTGAGAAATTGGGAAAATAAATGTGCTAACTCATGGAAAAAATATCCAGATGGTTTAGATTTATCTGAATTTGCTAGAATGGTTATGGAAAGTAATATGCCTAAGGATAAAAAAAGATAGAACTTACTTGAGTAAGTTCTTTTTATTTTTATATTTAGCTACTGGAGCATAGCTTAATCTATGATAGTCAGTAATACCATATTCTTCAATAGCACTTAAATGTTTTTTAGTAGGATATCCTTTATTATTTTTTAAATCATACATAGGATAAATCTTATCTAATTCATACATCATTTTATCTCTTGTTACTTTTGCTATTACAGAGGCTGCTGCTATAGTTATACTTTTGGCATCTCCTTTTATAATAGATGTTGTTGGTATATCTAATTCTAAGGGCATGGCATCTATTAGGATGTGTTCAATATTTATTTGTTTTCTTGCTTCATCTATTGCTCTTTTCATAGCTATTTTGGTTGCTTCATAGATATTATATTTATCTATTTCTTTTTCAGTGCATTCTCCTATTCCTATAGCAAGGGCTTTTTCTTTTATTATGTTATAGAATTCATTCCTTTTTTTCTCTGATAATTTTTTTGAATCTGTTAGTCCTTCTAATTTAAAATTTTTTGGTAATACTACACAAGATGTTATAACACTCCCTATTAAAGGGCCTCTTCCTACTTCATCTACTCCCCCTATTACGTTTATTCCTTTTTTGTTTAATTCTCTTTCATATTGATATAAATCTTCCATGTTATCACCAAAATTTACTTCTGTTATTGTTATTTAATCCTTCCATTTTTTTGTTTAAATTATCTACTTTAGCTTCTACAGTGTTAGCTTCACGCATTTCTTTTCTTATTTCTTCTTGATCTTTTATATTAAACATTTTTTTATTAAAGTCTTTTATTTTATTTGATATGTTTTCACTTGTTTTATAATTAGCATTCCATTTATCGTTAAATACTTGATCTACATCTCTATTTCTATTAAAACTATTTAAATTATTTCTATTAAAATTATCCATATAATCACCTAAATTTATTATAACAAAATAAAGAGAAAAAAGATAGTTAATCTTTTTTCTCTTTATTAAATAAATAATAATAAACATCTAAATAATCTCTTACATAAGTTATTTCTATTTTATTAGTAATACTTGTGGGTATTTCTTCAATATCTATTTTATTTTCTACGGGGATAAATACTTTCTTTATGTTGTTTACTGAGGCGGCGATTAGTTTTTCTTTTAAGCCTCCTACTGGTAGTATTCTTCCTCTTAATGTTATTTCTCCCGACATGCTTATGTCGTTTGGTATTACTTTATCTTTTATTAAACTAATAATAGCTGTTGTTATTGTTATACCTGCTGAAGGTCCATCTTTTTTTACTGATCCTTCTTCTACATGAATATGAAAATCGTTTTCTTTAAAGATATTTATATCTATATCGAAGTTTTCTGCATTATTTTTTATATAACTTAGAGCTACTTCTACACTTTCATTCATTACTTTTCCTACGGAACCTGTAATTTTAATATTACCTTCTCCTTTATACATGGTTGTAGATACTTTTAATATTTCTCCTCCAAAGATAGTATATGCTAGAGCGTTAACGATGCCGCTTTTATTAGAATCATCATTTTTTTGATGATGATATTTAGCTGGTCCTAGATAGTGATATAGATCACTTACTTTTATTATTTTATCATTTATGTCTTCATAGATTATTTTTCTACATATTTGTTCTATTTTTCTGGATAATTCTCTAGCTCCTGCTTCTTTTGTATAGTCAGTTATTATTTTATTAATTGCGTTATCATTAATACTGATATTATAATCTCTTATTTTATATTGTTTAAATAGTTTAGGTATTAGATATTTTTTACATATTTCTTTTTTATCTAGGTTAGTATAACTTGATAATTCTATTATTTCTAATCTATCTTTTAGGGCACTTGGTATTGTATTTATATCATTTGCTGTTAAGATAAATAAGACATTAGATAGATCAAATTCTTCTTCTATGTAGTTATCAGTAAAGTTTTTATTTTGTTCTTTATCTAGGACTGATAATAAAGCTGAAGCTGGATCTCCGTGATAATCTTTAGTTAGTTTATCTATTTCATCTATTAGAAATACTGGATTATTTACACCTGCTTGTTTCATACTTTGAATAATTTTACCAGGATTAGCTCCTAAGTAAGTTCTTCTGTGTCCTATTATTTCTGCTTCATCTGATACTCCTCCAACACTTATTTTTACAAATTTTTTATTAAGGGACTGAGCTACAGATTTGGCTAGAGTGGTTTTACCTACTCCTGGTGGACCTACTAAACATATAATAGGACTATTTACATTTTCTGTATGTTGCATTACAGCTACATATTCTACTATCCTTTGTTTTATTTCTTCTAATCCGTAATGGGTTTCATCTAATGATTCAGATACTTCTTTTATTTTAAATGTATCTTTTGTACTTATATTCCATGGTAAATTTAGTAACCAATCAATATAAGTTCTTATTATAGTTATTTCTGGAGAAGCATCAGAGGATAAGATATATCTTTTTACTTCACTATCTAGTTTTTTTCTAATTTTATCTGGTAAATCTTTCTTTTCAATTTCTTTTTTTAGTAAATCTACTTCTGTTTCTTTGATGGTAGATTCTCCTAATTCTTCTTTTATTATTCTTATTTTTTCTTTTAATAGATATTCTCTTTGTGATTCATCTATTTTTTCTTTTAGGGTTGATTCTATTTCTTGTTCTAGTTTTACGGTTTCTATTTCTCTATTTAGGTCTTCAATTATTAATTTTATTCTTTTTATTGGTTCTTTAGTATTTAGATATTTTAATTTATTTGTGTAATCAAATGGTAATTCAGAGGCAACTATATCTGTTAATTTACTTATATTATCTATGCCACTAATTCTTCCTAAAACACTATTAGACATCATTGGAGATGTATTTATATAATTAGTTAATTCGTTAAATAATATTCTTTTTAGGGCTGTAGCTTCTATTTCATCATATTCATATTCTTTAGTAGGGATTACAAATGATTCTATATAGCCATAATCACTTTCAATATAGTTTAATATTTCTACTCTAGATAAGCCTGCTACTACTACTCTTACGGTTCCATTGGATAATTCTATTTTAGATTTTATTCTACCTATTACACCGGTACTTGGTAAGTCTTTAATACTAGGATTTTCATCTAGAGGATCAAAAAGATTAATTAAGAGGATATGGTTATCATTATATTTTTCAGCATTTTCTAAAACTAATTTTTCTTTTGAGGAATTAAATTCTACTCTTATTTCGTTATAAGGAAATAATATTATGTTTTTAAGTACTACTATTGGTAAATTAGTTTCAACCATGATTAATTCCCTCTTTCATGAGTAATTATTTTAGCATAAATAATAAATATATCAAGATAATTAACTTCTTTTTTACGTTTTTTATATTTAAAAAATATGTAATCAAATTGGTTACATATTTTAGATTATTTATATGTTAGAATATGAAATATTTTATTGGAGGGATTGATATGAATTATGATACTATAGCTGAAGATATTGGTAAGGAAATAATTAATTATAAAGTTAGTGATGAGAGTTTTTTAGAGGTATATGAGATATGTTTAAATAAACATGGTAAATATAGTTCTAGAGAGTCTAATAAGATACTAACTAAGGTTATTCATGTTATTACGGTTATGGGCTATGATATAGATAGTATTAGTCCTTGTAGATTTAGAAGTTTTTTAGATTAAATTTTTATGATATTACTTAATTTTTTTATTACTTTTTTTTCAATTCTAGATATATAAGATTGAGATATTCCCATTAGGATGGCTACTTCTTTTTGAGTCATCTCTTTTTTCCCGTTTAATCCATATCTATATTCTATTATTTCTTTATCTCTTCCTTTTAATTTATTTACTTCTTGATATAACATTTTTCTATCTAATCTATCTTCTAAGTTTTTAGTTACTATATCTGGTTCGGTTCCTAGAACATCTTCTAGATGCAATTCATTGCCATCAGCATCAAAGCTTAGGCTATCTTCAAAGCTTATTTCAGTTCTTTTCTTTTTTGTTTTTCTTAAATACATTAGTATTTCGTTATCAATACATCTGGAAGCATAAGTTGCTAGTTTAATATTTTTATCTAATTTATAGGTATTTACTCCTTTTATTAATCCTATTGTGCCTATAGATACTAAGTCTTCTAAATCTATTTTAGTATTTTCATATTTTTTAGCTAGAAATACTACTAATCTTAAGTTATGTTCGATTAGTATATTTCTAGCTTCTTTATCTCCTTTCATACTTCTTTCTACGTAAGATATTTCTTCTTCTTTTGATAGTGGTGGTGGTAAGATATCTGTACTACCTAAATAAAAGATATAATTCTTTTTTCTTAATACTTTTAAGATTAAATTAATTATTTTTTTCATATATTAGTCCTTTCTAATAATTTAGTATTTAAGATACAATCTACTCCATCTATTTTAATTTTTTCATTTGATAGTCCTACTAAGAAGTTATTTCTAAAACCTACTCCTTGAATGAATATTTTATCTGGTATGATACATTTTAATAATCCATGATTATTTAATGTATCATACGGGACTAATAGTATTTTATCTTTTTCATAGTCTATTTTTAATATTTCTTTATTAAGTAATATAATAGGCCTTTTTTTATAGGGATCTTCTAGTATATTTCCTGTATCTAGAAAAGCTGTTGTAGGTATAACTAGTCCATTTTTTAAATATATGTCTATATTATAATAATTAGAATAATTATTTTTAAGTTCTAATGCTTGTTTAATATAAGCATATATTATTATAGGACTTAGTATTATTAATATTATTACATTTATAGATAATCCATTAAAATAAAAGACTAAGCCTTTATTATTATATGAAAATTGAAGATTTAGAAAATATAAGAATCCTCCTAGAATAATACTTGATGTATATAAATAAAATAAGTTTTTTAAGGTATATTTTATATTTTTATAGCCGAATGTTATATATACCATTATTAGAGATATTAATATTTTAATTATAAATAATAAAAAGCTATTTAATTCTATAAACATAGATAATATAGTAATAGATCCAATAGAAGATGAGATTAATAATCTTTTTAAATCTGTTTGTCTTCTTAATATTAAGGCTACTGATATTAATAATAATAAATCAAAGCCAAAGTTTAATAGTAATACTAGGTCTATATATATTTTCATTATAATCACCTAGTATAGTATAAAAAAAATATGACAAGTATTATGTCATATTTTTTACTATTCTTTTACTTTTTTTACTTTTATTTTTTTATCCAGTTCATGAAACTATATCCTTCTTTTTCTTCTGAAGAAAATTCTGCATAATAATAATCTTTTTTCTTACAATCATATTTAACTATCACATAACTATTCTCTTCATTTAATCTAATAGACATATCAGATTTCTTCAAAACATCGGGAACAAACAAATATTTAATATCTGTTAAAAAATTAACATATATTCTATCATCAATAACATCATATTCTAAATTACCTTCATATTTAATTTTGGAAATACTAACATATTCCACACCACTATTACAGTTACCACTTAATGTAACATTGTTTTTATTGTTAGAGATTAACATCCTAGCACTAGCATATACTGCTTCATTTACATAACTCATATTTCTAACTCTAAAAAAATTAGATTTGGGCAAAACAAATGAAAGAAAAAGTGCTACCACAACAACTACTAATATCAATATACTTTTTATACTTACATAATTTTTTATTTTCATAATAACACCTTAATTAATTATAACACTTAAAATAAAAATAGTAAACAATGAAGAAATAAATTACTGGACAAAAAGATTTACGATAATTCGTAAATCTTTTTATTAACTTACTGCAACAAAAGTCCATATATATCCAGCTGTCGTACCTAACGTATTTAATTCTACAGTTTTATTATTTGCAAATGTATCACCTACTACATGAAGGCCATATCCTCTACCTTTAGCACTTGCTAATTGATAACCATTAGTAGTTTCAATTCCAAGCCATCTTTGTTGGAAAGCACCACTCCAGGTATAAATAACCATTTCTTTACCGTTACCCACAGTACCATCCTTTATAGTAATACTCTTATTACTTGCATTAGGGTTATATATCCTTACATAACCATCACCCATTTGAGTAATTTTCCATTTTTGCCCTAATCTACTTGAATTACAAGAATATATCCTTAATCCTGTATTATCAGCAGTTCCATTATTATATGGCTCCAAGCAATAATTACTATTGGCTGGCTTAATATTGAATGTTCCTGAAGCTATTATAGGTGTCCATTTAGCATAAAGATTTAGTTCCGTAATATCAGTTCTTTCAAACAATTGATTTGGATATATTCTATTATTTTCATCATAGAATCCTAATGAAGTAATTGTTGCAGGGAACCATCCAGCAAAATTATATCCATTTCTAGCAGCATTTGGTACCCAAATATTACTATTATAAGAAGTAGTGTTACCATGATTATATTCTATTATAGTGCTGTCAATTGTATCACTTCTAATTGCTGCTTCATATATTTTACCTTTAAAATAATTGTTTTCACAAGCTGTTCCTTTAGGATTACATCCCATCATCATTGCTGTGCTGTTAGTAGGAGCTCCAATACTTCCGGTTATTGAATATGGCGTTCCTTTTTGTACACCATCAACATAAGCAGTTACAGCTGATCCATCATAAGTTAAAGCAACAGAATATTTTTTGTTGTTAACTACTGAAACACCAGTATTAACAGGTCGCCAATCTCCTCCGATATAAAACTCACCTAAAATTTTTCCACTGCTTATTCTTATACCACCGCCACCAGCATGCCAATTACCAAATATATATTGATTTGTGCTGGCATCAGTTGTGGAAAAAGTAAGCATTAATGTTTGTCTAGCAGCATTTTGAGCTTGCAAAGATACATAGGAATTAGCTGTACCGTCAAATGAGGCATAATCATCACCCCAAGTAATACCAGATCCAACTGCACCAGTATGTCCAGAACCACTCATATCCCACCAAGTATTAGTAGTATTTGCTGTATGACCAGTTCCATCATTATATGTGGCACTATATTTTCCGGTTATATTATTCCATTGACTGTATATTCCACCAATACCATGTAATCTAACTGGAACAACTGGTGCAGCAGTCCAATGTGCGTAATAAGTGGTATTATCAGCAGGAACAGCTGTACTACTTGTAACTTGTGTTCCACCAGATGCAGCAGTATACCAACCAGCAAAGGTATAACCAGGTCTATCTGGAACAAATTGAGTACCCAACGTACTACCATATACTTTTTTATAAATTACTTGATCTAAAGTAGTAAGCTGATTAGATATAATCTTAACAGCTCCATCATTAGCTATAGAAGTTCCATTATAATTAACAAGTACCTCTGCTGCAGTTAATCCCCTATCGTACACTTCTACAGAATATATTCGTCCTTTGAAGAAATATGCCTCTGCATGATTACCCTCGGGATTTGCTCCAAGAACTAACCTTGTAGGCTCTTGGTCAGTATTGTAACCTCTTGGTGGTGAAATTACTCCTGTGACACTGACTGCTGTACCAACTTCAGAACCATTCACATATAATCTTACCGTTGAGCCATCATAAGTAACAGTTGCAGAGTATCTAGTATTTGCCGTTATGGCATTAGGGGTATAAACCTGTTTATACTCTCCATCAATATAGAACTCGCCAACTAATTGATTGCTGGTATTAATGAAAATTCCACCACCACCTGCATGCTCATTACCTATCAATTGCTGTTGGGTTCCATTTAAATTAGTTGCCATAAAGCTTACAGAATAAGTAGCATAGTCATTATTAATTTGACCAAGATTTACAAAATCATCTACACCATCAAAATTAAGATATTCACTATTTGTCCAAGTTAAACCATTATAATTAGTGCTGTTACTATAATTATTTTTATAAGTAATATTAAACTCATAATCTTCAAATTGAGCATATAATTTATTTGCAGTTGATGTGTCTGAGGCAGATGTTAAAATAAAATTACCACTACTATTTGTCCAACCACCAATATTTTTTTGCGGTTGCCCAAATTCATCAATTACTTTATATCCACCAGTAGCAGCAGTCCACCAACCGGTGAATCTTTTGTTTTGTTTTGTTGCATAAATACCAGCAATATCGATAATATTTATATTACTAGATTGTGTATATCCAGATGTCATTTCTGCACTATCATCTGCAATTCTTTCAAATCCGTTAATACTAGATCCGTAATTAACAAAAACAGCACTTCCCGCTAAATCTTCAATAATACTAGAATTAGCACTTGGTTGAGAATATATTTTTCCACTATAATTTGTGATTTCGGCAATTGACTCTAGAAAAATAATACTGCCTGTAGTGGTGCGGGAATTAATTAGATGATCATAAACATGTTGATCATATTCTATATATCCTGAACTTGAACCCGTTAAACTGCCTCCATTAGTAGTTGCATCAAAATTAATTCTTGCACGTACTAATGACATGGTTGTAGAGGATGAGGAAGTTACTGTACTTGATGTGCTAATTCCGTCTGTAACATATATACGACATTTATAATATCTAGTACCAATAAACTCTCTTGCAGCAATTGATTTTGTTCCAGTAGTTGTGGCTGAACCTAGCCATGTTACGCTTCCTCCAGATGTTGTAGAATAACCGAATTTATAATATTTTGTTACACCTTCATATGCAGTAGTATTATTACAACTTAGATTTGTAGCAGTATATCCATATACTTTAGTTGTTCCCCCAGATATTGTTGGGGCTGTTGGATTATTCAAAGTCCAATGAGCATATAATGTATGATCACTTGTTGCAGTAACTGTTGTATTACTTGTGATTTGTGTTCCACCAGTTGTTTGGGTATACCAACCGGCAAAAGTATAACCTGCTTTGGTATAAGTTGGTTGGGTTCCATAGGTCAAACCATAAGTCACCGTTTTTTCTTCTGTTGCAATAACATCATTGCCATTTAAATTTGTATATTTTAGTTTAAAGGATTCAAAATATACTTCATTTCCTGCTGAGCCTCCAAAATCAAATACTACATAATAAGTAGTTTCAGTAGAAGTTGTAAAGGTACAATGTTGTTCAGAATCTTCATAATCAGGAATTGTTAAGTTGCAAAAAGATGTTCCAGTAATTGATTCTGATCTGATTGAACCTAATACACTGTTTGGATTATCATTCCATATACTTACAGAAAAATAATAAGTTGTATTTGGTTCTAATGTTATTTCTTTATAGATTTTTTCAGGTGTTCCTCCAATTGTGTAATAAGTATGGCTACCTGATGTATCAATTTCTTTTGTAAAGGTGGGGTTTCCTCCACTGATTCCCCATTGTGTCATATCTTCGTTGAATAGGGAAAATATATTAACTCCAGAATTATACGTTACCGTGTATGTTGGATTGGCTGTACATCTTAGATATGCTGTAACGGATGATGCTGAATCTGCTGGTGGGGTCCAACTTGCACCGCTCCCCCCCATTAAAGTGCCGCCAGATTGTTCAGTATACCAATTACATGTTTTGCCAGCAGGGTTATTAAATGTAGGTAAAGTTACTGCTACCGGAGTCCAATTAGCTACCATAGTAACGGTTCCATAGTTTTTTAAGTTTTTATAAAATTGATAGTTAGTAAGAGAACCATTCCAATTACCAAAAGCTGTTCCTTGTTCGCTATACTTGGCGTTCGATCCTATTGTTGTGCTTGTCCAACCAGTAAATGTTTGCGCTTGTCCTGTGCTAGGATTAGTAAATGATACACCTGTTCCATTAGCGTTACCACTTACTGTTACGGTCTTAGTTGGTGGACATATTCTTACAATAGAATCATATGTTCCTGTTGTAGGACTTGCTCCACTTTGACATGATGTAACTTTAGTTCCACCATTAAGTGTATAATTAATGTTATAATTTACTGGGGTCCAATTACTAATCATTGTTACTTCAGCGTTATTAGTAGGAGTTAAATTCTTAAAAATTGGATAAATAACGGTCTGTGTAAAAGCAGGAGCAAGAGGAGTACTACCATTCCAACTAATCCATTCTAATTCATCAGTAGTTGAAGTCTCGTATTGAGAAGTAGCAGTATTTATACCCGTAGCTGTCCAACTAGATAGAGAATAACCTGGGCAAACTATTCCAGCTTTCATTTCAACTATGCTAGCTCCTGTTTCATTATTATATGAAATGTAAGGATTATATTCTTGTTCATATGTTACTGTATCATCTGGAATACTAAGATTACATTGTGAAGGATTTGCTGAATGATGAACTGTATAAGTATTAGTGGTCCATTTAGCATAGAAAGTCTTATTACCAGAATCCCCAGAACTAATATTAGTAACAGCAGTACCACTACAAGCACTAGATGAATAATATCCTCCAAATGTATATCCTGTTTTAGTTGGACTATCAAGGGTTGCCCCACTTCCTACAGTATAGTTTTGTGGATAATTATTTCCGTGCGTTCCACTAAAAGTTGTATTTCCACAATCCATATAAGTAATAGAATATGTTATTCTACTCAAAATAGCTGTTTCCACCCCATTATTAGTAGACTTAACAACTTCATAACTACTTGGAGTATTTATAGTGCCACTATAGTATATTGACGTATTAGTACCACTAGCGGATGATACTTTTCCATCATAGAAATTATAAGTTGCATTAGAATTTTCTATACGTACCCCATAAGAATCAGAGGTATCAGTAGCACTTATTATTGGGTTAGTAATACTTGGAGTTCCAGTATTTTGTCCCATTGTCAAAGTCCCAACACCAGATAAAAATACACCTACCCCTGCACCAGAAACTTGTCCACTAGTAATTACTAGAGTCCCTGTTGATACTGATATTCCCGTTGATGATCCATTTATACTACCACCACTTATATTAACTGTACCAGCACCACCACCTATTCCAATAATTCCCTGTATAGTTCCACCGCTTACATTAACTATACCAGTTGAATAATTATCTATACCACCTGTTACACCAGTTACAGTTCCATTACTTATACTAACTGTACCAGTTGAATTATTAACTATTGCATAATAACTATAAGTTGCTGTTATTGTTCCACCTGTCACCATTATTGTACCTGTTCCTTCATTTCTTAAAGGATCCCAAAGAGCCGTTATTACTCCACTTGATACCGTTAGATTTCCTGTCCCAGTATTAATTATAGCAGACCCACCACCAGTTAAAACGCCACCACTAATATTACTTACAACTGTTAATCCACCATTATTAGTTATAGGCATTCCGTCAATTGTTGTTGTCTTACCATTTAAATCTAATGTAATACCCGTTTTCCCAGAAGCCAAAGTAGCTGTTTCGGTTTCAGTAACCCCAACTAATACTTTTATAGTTTGATTTGAAGACACATCACTCAAAGCTTCATTTAAAGTCATATAAAGAGCATTAGTATTAGTATTCATATAATTTGCTTGTTTCCATTTAGCATATAAAGGAGTACTCTTAGAAGGATTATAACTACCTCCTCCATCGCCTACTTTATTATTAAAGCTACTATCACTATACCACCCTTCAAATATATATCCCGTTCTTGTAGGCGTTGGTAATATTATAGTTTTACTTTTAGTCCATTTTGGATATACTGTATGATTTATTGAACTAGTTACTAGAGTACTAGAAGTTACTTGATTAGTAAATGCTTGCTCCTTATACCATCCCCCAAAAGTAAAACTAACAGTATCACTAGCTACACTATTTCCACCTGTAGCCCCATTATAATTATATGTAACTACTGCATTGCTTCTTACAGGTGTAGGTAACGTGCCATATGTATCTCCTTCTATTACTTTCTTTGCTACTGGACTTACTGTGGTTTCTCCTTCTGTAGTATCAAATGTTACATATATATCACATACTCCTAATGTTGATACCATAGATGCTGATTGCATTCCACTAGGATTATTCATAGCACCATCTATATACATAAAGAAATAATATTCATATCTACTATTATTAGGTAATGTTATAGAAGGCACTAAATTATTATTACCTACATGTACATTACTAAAGTTACCACTTGCTACTTCTTCACAACCAGAAGCTCCAGTTTGACAATTATTAGATCCATTAGTCTTATCTACCATCAATTTATATTTAAATGAAGGATCCTTTAATACTTCATCAATAGATTCAATATTCATTGTAACAGAAAAAGTTGTATTCTTATTAGCAACATTATTAACTTTAAATTTATGTAATACCCCATCTTTATAATCATTAACAGGTGATAAATTACTAATACCAGAATCAATATCAGTCTCACAATAGAAATATTGATCATTAATATTAAAAGTAATATTAGTATTACTACTTTGCCAAGCATAGTAAGCATAAGTAAGTGATGTTACAGTAATAGAGAATAAAATTAAACCTAAAATAAAGCCTATTAATTTAGTCTTATCTCTAAACATAATATCACCTACTTTCCCTAGTATTTCATTGTATATATATATATTATATAAAAGAATATAAGATATTGCAATATTGCTTATAAAAAATCTATAAAAAAATATTGTTTTAACTAACAATTAATTGTGATGAAACATAAGTTGCTAAATTGTCTCAAATTAAAATATCTAAATAATTATTTAGATATTTTAATATTATATATAATTAAATTTGGTAATTATCTTCTAAAGAGAAGATAACATTTTCATTTATCCAATTCTTTCTTGGTTCTACAGCATCTCCCATTAAGACAGATACTCTTTTTTCTGCTAGGGCTACATCTTCTATGTTTACTTTTACTAAACTTCTTTGTTTTGGATCCATTGTTGTTTCCCATAGTTGAGAGGCATTCATTTCACCTAATCCTTTATATCTAGATATTTTGTAATTAGATTTTCCTTTGGTTAGTTCTTTTAATTCTTCATTGGTCCATACATAGTGTTCTTTATTTCCTATTTGTAATCTATATAGTGGTGGCATAGCAATATATAAATGGCCATCTTCTATCAATGGTTTCATATAACGATAGAAGAAAGTTAATAACAAGCATTGTATATGGGCTCCATCATCATCAGCATCGGTCATAATTATTACTTTGCCATAATTAATATCTTTTATATTAAAGTTACTACCATATCCTGCACCTATTGTATGAATTAGAGTGTTTATTTCTTCATTTTTAAATATTTCTTCTAGTTTAGCTTTTTCGGTATTTATTACTTTACCTCTTAGTGGTAAGATAGCTTGTGTTTTTCTATCTCTTCCTTGTTTTGCTGAACCTCCTGCTGAATCACCCTCTACTATGAATAATTCTTTGATTGTTTTATCTTTTGTTTGGGCTGGAGTTAATTTACCACTTAATATTTTATCTAATTTTTTAGCGTCTTTTCCTTTTCTTGTTTCTTCTCTGGCTTTTCTAGCTGCTTCTCTTGCTTCTTTACCTTTTAAGGCTTTAGTTACGATAGTGGTTGCTATTTTATTATTTTCTTCTAAGAAGAATTTTAATTGTTCTGTAGTTATATTTTCTACGATGCTTCTTGCTATTGGTGTTCCTAATTTAGCTTTGGTTTGTCCTTCAAATTGAAGGAGATTTTCTGGTATTTGGACACTTATGATAGCAGTTAATCCTTCCCTTACATCAGATCCTTCAAAGGCTTTATCTTTATTTTTAATAAAGCCATTTTCTTTAGCATAGTCATTTATTACTTTAGTGATAGCAGTTTTAAATCCTACTTCATGTGTTCCTCCATCAGATGTTTTAACGTTATTTACAAATGATACGATATTTTCTGAATAACTATCGGTATATTGTAAGGCTACTGATACATTTATTTTATCTTTCATACCATTAAAACATAATACTTTATGGATTTCATTTTTTCCTTCATTTAGATATTCGCAAAATGATTCTAAGCCATTTTCATAGACATATTTTTCTTGTTTTCCTTCTATTTCATCTGTTATTTCAATAATAAGTCCATCGATTAGGAATGCACATTCTTGCATTCTTTCACAAATAGTTGAGAAATTAAATTCTGTTGTAGAAAATATTTCAGGGTCTGGCATAAATCTTACGGTTGTTCCTGTTCTATTGGTTGTTCCTATTTTGGTTAATTTTTTATCTAGATGTCCCCCATCTTTAAAGCTAATAAAGTATTCTGCTCCATCTCTTCTAGTTGTTACTTCCATCCATGAAGATAAAGCATTTACTACAGAAGCACCTACGCCGTGTAATCCTCCTGATACTTTATAGCCACCACTTTCAAATTTTCCACCGGCATGTAAAACAGTATATATTACTTCAGGGGTGCTTTTTCCTGATTCGTGCATTCCTGTAGGAATTCCACGTCCTGAGTCAGTTACACTTACTGATCCGTCTTTATGCATAGTTATTTTAATATGATTACCATATCCATTTAAGGCTTCATCTACTCCGTTATCAACTATTTCCCATACTAGATGGTGTAATCCTCTTTTATCAGTAGAGCCTATATACATACCAGGTCTTTTTCTTACAGCTTCTAATCCTTCTAATATTTTTATTGAGCTTTCATCATAACTACTTGTTTTTGGCATATAATCATCTACTTTCTTTTAAGCTATTAAATTATATCACGAATTTATTAGTATTTTCAAGTTTATTTATTTATAGTTTACATTATAATAATTGATTTTTCTATTATTTTATGGTATTATGTATGTAGCAAGAGATATTGCATATAATAAAAAAGAGGAACATTTAATTTTGCAGGTGAATGTCTCCTCCGTTGAGTTAGACACTCAATCAAAGTTGGACACTCGTCAATGCTGATGAGTGTCTACTTTTTTATTACAAATACCAATAAGGTAAAAAGTGATAAAATGATACAGATGTATCTACATAGTTTAATTATATAAACTCGTTTTTTCATCGATATCTACCTCCTCTCTATAAAAGATTGGAGAGTGACGCTCACATTAAATGTTCCTAAAATGACTATAACATTTTAGATATATAAACGCAATGGATAATTATAAAAAGCGAACATATATTAATTTATGTTCGCTTTTTATTTATTTTGTTACTTTTACTAAATAACGATTTCTATCTCCGTTTTGAGCAAAATCAATGTATAATATTGGTAGTATATTTAAATTGCCATCATTATCTGTTAGGTATAATGTTCTATTATCCTTGATTGAACTTTCAAATAATTGATATGTTATGACAAAGCAATCTGTTGTATCATATTTTGGCGTTCCATCTTGATTATGTGCATAGTGACATGCTTTAGATAAGTCTCCTTCTGGGTTATTCTTATATATTTCTTCCATTTTTTCTTTAATGGTTTTTTTTATGTTTTCTAGAACATTTTCTTCTTTATATCCTAGTTTAGAAAGCATTTCGTTATATGAAAGTTTATTTCCAGTAGTTAAATCAAAGTTATAAACATTATAATTAAATACATATGGTGATGTGCACGCAATAGAATCAATAGTAATTACTGATAATATATTATTATATTTATATGTTCTATAAGTTAATATTTGTGAGCAACTTGGCCCCGTTTGATTGTTGTTTTCTTCTGCATAACTATCAAAATCTTTTGCATATTTTAAATATAGATATTCCATTTCATTGTTAGCTATTTGGGCATCACGACTATTAATATTTATATAAGGTACTTTTAAATTTTTTAGATAATCTATACCTGGTGCTTTTACAGAAATTCCATAATAATCAATATTACTATCTTCTATTTTTTCTGTCCCATTTCTATTATATTCTGTATATTTGTTATTATACTTGTACTCAGCATCATATACATAATCTTTTAATTCATTAATTTTTATACTATTGTTATTTGTTTCTTTGTTATTGTTAGCTGATTTGTTATTGAAACTAATAGTTCCTGATGAATATAGTGCTACCCCTATTATAGCAGCTATAACTAAGCCTAGTATTATTCCTACCAATAACCCACTATTATTTTTCTTTTCCATAGTCACTCCTTTTATTTATTATATCATTTATATATTGTTTTTAATTATTTTATTATTATTAAATATTTATTTTACATAATAATGTAAAATAAAAAAACAAGCTTTAAAGCTTGTTATTATCATATGGCGCCTGATGTAGGACTCGAACCTACGACCTGTCGGTTAACAGCCGAATGCTCTACCGGCTGAGCTAATCAGGCATTAGTCACATGACTTCTTAATTATATAATAAAATATTAGAGAAATCAAGGACTTTTTTATATTTTTTTAATATTTATATAAATTATCAGTAGCTTTAGCGTTTAATTCTAAGTCTGATGTTATGCCTTT
This sequence comes from uncultured Muribaculaceae bacterium, assembly GCA_964600615.1. GTDB lineage: Bacteria > Bacillota_I > Bacilli_A > RF39 > UBA660 > RUG11198. Next base: position 27,497 of record CAZRJK010000006.1, on the reverse strand, counting down.
TTTATAGGCGTAATATGCTGCTGCTCCTATCATTGCAGCATTGTCTGTACAATATTTTATTCTTGGTACAGAGAAATTAATATTATTTTCTTTACATAGTTCTTCTAGTTTTTCTCTTAGGCCTGTATTAGCAGCTACGCCTCCTGCTACGATTAAGTTATTTACTTTATATTCTTTTATGGCTTTCATAGTTTTTTTAGTTATTACTGATACTACTCTATTTTGAAATGTTGTACACATATCTTCTATATTTATAGTATTTCCTCTTTGTTTCTCATTATGTACTAAATTTACAACAGCACTTTTTATGCCACTAAAAGAAAAATTATAGGTATCATCGTTTAGGGGATATGGTAAGTTATAGGTATCTTTACCTAATTTTGCTAATTTATCTACTTTTGGTCCCCCTGGGTATTCTAATCCTAGTATTTTAGCTACTTTATCATAGGCTTCACCTATGGCATCATCTAGGGTCCCTCCTATTCTTTTGAAAGAATAATCTTTATCCATATAAATTAGTTCTGTATGTCCTCCACTTACTACTAGGGCTATTAGAGGAAATCCTAATTTTTTTTCTAGATTATTAGCGTATATGTGTCCTGCAATATGATGTACTGGTATTAGTGGTTTACCTGTTACTAAAGATATTGTTTTAGCACATTGTAATCCTATTAATAGTGAACCTATTAAACCAGGTCCATAGGTTACTCCTATAATATCAATATCGTCTATTTTCATTTTGCTTTTTTCTAATAATTCATCTAAGACTATAGTAATACTTTCGATATGACTACGACTAGCTATTTCTGGCACTACTCCACCAAATTTTTTATGGATATCTATTTGGGTTAGTACTACTGTTTCTATTTCTTCTGTTCCATTTTTAATAATACTCATGCTTGTTTCGTCACAGCTTGTTTCTATTGCTAAGCAATATATATCTTTCATTTACATCACCTGTTTTTCCATTAGGATTCCATCTTCATTTCCATAATATAGTTTTCTTAGGGCTACTTCTCTAAAGCCAAAATTTTTATATAATTTTCTTGCTATTTCGTTACTTTTTCTTACTTCTAGGGTTATATTTACTACATGGTTGTTAATAGCGTTATATACTAAATAAGTCATTAATTTAGTACCTATTTTTTTATTTCTATGTTTTTCTAATACTTCAATATGATCTATTTCTATTCTATCATATATTAATGAATAATTTAGATAGCCTAAGACTTTGCCATTTTCATGGTATTCTATGCTTTTGGCATAGGGATTTGGTCCTTCTATATAGTCTATTTCTCTAATCATTATTTTTCTCCATAGCTTGGGGTAGTTTTAAATAATTAGGTACTAAGAGATGAGGATTGATTGGTTTTTCGTTTAAGTAATTATTTATAATGCTTATAAAGTCTAATCCTTGTTTAGATACTTTTATATTATCTATTTCTATATTTTCGTTACTAATTATTGTTGGATTATATTTGTTTATTAGTTCTAATACTTTTTCTTTAGAATTAAATTGTTCTTTTATTACTTCATTATTTTCTTTATCATATAGTGATAAGTAATAATTATCATGATTGGCGTTTATTATAGATAGACAATAATTATGTTTAGTTGATAGTGATAGCATTTTTAATGATGATACGGGAATTAAATCAATATTTAATAGATAAGCCATTGTTTTAGCTATTGTTACTCCTATTCTTACTCCAGTAAATGAACCCGGTCCGTTTACGACCATTATTTTATTAATATCTTTTGGTAATATTTTTGCTTCTTTTAATAAGTCATCAATGAATTTGGTTGTATATATTGAGTGAGTTCCTGGTACTTCTTTGGTAATACTAGATAGAATTTTATTTCCTTTAATAACAGCAATAGATACATCAGTTGCTGATGTATCTATGAATAAACTTATCATAATACGGCCTCACAAATACTTTGATATTCTTCTCCATGAGGTGTTATTTTTATTACTCTTTTGTTTTCTCCTACGATTGTGAAGGTTATATCTAATCTTTCTTTTGGTAAGTGTTCTTCTATCATTTCTGCCCATTCAATAATGGTTACACCATTTTTATTAAAATATTCTTCTAATCCTAGGTTTTTTATGTCTCCGTTTGTTCTATATACATCCATATGATATAATGGTAATTCTCCTACGTATTCTTTTATGATATTAAAGGTTGGCGATGTTATTTCATCTATTCCCATTGCTCCAGCAAATCCTTTAGTAAATACTGTCTTTCCACTTCCTAAATCTCCGTTTAAGCATATTACCATGTTAGGAAATTTTTCTGATTCTAAATTCTCTGCTAATTCTATAGTTTCTGCATCACTATTGGTAGTTACTTTATATGTATTATCCATCTTTTATCACCTTTCTTTTTCACTAGTCTTATTATAGCAAAATATTAGATAAAAAGACAATACTTTTTTTATATTTTACTTTATAGTAAACTTTTGATACTTTTATTATTTTTTGTGTTAGAATTAATTTAGTTGTTTATATTTATGAGGAGATTATTGATATGAGTGAAAAAAAGTGTATTAATATGCATAAATTAGGACCATTTGTATTAGATAATAATGGGGCAACTAGAGAGTGCTTTTGTTGTAAAGAGGTATTTAAATATAGTAATATTGGTGATGATATTAAAGAAGCTATTAAAAGACAGGAAGATGCTAGTTTATTTGCTGGTGCTATTATAAATAAAAAATATAATGGTAATGATGAAAATTTTATAAAGCTTATTGGGTATTTATATGATGATTTTGATTATTTATTCATTAATAATGAGACTCAGAATAAATTATTAAATAATCTTACTTATTATAATAATATGTTAATTTTTGATAAAGATACTCATAAATTTATTGAAGATATTGGTAATTATTTTAAATTATGTTTTGCTAGGGATAAGTATGAATATAAATTAGGATTTGATAGTTTTCCTAAAGATGAAATAGAAAGAATTGATAGTTTAGCAGAACATATCGATAAATCATTTAAAAAATTAAATAATGAAAAAAAGCATCTAAGTAAATAGATGCTTTTATTATGCTCCAAATGTATGGAATAAGAATTTTCCTAATTCTATACTTCCAAAAGTAACTAGTGCTAATATTACTAGTATTATTAATATATTAGCAAATCCACCACTTTTCTTATCAATACTAACAGTCTGAGGTGCTTGTTGTGCAGGTTCTGGTTGTGGTATATTGTTTTCTACTGGTGGGATAGCCTGTGTATTTTCAATACTTACACTGTTTATTGGTTGTGGTTCTACAACTGGAGTTTCTTCAGCAGCTGGTGTTTCAGCAACTGGTTCAGGCATTACTGGTGCCTCTGGTGCTGGCATTGGTTCTGGTGCTGGAGTTTCTTCTACAGCTGGTGTTTCAGCAACTGGTTCAGGCATTACTGGTGCCTCTGGTGCTGGCATTGGTTCAGGTGTTGGAGTTTCTTCTACAGCTGGTGTTTCAGCAACCGGTTCAGGCATTACTGGTGCCTCTGGTGCTGGCATTGGTTCTGGTGTTGAAATTTCTTCAGCAGCTGGTGTTTCAGCGATTGGTTCACTAAAGATATCTGTTGGTATAACTGGATTTTCTTCGGCAGTTGGTGCTTCTGGTACTGGTTCAGGTGCTGATTCTATAGCTGGGCTTTCAACTGCATTAGTTTGCTCTTGTTCCATTTTTATTCCATCAACAAAGTTAGGCATTTGAGTTTTTAACCAATCGACAAATTTAGTGTCTGTAGCATTTTTTTCTAATATCATTATTTTTTGATTTATTCTACTTTTATCTAATCCAGCTTCTGTTAAATTTTCATATAATTCACTTGTAATTCTACCAATTTTTTTAGTTTCATCAAATATTTTTTGTTTATCATTACTATTTACAGCATTTGTTAAACTTTCTGCATCCATCATAGGAAATACAACTATTCCATGTGGATTAGTTTCTTTTACTTTACTATATTCTTTATCTAATTTTTCTAATAATGATTCTTTAGTAATTGTATTAGCAACTAAGGCATCAAAATCATTTTTCATGTTGATGTCTACTAGCATTGAGATTTCTCCTTCTGTATCTTTTGGTAATATAAGGCTATATTGTCCATTTTGATTGCTATTTACTGTATATACTGTGTAATCATTATTTTCATTTAATATATTTGCTCCTGGTAATGTCATTGTTAACACCTCTTTCGTATTATCTATTTAATTATAATATATATGTATTAAAAATTCAATAGTTTACTTGAATTTTTGTGATTTTTATAGTATAATTGTTACATTAGTAGATCTTTTCTAAAAGAATTTTTATTTTATTTATCGGTTTTATTTTAAAAGAAAGGAAGTTTAAATGAAAGACGAGAAAAATACTTTGGTCTTTGCCCTAGGTGGTTTAGGCGAAGTTGGTAAAAATATGTATTGTGTAATGCATAATGATGAAATAATTATTGTTGATTCTGGGGTAATGTTCCCGGAAGATGATTTGTTGGGAATAGATTATGTTATTCCTGATTATACTTTTTTAAGAGAAAATGAAAGTAAAATTAAAGCTTTAGTTATAACACATGGTCATGAAGATCATATTGGAGGTATTCCTTTTTTGTTGCAAACAGTTAATATTCCAAGGATATATGCTCCTGCACAAGCTGCTGCTTTAATTGAAAAGAAATTGATAGAAAGAAATATAAAATATAAAAATATAATTATATATAATGAAGATACTAAAATTAAAACTAAATATTTTAAAATAGAATTTTTTAGAACTACTCACTCTATTCCAGATTCTCATGGTTTATCTATTGATACTCCTAATGGTTTAGTTGTTATGACTGGTGATTTTAAGATGGATTTAACTCCTATTGGTCCTATGTTTAATATTCATAAGATGGCAGAGATTGGTAAAAGAGGCGTTAAGCTTCTTATGAGTGATTCTACTAATGCTACTGTTCCTGGTACTTCTGTTAGTGAATCAGTAGTAGATGAGAATTTGAGTGAAATATTTGAAAATGAAAAAGATCACAGAATAATATTAGCAACTTTTGCTTCTAATATTTATAGACTTAAACATATAATTGAGATATGTAAGAAAAATAAGAGAAAAGTAGCTTTGTTTGGTAGAAGTATGGATACTTCAATTGAGATTGCTACTAAATGTGGATATATTAAAGATAAAGATATAATTGTAAGTACAGAAGAAGCCAATAAATTAGAGCCTTCACAAATATGTTTATTATGTACTGGTAGTCAGGGAGAGCCTTTGGCAGCTTTATCTAGAATTGCGAATGGTAGTCATCGTCAGATAAAGTTAATGCCTAATGATATTGTTATTTTTTCTTCTTCTCCTATTCCTGGTAATGCTTCTAGTGTGGCTAATACAATTAATAAATTATATTTAAATGGTGTTAAGGTCTATACTAATTCTACTACGGATATACATTCTTCTGGTCATGCTAATCAAGATGAATTGAAACTAATGATAAGGTTATTTAATCCTAAGTATTTCGCTCCTTATCATGGAGAATATAGAATGTTAAAAACTCATTGTGATATTGCTACTTTGTGTGATGTTCCTAAGGAGAATACTTTTATTCTAGAGAATGGTGATGTTTTAAAACTTACTAAGAATAAGGTTATTCGTGGGGATAAGATTACAGCGGATGATATATATGTTGATGGCTCTAGAATTGGTGATGTTGGTAATATTGTTATTAAGGATAGGAATTTAATGTCTACTAATGGTATTATGGCAATTATTGCTAATATTGATTTTGAAAAAAAGAAATTACTTGGTATTCCTATGGTTACTACTAGAGGTTATATTTTGGTGAATGAGAATGAAGTTTTAATTAAACATATCGAAAAGAATGCCGAAAGGATTATTGCTACTAAATTAAAGGATAGAAATGTAACTTATAATGATGTTAAGAATGAGATAATTAATGGTCTTATGCCTTTCTTGTTGAAAGCTACTGGTAGAGTTCCTATTATATTGCCTATTATTATGGATATTAAAAATTATAATAAATAAAAAATAGTTCATAGAACTATTTTTTTGTTTCATTATAATAATGAAATTCGCTTAATCTAATTAACACTGCTTCTAAATCTTCTAATTCTTCATCTGTGTTATTTAGATAGTTATCTATATCAAATATTAATTCTGTTAAGTTATTATATTTTTTATAATCAAAATGATATTTATTTAATATATAAATATCATTTCTATTAATTAATAACCCCTTTTTATTGTCTATAGATAAATAATTTTGATAATTATAATTATCTAGCACTTTACTTCCTCCGTCATAAAGCTATAAGTAATATTTTCTGAATCTACTATATTATTTATTAATAATAGTCTGAAACTTACTTCGTTGTATTTTTCTACTTCATAACTACCTAAATCAAAGTAATAGTTATTTTCATCTTCAGTGCGTGACATATCTTTTAAATTTTTTATTTCACCATTTAAGTTTATAGCATATTCATTTGAATATTTTGTTATTTTTAGAACAAGGTTAATTTTACTTGTTTTTTTATTCATGTTTCTTAATTCAATGATTTTGTCACTATTTCTAGTTGCTATATTTATTGATATATTGTTATTACATGCTACTTTTTGTTTGGCACTTCTAAATTTTGCGCTAGCGTTTACACATACTGGTATTACAATTAATAAAAAAATTACAACTAAAGCTATTTCAAGAATTAGTTCTTTATTACTTTTTTCCATACCATATTCCCCCCTGATGGTCGTATATTTTACTATAAAAAGCTGTTTTTGTCAAGTTTTAGTTAACTTTATTAAAAAAATCACTATAAATAGTGATTAATTGAATAATTTGTTTTCGTCTCCTTCACAGTAGGCTTCTCCTACTTTTTTTCCTTCTATATATTTTTTTCCAACCATTTGACAGCTCATTTTAGTTACAGAGTCTTTTAAATAACCTCCAAATATTCTAACTGCTGCAATAGCAATTACCGTTACAAGAGATATAATTAGTACATATTCTACTAATGTTTGCCCTTTTCTATTCAACATGTTAATCCTCCTTTACTTCTCTGATGTTAAGATATTCATTATTGTTTATATCAACTTTTTGCTCTTCAGGAATAATTCCCATAGTTGGAACGTTTAGATTTGGTAAATCTTTTCTTACTATATCTATTTTTTCTTTTAATAGACTAGGTTTAATATTTTCAGCCATTGCTATCACCCATTGTTTGAATCATTTTTTTGAAGTTTTCAACATTTTTAAAGCATGCTTCTTCATTTATTTCTCTTAATCTTGTATTTTTTTCATCTTCTTCAATTTCTTCAATTTTATCGAGTGCTAAGCTTGTTATTTGGTTTCTATTTAAATTTTCTGCAGCTTCGCTTATACATTCACACATTTTTAATTGATAACATATATAGAAAGATATTAAACTTTTTAACATTTTTTTTAGGTCTGTTTCGGCTATAAAGTCTGTTCCTTCATAGTATTCTCCATCAAATTCTAGTGGAAAGACATTGATTTTTTTAAATTCAAAATTTGTTGAAGAATAATAGTGATTATAATAGATATTAATTTCACTATATGACATATCTATTAATGATTTTTCTATGTAATGCTGTATTTTAATAAATTCTTCATTAAATAAATCCTTTTCTATTTTTAGAACAGTTTTATCATCTTTATAAACTATTTTTTTACCTATTATTATTTTATAATTATTTTTATTTTTTAATATTTCTCTTCTAACACTTGAGTTAAAATCACCACAGTATCCATAATCATTTGCTACATATATATCTAGGATTGGTTTATTTTCGTCTGGTATTAATACTTGTTTGTCTAAAACTAGGTTTTTATTATATAGTATTTCTGTAAATATTTTTGTAATTTCATTTCCTACTGTTAAGTATTTTTCAGCTCTTTTTCTAGCTTTATCTACTCTTAAAAGTGAATGGAAGTTCATTACTTTTACTACATTTTTAATGCTACTCATATTAATACCTCCTAAATTTTATATTTTTTATAATCTTTTTCTTTTTCGTATTTTTGGGTTACAGTTATGTTATTTATCTGTTTTAAGAGATTATATGTATAATATAAGAAAATAAATAATATTACTAATCCTAAAATTATCGCTAAGGCATAAGAAAATTTTTCTTTGGTTAAGTGATTATATATTAAATATGTTATTTGTATTGCTGCACAATTTACTGCTGTTAATCCTAATGATATTGGTAATCTTTTAAAATTATCTATTATTGCATCACTTAAGAAAACTAATATTATGGTAAACGATATATATATTATATTTAGTCCTTTAAAGCTTAAAGTACACCATACTAAAAACAAATAATTAATTGTTGCTGCTGATATTGATATTAATGATATTGTATCTAAATTTAGAAATAAGCCATATATTTCTACATTCTTTTTGTTAAATTTAAATTTTTTTATGAAGATGGTGAATACTAATGATATAACTATAAGAAAGACTATTGATACGGCCGTAAAATTTACTAGTCCTTGAATAATTTCTTTATTACTCATATTATTCTTCTATCATTAGGTTGAAAACATTTTTATTATTCATATAAAATCCTTTTATTTTTTTATATGAAATATCAGTTGTTTCCCCTTTTATATCTACACTACCAACTATTTCTCCTATTATTGGCATATAATCTTTCATTATTAATAAATTATAGTTTTTACTAACTATTCTTATAGTTTTAACATCATCATATTCACTTAGGCCTTTTTCCATATCAAATATTCTTACTTTAATATTATTATTATCCATTATACTTACCTATAAATAAGAATTTACTTTCATCGATGTCATCATAATTACCTGATAATATATTTTCTATATCATTAAGAATATCTTCTATTTTTACGAATTGGCCTTCTAATCCAGTGTATTGTTCTGCAACAAACATTGGCTGTGAAAAATAATTTCTTAATTTACGCGCTCTATGGAATATGTTTTTATCTTCTTCGGATAATTCTTCTATTCCTAATACGGTTATTATTTCTTCTAATTCTTTATATCTTGCTAGGGTTTTAAGAACTTGTTCTACTAGATTGTAGTGTCTTTCACCTATCTTTTCAATATTTATTAATTTACTTGTTGAATTAAATACATCTATTGCAGGGTAGATACCTAATTCTGCTACTTTTCTGTCTAATACTATTTGTCCATCCATATAAGACATTATTGTTTGAACTGATTCATCATTTAAATCATCTGCTGGTATATAAATAGCTTGAACTGAAGTAATTGAACCATTTTGATTAGAATTTATTCTTTCTTCTATTTTACTAACTTCTGATGCCATATCTGATGGATAACCATTGCCTATTAGTATTTGTTTTAATTCAGTAGCTATTTCAGCTCTTGCTTGCACAAAACGATATATATTATCTATGAATAATAATACGTCTTGCTTTTTTTCATCTCTTAGATATTCTGATATTGTTAATCCTGCATATACTGATTTACTTCTTGATACTGGTGTTTCACCCATTTGGCCAAAAACCATTGACATTTTATCAAGTAAGTTTGCATTTTTCATTTCTGAGTAAATTTCTTGTCCTTCTCTTGATCTTTCACCTATTCCAGTAAATACGGCATTAGAATTTTGAGATGTATAAACATTGTGAATTATTTCTTTTATTAATACTGTTTTCCCTACTCCTGCTCCACCAAGAAGTCCCATTTTAAATCCCTTTTGTAATGGTGCAAAGAAATCAATTACTTTGATTCCTGTCCATAATATTTCAGATTCTATATTTAGGTCTTTTAGAGTAATTGTTTCATTATCAACTTTTCTTTTAGTTATACTTGTTAGTTCTCTGTTATCAATTGGTTCTCCAAAAGAATTAAATACTCTACCTAAGACATTATCTGAATACTCTATATTTATACCATGTTCTAATAGTTTTACTGAGGTGCCTTTTTTTAATCCTCTAGTTGGTCCTAAGCTAATACATAATGCTGTTGTGTTACTTATTTCTACTACTTCAAATTTATACTTTGAGTCCCCTTCAACTTCTAATATGTCTCCAACTTTTACTTCATTATTTTCTAGTACTACTTCAATACTTATATCAAAGATTGCTATTATTTTTCCGACCATTTTTGCACCTCACTTTATTCTTCTTTTTGGGATTCTGTTACTTCATTATTATTTGTATTTTGTGGTTGTTCTGGTGTAGTTTGATTGTTATTTTCTACTTGTACTTCTGGTTGTTCTGGGGTAATTTTATTATTATTTTCTACTTGTACTTCTGGTTGTTCTTGATTAATTGGTTCATCCATGAATTTAAAATCATTTTTCATTTCTTCTTTGGTTCTTGGACTAAATTTATATTGTTTTAATTTATTTATCATTTCTTGTCCATTTCTTAATTTTTGTTGTAACTCTTTGCTCATTTCGTCTATATTTGCAAGTTCATATACTTCTCTTACTTCTAGATATGAAAGTAATTCTCTTCTTAATTTACTTCCTACTTTTTTCATATCTTCAGTTTGAACGTTTCCACCTAATCTTGATACTGATAGTCCGTAATCAATAGCTGGTTTTTCACCTTTGGCAAAGTTCTTTGCAGATAATACTAATTGTCCATCACAAATAGATATTATGTTTGTTGATATGTAATCAGTTATATCTCCACTTTTAGTTTCAACGATTGGTAGAATGGTTATTGAGCCACCACCTATATGTTTAGCTCCTTTTTCTAGCAATCTTGAATGAGTATAGAATATATCAGATGGATAAGCATCTCTACCTGGTGTCTTATAGCTGTTAAGGCTTATCTCTCTGTATACGTCTGCATGTTTTTTCAAATCATCAAATATTAATAATACGTCATATTTTTGTAGCATAAAGCTTTCTGCGATAGATGTTGCTACATATGGTGTTAAATATGTTCTTGTAGGTAATTCATCATTAAATGATGCTACTATTATTGTATAACTTGAAGCTCCTCTTTTGGTTAATTCAAAATAGATATCTTTTACTTCTTTTTTTGTTTTACCTATTGCTACATATATACATATTACTTTTTTACCTTTTTGATTTACTATAGCGTCTAGTGCTATTTGAGTTTTACCTGTTTTTTTATCTCCAATAATTAATTGTCTTTGTCCTTTACCTATTGGATATATTAAATCTATACCACTTATTCCAGTTAATAGTTCTTCATTTACTGCTAGTCTATCCATAATTGGTGTAGTATCATTTTCTATTTTTATGTCTGCTAACTTATCAAATTTTTTTCCTGCTATTAAATCGTTACCAAATATATCTATTACTTTTCCAATTGAATCTATACTAAAGCTACATTTAAATTCTTTTTTTAAGGCATATACGATATCACCTGGTTTAATTTCTTCTTTCTTTTCTATTAGGGAAACTATTACTTTATTGGGATAGATTCCCATTACGTAACCACTAGCTTTGTTATCGATGCTTATTGCTTCGTAGAAAGCTACGTCATTTAGACCAGTTACTTCGATATTATATTTATTAACTTTAGTTACTCTTCCAGTTGGATAGACATTATTATTATCTTTTATGGTATCTATAGCTTTATCTATATTATCTTTTCTTTCATTATCCATGCTATACATTCCTTTCATTTAAACTATAGTCATATATTTTGTCATGATATTTTATTTTTATTCCTTTATAAATATCATTTTTAAATACTGTTTCAATATTTTTATCTATGTGATTATAGTTTTCTTTTTTATCCCCTACATAAACGATAATTTTTGGATTATTTAAATCTATTAGTTCATTTAAATAATCTACAAATCCGTCTATATTATTATTTTCATTTGTTTCAGTATACAAACTATAGATTTTGTATTCTTCATCATTTAATAGTTCTTTTACTTTTGTTTCTTTTTCTATATTTGGTAATGTTTTTAGTGAATAGATTACATCACTCGTAAATTTTTCTTTTATTTTTTTACAAAACTCGTATTGATTATTCTCATTTATAACGCTAACAAATTTTTTTATTATTGCTTCATAATCAAAATTAAATTTTTCATCTAGTTTTCTGTTTAAGGTATATAAATTTTTGTCTTGATATTTAGTTTTGTTTATTAAATCTATTACGTTATAATCAAATTCTATTTCATTGGAATCATTTGATAATTCCTTTTCTTCTTTTTGGGATTCTTTCTCCTTAATTTCTTTATCTAATTTATCTAGTTGTTCTACTTTGTTATTGATTAAATAATCATATTCTTGAACTTTGTCTACAAAGTATAGTTTTGTTTGATTGTTTATTGTTTTTACTGTTTTTCTTAATATTAGAAACATGCCTACTACTAAGAGACATAATACAATTATTGATATTATAAATAAATAAAACATATTTTATTATGAAATTAATGGATTATAGAACAATAAGAAGAAGCAGAATAAAAACAAGAATAATAAGAATACTGAAGTTATTATTAGTATTGTCATTATTGAATGAACAACATCGTTTTTAGTTTCAGGATTTCTACCTACGGCTTCAGCAACACGGCCACCTAATAATCCAACTCCTATTCCTAAACCTAAAAATGCAAGTCCTAACATTATTCCAATCCCTGTTGCAATTGCAGCTTCTACTGTTTCCATTATATCATCTCCTATCTTAAAGAACATTATTATATTCTATATTAAAGTATAACAAAAATTGCGTTTATTGTCAATGAAAAAAGCGAAGTTATTTACCCGCTTTTTATTAAACTTTTTTTAATTTTATTGGATTTAGTTCTTCAACTTTTCCAGTTAAAATTACATCAGTACCATAATAATCTATTGTATCTGTAAACACATCTATTTTATAATAAGTATTTTCTACTATGATGCTTGCTTTATCAGTTTTTATGGTTTTAAAATTATCAGCTTTTTTATCGTAATAGGAAATACTTTTTTCTGGTTTTGCTATTATATATGACAAAGGACTTAAGGTTATTTGTGAATCATCAATTTTTATAGTCACCTCATCTAAGAAGAAGTATAAATCATAGCCATCATATAGGAAATAATGACCTAATCTATTATTATACTTTTCTGTAACTAGGGTGTTATTTCCTTTTTTACTTGTAATGTATGAATACTTGTTTGCTAAGTATTCGGTACAATTTAATGTTGGCATAACAACACTCATATTATTTGGAAATACTATTCTTTCCTTTTTTTGATAATAGATTGGTGTTGAATCAAAATTAACATCTATTCCTTTAGACTTGAAATCTACTATTTCATCTCTTCTATTTATTGATGCGATGCCAGTATATTCATATTTTTGTTCGTAGAACCATTGATATACTTGTTCTTCTTCTTTTTTGGAATAATTATCATATATTGTTACTTTATAATATACTATAGCTGCTATAAAAACTACTATCATTAATGCTATAGGAATCATTAATTTATAATTTTCTTTTATATAGTTAATAATTTTATTCTTTTTTTCCATAATGACCTCCTAATACCTAAATTTATATGTTATATTTGGTGATATTGTATATGTGTTAAAACTTAATGATACTAGCTTTATTGTGAATAAATTGGAATTTGTTTGATTTATATTTACATTAGCTATATCAAAATATGTACTATGATCTGATATTTTATTTACATTTCCTACTGCTGATAAGCTTTCTGTTGTAACTACTTGACCATTTAGTGTTAAATATAAAGTGCCACCGGTAATGGTATATTTATCATCAAATTCTAAGGCATAATATATTTTTTTATCAATAACTTTTGGAACTGTTATAGTTATTTGTGGTATTTTTGTATAAACACCTACTTTATCAAATGTTGTTTCTTTTTGAATATTATCAGCTTTATAGGTATATTTAAATGTTAAATTGTAGTAAACATTTGGCATTAAATCTCCTATTACTAAATTTGTATTTGATTTAGGTAAATAAACAATATTAGTTTGAGAATTAGTTGTGTTTTCTACTTCTATATATACGCTTTGATATTCATTATCTGGATCATATATTACATAGTCTACTGAAATGCTATTAATCTTAGGAACTACTCTGATTACAGATGTGTTTTTAGTTGCTTTAATTATTTCGTCAACTGCCTTATCGGAAATAGTTTTATCATAATTATTGTTGTAAGTAGAATCATTTGTTTTAGTTGTTCCATTGTTTGCTCTATTATTGTTTGTATCATTTTCATTTCCATTTCCACTACCATCTGCTCCTGCTCCATTACCGCTTCCTGAGCCATTTTCTGCTTTTTTATTTTCTTTGTTTAAATCATATTTATCTTTATCATATTCATTGGTACTACCTATAATTTTCTTTAAATCTACATCTTCTGTACCAAAATTTATAATTTCATTAGCTATATCAAATGTATAGGCGGATGTTTTTAATACTGTTGGTGTAATAGTTTTTAAACTTACTTTATCATTTAGTAATGTAGCATTACCTGATTTATCTAGATTTACTATTAAATAGTTAGTTGTTACTAAAGAAGAATTAGTTGATTCTATTGTTCTATCAACTATTAAGTATTTTCTATCTGATAGTTTATAGAATTTAGAATTTACAGAGCTTTTTAATTTATTTTCGTCTTTAATAACTTTTACTTTACCATCATTTCTTACTTCATAAAATTTACCATATAACGAAATATCTCCATTATTAGTATTATATACTACAGAATGATCACCAAGATTGTGATTTTCATCATTATATTGTAAATAGTAATTACCTGCCCATTTCATTTTTATAGTTGATTCCTTAGTTGTGGTAATCATATTTTTATCATTATCAAATAATATTGAACCTATATCAACTTGATATGCTGTTTTAGCGACATCTACTGATCTTTTTATGAAAAGAGAAAATATAATAATAAATAGTACAAATACTGATATTATTATTAATATTGTCCTCTTAGTTTTACTATTATATTTTCTCATTTAAATTCCTCCTATCATAAATTTAAAATTGTAGTAAATTTGTCGTTATCGGTATTATGATCTTTTAATTGAACATATTGATTTTGATCATTTTTATACCAATACTCTGTTGTTATGATATATGTATTGCCGCTTCTTAATGTAAATGTTTCATCTGATGATTTTGATAAATCTATTGTTAGTTTAGGTATTTTATCATTTGATACTGTAAATATGTTTGTTTGTTCACTTGTTATTTCATATGTTCCAGATGCATTACTGCTACCACCTTTTAAGGAAATAGTATATTTTACTTTTTTGATATTATTTATCATATTGTAAGCACCGTTATATGTTAATACTACTTTTTGACTTGAACTTTGATTTGCAGTTATTGTACCTAATGTAATACCAGCATCTATTGGTGTATATATGAAATCTGTAAATGGTGTTGTTGCTACTTTTTGTGCTTCTGTAAATCCTACGTTATTTCTATATGTTTGATAATTTAATTCTACATAATACAAGGCATTAGCATCTAATCCTGTAAATGTTAATCTCTTATTTGTAGATAGTGCTGATATTCCTGTTTTTGTACTTACTACTTCATTAGCAGCATTTTTTAAATTTACTGTATAAGTACCATATTTTATTACATAACTTTTATCACTTACTGAAGGTATTAATTCAATAAAGTATTCTACTCTGTCTGGATCTGCTGTAGAATCGCATACAGGTGTATTTCCGTTATATATTGTATTTCCATCAGCATCTTTTTGGGTAATACATCTTGTTCCAGATACTAATGTATCATTTAAATTAAATACTGCTGTATCTAATGTTGGGATTGTTATATTGAAATTAGGTTTATCTGCTTGTGACATATCTCCTGTTGTGCTTAAACTTTCATTTTCATATAATGTTACTTTTTCTGCTTCATTATAGCTATTATTCTTATATGGTATTGCATATAGAACAAGTTTATAATAATTTCCACCAAAAACGAAACTGTCACCAGTAAATACATATTCTACATCAGTTCTGTTAATTGTTTCTATATCTTCTTTTGGTACTTGAATATAGCAATTTGCAACATAACTGTCTGCTGCAGCTCCTAAGGTTTCTTTATTACATCCGGTTCCTACAGTACCATCAAATTTTACCGCATTATCTTCTTTATCAAATAATTCAAATCTTAATTTATAATTTTCAGTATTTTTTAGGTTTAATTTCCAAGTTAAAGTTTTATCTGAAGATTCATTATTATAAGCTGTTGGTTTTACTGATAAAGTAATTTTTTCTAGTATTGTATTAGCGTTTAATGTTTTTGATTCATATGTTTTTACAGCATATCCTTTACTTGAATCTATATCATATAATCTAGTTAGAACTCCTTCAATATAAGCTGATACAGTTACATAGTAAGTTGTATCTGGTGATAAGTTTTTCAATTCTACTTCTTCTGCTTCAGCAGTATTGTCAGTTATTGTTATATTACTAATTAGTGTATCTAAATGATTTTCATTTGTTAGAGTGTCACTTTTATATACATCAATATAGAATTTATTGTGTTCATTGCCATCTTTTTTGAATTGTCCATATACTCCAGTTGAATTTACTTGTATTTTTAAACTATTAATAGTATTGTTACTTGTAATAGATACTTTTGGAGTTATACTTTCAAATCTGTAATTGTTATTTTCTGTTTTTAAGTTAGCTGTTTTAATTACTTTACTGTTATAACCTACATATTCTTTTCTACCATTATTAAAGGTTACTCCTGCATTTGTGTATTTTAATTGGTAATTAATACCGATATTGTTATTAAGATTATCTAACAAATAATATGTAGCGCCTGTATATTGGTTATAATTCTTTGTATCTTGTAAATAGTTAAATAATGACATTACTGCGCTATCTTGTTCATATGTTTCTCGTAGCATATAAACACCATTTAATGATTTTTCTTCATTATCTGTTGCAGGGTTAGAACCTACATTATATATATTTAAGTAATTAGTTCCATTATATAAAATCATTCCATCTGGGAATTGTTGATTAAATCCAACTAATCCACTATCGTAATAGCTTATAACTGATATTTCTAAATCTTTTTTCATGTATTCATGGATATTTGCATAATCAATTGTAATATATTTTTCTTCTTGAGTTATTGGATTACCTTCTCCATCTAATTCTCCTGTTTCAATTGATTTAGTTAGTAATTTTGAAGCTAAGAAGAATCTTATGTAATCACCCTTACTACCGCTTTTATCTTTTACTATTACTTTGTATGCTGCAGTTCTATCAGTTATATTATTGTCTAATATTTTTATCTTTAATGTGTTATCATTATCATTTATTATTTGATATGTATTTTCATCGTGATATAGTGCTTCATGTTCAAAGGTATATTTTGTTATTTCTTTATATGTTGCTTCTCCATTTGGGCTTTTTTCTTTTAAATATACACTATATTCTTTTTCTTGATCAATTGGAAGAACGATATTATGAAACTCTCCGTCACCTTCTAAATCTGTTGGTGAGGCAGTTTTTTCTTCTTCGTCTTTATACTTGTAATATAACTTATTATCATATAATGAATTATCTAAGTCTTTAATACTATATCTATAAGTAATGCTATCTTCTGCACTTTTAGATATATATTGGCTATAAATGGCACTTTGTTTCTTTATAGCTACGTTTTCTTGAATATTAGTATTTTTATAAACAGGATTATCTCCTTTTTCTGTTGTAAATTTTAGTTCATAGCTTATTAAATAATTATATCCTCTTGTAAAATAGTTTTCTCCATCGTCTATTTCTCCAGAATCTAGGTAAATTCTTTGGGTTCTTGTCTGATATCTATTACCCATATCAAAACCGATTCTTTTTATTTCATTATTTGTAGTTTTGTTATAAACAACGTAGTCAACATATACTTTTTCATAATTAAATGCTGAATCTACAAATGAATCTGATAGATTATTCTCAATTATTATACCTACAGTTGTATCATCATTTAATAAATCAAGATTCGGTACATTGTTTTTTAATTCGTTATACTCAGTTTCAGTTAAAGCAGATTTCTTTATTTGAGTTACTGTTATATATTTATAACTTGAATTTACATCTATTCTTGAATCTAGATAATATGATGGCGTTAATTTGAATGTATAAACATTATCTTCAACATATATTTCGTTAACTCCTGCTGAATCCATTACTCTTGCAATTTCAATTGTATAAGTGCTATTTAATGTGCCTGTTTGATTATTAGTTAATCTTATCAATTTTGCAACTGTATCGATTTGTCCAACAGCGTCATTGCTAAATAATTTATTGGTAATTGTATAGTTATTGAAGAAATCTTTTATTCTTTGTGGATTATCCATAACATAACTACCTATTAGTTTATTTTCAATGTTATAGCTACCACTGTAAAGTTTAAATGTGATACTTGATACTTCATCTTTTAAAGTTGAATCTTCAGGTGCCTCTAATTTAGCATCAAATGTAATTACAGGTCCATTTTTTAAATCTTGAACACCATTTTCTATACCACTTTCATTATCTTTTATTACTTTAAATTTTAAGTTTTCACTAACATCAGTTTTTATGTATAAAGCGTCGCCTAATTGTACATTTACGTGTTCAGTATTGTCATCATCTATATAATTTCCGTATAATTTTACGGCATAGGTAGTATCTGATGATAATTCATTAAAATCTACTGTTGCTGTTAATGTAGTGTTATCAAAATATACAGTTTTTTCTTTGGCAAGGCTTTCATCTTCCGTTATTTTATAATATTTTAATGTAAAGGAATTACTTCTATTTAAGCAGGCTCTTCCTTCCATTGGAACAGAACAACTACCATCAAGTATTTTTAAATCTCCTGTTATTGAATTAATACTTGTTGAAGTTGATGTCCAAGAAATATTTGGTTTGCTTTTTATTAAGAAATTACCACTATAATCTGAAGCAGCTTCTCTTATCATTGTATTATCATCATATAAAGCTACTACTTTACAACGATAATCTACACCAGTCCTTAATTCATCAATGGCATTTAAATCTAAAATAAGATCATCAGAATCATTTTTATTAACTGTGTATACTGGTTCTGGATTAGGGTTATCAATGGTTATATCGTCTGCTTTATAGATATAGTATCTAAATGATTGTATTCCTTTGTCAGGGTCATCTATGTTCATTATTTTTATATTAAATTTTATTTCTTCTTTATTTGGTGTTATTTTTATGTCAGTTAGAATTGGTTGCTTTTTTAGGGTTGTATCAATTCTATTTATGGTATAAACATCTGAATATTCGACATTTCTTATCCATACTGATTCTACTTTTACTGCATAGTTAGTATTAGACATTAATTCAGTAAATTCTCTTGTTTTTGAAATATCTTTTGCAGTTATAACGAACTGTTGATCTATTCTTTGGCCAGAACTATCAAATATAGATAATTTTATTTTTTCTACATCAGTATTTTCAGCAAATTTTATAGAATATGCTAGAGAACTTGATGTTGCATATTCTCTTTCAAGAGTTATTCCTAATTCACTTGTTTTAAATGTTTTTTGAAAATATTGTTTTTCACTTTTATTATTTGTTTCAATTATTGTTAATGTATACTCTGTATCAGGTGATAATGATTCTTTGTTTAATTTAAATGTTCCATTTCTTGGATCAATAATTCTTTCTAATTCTTTTTTATTTGTACTTACGTTTGTTAGTGTTGCATTTAATGTTCCTGTTAGGGCAGATGCATTATTTAATTGGAACGAAACATTAAGTGCGTTTGATGAAACATTAGCTTCTATCATTTCAATTTGAACAGTAGGTGTTATTGGCTTTTGATCTTCTTGGTTATTATTATCATTTTGTTCTTGATTGTTATTAGTTTGATCATCATCAGTATTGTTATCAGTATTGTTATCGTCTTGGTCATTTTCTTGATTTTCTTTACCATCAGCTCCGCTACCATTAGCTTTGTCCTCATCTTCTTCTTTTACTGTATCAACATCTATGTTTTCATCACCATTAATTGTTAATTGTGACATTAGCATTTTGGCTTCTCCATTGTAATGTATTTTTCCTGTTCCTAAATCTATTACAATGTTGTTCCCAACGGAAATAATTGTATCTTGTGCTGTTACTTGATAATTTGTTTCTCCATTATCAATTTTTACAATTCCATTTTCTATAAATAAGATTTCAAAATAATCTCCTGTTATTTTTTCAGTGCTATTAGGTATTTTTAACGCTAAATCTTTACTAGCTACTATATATTTATTATCACTTATTCTTCCAAGAAATGATTCTATATTTACAGTTCCTTTATTTCCTTCAACAATATAATTGCCATTTCTATATTTGATTACATCGTCGGTATTAATATTATAATAATTTAAAGCAGATGAATTAAGTTCGCCTAAGTTTAATATTGCTCCTTTAGTTAAAAAGCCTAGTGATCCATTTTGATAATGTACAAAATTATCTGAAGCTACAGATACTGACTTAGAATCACTATCTTTGAACACTATATTATTATCTACGCTTTCTTTATACTTAGTATTTGGGGAAAAATAATATTTATTATTATTCTTGGCATTAGTTGCTATTATATATCCTTCATTTTCAAATGTTTTAGATCTATCTTGATATAAAGCCATTGCTCCCACTATTAATAATATTAGTGTCATTACACTAATTCCTATGATAAATGCAAATTTATTTTTGATAAAATTAAACATATGTTCACCTACTATTCTATTATTATTTATATTATATCATTACTGATTATTGTTGTCAATTTTTTAGTGCTATAAAATGTTAAAAAAATTAATGGGTTTTTTATGTTTTTTTTACTTCTAATAATCTTTAGAAACTTGTTTTAAAATAAAAAAATATGTATATTTTTATACATATTTATTCTTTATTGTTTTTTAATTCAATATAATTACCAGAATCTAAATATATTATTCCTGTATTATTTTGCATTTTATCTTTTATTTTATTATATTTATTTAATTTATCAATTTTAGTTAAGGTTATATAAACCATATTTGAATCATTCATGTATAGTAAGAATCTTGAATTATCTACATTAGTTGGACTATATTCTATTTGGGATATTTGTCTTAGAATTCCATTGTTTATTTTATTAAATTTAGCAATAAAATTAGGAAATATTTTTTCATCTATAGAATTTGTTAAGATGGGTGAATCAGTTATATTATATATGTTATCTACGATATTACCACTTGATAGTATTATTTGGTTTTTTTCTTCTATAATAGCTAGTGGTTTATATTCTTTTATGTTTATTTCAATGATATTACCTAACTTTTTTGTTATTCTAGCTTTATCAATAAATTTATTTTTTTTTAGTTTATGTTCCATTTTAAAGGTTGAAGTCAAAAGAAAAGAAGGATAATTATTTATTTCTGATTCTTCTATTATATCATTATCTGTAACGATATTATTTCCCTTTATATAAATATTTTTTATGGGTAGGGTTACAAAATAATAACCAGTTAAAGAAATAGTTATTATTATTAATATAAATATAAGAATATTCTTTATTTTTAATCTTCTTTTTTTCCTTCTTCTTTTTGTCATTATCTCACCTAATCTATTATTATTTGTTCTAGTATTAGTTCAATATTAAATTTTTCTTTTACTTTTTCTTTAGTATAGTTTATTAAATTTACTATGTCTTCTCCAGTTGCGTTATCATAATTAATAATAAAATTGGCATGTTTTTCACTTATCATTGCTCCACCTATTTTATATCCTTTTAATCCACATTGTTCAATTAAGGCTCCAGCATGTAATCCTTCTGGGTTTCTAAATACTGATCCTGCTGATGGATAATTTAGTGGTTGAGTTTCTTGTCTTCTTTTTCTTCTTTTATTAATTAATTCTACTATTTTTTCTTTGGTTTCTGGTGTTAATTTTAATTTGCAAGATATTATTATGTAGTCTTTATTATGTTTAAAGAATGAATCTCTATAGCCAAAATTTAATGCTTTATTATACATTGTTTTTATTTCAAAATTATTATCTATTACTTCTACTGATTCTACTACTTCCGATAAAGAATCATTATATGCACCAGCGTTCATAGCAATTGATGCTCCAATGCATCCTGGAATTCCACTAGCAAATTCTAAGCCAGATAGACCCATTACTGCAGATTCTGCTGCTAATTTTATTAGAGAATAGCCCGATTCTACTATAAGATTATTTTTATTACGTATTAGTTTTTTTAAATAATCTAATTTTATTATTACACCATCATAATTAGGTTTTTTAAATATTACATTACTTCCATTACCTAATACCATGAATTTTATATTATTTTCTTTTAGATATTTTAATACTTTTATTATTTCTTCTTTGGTTTGAGGAAATAATAAATAGTTACATTTAGCATTAATTTTATAGGTGTTATATTTTTTTAAACTGGCATCTTTATAATATTTTATGTTGTTTTCTTTAATAAAATTTTCTATCATCTAATAGCATTTCCTTTAAAACGTTATATATTCTAGTCCCTGAATCTTTTATGCCTAGTTTGCTTAGATTTTCTTTCATTTTATTATATTTTTCTTTATTTTCTAGCGTTTCATCTATCATTCTAATAAAATTATTTTTATTCAAATCTTTTTCTTCTAAAATTAATGCTGCTTCTTTATTTACTAAGTCCATAGCGTTTCTATATTGGTGATTGTTTGTTACATAAGGACTTGGAATAAAGATTGTTGGAATTCCTAAAGCCATGATTTCACTCATGGTTGAGGCTCCTGCTCTTGATACCATTAAATCAGTTGATTTCATTATAGCGGGCATTTCTTTTATGAATGGTACTACTTTTACGTTATCTGGTAACATATTAGTTTTTACTTTGTCGTAATAATCATTTCCTGTAACAAAAATTACTTGATAATCTTTATTTCTGAAACCATAAATATATTCAGACATTTTTTCATTAATGGTTTTACTACCTAAACTTCCCATAACGATTAAGACTAATTTTTTGTTATCATCTAGGTCAAATTCTTTTTTACTTATCTTTTTAGTTGCTAATGCTTTTTCTCCACAAGGATTCCCTGTTAATACTACTTTTTCTTTTGGAAATAATTTCATTGTTGATTCGAAGCTTACGCCTATTTTATCAGCATATTTAATTAAATATCTATTAGATAATCCTACTACTGAATTTTGTTCATGAATAAAAGTTCTGTGCCCTGTTTTTTTGGCAGCCCAAATAACGGGAGCTGTTACGTATCCTCCTGCTCCTATTACGATATCTGGATTAAATTCTTTTATTATTTTTTTACATTTTTTTCTAGCACGTAAAAAATTTGTTAGTGATTTAAAATTATCTAGGGATAATTTTCTTTTAAATCCTGTTACTTCTATCGCTTCATATGGTATTCCTAATTCTGGTATTAGGTCTTTTTCCATTCTGTTGTGAGTTCCAATATATAAAAATTCACTTTTAGGTTCTTCTTTTTTTATTTTATTTATAATGGCTACAGCTGGAAAAATATGTCCACCTGTTCCACCAGCACTTATTATTACTCGCACATACATCACCTCTTTGGTATGTTATTATATCATTTTTTATGAAAAATGTAATTAATTATAAAAATTTTGTTATTTTATCAAAAAATTTATTATATCCATTATATTTACTTTGGATATTAAGATAAGGATGGCTGACATACTTAAGAAAGGTCCAAATGGTATTATGTTTTCTTTATCCGAAAATAATATAATTATAGAAATTGGAAAAGCTATAAAGGTTGCTAAAAATATGGTACATATAGATAAGGGGTAACCTATTACTAATCCAAAGAGAAACATTAGTTTTATATCTCCTCCACCTAATGATTCTTTCTTAAATAGTTTATCACCAAATATTTTTACAGCATACATGGTTATAAATGCTCCTATACCAGGATAAACATGATTAAACATTAATTCTTTTAAGCCAACTTGATAATCCATAATTAGTATATAATAGATTAAATATAAGATTATTATTATTAAAGTTGATACAACTAATACTTCATCTAATATTATCATATATTCTATATCACTTACTATGACAATTATTAGACTGGAGACAAATATTAAAGCTATAATTAAATCAAACGATAATTTAAAACTATGAAAACAAACAGAAAATAGTGTTCCTGTTACTATTTCTACTATTAAACAGCTTAGTGGTATTTTATTTCCACAATTTCTACATTTTCCTTTTTGTATAATAAAGGATATGATAGGAATATTCTCATACCATTTTAATTTGTGGTTACAACTTTTACAGTAAGACCCTGGAAATATTATTGACTCATCATTTGATAATCTAGTTGCTACTAGATGATAAAAAGAGCCCATTACTGAACCAAAGATAAAAAATACGATTAAGAAATAGGTCTCCATTCTATCACTTCCTTAGGTTATTTGACTATACATATTAAACATTGGTACTATTACGGCTAATAATACTATTCCAACGACAAAGGCAAGCATTATAATCATTATTGGTTCGATTAAGCTTTTTAACTGGGCAATTAAGTTTTTTTGTTCAGTATTATAATAATCTGCTACTCTTCCCATCATTTGGCCTAATCTATCAGTTCTTTCACCTGTTACTAGCATTTCATATGCTATTACAGGAAAAGCCCAATGATCTTTAAACGCTAGGGATACACTTTCCCCGTTACTTAGATTTATTACTGCGTTTCTAATTAGCATTTTATATATTTCATTATCAGTTATTTTACCTAGTATTTCCATACTATCAGTAATAAAAACATCATAATTAATTAAAGAGGCAAAAGTTTTAGTGAACATTATTACTTCCTTATATTTAATAATGTTTTTAACTACGGGAATATGCATTAAGCCCCATTGAACTCCTCTTTTAAATCCCGTTATGTTTTTATACATTATTGTTAAAATAACAAAAATTGCTACAATTACCAGTATTACATATACTAGATTGGTTGCTAAGAAATCACTTAAATTAACTATAGCTACTGTTATTGGTGGTAAATCTGATCCTATTTGACTATACATACTGGTAAATTGTGGTACAACGTATAGCATAATATATACTAATACAACAATTGCTATAATAAATATTACACTAGGATAAGTCATAGCACTTATGATTTGTTTTCTATTTTCATAGGCTGTTTTATAATAATCGGCCATATCATCTAATACGCCGGTAAGGTTACCTGTTAATTCAGATGTTTTTATCATATTTATTAATAATTTAGGAAAAATATTACCTTGTTTAGATAAGGCTTCACTTAGAGTCTCACCACTTGTTAGTTCAAATACTATTCTATTATATAAATTTTGAGTAGATTTTTTGGTTGCTTGTCTTGATAAAATGGAAATTGATTCAACAAGAGGAATACCTGCTTTTATATAAGTAGATAATTGAGTTAAAAAGAAGCTTAAATCTTTATCATTCATCGGTTTTATCATTAATTGAGCAAGTCCTAATTTATTAAACACTTGGTCTTCTTCTATTGATAAAACATCATATCCTTGACTAATTAAAAATGAATGAACATCTACTTTGGATAAGGCATCTAATTTAGATGAGGATATTTTTCCATTTTTATCTCTTACTTTATATATATATCGGATGTTTTTGGTATTTTTAATGGCATCAGCTGGTGTTAATTGCATAGTTTGAATTTTCATGTTTGCTTCTAGTTTTTTACTACTTTCAGCGCCTCCACCAATTGGTTTGTTTAAGGCATCTACTATTTTTTTTAATCCTGCCATGCTATACCTCCTTTACATATTATCCTAATATAATTGTATCATACTTTTAGATTTTTTTAAACTTTTTTTATTATTAGGCATATATTATTGTAAAGAGGTGACTAATAATGTATAATCAACCTTTTTATATTCCTAGATATTATGGTAATTTTACGCCAATTATGACGAGAGGGGCTGCTCCTGGAAATTTATTTATGAGAAATAATTTTTTTTCAAAGATTGCTAATACTTTTAGTAATTTAAAAAATATTAATTGGGGTGGTCTTATTAATAATACTTCTAAGACTTTAGGGGTTATTAATCAGACTATTCCTTTAGTGAAACAGGTTAAACCTGTTATGAATAATATGCGTTCTATGATAAGAATAGCTTCTTTATTTAGGGATGAAACTGATGATAATAAAAAAAGTATAGTTAATGATAACTATACTAATAATACTGTTTATGATTATAATAATTCTCCTACTTTCTTTTTATAGTATTATTTAAAGAAAGCTAAATATATTATAAATAATAGGTATATTGTAAGAAGAACTATACCATTTATTCTATCTTGTTTATCTTCTTTACCTGGTACTCCGCAAGCCATAGTAGTAAATATACCACCCATTAACCCTCCGATGTGAGCAAAATTATCAATTCCAGATACCATAAAACCTATCATTAGATTTAGTAATATAATGGGAATTATTTGATTTTTTAAGACATTACCTAGAAATACTCGATAATGATATCCAAAATATAATATTGCTCCTAATAAACCAAATATAGCTCCACTAGCTCCTATACTTATATAATTATTATTACTAAATGCAATAGATAAAATACTGCCAGATATACCACTAATTAAGAATATTATTAAATACCTTATTTTACCAAAAAAACTTTCTAATTGAGTACCAATTATAGATAATGAATACATATTGCAGGCTATATGAATTATTCCAGCATGTAAGAATATACAAGTTAATAGTCTATAATAATCACCATTTTTTACTAAGTCTTTAGCATTCCCTCCTAAGTATATAATATTCTCCATTTTTAAGAAATAAGTTAACAAAAACATAAAGATACATATTCCTATTATGATATAAGTAATAATAGGTTTTTTTATAGCAAATATTTTTTCTATCTTTTTAGTTTTTTCAAAACTTTCTTTATTTATATCATCACTTATTTTTACTATTAAATCTAATCCTTCTTCTTTATGTGTAGTCTTCTCTACTATATCAGGAAATATTTCTATTAAACCAGGATTTTTTATTTCGCTATTATTAGATATTAATAGACTATAATCATTATTTTGTTTTTCAGGTAAAATTACATCTTCTCCTAAACTAGTATAAATGCTAAGTATAGGCATTTCAAAGGTAAATGTTTTCTTTTTTAAATTATCTACTATTTTCTTTAATTTAAATCTATCAAAATTTAATTGTTCATCATTATGTATATAATGACTTACTATTCTAATTAATTTATAATCACTATCTAAATTCTCTAGCCATATTTCATCATTTATACCATGTAGTATTACTGGATTATAGTTCTTTTCTTTGATAAAATAATGTACTAAATTCATAATTAGTATATCATTACTATTTATTTTTATTTCATTCATGTGTAATTTACCTTCTTTCATATGTATATTATTATACTAAAAATAATAAAATAAATAAAGAGGTGAATTATGAAATATAAAAAA
>CAZRJK010000005.1:0-79065 GCA_964600615.1 uncultured Muribaculaceae bacterium | reverse complement strand
CGCGAGCTGGGTTCAGAACGTCGTGAGACAGTTCGGTCCCTATCCGTCGTGGGCGCAGGAAAATTGAGGAGAGCTATCCTTAGTACGAGAGGACCGGGATGGACCTACCGATGGTGTATCTGTTGTAGCGCCAGCTGCAGTGCAGAGTAGCTAAGTAGGGAAGGGATAAACGCTGAAAGCATCTAAGCGTGAAGCCCCCTCCAAGATGAGTTTTCCCATTGATTAGATCAAGTAAAATCCCAGATAGACTAACTGGTAGATAGGCTAGGAGTGGAAGTGTAGTGATACATTGAGCGGACTAGTACTAATAGATTGAGGGTTTAATCCCAAATAATTTGATGAAGGACCACGTTATCTTGTTTTCAGAGAACGATTATAAATAGAAATATATATTGGTGATAATAGCAAAGTGGCTCACCTGTACCCATCCCGAACACAGAAGTTAAGCACTTTAACGCCGAAGATAGCTTAGGCAAAAATAGGACATCGCCAATATTTTTTTTATGCCCAAATTTAATTTGGGCTTTTTTATGTAAAATAATTAAAAAAACACTATTTTGTTAGTGTTCTTTTTTTTGTTTGATAGTGTTCTATTTTATTATTTAATGTATTTCTGTCTAATGTTAATGTTTTAAGTATTTTTTTGTTTCTATATATTAATATTTTAAAGTAGTCAAATTGTTGTAATATATCTTTGTTATTAATTATTGTTTCTATTTGTTCTTTTGTTGTTTTTACATTTATATATATATTAGCATACGTTTCATTATTTGTTTTATATTGAATACTGTTATATGGTGTTACATTTGATAATATAATATTGTTTTCATTTACTAATTCTGTTATTATTTCTTCTGTTAAATTATTATCTTTTTTACCTATATATTTGTTTAATGTGGTTTCTTTAAAGTATTTATTTAATAAGACTTGTAGATAATCTACGCGTTTGATATTATTTTCTTCTTTTGTAGCTACTATAGGGATATTTTTGTTGGTTATTATGAAAAATTTTATTGCTTTTTCATTTGTATATTCTTCTCCAGTCATATAATTAATCATTTTATTTTTTCGCTGCCTTTCTTTCTAAGTTTTCTATTAATTCATTATATTTTACTTCTATTTCATTATCACTTTCATTATCCATAGTACATAGTCGTATATTTTTTAGTTGATCTTTTATGCTTTTTATAGCCTGTAGTTGCTCTTTTGTTATGTCTTTATTGGTTACTATTAATGTATCTCTTGGAATGTTAAGGAAGGTGTATACTAAATAATCTAAATTTAATATAACTACATATTTTTTTTTTGTTAGTATTTTGACAAATTTCATTTGATTGTGTTCTTCTATTATTTTTTCTATTTCTTCGTTTGGTGCTAGTTTTTTCTTTTTTATGTAATAGTGTAAGAAATCAATATGATAGTTAAGTTCCATCTGCTTGCCATCTATTTCTTCTATTGTTTCTTTTTTAAAGAATATTTCAATTTTTCCTTTTTCATCTATTATTATTGAAGAATAGGGAATGTCTTTTTTAAAATTTGTTTTTTTTCCAGTAATTGCATCTATCATATTATCACCTATATAAATTATAGCATATTATATTGATATTACTATAAATTATATTAAAAAACTTAAAAATACTAAAAATATTTAATTTTCTGTTTACAAAATCGTATATTATGGTATAATATTACATGTGTTTTTGTTATGTCTCCTTAGCTCAGTTGGTAGAGCAACTGACTCTTAATCAGTGGGTCTAGGGTTCGAATCCCTAAGGGGACACCAAATTTTATTTTTGTCTTGCTTTTTACATGTTTTTAATGTTATAATATTATAGCAAAGCAAAAATGGGCTTGTAGCTCAGGTGGTTAGAGCGCACGCCTGATAAGCGTGAGGTCGATGGTTCAAGTCCATCCAGGCCCACCATTTTGGCCAGTTGGTGAAGTGGCTTAACACACTGCCCTTTCACGGCAGCATTCGCGGATTCGAATTCCGCACTGGTCACCATTTGTATTTTAAGGATTTTTTCCTATTATTATAAATCTTTGATAAGGATATGGTTATATAATATAATTTTGTAGAGAGTTAGTGGTTGGTGAAAACTAATAAGTTTGTTATATAATTACTACCTTAGAGTGGGCTTGAAAGAGGTCCCCGGTTAATACCGTTATTAAATTAAGTTAAAGAAAGGATGGTACCGTGCATTGCACTCCTTAGGTATCGTCTTTTTTAATTTTTTTGAAAGAAGG
The DNA here is from genome assembly GCA_964600615.1 of uncultured Muribaculaceae bacterium. Lineage (GTDB taxonomy): Bacteria > Bacillota_I > Bacilli_A > RF39 > UBA660 > RUG11198. The sequence goes on along the minus strand of CAZRJK010000005.1, from coordinate 76,818 downwards.
GATAATATGATAAATATTAAAGAGAATGAAGAGTTGAATGTTTTAAATCATAGTTGTGCTCATTTATTAGCGCAAGCTGTAAAACATTTATATCCAAAGGCAATGTTTTGGGTTGGTCCAGTAATAGAAGAAGGGTTCTATTATGATATTGATTTGGGTGATATAACTTTAACTGACAATGATTTACCTATGATTGAGAAGGAAATGAAGAGGATTAGTAAAGATGGTAAAAGAATTGTTAGAAACGAAATTAGTAAGGAAGAAGCATTAAAAGAATTTAAGGATGATCCTTATAAGGTTGATTTAATAAGTAGAATGGATGAGAACGAAACTACTATATCTACATATACTCAAGGGGATTTTACTGATTTATGTAGAGGACCTCATGTTGATAATGTTAAAATGTTAAAACATTTTAAATTATTAAAGGTAAGTGGTGCTTATTGGAAAGGTGACTCTTCAAATAAGATGCTTCAACGTATATATGGTATATGTTTTGAAACTGAAGAGGATTTGAATGAACACTTGAATTTTTTAGAGGAAGCTAAGAAGAGAGATCATAAAAAATTAGGTAGAGAATTAGATTTATTTATGATGAGTGAATACGGTCCTGGTTTTCCATTTTTCTTAAATAATGGAATGATTGTAAGAAATTTGTTGGAGAATTTTTGGTATGAAGAACATACTAAAGAGGGATATGAATTTATAAAGACTCCTATTATGTTAAATAAAGATCTTTGGGAATTATCAGGCCATTGGTTTAATTATAGGGAAAATATGTATACTAGTGAAATAGATGAGAAAGTATTTGCTATTAAACCTATGAATTGTCCTGGAGGTATGTTAGTTTATAAGAATTCTCTTCATTCATATAAGGATTTACCACTACGTGTTGGGGAATTGGGTCAAGTTCATAGACATGAAGCTAGTGGAGCTTTAAATGGTTTATTTAGAGTAAGAACATTTACTCAGGATGATGCTCATATTTTTATGAGAGAAGATCAAATAGAAGAAGAAGTAATAAGATTAATTAATTTTATTGATAGGATGTATTCTATATTTAATTTGACATATGATATTGAATTATCTACAAGACCTGAAGAAAAGTATATAGGAAGTATTGAAATATGGGATAAATCTGAGAAAGCTTTGGAAGAAGCTTGTCATAAGGCAGGACATGATTGTAAAATTAATCCTGGTGATGGAGCTTTCTATGGTCCTAAGTTAGATTTTCATATTAGAGATTCTTTGGGAAGAGTATGGCAATGTGGAACTATTCAATTAGATATGAATCTTCCAGAGAGATTTGATTTGACTTATGTAGATGCTGATGGTAGTAAGAAGAGACCTGTTATGTTGCATCGTGTAATATATGGTTCAATTGAGAGATTTATTGGTATTTTGATTGAGCACTATGCTGGTGCATTCCCATTATGGTTATCGCCTGTTCAAATTAATATTATTCCTGTTAATATGGAATATCATTTAGAATATGCTAATGAATTAAAGAAATTTCTTTCTAAAAAAGGATTTAGAGTTAGTTTAGATACTAGAGAAGAAAAATTAAGTTATAAAATGAGAGATTCACAGACTAAAAAGGTTCCTTATACTTTAATAATTGGTGATAAAGAGAAGGAAAGTGATTCTGTTAGTTATAGATTACATGGCTCTAAAGAAACTGTTAATATTAGTAAAAAGGATTTTGTTAAATTATTAAATAATAAGATAAAAAAATATGAATAAGAAGTATTTCTTATTCTTTTTTATAGTAAAATATGGTAAAATAGTATTGTTTGAAAGGGAGATTAATATGATAGATAGATTAGAAGCTACTTTAAAGAGATATGAAGATATTAATAATGAATTATCTGATCCTTCTTTATTTAATGATGTTAAGAAGATGACAGAATTATCTAAAGAGAAGAATAGATTGGAAGAAGTTGTTTCTGTATATAAGGAATATAAAGATATATTAAATAGGATTGAGGAAGCTAATGAACTTATTCATGATAGTGAGTTAGGAGAAATGGCTAAGGAAGAGTTAAATGAGTGCAGTGAAAAAAAGATTGAGTTAGAGGATAAATTAAAAATATTATTACTTCCACATGATCCTAATGATGAAAAGAATGTTATTGTTGAGATTAAGGGTGCTGCTGGCGGTGATGAAGCTAATATTTTTGCTGGTGATTTATTTGATATGTATCAGAAATATGCTAATAATCAAGGATGGAAGATAGAAATATTAAATAGTATTGAAGGCTCTGCTGGGGGCTTTACTAATCTTGAATTTATGGTTAAGGGAGAAGGAGTATATTCTAAGTTAAAATATGAAAGTGGTGCTCATAGAGTACAGAGAGTTCCTGTTACTGAGAGTCAGGGAAGAGTTCATACTTCTACTGCTACGGTTTTGGTTATGCCAGAGGCTGAGGAATTTGATTTTGAGTTAGATATGAGTGAAGTTAAGATAGATATTACTAGAAGTAGTGGTGCTGGTGGACAGGGTGTTAATACTACTGATAGTGCTGTTAGGGTTACTCATATTCCTACAGGTATTATTGTTTATTGTCAGGTTGAAAGAAGTCAGATTAGAAATAAAGAATTGGCTTTAAAGATTTTAAAAACTCGTTTATATGATTTAAAATTAAAAGAAAAAGAAGAAGCTGATGATGCTGAGAGGAGAAATAAGATAGGTACTGGAGATAGAAGTGAAAAGATAAGAACATATAATTATCCACAGAATAGGCTTACTGATCATAGGATTGGTTTTACTTCTATGAATTTAGATAGAATTATGGATGGAGATTTAGGTGTTGTTATTGATGCTTTAATAAATGAAGATCAGAAGAGAAAGTTAGCGGGTAATGAATAATTTAGAGTATATAAGGAAGTATTTGCCTAAAGATAAGTGGGAAGAAGGAGAAAAATTACTTAATTCTGGTGTTTCACCACAATATATTGTGGGAAATGTTGATTTTTATAGAAATATTATTAAAGTAGATAAGAGAGTATTGATTCCTAGATTTGAGACAGAATTATTAGTAGAAAAGACTATTAATTATATTAATAAATTGTTTGATAAAAAAATTAAGATATTAGATATTGGTACTGGTAGTGGTTGTATAGCAATTAGTATAAAGAAGAATATTGATTGTGATATGTATGCTAGTGATATTTCTTTAGAGGCATTGGATGTTGTTAGAGATAATATTAAAAGTAATAATGTTTTAGTGGAATTAATTCATAGTGATATTTTTTCTAATATTAATGGTAAATATGATGTTATTATTAGTAATCCTCCTTATATTAGTTATGATGAGGATATAGAAGATATTGTTAAGAATAATGAGCCTAATATGGCTTTATATGCTTTAGATAATGGTTTATATTATTATGATAAAATCTTAAAAGAATGTAGTAATTATTTAAATAATAAATATTTAATAGCTTTTGAGATAGGATATAGGCAAGGTGATAATATCAGGGGTATGGTAGATAAGTATTTTGGTAAAGATATAAATGTTAGAATAGAAAAAGATTATAGTGGTAAGGATAGATATGTTTTTATTTGGAATTAGTTCTCTATATTCTTTTTTGTTATAAAGTGTTATAATATAGATGTAAAGTAGGTGATGGTATGAAGAGATATAATCCTAATTATAAAGAGGGGTTAAGTGATTTAGAGGTTAATGAGAGAATCAATAATAATTTAGTTAATTATAATGATGCCCCTCCTACTAAGACTGTTAAAGAGATTATTAAGAGTAATTTTTTTACTTATTTTAATTTTCTTAATTTAATATTGGGGTTAGCAATATTGGGAGCTGGAATATATGGGGGAAAGATATGGGATTCTGTTAAAAATTGTACTTTTATGGGAGTTATAATTTTTAATAGTATTATTAGTATTATTCAAGAGGTAATTTCTAAGAAAACAATTGATAAGTTAAGTGTTTTAGCTTCTAGTAAGGTTACTACTATTAGAAATGGTAAAGAAGAGGCTTTAGGGATAGAAGAATTAGTTTTGGATGATGTAGTTAAGTTAAGTTTAGGTAATCAGGTTGTGACTGATTCAGTTGTTTTACATGGTAATGTGGAGGTTAATGAATCATTTTTAACTGGTGAGGTAGATCCTATATTAAAAAAAGAAGGAGATACTATTTTATCGGGTAGTTTTATTGTTAGTGGTTCTTGTTATGCTAGAGTAGATCATATTGGTAAGGATAATTATATTTCAAAGATTAGTAGTGAGGCTAAATATAATAAGAAAGTTAATTCTGTTATTATGAATTCTTTTGAAAAAATATTAAAAGTTTTGTCTGTTGTTATTGTTCCAGCAGGAATTTTCTTGTTGTATAATCAACTTCAAGTTACTAATAATGATATTACGGCTTCAATATTTAGTACGGTAGCTGCTTTAATTGGGATGATTCCTGAGGGATTATTACTGCTTACTAGTTCAGTTATGGCAGTTGCAGTTATTAGATTAGGACGATATAAGGTTTTAGTTCAACAATTATATTGTATTGAGACTTTGGCTAGAGTTGATATAATATGTTTGGATAAGACTGGTACTATTACGGAAGGAGCTATGGAATTAACTGATGTTATATGTGAAGATAAGATAGATAAGAATATGATGGCGGAGCTACTTAATAATATTGCATCTGCATTTGATAATAGTAATGCTACATTGGATGCTATTAGGGATAGGTTTTCTTCTGGTGGTAGTTGGACTGTTGTTGATAAGAAAGAATTTTCTTCTAGTAGAAAGTTTTCTGCTGTTAGTTTTGATGGTAGGGGGACTTATTATTTAGGAGCTCCAGAATTTGTTCTTAAAAATGATTTTATTAAATATAAGGAAAGAGTAGAACAGTATGGGGATTATAGAGTATTAGTTGTTGCTTTTAGTAAGGAAGAGATTAGTAATACTCCCTCTAATTTGAAGGTATTAGGTTTTTTACTTATTCAGGATAAGATTAGAAAAGAAGCTCCTGATACTTTGAAATATTTTAAAGAACAAGGTGTTAAGGTTAAGATTATTAGTGGTGATAATCATGTTACTGTATGTAGTATTGCTAAACGCGCTGGTTTAAAGGATGTTAAGGGTATGGATGCATCTTTACTTACTGATGAAAATATCGATGAATGTTTAGAAAAATATGATGTTTTTGGTAGGGTTACTCCAGATCAGAAGAAAAAGATAGTTAAAACATTACAGAGAAATGGACATACGGTTGCTATGACTGGTGATGGGGTTAATGATGTTTTAGCTCTTAAGCAATCTGATTGTAGTATTGCTATGGCTAGTGGTAGTGATGCTGCTAAGAATGTTAGTCAATTAGTGTTATTAGATTCTAATTTTGCTTCTATGCCTAAGGTTGTTGCAGAAGGTAGAAGAACTATTAATAATGTAGAGAGATCAGCATCACTATTATTAATTAAGACTATTTTTACGGCTATATTAGTTATTGTGTGTATTTTTATGTCTAGTCCATATTTTTATATGCCCATACATTTATCTTTAATTACTGCTTGTACAATTAGTATTCCTTCGTTTATTTTAGCATTGGAACCTAATCATGAGAGGGTTAAGGGTAATTTTATGTTAAAGGTTATTAGTAAGAGTTTTCCTGCTGCTTTAACTGTTGTATTTAATGTAGTAATGATTGTTTTATATAAGAATTATTTTGATATTAGTGAGAATATTACTTCTACTTTAATTGTTATGATGACGGCTACTACTGGTTTTATATTCTTATATAGATTATGTAAGCCATTTAATATATTAAGAGGAACTTTATTAGTTATTTTAGTAGCAACGTTTATTTATATGTTATTTAGGCAATATGAATTTTTTGATTTGAATCAAGTAAATGATGGGACAATGCTTTTATATATAGTGTTTGCTATATGTAGTATTTATATATTTGATAAGTTAAATTTAGTGGTACATTTTATTTTAAATAAATTTGATAGTAGTTATAAAAGTGATAAGGTTAAAGTGTAGTCATGTTAGATGGTAGAAATAAACCTGTAAATGAACAAATTAGGATATTAAAGAAAATATTATTTATGAATAAAGATTTAAAATATTTGTTAGATGTTTTAAATAGTTTAGGTCTTGATAATTGTTATGTGGGGGCTGGATGTATTAATCAGACTGTATTTAATTATTATCATGGCTATGATCTTAATTATGGTATTAATGATTATGATATTGTTTATTATGATAATGATACTTCATATGAAGCAGAAGATAAGATTATTAAATTAATTAATTCTAAGGTTAAGAATAATATAAAATTAGATATTAAGAATCAAGCTAGAGTGCATATATGGTTTTATGAGAAATATGGTATTAAGAGAAGTCCCTATAGGGATGTATATGATGCTATAGGAAGATGGACTAGTACTGTTACTTGTATTGGGGTAAGGTTATATAATAATAGATTTTATGTATATGCCCCATATGGGTTAAATGATCTGTTTAATATGATTATTAGGCCTGTTAAGATAGATATGACTAAAGATTTATATTATGAGAGATGTAAGAGATGGAAATCTAAGTGGGAGAAACTTAAGATTATTTCTTGGGAAGGTGATTTGGATGAAAGCTTTAATAACGGGAGCTAGTAGTGGTATTGGTTTATCTATGGCTAAATATTTAGATAAATTAGGATATGATTTGATATTAATTACTAGAGATAAGAAGAAGTTAGATAAGATTGAATTTAATAATAAAGTAGAAGTATATTGTACTGATATAAGTAATATTAATAATTGTAAGGAATTATATAATAAATATCCTGATGTAGATTTGGTTATTAATAATGCTGGTTTCGGATTGTTTGGAGAGTTTAAAGATACTGATTTAGATAAAGAGATGAATATGATAGATGTTAATATTAAAGCTTTGCATGTTTTAACTAAGTTATATTTAGATAATATGATTAAGAAGAATAAAGGAGATATACTTAATGTTGCTAGTATAGCAGGGTTTATGCCTGGTCCTCTTATGGATACTTATTATGCTAGTAAGAATTACGTTTTAAGGTTAAGTCAAGGAATTAAGGAAGAATTAAGAAGAGAGAAATCTAAAGTAGGTATTCATGTTTTATGTCCGGGACCTGTTAAGACTAATTTTGATAATGTTGCAGGTGTTAGTTTTAGTCTTAAGGGCATGGATAGTGACTATGTAGCTAAGTATGCTATAGATAATGTTTTAAAAGGGAAGTTTATAATTATTCCTGGTTTTAGTATTAAGTGTTTAAGAATATTATCTAAGATAGTTCCTGATAGTTTTTTAGTTAAAATGGTATATAATTCTCAAAGAAGAAAAGGAAATAAATAGTGTATAAATAATTAAAAAATCATCCAATATTATATTGAAAGGATGATTTTTTAATGAAGAAGATTATTTTTGTTATATTATTAATTGTTATATCTGTAGTTATGTATATTAATGTTAATGCTGATGTTGTTATACCTAGCGATGCTATTAGAGTTAGAGTTATTCCTAATAGTAATAGTGTTATTGATCAGAATATGAAAGATAAGGTTAAGAAATATGTTAGTAATTATATGATGTTAAAATTAGATGGGGTATATGATGTAGAAGAAGCTAGAGATATTATTTCTTCTAGTATAGATGAATTAAATTATGATATAAGTAATTTATTTATTAATAATGGTTATGATAAAGAGTTTAGAATTATATTTGGGGATAATTATTTTCCTGATAAGGTGTATAAAGGTGTTATATATAATGAAGGAGATTATGAGTCATTAGTTGTATATATTGGAGAAGCTAAAGGAGATAATTGGTGGTGTGTTTTATTTCCTCCTTTATGTTTATTAGAAGCTAATGAAACAGAGACTGGAGAAGTTCAATATAAGTCTTTTGTTAAGGAAATGATAGATAAGATTTTTTAGTATTTTGTATGGATAAATTAATATTATATATTAGGTGATTAGTTTGAATATATTATTTATAACTATAATTATAGGTATTAGTTTATCAATGGATGCTTTCTCTTTATCTTTAATATATGGTGTATATGGGATAAGTAGGAAAAATGAAATTATTTTAGCTTTAATAGTGGGATTATTTCATTTTTTTATGCCTTTATTTGGTAGTTTGTTTGGTAATATAATACTTAATTATTATGAATTTAATACTGATTTATTTATTGGTATTATTTTTGGAATAATTGGTATAGATATGATTGTATCTGGGATTAAAGATGAAGATGTATCTATATTATCTGGGGGATTGGGATATATTATGTTTGGTTTATCTGTTAGTATAGATAGTTTTACTACGGGTATTGGAATATATGCGATTAATAATAATTATTTAGAAGTTTCTTTTATATTTATGTTTTGTAGTGGAATATTAACTTATTTAGGATTAAGATTGGGTAATATATTAAGTTCTAGATTTGGAAGGTATGCTAATATAGTGGGGGGAATTATTTTTATTATGTTAGTTTTATGTTACATTTTTTAAATTTGTGTTATAATAAATTTATAAGATATGGAGTTTGATGTTATGAAGAAAAAAGGAAAGATAGTTAAAAAAATATTTATTGTATTGGGTATATTATTATTAATTTTAGCTGGTATTATTGTTTATTTTGTGGTACAAGATTTAAAACAAGAGGATATTTTAAAACAGGAGATAATTAATTATTCTAATATGGATTTAGCAAATGATGATTATTCTATTTATATTAAGACTAAGGGAAATTATGGCTATATAGAAGAAGCTATTAAGAAGTATTATAAAGAATTATCTGATAATGTTAAGATTATTAATTATTATTTAGATGATGAGGAATTGAGTAATGTTTTATCTTTAGATAATTTAGAAAAAGATAGGCCTGCTTTTATAAAGAGTTATGCTGTTATACAAAAAGATAGAAGTAAGGTAACTAAAGCTATTGAGAGAATATCTTATTTATGTGATGAAGAGAATGTAAGAAATTTGGTAGATAAAGAGAAAATAGATGATTATTCTTATGAATTTTATGAAAAGATAATGTTAACAGAAAAAGATATTAAAGATTTAAAGGATACTAAAGAGAAAATGGATAAGATATCTAAAGATTTAAATTTGTTTTTTGATAAGGTTATAGAAATTCTTGATCTTCTTAAGAATAATGATGATAAATGGTCTTCTGAAGGTGGGAAACTATATTTTGAAGGTGAGGATCTTGTTAATAAGTATAATACTTTATATAAAGAATTAGTTGATATTGCTGCTTCTTTTGATGATAGTGATATTAGTAATAAAAAGAGTAATAATGAAAGTGTTGTTGCTTAGTAAAAAATGCACATAGTTTGCATTTTTTATTTTTTTGTTGACAATAATTCTTAGGTTTGTTAATATAAATACGGGTATTAGATGTAACTAATATTATATGAAATAATAAAATATGTTAGGAGGAAGTAGTATGCCTAAGATAAAAATTGTTGGTAAAAATACTTTAAGTGGAGAAATATGTGTAGAAGGGGCTAAGAATAGTGCGGTAGCACTTATTCCGGCTGCTATTTTATGTGATGAAGAGGTTAAATTAGGAAATGTTCCTAATATTAGTGATATAGATAGTTTAGAAGAAATACTTAGTTATTTGAATGTTAAAGTTACTAGAGGAGATCATGAAGTAACTATAGATGCTAAGGATATTAAGAATGATGATATTGCTTGTAATTTATCTAATAAATTAAGAGCTTCATATTATTTTATGGGAGCTTTACTTGGTAGATATAAATATGTTAAGATGTGTTTTCCTGGAGGTTGTTCTATTGGAGAGAGACCTATTAATTTGCATCTTAAAGGTTTTGAAAAATTAGGGGCTGTAATAGAAGAGAATGATGGTGAATTTGTTATACATGCTGATGATTTAATTGGAGATGAAATATTTTTAGATGTTCCTAGTGTTGGGGCTACTATTAATATTATTTTAGCAGCTGTTAAAGCTAAGGGAGAAACTATTATTGAGAATGCTGCTAAGGAACCAGAAATAGTAGATGTATGTGAGTTTTTAAATAGTATGGGTGCTAAAATTAAAGGTGCTGGTACTGGTAGAATAGAGATTATAGGTGTTAATTATTTGCATTCTACAGAATATAATGTTGTTCCTGATAGGATAGAGGCTGGTACTTATGTTATTATTGCAGCTTTACTTGGTAATAATTTAAAAGTAACTAATTTAAATCCTATGCATATAGAGAGTTTAACTAGTAAATTAGAAGAGGCCTCAGTAGAATTAGAAATAGGAGAAGATTATATATTATGTAATAAAGTAGGGGAATATAATGCTATAGATATTACTACTATGGTATATCCTGGTTTTCCTACTGATTTACAACAACCTATGGTTCCTTTCTTAGTTAGTTGTGAAGGTACTAGTCATATAGAAGAAACTATATATGAGAATAGATTTATGAATGTTCCTGATACTGTTAAGATGGGAGCATCTATAGAGGTAAGTGAAGATAATGATGTTGCTACTATATATGGTAAGAGTGAACTTGTTGGTAAAGAAGTTACTGCTACTGATTTAAGAGGTGGTGCTTCTATGGTTATATGTGGTCTTATTGCGGAAGGAACTACTATTATTGATAATATAGATCATATATTAAGAGGTTATGAGGATATAGTAGGTAAATTAAAGAGTGTTGGTGCTGATATAGAAATAATTTAAAAAAAGACTTGAAATATAGTTAATTTATTGTTATAATATATCTCGTGTTTTATATCTATGACCTTTATTGGTTATGGCGAAGGGAGAGTGTAATATATGAAAAAAGATATACATCCAAAATATGTAGAGGCTACTGTTACTTGTGCTTGTGGTAATACTTTTAAGACTATGTCTACTACAGATAAGATTAATGTTGAAATTTGTTCTGAATGTCATCCATTCTATACTGGTAAACAAAGTTTTGGTGGTAAAAAAGGACAAGTTGAGAAGTTTAATAAGAAATATGGATTTGATAAGAAAGAAACTAAATAGTTTCTTTTTTTTATTTTGTTTGTTATAATTATATTAATTGAGGTGTATTTATGGATAATAAGAAAGAGATAGAAAGACATAAAAGAGTAATGGATAGTATTAGGAATGCTAATAGTAAAGAAGAAATTCCTAATGTTTCGTTATCTAATATAGCTAGTTATTTGGCTAGTAATGCTTATTTTGATGACAGACATATTAGTCAGAGTTTATTTAAGCCTGTTATAGATTGTTTAATTGATTATGGTTTTTTTGGTATGCCACAGGTTAGAGATGTTTTTATTAAGATTCTTAAAGATAATTATCCTGGTAAGAGTGATGAAGAATATCTTAATAAGTATAATGCTATTAATAGTAGTAATAGGGTTACTAATATTTTGATTGAAGTTAGTGAAAAAATGGGTAAGTTACAAAAATTTCAGGATGAAGAAGATTTGAGTAATCATAAGAAATTAATGAAAGAAATAGAGAATTGTTTTGTGGTTAAAGAATTACCTAGTATTGGTATAGGAGATTTAAATAGGACGATACTTAGAGATTTTAATAATAATGATTTTATTAAGAATATAAGAGTAGGTAGTATAAGAAAAGTTACCAACGCTTATATGGATGGTAAAGATTATAAGGATATAGATGATTTGGTTATTGCGTTTTGTGAAAAACAGAATTTATATAAGGATAATAGGGAATTAATGTATAATCAGATTAGATCTAATTTATTTTCTGATAAGAAGATTAAGTATATTGTTGAGGAGATAAAGGCTAAGGAAAAGAGAAAGTTAAAGATATATGAATTAGATCATGAAGAGAATATGGGATATATTAAAGACGCTACTAGGATTAGTCAATTGCCTCCTAATACTACTGTTTCTTATTTAAATTCTTATTTGAGTGGTAATAGTACTATATTTGTTAATGGAGATAAGATTAGTACTGTTGATTTAAAAAATCTTACTAATTTGTTATTAGGTGGTAAGAAATGGGAATCAGATGAGGTATGTAGTGAACTGAGAAATATTTGTTCTAAATATTATGGTGATAAGGAAGATATTGCATATAAATTACTAAGTGATAAGTTTAAGTCTTTGCCTAGAACTTATTATTTAGTTGAGGAAATAAATGCTTGTAATAAGAGAATAGCAGAATTTACTAAAAATAGATGTAGTAATGTTAATGTTTATTTTATTCCTAATAATAAGAGTCCTATTGATGGTGGAAGATTTTATAATTGTTATATAAATAGGGTTGATAATTTGGATTTGGGAGAATTATTACCTCTTAATTTGGAAGATATTGTTCCTCCTGAGATGGATATTGATAGTGTGGAATGGTTTATTCAGGAAAATCATGATAAGACTTTTAAAGCTGCTGGAGGTATAATTTTGAATCGTGATGAAACCATTGGTAATGTTAATGTGTTTAGACCTAATGAGGGAGAAGTTATTAGTAAGGAAGAAAAGTCTAATTATGATAAATTAATTGAGTTATACGAAGAAACTAAATCTTTGTTAAAGAGAAGAAATAAGGAGCAGGAAGAATTCTTTAAATCACAGAAATCTATTGATAGTAGGTTAGATGAGATTCAAGAGATGATGGAGAATATTACTTTTGATATAAAAAAGGGTCATTCGAGAAAGAAGGTAAAAGAAGATGAAGAATAAAATTAGTACTGTTTTAAAGAATGGTGAAAAGAAAGAATATGATGTTATTTTAACTTTTAAGAATGATAAGAATAATAAAGATTATGTTGTTTATACTGATAATGAGATAGATAGTGAAAATAAGTTAAGGATATATGCTTCTATATATAATCCTTTGACTAATGAATTTATTGGGGTTCCGGAATCTAAAGAGGAATGGTATGATATATATAAATTGTTAGATGAGGTGATTAATTAGTATGGATGAGGCAAAGAAAAAAAGAATTAGTGAAATAGATGCGAGAATTGCTGGTTTGGAAGAGCATATTAGTATGTGGCGTGCTGCTGGTGGTGCTGGAATAAGAATGGCTGGAGAGGCACATATTGAAATTGAAAGATTAATGCTAGAAAAAGAGGATCTGATAAATGGTACAAATAAATTAAAGATTCATGAGTTAGATTTGAAACTTAGGCAATTGCAATCTTTAAAAGAAGATGCTAATTTTATTATGAGAATGGTTTATGATAGAAAAATTAAAGAAAAAAAGGAAGAAATTAAAAAATTGAGATAATAAGATTGTATTAATAATAATATTATTTTATTAAATCTTTTTTTGCGACATAATTGTATTCTTTTCTTTGTTGACATAAGAAAAAAAATAATCTATCATATATTTAGGTGATTTTATGAAAATAGGTGTTTGTTCTGATCATAGAGGAATATATATGAAAGAAAAAGTACTAGAGTATTTAGAACATGAAGGATATGAAGTAATAGATTTTGGTACTGATAGTAATGAGTCTTGTGATTTTCCTGAGTATGCTTATAAGTTAGGAAGTTCTATTATTAAGAAGAAGGTAGATAGAGGTATTGCGATATGTGGTACTGGTATTGGAATGAGTATTGCTTTAAATAAGATTAAGGGTATATATTGTGCTAAGATTAGTACTCTTAATGAGGCTGTATTGTGTAGACAGCATAATAATGCTAATTGTATAGCGTTTAGTGCTGATTTAGATGGCGATATGGCTATGGAGATGGTTGATAAGTTTTTAGAGACTGATTTTTTAGATGAAGATAAATATAAGAGAAGAAATAAGATGATTAAGGATATAGAAAATAATGGTTAAACTTATTTTATATATAGTTATTATTCCTCTTGTGGTATGGGGAATGGATAGTGTTAATATTAATTCTTTGTTTAAGAAGGGACAGAGTAATTATTATCAGGCCAGGGTATTTTATATGTTACTTGTTATTAGTATTTCATATTTGGTTGTTAATTTTATTAATGAATTTTTGGGAGTATTTAATTAAGAGAGGTTATTATGAGAAAGATAATACTTATGTTACTTATATTAATTAGTATTCCTTTTTTTGTTGTCAATTTTTATAAAGAAAATAGTTATAAGGAAGAGATTATTAAGTTAAAATATATTAGTTCTATTATAGTTAGGGTTAAGAGGGTAAATAAGAATAGAATAGATAATGTTATGTTAGAGGACTATGTAGTTGGTGTTGTGGCTGGAGAAATGCCTGTTAGTTTTGAGATGGAAGCTTTGAAGGCACAGGCTGTTGCTAGTAGAAGTTATGTTTTGAGAAAAATTAATGATAATATAAATAATGATTATGATGTTGTTGATACTACTAGTAATCAGGTTTATTTGGATTTAGATGATTTGAAAGATAATTGGGGTAATGATTATGTTAATTATTTAAATAGAGTTAGGGAAGCTGTTAATGATACTTCAATGGAGTATTTGGAATATGATGGTGAAGTTATTAATGCGATGTTTTTTTCTACTAGTAATGGTTATACTGAGGATTGTGTTAGTGTTTTTTCTTCTGATGTTCCATATTTAAGAAGTGTGGAATCTAGTTGGGATAGTTCTGTTAATAGTAATTTTAGTTATAGAAAAGAAATAGATTTAAAATCTTTTTATGAGAAATTGGGGTTAGAATATAATAATAAATTAAATATATTAATTTTAGAGAGGAGTAATAGTAATAGGGTTATTAGTTTAAGGATTAATGGTGTTAAGTTTAGTGGTAGGGATATATATAATAAATTGGGAATTAGATCTACTGATTTTAGTATAGATCAGGACGGTGATAAGGTTGTTATTATTACTAAAGGTTATGGTCATGGTGTTGGTATGAGTCAATATGGAGCATATGGTATGGCTAAGGAAGGTTATAGTTATAAAGAAATCTTGGATCATTATTATAAGGGAACAAAATTAAAAAAAATTAATTTTTGATGTATAAAATTTCTATTTTAGATAATAACTAGAATAGAGGTGAAAATATGAAAAGAAGAATAAAACCATTTGTTGTTCCATTAGTTTATGTTTTATCAATAGCTATGCTTATTGGTAGTATGTTTTTTATTGATAAAGCTATTAATAATTCTTTGTTTAAGGATACTGGTACTGTTAGTGACAGGGAGGAAGAATTACCTAGTAGTGAGGATACTGTTGTAGAAGAGGTTGTTCCTGTTGTTAATACTGATCCTCAGATAATTAGACCTTATGTTGTTACGGATATGAAGGTTGTTAAAAATTATTATAATAAGGAATCTGATAATGCTACACAAGAGAATGCTATCTTTTATTATGGGGATACTTATATGCAAAATTCTGGTATAGATTATGCTAATGGTAATGAATTTGATGTTGTTAGTATATTAGATGGTACTGTTATGGAAGTTGTTGAAGATGAGATTATGGGTAAAACTATTAAGATTAAGCATAGTAATGATTTAATTAGTGTTTATCAAAGTATGGGGGTTATTAATTTTAAAGTGGATGATAATGTTACTCAAGGAACAATAATTGGTAAGAGTGGGGAAAATAATATTAGTACTGATCTTGGTAATCATTTGCATTTTGAATTATATTATCAAGGAAAGGTAGTTAATCCTGATGACTATTATGGAAAACTTCTTGGTGAATTAAATTAAGTGGTAATGCCACTTTTTTTCATAGAAATAAAATAGATTAATATAATAGTGTAAAGGGGATTGATATGAATAAGTATATTGTTAATAGGGTTATTAATGAGGCTAAGTATATGATAGATACTGGAGAAACTGTTAGGGATATGGCTTTGATATTTAATGTTAGTAAGAGTACTGTACATAAAGATTTACATGATAGATTGTTAGAAATTGATGTTGAAATGTATAATAAAGTGTCAAAAATTATGACTTATCATACAAATATTAGACACATTAGAGGAGGAGAATCTACAAAAAGAAAATTTTTAGAGAAAAATGCAAATTAATGGTATTCAAACCTTATTTTATGTGTTAAAATAATGAAATGGAGGGTGATATTATGTTTCATAAGGATATTGGTATTGATTTAGGGACGGCTAATGTTTTAATTTATATAAAAGGACAAGGTATTGTTTTAAATGAACCTAGTGTTGTAGCAATAGAGGTTGAATCAAAAAAACCTTTAGCTGTTGGTACTGAGGCTAGGGAAATGCTTGGAAGAACTCCTGGTAAAGTTAAAGCAATTAGACCTATGAAAGATGGGGTTATTGCGGATTTTGAAACTACAGAAGTTATGCTTAATTATTTTATTAAGAAAGTTAATGGTAAGAGTTTCTTTTCACGTCCTAGGATACTAATTTGTTGTCCTTCTAATATCACTCAGGTTGAAAAAAATGCTATTGTAGAAGCGGCTGAGAGAACTGGTGCTAAGAAAGTATTCTTAGAGGAAGAACCTAAGGTTGCTGCTATTGGTGCTGGTATGGATATTTCAAAACCATCTGGTAATATGGTTATAGATATTGGTGGTGGTACTACTGATATTGCTATTTTATCTTTAGGTGGTATTGTTAATAGTGCATCAATTAGAATAGCGGGTAATGCTTTTGATAATGATATTGTTAAATATATTAAAGATAAATATAAATTATTAGTTGGTGATAGAACTGCTGAAGATATAAAGATAACTATTGGAACTGTATTTCCTGGTTCTAGAAATGAGAAGATGGAAGTTAGGGGTAGAGATTTAGTTACTGGTCTTCCTCATTCTGTTACAATTACTAGTGATGAAGTAGAAGAAGCATTAAGAGAGAGCGTTTATACGATTGTTCATTGTGCTAAGAGTATTTTAGAACAAACTCCTCCAGAGTTATCTGCTGATATTATAGATAAGGGTATTGTTCTTACTGGTGGGGGTTGTTTAGTGGATGGTTTTGGACAATTATTATCTCAAGAATTAAAAGTACCTGTATTTATTGCTGAGAGTCCTCTTACTTGTGTTGCAGAGGGTACGGGAATACTTTTAGATAATATTCATTTAATAGATGGAAAAATTTAAAAATAATGGTAACATTATTTTTTTTTCTTGCAAAAACCTTAGGTTTACTCTATAATATGCGTATGGGTTGTGATATTTATGGAAAGTATTATTAATTTTGATAATGTTAGTTATTCTGTAGATGGAAAGAATATATTAAATAATTTATCTTTTAATATTAAAAAGGGAGAATTTGTTAGTATAATTGGGGCTAATGGTAGTGGTAAGAGTACGTTAGTTAATATCTTAGCAGGTCTTATTAATTATGATGGTTATATAGATATAAATGGTATTTGTTTGAATAAGGCCAATATTTATAATGTTAGAAAGAATGTTAGTATTGTTTTAGATGATATAAATAATGTTAATGTGTGTGTTAGTGTTAGTGATGAAATATCTGTTGGTCTTAATAATTTAGGGGTAAATGAGTTTAGTATTAGTAAGAAAGTAGTTGATATTGCTAAAGAGTTTAAGATTTATGAGATTTTAAATAGGGATTTTGATAAGATATCTAATAGTAATAAAGTAAAAGTATTTTTAGCGTCTGCTCTTATTACTAATCCTTCAGTATTAATTCTTGATGATTGCTTACATCAGTTATCTGTTAAGGATAGAGAGCTTGTTTTTAATATTTTAAAAAAATATAATAAAGAGAGTAAGTTAACGATTTTAATGGTTACTCATAATATGAATGATACTCTTTATGGAGATAGAGTTATTGTTTTAGATAAGGGTAGTGTTATGTTTAGTGGTACTCCTAGAAGTGTATTTAAGAATAAAGAAAAATTATATGATTGTGGTATAGAACTTCCTTTTATGATTGATTTTTCTTTGAAACTTATTGATAAAGATATTATTAGCCATGTTTATTTAGATATGAGAAAGTTAGTTGATGATATATGGAAATAGAGTTATATAATATTAAGTTTAGAAATATTATTGATAATTTTAGTTATAAGTTTGAAAGTTCTAAAGTAACTGCCATTTTAGGTAAGAGTGGTAGTGGTAAGAGTTTAATTAGTTATATAATTATGGATTTAGTTAAATATGATGGTGGAAAAATTCTTGTTAATGGAAGTACAGAATATAATAAAAATAGATTTATGAAGGATGTAGGGTATGTTTTTCAAAAACCTACAGATCATTTCTTTTGTGAAAATGTTTATGATGAAATAGGATTTGGGTTAAAGCAATTTAGATTTAAAGAGAATAAAAGGGATAAGCAAATTGTTGATTCTTTAAAACTTGTTGGTTTGGATGAGAGTTATTATTCAAGAAAAATAGATACTTTGAGTAGTGGCGAGGCTTTTTTAGTGGCTTTAGCTTCATCTTTAGTGTTAAATCCACAGGTATTAATATTGGATGAACCTACAGTATATTTGGATTATAATTATAAAAAGAAATTAATTAAATTAATAAAATTATTAAAGAATAGATATCATAAGAGTGTTATTATTATGTCTAATGATATTGATTTTGTTTATAATGTTAGTGATAATTATGTTTTTATGGATAATTGTAGATTGATTAAGAGTGGTAAGATTAGTGAATTAATTGATAATAGTGATATTTTAAAAACTTTTGGTTATGAGATTCCAGATAGTGTTAATTTTATTAAGTTGGTTAATGTTTTGAAGGATTTAGATTTAAAATATACTAGTGACATTAATGAGTTAGTAATGGAAGTGGTAGATAATGCAAAATAATTATAGTTTTTTTGAATATTATTCTATTTCTTCAATGGTTCATAGATTAAGTTCTATATATAAGATAAGTTCTTTAATAATATTAGTTATTTCTTTGTTTTTTTGTGAAAGTGTTGTAGATTTAGTGGTTGTTAATTTATATATATTTGTTATGATGTTATGGAGTAATATTAGTTTTAGATTATATTTAAGTAATTTAAGAATTTTTAGGTTTATATTATTATTTGTGTTAGTTTTAGTTAGTTTGTTTTCATGGAATGTTATTAATGGATTAATATGGACTTTAAAGGCATTTGATATTATTATTTATTTGATGATAATTACTATTACTACTTCTTTAAATGATATGGTTAATGGAATTTATAGATTATTAAAACCTTTTAAGAGATTTATTGATATTAATGAAGAGTCTTTGGACTTAGCTTTAAATTTTAAGTTTTTTGGTATATGTTATGCTGAATATAATAGAATTAAGTTATCTAAAAAATTAAGGGGTGTTAGGGTTATAGATATGAGTTTTATTGATAAATTAAAGAATGTTGTTAGTTGCATTAAACCTGTATTGAAAAAATCTGTTGAGAAATTAAGTATATTAAAAAATAATATGTATATTAAGAATTATGGTGTTAGTAATTATATATCTGATTATAGATTGAATAAATGGAAGAAAACTGATACAATGTTATTAGTTGTTACTATTATGATGATGGTTGTAACTTTCATTTATTAGAAAGAGGTAGTAGTATGAGGTATTTTATGACTTTTTCTTATGATGGTACTGATTTTAAAGGTTATCAAAAGCAACCAAAGGATAGAACGGTTCAAGGAGAAATTGAAAGTGTTTTGAAAAAGTTAAATGGAAATAAAGAAGTAAATGTAGTAGCTTCTGGGAGAACGGATGCAGGAGTACATGCGATGAATCAGAAAGCTCATGTGGATTTTTCTAAAGAGATAGATTGTGAAAAGGTTCTTAGTAGTGCTAATTCAATGCTTCCTCCAGATATTTATATTAAGAGTATTGAACCTGTTTCTGATAATTTTCATGCTAGATTTGATGCTATAGGTAAGGAATATATTTATCAAATAAATATGGGAGAATATAATCCTTTAGAGAGAAAGTATGTTTATCAACATAATAGAAAATTAGATGTTGTAGAGATGCAGAGGGCTATGAAATATTTGGAAGGTACGCATAGTTTTAAAGCTTTTACTAAGGCTGATGATGATAGAGAAGATTATGTTAGGACTTTATCTCAGACTAATATTATAAGAGATTTAAAGGATGTTAGTAAGATTACTTTAGTTTTTATTGGTACGGGATTTCTTAGATATATGGTTAGGAATATGGTAGGTACTTTAATAGAAATTGGAGAAGGTAAAAGAAGAAGTGAAGAGATAATAGATATACTTCAAAGTGAAGATAGATCTAAAGCTGGTCCAACGGCTGAAGCACAGGGATTATTTTTAAGAAATGTGTTTTATTAAACACTTTCTTTTTTTGAGGTGATTTTATGTTAGAGTGTTGTGAATTATGTCCTCATAATTGTAAAGTAAATCGATTAAAAGGTGAATTTGGGTATTGTGGCTGTGGGAAAGATATGGTTATAGCTAGATATTCTTTACATATGTGGGAAGAACCTTGTATTAGTGGTGATACTGGGTCAGGGACTATATTTTTTTCTTATTGTAATTTAAGATGTATTTTTTGTCAGAATTATGATATTAGTACTTTACATAAGGGTAAAGTTGTTAGTGTAGGAGAATTTAGTGATATA
Source organism: uncultured Muribaculaceae bacterium (assembly GCA_964600615.1). Classification (GTDB taxonomy): domain Bacteria; phylum Bacillota_I; class Bacilli_A; order RF39; family UBA660; genus RUG11198. The sequence continues at coordinate 56,365 of CAZRJK010000005.1, read as the reverse complement.
TGTATAAAATTACAAAATAAGGGCGCTAATAATATTAATTTGATTACTGGTACTATGTATGTTCCTTTAATAGTAGATGGAATTAAATTAGCTAAAAAGAAAGGATTAAAAATACCTATTATTTATAATACTAGTAGTTATGAAAATATAGATACTATTAAAATGTTAGATGGTATTGTAGATGTATATTTACCTGATTTTAAGTATTATGATAATGAATTAGCTATTAAATATAGTAATTGTAAAGATTATTTTAAATATGCTAGTTTAGCTATAGAAGAAATGTATAATCAGGTAGGAAACCCTAAATATGATAAGAATGGTCTAATAAAAAGAGGAGTAATTGTTAGACATTTAATGTTACCAGGTAATATTGTTGATAGTAAGAAGATTATTAAATATTTATATGATAAATATAATAATAATATTATTTATAGTATTATGAATCAATATACTCCTATTAGAAAACTAGAATATAAAGAGTTAAATGATAGAGTTAAAGATGAAGATTATGATGAATTAATTAATTATGTTTATGATTTAGGAATTAGAGAAGCTTATATTCAAGATGGGGAAACACAAAAAGAGAGTTTTATTCCTGATTTTGAAAAATTTGATGGTTTGAAGTAATTATTTATTGTATAATATTTTTAGAAATGAGTGATATTATGGAGAGAATACAAAAGGTAATAGCGGAATGTGGATATTGTTCTAGAAGAAAAGCAGAAAAATTAATTTTAGAAGGAAAAGTGAAAGTTAATGGTAATACTGTTTTAGAATTGGGAACTAAAGTAAATCATGGGGATAGTATTGAAGTAGAAGGTGTTATATTAGATAATAATAAAAATTATGAATATTATTTATTATATAAACCAAGAGGTGTTGTTAGTACTGTCTCTGATGATAAGGGTAGAAAAACTGTTGTAGATTTAATAAATACTAATACAAGAATTTATCCTATAGGTAGACTTGATTATGATACTACAGGGGTATTACTTCTTACTAATGATGGTAATTTATCTAATAAATTAATGAAGCCTAATAGTAATATAGATAAATTATATATTGTAAAAGTAGAAGGTATACTTACGGGGTATGATGTTAAAAGATTAAGAGAAGGTATTATTATTGATGGTAAGAAAACTAGTAAGGCTTCTGTTAAAATAAAGAGTATTTCTCGTGAAAAGAATACCTGTATGGTAGAGATAATAATTCATGAAGGTAGAAATAGGCAAATTAGAAAAATGATAGAAGCTGTTGGTAAAAAAGTAATAAAATTAAAAAGAGAAAGATATGCTTTTTTAGATTTAACAGGATTAAAAGTAGGAGAATATAGAAAATTATCTAATAAGGAGATTGCTATATTATATAGTTTAGTAAAATAAAAGAAATAGTCTATTTCTTTTTTTATTTAACATATATTTATATAGAAGGTGATATTATGAGTGATAGAAGTGATAGTTTTAAATTGTTTGTTAAGGCTAATCCTTTTTTAATTAGTTATGTTAGAGATAAAAAAAAGACTTGGCAGGAATTATATGAATTATATGATATAGTTGGTGATGATGAAGAAGCTTGGAATAAATATTTAAATGGTAATTCTAATAATTCTAGTAGTAGTTTTAAATTTGAGGATTTAGTAAAAATGGCTAAAAATATAGATGTTGATAAAGTGCAGGAGGGTATTACTTCTTTACAAAAGACCTTAACTTTATTAGGTGATTTGTTTGTTAGTAGTAATACTAATAATACTACTTATAATCCTAGGCCTTTATATAGAAAGTTTGATGATTAATGGAATATAGTATTCAATATAAAATAGAAAAAGATATTAATTTAAAAAGATTTTTAAGAGAGAATTCTTATTGGTATAAATATTTAAATAGAAATAGTAATAGTTTTAAATATTTTGTAGATGAAATGAGGGTAAAGTATAAGCTTACTACTGTGGATAAAATAAATAAAACAATGGATAATATTAATATGTTACAAAGTTTTCTTGATGTTTTTAAGTAATTAATATATAATACTCATCGAGGGATAATTATGAATGAGGTTATGGATAAGACATTTAAATTATTGGATGCATTAGATGATAGTGATATTATTAAGAATATTACTTTATATAAAAATAAAATAATTAATAATAATGAAATACAAGAATTATTAAAAAAAGGTAAAGATATAAAAGATGATTATGAATTAATGGATATAAAAAGAAAACTATATAAATATCCTGAATATGTTAGTTATATGAAATATTATAATGAACTAATGTATATAGTTATAGATATTAATAGTAGATTTAAGAAAGTAACTGGTAATAAATGTTTTTAAAGGAGTAATATGAGAGTAATAAGTGGTATATTAAAGGGAAGAAAAATAGAAGGATATGATATAGAAGGTACTAGACCTACTATGGATAGGGTTAAAGAAAGTGTCTTTGGTAGTATTCAAGATTATATTAAAGATGCTGTAATATTAGATTTATTTGCAGGTTCTGGTAATTTAGGAATAGAGGCTATAAGTAATGGTAGTAAATATTGTTATTTTATAGATAATAATATTAAATGTATTAATATAATAAATAAGAATATAAATAATTTTAAAATTAAAGATAAAACAGAAGTATTAAATATGGATTATAATAGGGCTATTAAATATTTTAATAGTAATAATATATTATTTGATATTATATTTGTAGATCCTCCTTATGATTATCATAATATTAATAGATGTATTAATAATATTATTAAATATAATATATTAAATTATAATGGTTTATTAATATTAGAGTTTAGAGATGATAAATTAGAAGTTGATGAAAAAGAATTTAGGATAAAGAAAATTAAAAAATATGGAGATAAATATATATATATTTTACAAAAAACAATTGACTAACAATTGTTTTTTTGGTATTATTTATTTATAAAATAGAGGAGGAAATTATGAAATTAAATAATAAAGGTTTTACTTTAATAGAGTTGCTTGCTGTTATAGTTATTCTTGCTGTAGTTATGGGAATTGCTGCTAATAGTGTAATTACATCTATGAATAATTCAAGGAAAGGTTCTTTACAAGATAATGCATTAATAGTGCAAGAAGCATTCAATACAGGATATGTTGAGTCACAAGTTATTGGGGCAACTACAATTTTAGGTGTTAGTTTGGAAACTTTAAAAACTGGTACACCTCAAACTTTGACTTCTACTACATTAACTACTTTAAATATTTCAAACAAAGATATTGATGCAGATAATTCATATGTTAGGTTTGAATCTAGTACTGAGAGGTTTGAAGTTTGCTTAACATCTGCAGGATCAAATGGAAAATTTCATGTAAGAAATGCAGAATCTACACAAGCTACAACTATTTATGGTGAGGGTTCAACTGCTAAAACTATTCCTAGTGGAAAAATGTTTTGGTGCACTGAAAGATTTAATGGTACTTCTAGTCTAAAAAGCTGGACTTAGTATTAATATTTAAGATTTCCTATTGGGGAAATCTTTTTTTAGAAGAATGGGAAGGATTAAATTATGATATATAAGTTAGATGGTAAAGGGATAAAGAAGTTATTGCATGATTTTTATGGTACTAGATATGGTAAGAGTATATTTATAGTTTGTTATGCTGTTCCTTTTATTACTTTTATGGTTACTATGGGGATGTTTTTGGGTTCTTTAGTTAAGGGAGAGAGTAGTTATATATTGGTTGCTATTGCTTTTTTATGTATGAATATTTTTTGTATTGGTAGTTATTTTTATTATAGAGAGCTTAGGATATATGCTGAAAGTTTGAAAAAGACTTCTTGAGAAGTCTTTTTTTATGTTATAATTATTATGTGATGGATATGAAGAAAATTTTATTTATATTGGTTGGTGTTATAATTGTTTTTTTTGTATGTTCATGGATATATAAGCAGAGTACTGATTATTATTATGATGGTAATGAATATTTAGATAATATTTCATATGTTATTTCTGATAAGTTTGAAGAGAGTGAGTATTCTAGGGGATATTATCATTATTATGATGATGGTATTTCTTGCTCTTTTGATATAAATGATTATAGTACTTATAGTTATAAGAATGGTAGTGATTATCTTAAGGATAGGATTACTTTTACTTTGAATGATGAGGTTAGTGAGATTAGTGAAGTAGATCTTAATGGTTATAAGTGGTATTATATGAGTGTATCTAAACGGGGTAATATTAATTATTATTATGCTACTGTTAAGAATGATAGGGGATATATTTTAAATTATGAAATTAATGATTATTCTTATGGTGATTCTCTTTCAGGAGATAAGTTTTGTGATACTGAGTATGATAAGGTTATTTCTTCTGTTAGATTTAATTAGGAGGTATGTATGGGATTAGTTATTGGTAGTCATGTGTCATATAAAAATGATACACAGTTAATGGGTAGTGTTTATGAAGCTATTAGGTATAATAGTAATACTTTTATGTTTTATACGGGGGCTCCACAGAATACTAGGAGAGGTAGTATTAGTGATGAACTTACTTATAAGGCATATGAATTAATGAAAGATAATGATATGGCATTAGAAAATGTTATATGTCATGCGCCTTATATTATTAATTTGTGTAATGATGATAATTTTTCTTTTAGTGTTTCTTTTTTAAAGGATGAAGTTATTAGATGTGAAAGATTAGGTATTACTAAGTTGGTATTACATCCAGGTAGTAGTGTAGGATTAGAAAGAAATCATGCGATTGCTAATATTATTAAGGGTCTTAATATTGTTTTAGATGATGATCATAATGTTAGTATTTGTTTAGAGACTATGGCTGGTAAGGGAACTGAGGTAGGTGTTTCTTTTGAGGAAATTAGGACTATTATTGATGGTATAAAGAATAAGAAGAGAATAGCTGTATGTTTGGATACTTGTCATATTAATGATGCGGGATATGATGTTAGTGATATAGATGGTGTGTTAGATCTTTTTGATAAGGTAATAGGATTATCATATTTAGCTTGTGTTCATGTTAATGATAGTAAAAATGATAGGGGAAGTCATAAGGATAGGCATGCTAATATAGGGTTTGGAACTATTGGTTTTGATAATTTAATTAAGGTTATCTATAATAAGAGATTGGATGGTATTCCTATGATATTGGAGACTCCTTATATTGGAGAATTTGATGAGGATACTCATAGAATATATCCTCCTTATAGGTTTGAAATAGAAATGATTAAAAATAAAAAATTTGATAGTAAGGTTTTTGATAAGATAAGAGAATTTTATAAATAAAAAAACTATGTGAATAGTTTTTTTTGTTGAATATTTTTTATAAATGTGTTATTATTTTAATAGAATGGGATAAAAGAATAGAGGTGAGGCATAATGAGTTTTAGAAAGACATTGAGTGTTATTACTGTTTTTGTTTTATCTATGGTTGTATTAATGCTTTCTAGTAGTTATGCTTGGTATTCTTTTAGTAATGCTAGTACTAAGTTTAGTACTTTGACTAATAATGAAGATATTAAGGTTGTATATAAGAATAGTAATTTTATTAGTACTATTACGGCTGTTCCTATTAGTAGTAATGATATTGATAGTTTATCTGAAAAAAATAATTTTAGTATAGAAGTTTTAAATGATAATATTGAAGAGGCTTTATCTGTTTCAATTGTATTAAATTCTATAGAGATAGATAATATTCTTAAGAATAATAATTTTAGATATGAACTTTTATATAATAATAGTAGTGTTTCTAAAGGAAGTTTTAGTGAATTATCTGGTGATAAATTGGTTTTGACTGATGGTATTATATTGGATAATTTGGGGGAGAATAATTTTGAACTTAGAATATATTTGTTAGATGATGGTACTAATCAGAATAATATGATGAATAAAACTTTTAAAGGAATTCTTAGTGTTAATGTTATTTCTAGAGTTAATGTTACTTTAGATAATCAAGATATTGATTTATTAGTTAAACATATTGTTATTGATGGTAAATCTAGTACTAGTTTACCTAATAGTGGTAGATATACTATGGTTTCTTCTTGTGAAAATGGTAGTGAGGTTAAATGGAATTCTTTAACTAAGTCATTGATGTTTTCTGCTGGTAGTGTTATTAACGATAGGTGTGATTTAACTTTTAAGTCTAGTGATGATGTTGATAATTTAGTGAATATTGTTAAAAGTGGTGATTATGTTAAATATACAGGTGATAATGGATGTTCTGGATCTAGTTGTAGTGGTGTAAATGTAAATTTTGTTGATGATACTAATATGGGGTACTGTTCTAGTTTTAATAATAAATTTATTGTTAGTGGATTTAGAGTTTTATATGTTGAAGATGGTACTGTATATTTAGTTAGTGCTGGTTCTTTGGAGTGTGTTAGTGCTAGTAATGTAGCTGAATTGGATAATATTAGTAGAAAGTATTGTAATAATAAGTTTGTTTATGGAAATGATTGTAATAATATTAGATTAATTAATAATGATGATTTTAGGAAATTATTTAATAATGATTTAGAGAATTGTGCTAATAATAAGAATAATAAAAGATGTGGTTATAATAATGATTTAATTGATAATGGTGGTTATTATTGGTATGCTTCTGGTTCTTCTTTATTTAGTTGGAATCCTTTGTTTAGAGGTATAGTTAGTGATAATACTGTTAGTTATATGGGGTTAAGACCTGTTATTAGACTTAATAGTAATGTTGTTGCTATTAGTGGTAATGGAACTTATAGTGATCCTTATCTTATAGATGTTAGGTGATATTAGGAGGTATTTATGAAAAAGATTATAAGTAGTATTGTTGTTATATTTATAATTTCTTTTTTTGTTTATCATTATGATTATGATTCTTTAACTAATAAGTATGTTAAGTATGATGGTAATGATTTATTGATTAGTATAGATGGTGTTAATAGTAAAAAATTGCCTGATAGTGGTAATTATTATCTTACTAGATATAAATGTGGTAGTCATAGTACTAAGATTAGTTGGGATAGAGTTAATAGAGTTTTAAATGTTAGTAATGGTAGTAATGGTAGTGGTGTTGCTTGTAATTTAACATTTGAATCAAAACCTAAATTATCATCAATGGCTAGCGGTAGTTATGTTAGTTATACTGGTAATAGCGGATGTTCTGGAGCTAGTTGTAATGGGGTAAATGTAAATTTTGTTAATAATGATGATATGGGTTATTGTTTTAGTTCTGATAACAAATATGTTGTTTCTGGGTGGAGAGTTTTTTATACTGCTGATGATACTGCTTATTTGGTTAGTGCTGGTTCTTTAGAGTGTGTTAAAAAAAGTAATAATTCAATTAATTCTTTGTTATATATAAATGAACTTAATTCTAGGGCGCTTCTTTATTGTAATAAGAAATTTGTTTATAAAAATGAGTGTAATAATTATAGTGTTAGATCTATTACTGAAGATGATTTTAATGAGTATTTAGATATGAAGGTTAGTGATTGCGTAAATAATTTTAGTAATAGATTTTGCGGATATGCTGATGATTTAATTGATAATGGTGGTTATTATTGGTATGCGTCTATTTATGATGGTGCTGCTAATAAATTGTTTGCTTGGAATCCGGTTAATAGGGTTGTGGATAATGGTAGTTATGTTAATGCTTATGGATTGAGGGTTGTAGTTAGAATAAAGAGTTCTGTATATGTTGTTTCAGGTGATGGAACTTATGAAAATCCTTATGTAATTTCTTCTGATTAGGAGGTAATTTATGATAGAATTAATTGATATCGATGGAAATATAAAATTTATGGCTACTATTATTACAGGAATTAAGTATGGTAATGATTTTTATGTTTTATATTCTATTAAGAGAGATGGAGATGCTGATAATTTATTTATATCTAAATTAGTTAATAATAGTACTGGTTATGTTATGGATAATAGTTTTTCTTCTGGTGAAAAGGAAGCTATGGATGATGTAGTAGCTGATATTTTAAATAAGAGTAGTTTAGATAAATTAAAAGAAAAGGGGATAGAGTTTGTTTCTGGTATTTCTTTTAATGATGTAAATAGATTTAGTGTTACAAATTGTTATGTTACTACTTATAGGAAAGATTTGTTAAATGAATGTATAAGTTATTATAATTTTTCTATTGATAATAAAAAATCTGAGGTAGTAGTTAAAGAGAAGAGTGTTAGTTATTTTAGTAAAAATAATAGACCTAGTGTTTATTTGATATTATTGGGATTATTGGTACTGGTTATTTCTATTATAATAATTATTAATTTTTTAAAATAAAAAAGAGATTCAATTTTGAATCTCTTTATTTATATTGCTTTTTATAATCGTTGTATTTGCTTTCCATATCTGTATCATAGAATTTTATGTTCTTTTCATTTCTTAAATTAATTAAAGCTTTGTATTGAAGATTAGAATCTGCTTCCTTTTTTTCTTCTACTAATTTAGAAATAATTTTCTTTTTAGTTTTCTTCAATGATTCAACTTTCTTTTGGTCTATACGATAAATTACGTGGTAACCATATGAAGTTTTTACTGGTTCCTTTGAATAACTTTTGTTATCCATTTCTTTTAAGGCTGTTTTAAATGACTCTTCTAAGTCAGAATCCCAAGATTGATAACCAAGGTCTTCAAATGTAACTTTATCTTTATAATCTTTTTTGATGTTTTCCCATGATGTTCCATCATTTATTTTACTAATTATTTCTTCTGCTAGTTTTTTTCCTTCAGCATCTTTTAATTTTTTACTATCTTCTTCTTCGGAAGTTTCTACTAAGATATGTTGACAATTGATATCTCCATAAACATTTTTGTTATAATAATTTTCTATTTCTTTATCAGTTAAATTATCTTCTACATATTTATCTAAATATTTTTTGCGACGATAATCTAGTCTTAAATATTCTAAGAATGCATTGTAATTAGCAAAACCGTTTGAAGATAAGAATTGTTCTTCTGTATAGTTATAATATTGTTTGTACATATTTATGTAGTATTCAGCATTTTGTTTTATTTCATTTTTCATGTCATTATCTTCAGGGTATAGTTTTGTTAGTAAATCATCATCTATTTGATCTAATAGTTGACTGACATTATAATGACTTTTCATTTTTGTGTATAAATTATCTGCTGTATAAGTGTTTTTTCCAACTTTAACAATTGGTTCTTCACCATTTTTTAAAGTTGCGATTCTTTCTGGCCAAATAATAAAGCCTATTAATGAGGTAACGATTGCTCCTAGAACAAAACTAGCTATTAAATATCTATTTGTTTCTAAGAATTGACCAATTTGAATTAATTTGGTGTTTTTATTTCTTTTTGCAATGTTTTTTGATTTTTGATTTTTAACTATACTTATTTCTTTTTCTTTTATTTTTTCAGCTTTTAGTTTTTGCTTTTCTTCTTTTTTTCTTTCTTTTTCAGCAATTCTTTTTGCTCTTTTTTCTTCTTTTCTTTTTCTTTCTTCTTCTTTGTCTTTAGATGTTTTTAAGTTAACTTCTTCAATTTCTTCTTCTTTTTCGAAATCTTCTAGATCATAATCATATTCTTTAATAGTTTCTTCTATTGGCGTGATTTTTTTCTCTTCTTTTATTTCTTTGGTGTTATGTTTTTTGTTAATATTCTTTTTTTCTTCTTTAATTGTTTTTTTTGTGTCTTTAGATTTAGTTTTATTATTTTTTACTACTTTTTCATTTTTTTTGTTAGTAGTTTTCTTGTTAGTTTCTTTACTCATAGTATCCTCCCTTCTAAAGCACATACCTATAATAGCAGAATTTATTTAAAAAAACAACATTTATTTTTAAATAATGCTTAAAAATAACTGTTTTATAACTTATAATTAACAAAAAAGGCAAAAAATTAATTGATAGTTTTCTTGTTATGTGTTATAATTTTTTTGATAAGTTTAATTGTTTTGAGGAGGAATTTAATATGAAATTTCGAGCTGATGAAAAAGATTTTAAAATTTTTATTGGTTTTTGTATATTTTTATTATATATATGTGCTGTAGCGGTTGCTAATGTTAGAACTTTGGCTACAGATGGAACTTTTTCTGGTTTTCTTCCTTTTAAGGGATTTTATCCTAGTAATATATTATATACTTTATTTTTCTTTTTTGCTATTTTAGGGGCATCTTTTTTCTCAGTTAAATCATATTTTTTTGATACTGATAAAGGCTTTGGTATAGATAAAAAGAAGGATAAAGGGTATGCTAGATGGTGTAAAGATAAAGAAATGAAAAAAACTTTATCAGAGATTAATCCTAAGGATAAGACTTTAGCTCATGCTGGTATAGTAGTAATTAATAATGGTAAAAAAATGTGGGTTGATGATGGTGAAGCTCACAATGTTATTATTGGTGCTACTGGTTCTGGTAAAACACAGATAGTTGTATTTCCTATGATTAAAGTTTTAGCTAAGGCTGGGGAATCTATGATTCTTACGGATCCAAAGGGTGAGCTTTTTGAAGAAACTGGAGAAATGTTAAAGGCTTATGGATATAATGTTGTTGTTCTTAATTTTCGTGATCCACAAAGAGGTAATGCTTGGAATCCTATGAATTTGCCTTATAAACTTTATCAGGAAGGGAATACTGATAAAGCGGTAGAGCTTCTTGATGATTTAGCATTAAATATACTTTATGATGAAAAAAATACGGGAGATCCTTTCTGGGAGAAATCTGGTGCTGATTATTTTTCTGGTCTTGCTCTAGGTTTATTTGAGGATGCTACTGAGGAACAAGTGAATTTAAATAGTATGAATCTTATGTCTAATTTAGGAGAGGAAAGATTTGGAGGTCCTAATAATAATTATATAAAGGAATACTTTAAGGATAAGGATCCTTCTAGACCAGCTTATATTAATGCTTCTGGTACTGTTTTTGCTCCTGAAGAAACTAAGGGTGGAGTTTTATCTACTTTTAAGCAAAAAGTAAAATTATTTTCTTCAAGAGATAATTTGTCTGAAATGTTATCATATAGTGATTTTGATATGAAGGATATTGGTAGAAAGAAAACAGCTGTATTTATGGTTGTACAAGATGAGAAAAAGACTTTACATCCACTGGCTACCATTTTTATTAAACAATGTTATGAGACTTTAATTGATGTTGCTCAAGAGTCTGGTGGACATTTACCTTATAGAACTAATTTTATTTTGGATGAGTTTGCTAATATGCCTCCTTTAAAGGATGTTACTACTATGGTTACAGCAGCTCGTAGTAGACATATTAGGTTTACATTTATTATTCAGAACTTTGCTCAGCTTACACAGGTTTATGGTAAGGAAAATGCTGAGACTATTAAAGGTAACTGTAATATTTTATATTTGATAAGTGCTGAGTTACAAGCTTTGGAAGAGTTATCTAAATTATGTGGTGAAGTAAAATCAAAAGAAAAGGAAAAAACCTCTTCTACACCTTTGGTTACTGTTAGTGATTTACAGAGAATGGAAAAGGATAGTTCTATTTCTCTTAGACTTAGGATGATGCCTTTTAAGACTAAAATGATTCCTAACTGGGTAATGAATAGGGATGGTTTATGGGGAGAATCTTTTGGTAAAGCTACTTTTCCTGAAAGAGAAAAGAAAGAAGTTCAATTATTTGATATAAGAGAGTTTGTTAAAGCTAGAAAAGCTCAAAAAATGGAAGAGATGATGAGTTCTTCTGATATAGATCCTTCTGGTGGTATGGGAAATCCTTTTGCTAATCCATTTGGCGGAATGGGTGGTAATCCTTTTGCTGGAATGCCACAAGATGGTGGACTTAATTCTTTGTTGGGAAATGATAGTGTTCCAGCTTCTTCTGAAGATTCATTTAATGTTGATGATTTGGTAAAGAAGATAGATGCTAAAATTGCTGAATTAGAAGAAGAGGAACGAAAAGAAGCAGCGGGAACTTCTAGTGAAAATGTTGTGGAGTCTGATCCAGAAGAGACTGTTGAAACTGATAGTTCTATGTATCATGATGGAACTAATAGTGATTCGTTTTTTGATGATTTCTTTAGTGATAATTAAAAGGAATATTTATATTCCTTTTTTTAGTTGTTTATACATTCGTTATTTTAATTTTTTGATATATTAAATTAGGGGTGGTTAGATGGATGAATTTAAAGAATCAATAATTATTGATATTAGGAATAGTTATTATTATAATCAGGGGCATATTGATGGGGCAATAAATATTCCTTATTATAAATTACTTAGTAATTATAGTCGTTATTTAGATAAAAATAATACTTATTATTTATATTGTGATTATGGGGAACAAAGTAGGGATGTTGCTTCTAGGTTGGTTAAGTTTGGATATAATGTTTATAGTATAGATGGGGGATATTTAAAGTATAAAGGAAATTTATAAATCTATGATGTTTATAATAGGTAATTCTTATAGTACTTCATATTATAAAGTAGATAGGAGGTATTATAAATGTTTGATAATGGATTTAGGCAAGAAGATATTGATATTAATATAACTAATGATAATATTAATACTAATATGAATGATAATATGAATATTAATACTAATATGATGGGAGGATTTCAACAACCTATGGGAGATGTTATGAATCCTATAGTTGAACCTGGTAGAGAAAGGGTTGTTAATAGAACTTTTATTCATGAAGTTCCTCATATTTGTCCTATTAATACTAGAATAATTAATAATCATGTTTACAGACATACATATCAACCAAGATATACTTGTTGTGAAGAGAATACTTGTACTAATGTACAATGTGGTTCATGTTGCTGTTTTAAATAGAAAAATAGAAGTTTAACTTCTATTTTAATTTAGAAAAGACATTTCCAATGGAATCATTTATTACTAGGTCTGCTATGTTATCCATAGGTGTTGTATCTTTGTTAATAATTACTATGTGTTTTCCGTTAAAATAATGGATGAATGAAGCTGCAGGATATACTGTTAGAGAAGTTCCTGCTATTATTAATAAATCGCAGTTTGATATGTATTTTATAGTATTATTTATTATGTTACTATTTAATGGTTCTTCATATAGTACAATATTTGGTTTTATTATATTTCCACAAGTACATGTGGGAATCTTTTTTTCTTTGAAGATATATTCTGCATTATATGATTTGTAGCATTTTGTACAATAGTTTTCGTAGATAGTTCCATGTAATTCTAAGATATTTTTACTTCCTGCTTTTTGATGGAGCCCATCTATATTTTGAGTAATTATGGCTTTTAATTTTCCTTCTTTTTCTAATTTTGTTAAGTATTTATGACAGATATTTGGTTTAATATTTAAACAGTTTAATTTATCGTGATAGAATTTATAGAATTCTTCTGTATTATTTATAAAGAAAGAATGAGATAATATTTGTTCTGGAGGATATTTATACTTTTGATTATATAATCCATCTCTACTTCTAAAGTCTTTTATACCACTTTCGGTAGAAACACCGGCTCCGCCAAAGAAGACTATATTATTTGATTCTTTTATGTATTGGTTTAATAATTTTATTTTTTCTTCGTTATTCATAATATCACCTAAGTTAATTATAATATATTTTTAATTATTATAAAATACTTTTTGTTTTGCTAATTATATGGTAAAATACTTTTGTTTAGAGGTGATTCTTTTGTTTAAGATAGGTAATGTTGAAATAAAGAATAATATAGTGTTAGCTCCTATGGCAGGTGTTTCTAATTATCCTTATATAAAAATATGTGAAGAAATGGGAGTTGGTTATGCTGTTACGGAATTAATTAGTGCAGAGGCTATTATTAGAAGTAATAAAAAAACATTAGATATGTTAAGAGGATATGATAAGTTAAATATACCTATTGCGATACAAATATTTGGTTCTAATGCTGATACGATGGCTAAAGCAGCTAAATATATTAGTGAAAATAAATTATGCGATATTATTGATATTAATATGGGATGTCCTGTTCCTAAGGTTGCTATTAAGTCTAAGGCTGGTTCTGCTCTTTTAAAGGATCCTTCTAAAGCATATGAAATAGTAAAGTCTGTAGTATCTAGTTCATCTATTCCTGTTACGGTAAAGATGAGAATTGGTTGGGATGATAAGAGTATTAATGCAGTGGAGATTGCTAAAAAATGTGAAGAGGCTGGTGCTAGTGCAATTGCTGTTCATGGTAGAACTAGGAGTCAAGGATATTCTGGTAAGGTTAATTATGATGTAATTAGGAGTGTTAAAGAAAGTGTATCTATTCCTGTTATTGGTAATGGGGATATAACTGATATATATAGTGCAATATTAATGTTTAATACTGGTGTTGATGCTATTATGATAGGTAGAGGATGTTTGGGAAATCCTTGGTTGATTAGAGATTTAGTTAACTATTTTGACAAGGGAATTAAGCCTATTCCTGTATCATATTTAGAAAGAATAGATATGTGTTTTCATCATATGAGTTATCTATTAGAGATAAAAAAGGAAAAGGTTGCTATTTTAGAGATGAGAAGTCATATAGCTTGGTATATAAAAGGTATGCCTGATTGTATTAATATTAAGAGGGAAATATTTAAGGCAAATAATGAAGAAGAGATTAGGAATATACTTAAAAACTATTTGAATAAATTAAGTACTTAGTGTATAATAATTTTGTGAGTGTGATGTTATGAAACATGCTAGTTTAAAGAAAAGACTTCTGGCTTATGTTATAGATATGTTTATTGTTGGTTTAATCGTATCTATTATATCTTTGGGAAATAATACTTCTAAGTTAGAAAGTTTAAATAAAGAATTATATTCTGTTAATAATAGTTATGTTAATAGGGAGATATCTGATAGTGAATATATAAAGTTAGTTTCTAATATTAATTATGATATGGGAATGGTTAATGTAACTTATAATACTTTGTATGCTATTATATGTATAGGATATTTTATAATGTTTCAATATTTAAATGATGGTGCTAGTATTGGTAAGAAACTTATGGGGATTAGGATTATTAATAATGATAATAAAAGAATTAGTTTGTTTAAATTAATTATTAGAACTAGTATTATAGATGATATAATACCTGCGTTGTTTCTTGTTATCATGTTATATTTAACAAGGGGAGTTATGTATATGGTTCTATGTGGATTAATTAATATTATTAGATTAATTTATATGTTAGCATCTGTAATAATGATTAATAAAAGAGAAGATAATTTATCTCTTAATGATATTATGAGTAATAGTGTTGTTATAGATTGTAAGTAGGAAGGTGAAAGGAATGGAAGAAATTAATAGAACTGATCAGGAGATTGTTAGAAGAGAGAAAGCTGAAAAAATTAGAAATATGGGGATAGATCCTTTTGGACATGTATTTAATAGAACACATTTATCTTCAGAAATTAGGGAAGAGTATGGGGATATTGAACATGATAAATTGGAAGAAATGGATACTCGTGTTACTATTGCTGGTAGAATTATGTTTATAAGAAAAATGGGAAAGGCTTCTTTCTTTAGTATTCAAGATAAAGCGGGGAAAATGCAAGTATATATATCTATTAATGATGTTGGTGAAGAGGTATATAATTTATTTAAGAGTGCTGATATTGGAGATATAGTTGGTGTAACTGGTAAGGTTATGAAGACTAGAACTGGAGAAATGACTGTTAAGTGTTTAGAATATACGCATTTAGTTAAATCTTTGAGAGTTTTACCTGAAAAATTTCATGGTCTTACTAATATAGAAGATAGGTTAAGAAAAAGGTATTTAGATTTAATTTGTAATGAAGAAGCTAAGAGAGTAGCTTTTGTTAGACCTAAGATTATTAGAGCTATTCAGGAGTTTATGGATAATGAAGGGTATGTAGAAGTAGAGACTCCTATTCTTACTAATTTACTTACAGGTGCTGCCGCTAGACCTTTTGTTACTCATCATAATACTTTAGATATTGATATGTATTTGAGAATAGCTTTGGAACTTCCTTTAAAAAGGCTTTTAGTTGGTGGTATGGAATCTGTTTATGAAATAGGTAGAACTTTTAGAAATGAAGGAATGGATCCTAAGCATAATCCAGAGTTCACTTTAATGGAGGCTTATAAAGCTTATTCTGATTTAGATGGTATGATGGATCAAACTGAGAGAATGTTTAAATTTGTTGCTGATAAAGCTGTTGGTAAGAATGTATTTACTTGGTATGGTAATGAAATAGATTTGTCTAAGCCTTTTAAGAAGGTAAGTATGACTGATGCTATAAAAGAAAAAACTAAAATAGATTTTAAAAAGATTAAAGATTTAGATGAATGTTTAAAATTGGCTAAGGAACATGATATAGAATTAGAGGAACACGAGAAATCTTATGGACATATTATTAATAAATTCTTTGAAAAATATGTTGAAGAAGATTTGATTCAACCAACGTTTTTATATGGACATCCTATTGAATTAAGTCCTCTTACAAAGAAAAATCCAGATGATCCTAGATTTGTTGATAGATTTGAATTATTTATTGGTGGTAAAGAGTTTGCTAATGCTTATACGGAATTGAATGATCCTATTGATCAGTTAGAGAGATTTGAAGCTCAAATTAAGGAAAGAGAGCTTGGTAATGAGGAAGCTAATGATATAGATTATGATTTTGTTGAGGCTTTGGAATATGGTATGCCTCCTGCTGGTGGTATAGGGTATGGAATTGATAGGTTGGTAATGTTACTTACTGAGCAAGATTCTATTCAAGAAGTAATTTTGTTTCCAACAATGAAACCTAAAGATAAGTAGTGGTGTTATATGGGAAATGATTCTAGTATTAAATCAGTATCTACTAATGATATGATTGATTTAACAATTGATGTTAGTAATGCTGAAAAATTTAAAATTAAAAAATTAGGAAGTAATTGTGATACGGAAACTGTTTCTATTGATTCAGAAGTTGAATGTAAAAAATATAATGATGGTTATTGGTATAATCAACAGTGTAATAAATATGAAAAAATTCCATATAGTGATGATAATTTAAAAAAAAGTGGTTGTGGTATTTTTGCTTTTGCAACTCTATTTAATAGTTTTTTGTCTAATGAATATCAATCTCCAGAGGCAATAGCTACTAAAGCTTATGAAAATGGTGTTGATACATCAAAGACACGTAATGCTTTTAATGATTTAGCAAAAATTTATGGGTTAGATGAACCTGAAATAATTGGTGGTTATGAAAATGATTGTCTTGGTGCATATAAACCCGAAATTGATAAAGCTTTGGATGATGGGAAAAAAGTCATTGTGCATGTACAGAATGAATATGGTAGAGATAGTGGTAAAAAAGGTTATTGGACTAAAGGAGGACATTATATTGTTTTAACTGGTAAAACAGATGATAATAAATATATAGTAATTGATTCGATGTCTGAAGAAAGAACTAAAGTGCCACAAGATGCAGATAAAATATTTGGTTTTGAGGAAAAAATGCCTTATGCTTATTTTGCTGTTATTTTTTCTCTAACTAAAGCAGATATAAAAAATGGTAATACAGTATAAATAAAAATTAACTATTATTTAATTAATGGTTAATTTTTTTGCTGTTTTAGTAAACAAATGGGTAAAATTGTAGTAAAAAATAACGATTGTGCTATAATGAAATTGGAGGTAAATTATGAAGAAAGTAAAGAAATTTGGTTTTGTTGCATCAATTTTAATTATCTTATTATTGATTGTAATTGCTAGCTACTTTATTGAAGGAAGAAGTGGTATTAGCTATGTTGCTATAGGAGATTTATTAATTGATTATTTTCAATCATATTATTATTTCTTTGAAACAATATTATTTATTTTTGTAGTAGGTGGTATGTATGGAGCTTTGAATAAGATTCCAGCATATAAGAAATTATTAACTGTTACTGCAGAAAAAGTTAAAGAAAGGAAAAAATTATTTATAATTATTTCTACTATTGTTTTTGTATTACTTACATCTATTGGTGGATTTAATTTGTTGGCGCTTATTTTTATACCTTTTGTAATTTCAGTTATTTTATTATTGGGTTATGATAAATTTGTTGCTTTATCATCAACTGTAGTTGCTACTTTTGTTGGTATTATTGGTGGATTGTTCTTTAGTTTTAGAGATGGTTCAAGTCAATATGGAACAACTTTTACAGTATTTGATAAGGTAGCTGGATTAGATGGTATTTGGAAAAATGTTATTCCTAAAGTTATATTATTAGTTTTGGGAACTGCTTTATTGATATTCTTTATTATTAAACATATTAAAAATGTTGAAAATGAGAATGAAAAAGTATTATTAAGTACTGATGATGTATTTAATGTTCAACCTAAGACAAAGACTAAAGAAGATGTTTCTTCTGTTAAAGTATGGCCTTTAATTGTATTTGCATCTTTATTGTTTGTTGTATTAGTTTTAGGTTATATGCCATGGAATGATTTGTTTGGATTTACTTGTTTTGATAAGTTCCATACTTGGTTGACTGGATTAAAAATTGGTAAATATGCTGTGTTTACTAGTTTGATTTCTAAAAATATTACAGCTTTTGGTAGATGGGGAGAGATGGGTAGCTATTTAATGGCTAGTATATGTATTTCTCTATTCTTACTAATTATGAAACTTATTTCAAAAGTTAAGTTTAAAGATCTTATTAATGGATTTGTTTATGGTATTAGAAAAATGGTACCTGCTGTAATGATTGTTGCTTTAGCATATACTGTTTTAGTAGCAGCTTATAATAATGGGTTTGTTGAAACTCTTATTACAAATGCTGGTGAGAGTTTTGGTGATAATGTTATTGTTGCTTCTTTATTGTCAGTGTTGGGTGCAATTCTTAATGTTGATGTTTTCTATGTAGTAGCTGGTATTTTTTCTAATATTACTTCAAGTTTAACAGATAAGGCTAATTTAAATGTTTATGCAACAATATTCCAAAGTTTTTATGGTCTAGTACAGATATGTGGCCCTACTAGTATTATGTTAATTATAGGTCTTACTTATTTAGAAGTTCCTTATTCTAAATGGTTAAAGTATATATGGAGATTTATATTAGGCCTATTAATTTTGATATTTGTGGTGTTAATGATAGTATCATTTATATAATAAAAAACTCTTGATAATCAAGAGTTTTTTTTATTAAAATTTTACATATTTAAAGCCTAATCCTTTATATACATCTGATGCTCGAGGGAGATTTAATAATCTGGCAAATATTAGATTATATAATTCATCAAATAATATTATGCTACATAAGCTTATACTTATAATTAAGAAAGTTTTTTTATTAATTTTTTTAGATAAATATATACAAAATGGTAATATTATATAAATTAGTAATAGAGAGGACATTCCAAAGAACATTATACTTCTTAAGCATACAAAGCCATCAATGTTACCAAAGTTTAATATTTCTTTATTATAGTCCCATAATCTTAAATTGTATAATTTAAATATAGCTAATCCAGAAAAGTATTCTAATATTCCTGTGGATATTATGCCAATTAAGAATACTATGATAGGATATTTTCTTACTTTTTTTGTTAGTAAGATAATCATTATACTTCCTATTGCATAAATATTTATCCAAGGTAAGAAGTTTCCTCCTTGCATATAAAATGTTTTACATCCTCCATTAAAGTAATAAAAGATAAATTCATATATCCAGCCAAATATTCCAGATATTACTATTATTAGGCAAGTAATACCTATTAATTGTTGTTTATCAAGTTTTAGTTCATTAGTTAAATATTTTTTATAATTCATATTGCACCTCATTTTAATTATATCATAAAAAAATATTAGTGTTTATTAAATATATGTAATAATAAAAAACGACTTTTATGGTCGTTTTATTTATTTTATGGTGCGCCCATAGGGATTCGAACCCCAAACCTTTTGGTCCGTAGCCAAACGCTCTATCCAGTTGAGCTATGGGCGCTTTTTAAATACGCTTATAATTATATAATAAAAGTCTAAAAAAATCAATAAAAATAGGATTTATTACTTAATAAATCCCATTTTTTTAAATTTTTCTATTGCTTTCTCTTGAGAAACATCTCCTTCAATTCTATCAAATAAACTAGTTTGTTTTCCGTTCTTTATAAATAGAGTTATAGGTGTTGATCCATTTAATTTATTATTATCTAAAAATTCTTTTTGATCTTTAGAAGATTCTAAGTCATAATCTATGTAGTAAATATTTATATTGTTTTTGCTGGCAATTTTAATTAATTTTGGTTTATATTCAGCACAATGTGAACATGTACTAGCACTTACTACTAAGATAAATGAATCTTTTTTATTAATTTTATTTTTATATTCTTTGTAGTTTATTGCTACTAGTTGTCCTTTCTTTGGATTTAAAATATTAATAATTAATAGTGATGATACTATTATTATAAATATTATTATTAGTGTAACAAATAATCTATTATTTTTTTCTTTCATAAAAATCTCCTTTATATGTAATATATATAATAACACTTTTTTTAAAAAAATACAAAAAAAACTTTATTTTTTATAAAAAAAATGTTATTATTTTTAATAGGAGAGTAGGTGAATATTGTATATGAGACAATTTAAATATATTTGCTTAATCTTATTCTTGTTTTTAAGTTTTAATTTATACGTAAAAGCAGAAGATTGTGATAGTAATGAGATTGATTATTTAAAACAGTTATCTAAAAGAATAACTTATCAGTATGATTATGTTGGATATTCTGTGACTGATGGTGATTTTCAAACTTATGAAGTTTACTTTGAGGCTCTGGATAATGATTTTTATGTTTTTATTGATGATAATGATAATAATTTTTTATTTGAGGTTAATGCGCAAAAAAATTTTATACAGAGTGGAAAAAAAGGATTTAAGGTTTATTCAAAAAAATGTGATGTAGTGGTTGATTATATAACTATAAATTTACCTAAGTTTAATGAGTATAGTCAGTCTCCTTTTTGTGAACAACATAGTGATTTGGAAATTTGTGACGAGTGGACTGAAGAGGAATTTACAGACAAGCAATTTGATAATTTGGTAGCTGAGTATAATGCAGCTAGTAATGGAGGAATATTTGATAATCTTTTAAATTTTGTAACTGGTTATTATTATTATTTTATTCCAATTGCTATTTTAATAATTGTCTTGTTGATTTTATTTATAAAGAAAAAAATAAAAGACAATCGTTTGGATTAGTTTTGTGAAATGAGGTTAGGTCATGAAAAAAAATATATTTTTATTTTTTGTTATATATTTTATTGGTATTGTAGTGGTTGAAGCGGCTCCTAATACTGCTGATATTAATGTGGGTGATGTTATTAAAATAAGAGAAGCTGATATAACAACAACCAGTGTTAAAAGTAGTGTTACAAGTAAGGAATGTGTTTCTGAATCTGATACTTCGGAAAATATAACTGGTATGTCTACTAGTATTTATCTTTCAAATACTAAGATAATACCAGGATGCGATGAATCATATTCTTATAATGTTGTTATTCTTGTAGATATTAGTGGTTCTATGAAAGTAGGAAATAGGGTTGGAAATACCAATAGAGCAATAGCTAATATTTTAGGAGAGCTAGATAGTTTGGATAATGGTACTGGTAGTGTTAATTTAGTGAAATTTGGTGGTATGGAAACTGGCGATAAAACTAATGTTTTTTATGATTTGGCAGATAGAAGTGCTACTGGTTGGTTAAGCATAAGGAATGCTTATAATAGATATAAAAATACTGATAATAGTAATAGATTTATAAAAAAAGAATCTGAAGGCGAAAAGTATGGAGATTATACTGATTTGCAATATCCTTTATATAAGGCTTGGTCTTTATTGGAGGCAAAAAATAGTGGAAATCAAATTCCAATAGTTATTTTTATTACTGATGGTTATCCAACTCAAGGATTTCTTAATGCAAATTTTTCTAAAATGGCTTTAAAGGCAAATTATATCAGGGGAGGTACAAATGAATTTTATGGTTCTGGTTCTTCTGGACCTCGTAGAGTATTTTGGGTTGCAAGAACTTTTAATACCTTAAAGAGTAAATTATTAACTCTAAATAAGCAGGCAAAGGTAATTACTGTAGGTATTGATTTAGGCGATACGGCTGTAAATCCTGATGGTGATCAATATGCTAAATTTCTTTTGAATCCTAGTGCTGAAACTTATGAAGGTTTAAATAGTAATACACCATATCATACTGGTGTTAAGGCTTTACGTGATTATATTGATGGTAAAACTATTTATACTTATGAGATAAAGAAAAATAGTTATCCTGATGCTGGTGAATTCTTTGGCTATCCTTCTGGTGATTATATTTATTTTGATATGACAAAAACAAGGCTTGATCAATTTATTAAATCTAATGGTAATGGTAATGGAACACTATATTATCAGCACAGATTTCATCTTTATGTTAATGAAAAACACATTTGTAGAGTTTGGGGAACAAGTACAAAGGGAAGAAATAAAAATGAACCTGACTGTGGATTAAAATATGATTCAGAAACAGGAAAATATAGGATTAAACGTTGTTATAGAATAGAAAATGGGAAATGTGTTAATGTTCCAAAAACAGGCGATAAAATGAAAAACGATTTTCCAGGGACTAGCTGGTTTAAAATAGGAGAAAATAAGATCGTTGATGCTAGTATAGTAAATTCTTCTTCTACAGTTGCTGATAGGATTGCTGGTATTGTAAGGGATGCTATACAATGTAAACAAGAACCTAAAACAGAAAATGGTCCTGTTAAAACGTATACGAAGACTCATAATAAAAGTAATGGTGAGGGAATTCAAAAATTTAATTCTTCTGTAAAAGTAAATATAAATCTTAAAGAAATAGTTCCTAGTTTACCTGATTTTCTTTATTATAATATAAAAAATAAAAAGTTTTCTTTTGATAATGGAGAAATAACGGATTTAAAATTTTATAAAAAAGAAAATGGCAAGACAATTTCTGATTTAATTGCTGCTGGTAAGGGAACTGATTGTGTCAAAATTAGGGCTTCTTTATCCACTATTCCTTTGTTGATTACAGAAAAATCTACTTTAACAGTCAAAAAACCTACTGAAGTTCCTTATATTGGAAGTGGATTTAATACTAGTGCTACTATTGTAAATGATTTTACTGTTAGGTATGCATCCCTTATAAAGGGAGGTGCTGGAGTAACTGTTAGTCTTGTTGGTGGTAAGTATTATTTGGTGAAGGGTAATAAAGATGATTATGATGTTGTATCTAATATTACTTTTGACAATGGGAAAAATGCTAAAAATAGTGGTCCTATTGAATTTTCTATTGTTGACAATGTTAAATTGGGTGATATTTATACTGATGATAAATGTTCTAATCCTATAAGTGCAAATACTTCTTTTGGTCAAAAAATTATGAATAAATTAGATGATCTTTCTGATACTAGGGGATTAGGAAAAGGTAGAAAATTAGATAAAAATATAAGAATATTTCAATCTGTTGATAGTAATAATTATCTTGATAGCAATAATACTGTTAAGACTTCTATAGTAAAGACTACAACTACATTGGATAAATATGATAATAGTAATTCTACTGATGGTAATGTTAATTTTCATCGTAAATATTTTTTTAATGTTAATTTGAATACTTCTTGTATAGCTAGGAAATATTTGAATGAACAAGGAACTAAATATAATAATGGATCTATTAAATACTTAGATACAATTGCTAATGATTGTGGACAAAATTATATACTGGGTGTAAATGAGTTAAAACAAACTTTATATTATATTCCTATTGATTATCCAAGTAATCTAAAAACAGTTGATTTTAAAACAATTGGTGTAAATGGAGTTAATTTAAGTAATCATGAGGGTATTGTAATTAATCATAAATTAAGTTGTTCTACTACTGTTAAAGGTAAAGAATTAAAATATAATTATAGAAGTATAAATGTTAATAATCCTTTTCCTAAGAAGGTTCCTAGTAATTGGAGTAAATGGTATAAAGAGAATCCTAATAGGTTAGGCAATACTTTTTCTAATATTGATAAACCATTATATTCTATTCATATTAATAAATATGATAATAACGATGCTAGTAAAAATTCTTTATCTGATGTAAGAAAATTTAATGATACTAGTTATACTAACTGGGATCATATGTTATCTAATGGTAAGAGTAATGTTGTTTGTCCTGAAGTTAATACTGGTAGTGGATTAATATTTGGAGAACGTGTATGTAATTCTGGTATTTCTTATTGTAATCTTGGAGAATTTAGTAAAGGCTGCGATAATGACCCTAATAAATAGGTAGGTGATATTTAAAAATGAGATATGGTTTTATGGGAATGGCTATGATATTTTTTGGAATGGTCGGTATTATAATTATTATGTTGTTTGAATCTATTACTCTTGATAATGATAGTGAGTATTATGTTTTAAAAGAGTCTATGGAAGCTGCAATGTTGGAATCTGTTGATTTTGCTTGTTATAGGAGTAGTGCTGTGAAATATAATAATAGTCAGGTTCCTGAAAAAGATGCTAGTGGCGCATATATTTATACTGGATGTAATGGTAATTTAAAAATATCTGAACAAAAATTTGTGGAGAATTTTACTAGAAGATTTTCTGAGAGTATTTCAGGTAATGTTGATTCTTATGATATAGAATTTTATGATATTATTGAATCTCCGCCTAAAGCTAGTGTTATAGTAACGTCTGGTAATAAGAGTTATGAATCTATGGTGAATGATGTAAATATAACAAATTATTTATCTGGTATTTTAGAAGTAGTAGATTAATAATTTTGATATAAAAAAAAGAAAGGGTGATATTAATGAATAATTTGTCTGGTTCATTAAAAAAATTTTTGGGTAATAGGAATACTGTTACTATTCTAGGGGTGTTACTTTGTGTTGCTGTTTTGTGGGTTGGTTATAATGTTAGGATAAATCAAAGAGTTTCTTTGACAAGGGTTCCTTATGCGCAACATACTATTCAGCCTAAAACTAAGATTACTGCTGATATGGTTGCTTATATGAATGTTCCTGCGTCATTCTTGAAGGGAAGTTATTATAAAAATGTTGATGATATAGTTGGAAAGTATTCTAATTATAATACTATGATAGCTGAAGGTAGTATTTTCTATACTGATTTACTTATAGATGAAAAAAGTTTACCTAATTCTTCATTTATTAATGTAAAGAAAGGCTATACTGTTATAAATTATAAAGTTGATATGGATAGTACTTATGCTAATAGTATGATGCCAGGAGAATATATTAATATTTATTTTAAGGGTACTAATGATGATAATACTATTATGTTTGGTAAATTTATTAGTAATGTTGAAATATTAGATGTAAAGGATAGTGCTGGACAACATGTATTTGATACTACGGAAGAAGCTAGAATTCCTGCTTATATGTTATTTGCTTTACCAGAAGATATGCATTTATTATTTAGGAAAGCTATATATTTAGCTGGTCAATATAATGTAGAATTGATTTTGGTTCCTAATACTAAAGAACTTACTAATGATGATGCTGTAATGGTTAGTAGTGAAGATATTCAAAAATTTATTAATGAAAAAACTAAGATGGTTTCTGTAGATGAAATTTTATCAACTACTAAAGAAGTAACTGAAAGTAAAGAAGAGAAAAAAGATACTAAAAAGAATTAATCAATAAGGGGTGATAATTCATGAATGAATTTACTCAAGTTGATTTTGGGCCTATTCAAGTTTATTTAGATAATGATGACGTAACTGATATATCATATAGTAATGGTGGACAAGTATGGTTAAAGACGTTATCTAAAGGTGTATATAGGGTTGAAAATCCTGCTGTAAATAATGCGTTTATGGAAAAAATGGCTTTTCAGTGTGCTAATTCAATGGGTAAAGCCTTTAATATGGCTAATCCATTTCTTGATGCTGAGAGTGATGAACTTCGTATGAACTTTGTTCATGATTCTATTGCAAGAAATGGAATAGCTGTTCTTATTCGTAAAACTCCTGCTAAAATTAGGCTGGAGAAAGAAAAAATATTAAAAGAAGATTATATTAGATTAGATATTCATGATTTTTTGCTTAAGTGCGTAGAGGGACATTGTAATATACTAGTAAGTGGTGAAACTGGTAGTGGTAAAACAGAGTTTGTTAAGTATTTAGCTGCTCATACTAAAACTGATGAAAAGCTTATTACTATTGAGGATACTCTTGAATTGCACTTAGATAAAATATTTCCTCAAAGGGACATAGTGGCAATGAAGACTAATAATATAGCTAGTTATGCTGATGTTCTTGTTACTTGTATGAGACAGAATCCTAGATGGATATTGTTATCTGAGGTTAGAAGTGCTGAAGCTGTTATGGCTGTTCGTGACTCTATATCTTCTGGACATAATATTTTGTCTACTATACATGCTGAAAAAGCTGAGTCTATACCTAGCCGTTTGTATAGTTTACTAGAATCTAGTATTGATATGGATCAGTTTTTAAGGAGTATACATAGATATGTACAGTTAGGTGTACATATTAAGGGATATTATAGTAAAGAGTTACAGAGATTTAAGAGAGAAGTTGCTGAGGTTGTAGAATTTTATGTGGATGATGATAATACACCTGGTTATAAAATTTTATATAAAAGAACCCCAGATGGTAAGACAATTTTAAATAATCCTACTAAATATCTTTTAGGTTATTTGGAAAGTCAAGGTGTTATTATGCAACCTGACACTTTGGTAAAAGAAAGTTTTCATGAGGCTGCTGATGAGAATTCTAACATTTCTGTTGTTAATCAACCTGTGCAAAATAATATTCCTGTACCAAATAGTAATCCAGTACAGGAAAATGTTGTTCCTAATAATAATGTTATAAATGGGACTAACAATTTGAATAATGGTATTAATCCATTGTTAAATTTAAATTATGAATTAATTAGTGATAATAATGTAAATGTTAGTAATAATAATGTTGGCAATGTTAATAATAATATTGTAAATGATAATAATTTAGGTACTAATGTTAATAATAATGGTATGGTTAATAGTAATCCTATTGAAAAAAATACAAATTTATTATATACTAATGTAAGTAATGTATAGTAGTGAATTGAGGTGAGTATATGTTAGAAGTTTTTATTGTTGGATTGATAATAATATTTATTATTACGTATAGATCTAGTACTGGTGAAGGTGTATATAAATTTATTTCTCAGCAAGCTACTAGTCTATATGATAAATATGCACCTTATTCATATAAAGAGATGCGTAATAAGATTAAGGCATTAGGTATAGATTATACTCCAAGGCAATATATTATGCAGGTTGTTTTAATTGGTGCTTTTGCTGCTGGAGTTGGATATTTGTATTTTTATAGTATTTGGTGGTCTTTATTTTATTTAGCTATTGCTATAGCTTTTGTTCCTTATTTGACATATTTGAGGTCAAAAAGGCAATATAGTGAATTTATATTTGAACAGATTCAAGTATATGTTACTAATACTATAATGGAGTTTGCAACTACACAGGCTTTTGTTAAGTCTTTAGAGGGAGTTGTTGAATCTGGTATATTAGAAGATCCTGTTTTATCTGATGTAAAGACTATGATAGCTTTATCATATGAAAAAGGTGATGTTTATGCCTCAATTGAATATATGAATTCTAAATATCCTTTCTTTATGGTAAAGAATATGCATCAATTGTTTTTACAAGTTACTAAAGAAGGTGCTAAGGATACTGCTGAAACATTTGAAAATATGTTATCTGATATAGATATTTTAGTTGAAGGTGTTTATAGGGACAGAATGGATAGAGCTAATTTCCATAGGCAGTTTTTGTTATTTGGTTTTGCTCTTTATGGTATTGTTATTTTGCTGCAATTTTTGGTACAGATTGATACTTATATTTCTATGTTAAATAATGTTCTTATTGTTATCGCGCTACATGGTTTGATTTTTATAAATACTTACTTTTTATTAAAAGGTGAGAAATTCTATAATGAGAATGTGGGGGCTGAGTAGTATGTATACAGAGATTTTAATATTTGGAATTATATTGATGTTTGTCTTTATTTACACTGGAAGAATTAATACAGGTAAATTTGTAGAAGATAATAAAGATATATTTAATATGCTTAAGGAAAGTGATTATGAATTCTTATTATATGCTAAATATGGTGATAGGGTTGTTGATCCTGAAAGAGTATTTATGGGGAGATTTAAAAATGCTTTTCTTGTAACTATTGTTATGGTATTTGTCTTTATTTCTAATTTAAGTTTTGTAAACGTTATAATTTGTTTAGTTGTTGGTGTTTTTGTCTTTAAGTATGATTATATTAGTTTACGAAATTATTATAAGAAGCATTTGACGGAGGTTGATTCGTTACTTCCATATTATTTAAAGGGTTTAGAGGTATTAATACAGCATTATACAGTGCCAGTAGCACTTGCTAGAAGTATTGATGATGCTCCTGCGGTATTTAAACCTGGTTTAAAGGAATTGGTTGCTAAGATTGAGGCAGGGGACTCAAGTATTCAACCTTATACAGATTTTGCTAATAGATATCCTGTTAGGGATTCTATGAGAATGATGAGATTGTTATATAGATTAGGACTTGGTGAGCAAGAAAGAAAACATCAACAATTGTTATCATTTTCTAAAAGTGTTTCTAATCTTCAAGAGAAGGCTAGGGAACAAAAATATAAGAATAGACTTAATCGTATGGAAAGTATGACAATGATTATGTTAGTTTGTACTGGCGGAGGCGGAATGTTGCTACTACTTGTATCAATGTTTATGATGCTTGCTAACGCTATGTAATTAAATATGATAATAAGAAATTTAATTTAAGGAGGTGAGTTTTGAATGAAAGAAGCTACAGGTGAATTAAGTATGACAGTTGTTGTTATAATTGCTGTTATTGCTTTAATAGCTATTCTTACTTTCTTTTTTGGAAAAGATGGTTTAGCAAAAACTTGGATTAATGATCAATGGACTAAAATGACTAAAAAAGCTGATGAGCAATATTAATTTTAATTGTTATTTAGGTAGGTGATTTTATATGAGAGATGCATATGGTGGAACTGCTATGATATATATATTTATGGTTTTCTTTGTTTTATATATTTCAGTAATTGGTGTAGCACTTAATTTTGCTAAGATATATAGAGTAAAAAATAATGTTATAAATATATTAGAACACGAACAGTATAGTGGTAAGGATGATGGGAATATAAGTGTTAAATTAAGTGCTTATTTGGCTAATGTTCCTTATACTACTAAGTTTGGTGATGATCTTCCTTTTGAAGAATATTGTAAAGCTACTAATGGTACTGCTTTGGAAGATTTTAGTGGCTTAGGTGTTTGTGTTATTCAAAAGGGTAGTGATAATAAACATTATTATACTGTTAGTGTATATCATATAGTAAGGTTACCTATTATGGATTTAAAAATACCTATTGTTGCAAGTGGAGAGACAAAGGTTATTGCAGGTTAATTAATTGGAGGATGATTGTATGAATGTTATAGTATCTAATTTAAATAAACAAAAATTTAATAATTTGAATGTTGATATTATTAAGTCTATGAATGGAGAATTTTCTTCTGAGGAGTTGGTACAAACTTTCTCCAATTTTTTCTTCAATAGAATGTTTTTGGATATTACTTCTATTAAAAACTATAGAGATATTAATAATATTCAAAAACTTTCTATTGGACTTGATGTTAGTAAAATTATATTGTTATTAAATGATGATCCTGTTGTTAATGATGCTTATATATCTAAGTTAGTTAGTTTAGGTATATATAATTTTGCTAGAAATGAGGATGAGTTATTATATTTATATAATAATCCTAATCAATATAAAGATGTAGCTAAGTATCAAAATGTAAATAGTAGTTTTATTGGTGAATCTAATAGTTTTGTTCAAGATAGTGACGAAAGTTCTAAGAGAAGGAAACCTAGGGTTATTGGGTTTAAAAATTTTACTAATCATGCTGGTTCTACTACATTGATATATATGATAAAGAAGCAATTAGAGAAGAATTATTCTGTTATTTCTTTAGAAATTAATAAAACTGATTTTATATTTTTTAATGATAAAGGAATGGTATCTATTAAGGATGATGAGATAAATCGTTATTTAGAAGAATATACTGATGTTAATATTATTTTAATGGATTTGAATAATGTTGTTGATGATTATGCGAATAGTTTTTGTACAGAGTTTATTTATTTAATTGAACCTTCTTTATTAGCTATTAATAAAGTTTCTAAGGCAGATCCTAAATCTTTGGTTAAGTTAAGAAATTACAAGGTTGTTTTAAATAAATGTTTGCTTTCTGATAAGGATATTTCTGTCTTTAGTAGAGAGGCAAGAATTAAGATATTTTATGCTTTACCTCCTATGAATGATAGGGATGATAATTCTAAGATATTGCTTCCATTTTTGGAAAGATTAGGATTATATAAAAAAGTAACTAATGAATCTGCAGATACTTCAAAGAATAAGTTTTTTAAATTTTAACTACAGAATTGTAGTTATTTTTTATAATTTAAAATATAGAGGTAATATTGTAAAATAAGTAATAAATAAAAAAAACATTGACTTTATTTTGATTTTAGTGTATTATTTATTTATAGATGTGAGGAGGAAAGAATATGTTTTTTTTAGTAGATTATTGTACTGATTTAGGGGATGTTCTTTATATTGCTTTTAGAATAGTAAACTTAATTAAGTGGGTAGTTCCAGTTTTATTAATTATTTTTGGTACTTTGGATTTAGCTAAAGCAGTTATTGCTGGTAAGGAAGATGAAATGAAGGCAGCACAAAAGATTTTCTTTAGAAGAGTTGTTTATGCTGTAGCAGTATTTTTAGTTGCTACTCTTGTTACTTTTGTGTGGAAGTTACTTCCTGCTAATGCTACTGATGGTATTAGTTGGGATGATTGTTGGGAACAACAAAAGGCGAAAGATTAATATGAATAAAAGAGCTTTTAAAGCTCTTTTTTTGTTATTTTATTATTTATTATTATTAATAGTTTTATTATTATGTTATAATTGTTTTAGGTGATGGTATGGAAAAGGTTATATTAGTTGATGGTAATAATTTATTGTTTAGAAGTTATTATGCTACTGCTTATAGTGGTAATATTATGAGAAATAGTAAGGGTTTTCCTACTAATGGTTTGTATGGTTTTGTTAATATGATAAATAAGATTATTAGTGAAGAAAATCCTAAGTATATTTTGGTGGCTTTTGATGTAGGAAAGACTTTTAGGCATGATAAGTATGATAGTTATAAAGATGGTAGGATTGAAACTCCTGATGAATTAAAAATGCAATTTCCTGTTGCTAAGGAAATACTTACTGCTATGGGGATTAAATATTTAGAAGTTCCTGGTTATGAGGCTGATGATATTATTGGGACTTTTTCTAGAATGATTGATGAGGATTCTAATTATGATGGATTAATTGTTAGTAGTGATAAGGATTTATTGCAACTAATTAGTGATGATGTATCTGTTAAATTGTTAAAGAGTAAGGATTATATAATGATGAATCATGATACTTTTGTTAGTACTTATGGTATAGAACCTATTAGAATGATTGATTTAAAGGGTTTAATGGGTGATTCTTCTGATAATATTCCTGGTGTTAAGGGGATTGGAGAGAAGACGGCTTTAAAATTATTACAAGAATATGATACTATAGAAAATTTATATGAGCATATTGATGATGTTAAAGGTACTATTGGTAACAAACTTAGAGATGGTAGAGATAGTGCTTTTATGAGCAAAGAGATTGCTACTATATATAAAGAAGTACCTATTGATATAGATTTTGTTGATATTAAGTATAATAATAGTACTAGTAAGAAATTGATTGATTTATATAATGAATTAGAGTTTTATTCTTTTATTAAGAAGGTTGATGTTGTTAGTAATAATGAAGATATTAAGGTAAATATTGTTAGTGATATTGGTAATTTAAAGATTAATGATGATGTTTCAATTTATATGGATATGGATAATACTAATTATCATAAGGGAAATATTTTAGGT
This sequence comes from uncultured Muribaculaceae bacterium, assembly GCA_964600615.1. Lineage (GTDB taxonomy): Bacteria > Bacillota_I > Bacilli_A > RF39 > UBA660 > RUG11198. Next base: position 24,429 of record CAZRJK010000005.1, on the reverse strand, counting down.
ATTGGTATATATAATAAGAATAATAATATTTATTTGAGGAATAATTTTGATTTATCTAATATTAAAGGAAATATTTATACTTATGATGCTAAAAGATTATATGTTAGTTTTAAGAAATTAGGAATAGAATTAAGTAATATTAGTGATGATATTATGCTTTCTTGTTATTTGTTAAATTATAATGTTAATGATGATATTGCCTATGTTGCTCATGATATGGGAGTAGATATTCCTTTTTATGATAAGAAAGAGGATTTGTCTTTGGAAGATAGAGCAAAGAGATGTGTAATGAAGGCTAAGTTTATATATGAGATAAAAGATAAGTTAATGGATGAAATGAAACATAGTGGGGTATTGAATATATATAACGATATAGAAATGCCTTTGTCTTTTGTTCTTGGTAGAATGGAATATGAAGGTATTAGATGTGATAGTAAGATATTGGATAAAATGGGTGAAGATATTCAATCTAGAATTAATGATGTTAGTAAGAGTATATATGATTTGGCTGGGTGTGAGTTTAATATAGCTAGTCCTAAACAATTAGGGGATATATTATTTAATAAATTAGAGATGCCTCATGGTAAGAAGGGTAAAAGTGGTAATTATGCTACAGATGAGGCAACTTTATCTAAGTTAAGAGGTTATCCTATTATTGGGTTAATACTTGAATATAGAATGTTAAATAAGTTATATACTACATATATAGAAGGGCTTAAAGCTAATATTATGGATGATGGTAAGATACATACTATTTATACACAAGCTTTAACTAGGACTGGTAGGTTATCTTCTATAGAACCTAATTTACAGAATATTCCTATTAGAAATGAATATGGTAGGTTAATTAGAAAGAGTTTTGTTAGTGATGAGGATAGTGTTATTTTAAGTAGTGATTATTCGCAAATAGAACTTAGGGTGTTTGCTCATTTAGCTAATATTGATAGTATGAAAGAAGCTTTTTTAAATAATTTTGATATTCATACGCATACTGCTTCTTTGATATATCATGTAGATATGGATAATGTTACTAAGGATATGAGAAGAGGGGCAAAGGCTGTTAATTTTGGTATTATATATGGTATATCAAGTTATGGTTTATCTCAAGATTTAGGTATTAGTCCTAAGGAAGCAAGGGAATTTATAGATAATTATTTTAAGACTTATCCTGGTATTAAGAATTATATGGATGAAGAAATAAAAAGGGCTTATGAACTAGGATATGTTAAGACTATTACTGGTAGAAGAAGAGTTATTAATGAGCTTAAGAATACTAATTATAATATTAGGAGTATGGGTGAAAGAATGGCTTTAAATACTCCTATACAGGGTAGTAGTGCTGATATATTGAAGATGGCTATGATTAAGATTGATAAAGAATTTATAAAGAAGAAGTTAAAGAGTAAGATGTTGTTACAAATACATGATGAACTTATATTTAATGTTTGTAATGATGAATTAGAAGAAGTTAAGAAGATTGTAAAGGATATTATGGAGAAAATATATAAATTGAGTGTTCCTTTAGAAGTTGAAATATCTATTGGTAAAGATTTATATGAAGCTAAGTAGGAAGTGATATTATGCCAGAATTACCTGAAGTAGAGACTGTTAGACAGAGTTTAAGGTTAAAAGTTAGAAATAGAATTATTAGTTCTGTTGAAATTTATTATGATGGTATTATAGAATATCCTAGTGTAAAAGAGTTTTGTACTAATATAAAAGGGCAAAGAATTAATGATATTGATAGATATGGTAAATGGTTAATTTTTGTTTTAGATGATTATTATTTATTATCTCATTTAAGAATGGAAGGAAAATACTTTATCAAGAATAAGGTAGATGAATTAAATAAGCATGAACATGTAGTATTTATATTAGATAATGGTATGGAACTTAGGTATATGGATGTTAGAAAATTTGGTAAGATGCATTTAATATCTAAGGATAAGATAGATGTTGTTGGTCCTTTAGTTGATTTGGGATTAGATCCATGGGATAAGAAGCTTAATGTTAATTATCTACGTGATAAATATAGTAAGAAGAGACTGCCTATTAAAAGTGTACTTTTAGATCAAAGTATTATTGTTGGTATTGGTAATATTTATGCTGATGAGATATTGTTTTTATCTGGTATTAATCCGATGAAAAAAGCTATGGATTTAAGTGATAAAGAAATGGACAGTATTATTAAGAATACTAGAAATGAGTTAGAAGGTGCGATAAAGAAGGGTGGAACTACTATTAGGAGTTATAGTAGTGTAGATGGTGTTCATGGCTTGTTTCAACAAGAATTAAATGTTCATACTAAGGAAGGTAAAAAATGTCCAAAATGTGGCAGTATAATACTTAAAACTAAGGTTGGTGGAAGGGGAACTTATTATTGTGATAAATGTCAAAAATTGACTAATTAGTGATTTTATGGTATTATGTTTGTTAGCTTTTTTAAATTCTTATTATTAATTGACAAATAGTTATAAATAAATTAAAATATTATTATAGAGGTGGTCTAGTATGTATCATGATAGAATAACTTTAAGTGGTCAAGAGATTTTAGAGAAGGATTTTAAGATTGATGCTAGAGGTTACAATTTGCAGGAAGTTGATAAATATCTTGATATTATAATTAAAGATTACAATGAGTTTAATGGTATTATAAAAGAGATAGCTACTATGAATAATAAATTGTCGATGGAAAATGAGAGTTTAAAAGAGGAAATTAGAGATCTTAAGTCTAATATGGAAGCATTGAAGTTTTCTTCTTCTAAGGAAGTTAGTAATGTTGATTTAATACGTAGAGTAAGTCAATTGGAGAAGATTATTTTAGGTAAAGAGAATAATTGATCTGGGTAAACGCTGTATATTTATATATATAGAGGAAAGTCCACGCTTGCACTATCTGTGATGATAGTAGTGTTTGTGCTTAGGGAATAAATAACCTAAGGAAGCTTTGCTTACGGCTTTAATTAATTCTAAGGCATTGCTATGAATTAATTAGTATAAAAGTGCCACAGTGACGAGAATTTATAGAAATATAAATGGTGAAACGAGGTAAACCCCACAAGCAAGAAACTCAAATTATGGTAGAGGAATCATGAAGGGATAATAAGAATTTCTGAATGGATAGTTAAACTATAGATAAATGTTTACCGCCTTTTAGGTACAGAACGTGGCTTATAAGATTAATTATTGTTTTGTTAAGGAGATAATATGAAAGAAATAGGATTAAGATTAAAGCAAAAAAGAGAGGATAACGGTGTTAGTCTAGAAGAAGCTGCTGAAGATCTTAAAATGCGTGTTAGTCAATTAGAGAGTATTGAAGAAGGACGAAAAGATGATTTTAAGGATGTTTTATCTTTGAAATTGTTTATTAGAGATTATGCTAAGTATTTAGGACTTGATGGTGAAGAAATGCTTGATTCTTTTAATGAATATTTATTTGAAGAGACTTCGAAGATTTCTTTAGAGGATATTGAGAAAGCTAAAAAAGAAAAAGAAGAAAGTGAAAAGAATATGAAGATTTTATCTCCATATACTTTGACAAATAAGGATAAAAAGAGAAGAAAAATTATTATTATTGCTTTTATAATTATAGTTATAATTTTAGTGGGTGTATATTTGCTTGCTAGAAATAAAGGTGGTAATGATGATTTTGTAAGTAGTAAAATAAGTTATAGGATGGGAGAGAAAAATGAATTTAGCGAATAAGATTACGTTATCTAGGGTTGTTTTGGCGATTGTTATAATGATACTATTATTATTTCCTTTTGAGAGTTTGAATATGAATTTGCCTAGTTTTATGGTTGCTGGTAAAGTTTATGTTGAACTTAAATACATTATAGCTGGTGTCTTGTTTATAATAGCATCTTTAACTGATTTTTTTGATGGTCGTGTTGCTAGAAAGTATAATATGGTTACTGATTTTGGTAAGATGGTTGATGCTATTAGTGATAAAATGCTTACTAATTCTTTATTAATTATTTTAGCTAGTCAAGGAATGGTTAGTACAACTGTGGCAGTTATAATTATTGTTAGGGATTTTGCTGTTGATTCTATGAAGATGATTGTTGGTAATAAAGGACATGCTGTAGCAGCTATTTATACTGCTAAGTGTAAGACTGCTACTTTGATGGTTGGTTTAACTTTTGCTTTGTTCTATAATTTACCTTTTGAACTTATAGGTATTAGAGTTAGTGATGTATTATTAATTATATCTGCTGTATTTGCATTAATTAGTGGATTTAAGTATTATACTATGGCAAGTGAATATATAGAAACTAAATAAAAAACAAGATTTGTCTTGTTTTTTTGTTGTTATAATGATATAATATGCATGTCTTGAGAGAAAAGTGGCCTTATGAAGTCCACTTTTTAATATTAATTAGGAGGATTTATGATAGAAGAGAAAGTTAAGAATTTGATTGAGAAACCAGTTAATGATATGGGAATACTTATTGATAGTATTGAATATATTAAGGAAGGTAATAATTATTTTTTAAGAATTATTATTGATAGAGATAAGATTATTGATATTGATACAGTAGTAGATGTTACTAAGGTTGTTAATGAGATTCTTGATAAGCATGATATTATTTCTGATAGTTATATATTAGATATATCTTCAAAGGAGAAAGGTGAATAAAAATGAATAAGAAACAAATGAAAGAATTTATGACAGCAGTTGATGCGATTGTTGCTGAGAAAGGTATAGATAAGAATATTATTATAGAGGCTATGGAACAAGCTATGGCGGCTGCATATAAGAAAAAAGGTGGAGCTGCTAGGTGTGAAGTTAATCCTGATACTGGAGAAATTAAATTATTTTCTGTTAGAACAGTTGTAGAAGATGAAAATTATTTAGATCCTAAGAGTCAAATCTCTTTATCTTTAGCTAAGGAAGAAGTTCCTGATATAGAGATTGGTGAAACTATTGAAAAACCTGTGGAGATGACTGATTTTGGTAGAGTTGCTGCTGGTACGGCTAAACAAGTTGTTGTTCAAAGAGTAAAGGAAGCTGAAAAAGAAATAATAGCTAGTATGTATGGTGATAAGCAAGATGAAATGGTTGTTGGTACTTTATCTAGAGAAGATGCTAGTACTTATTATGTTGATTTAGGAAAAACTTTTGCTTTACTTCCTAAGAAAGATGTTATTCCTGGGGAAAAGTTAGAGATGGGTAGTCAGATTAAGGCTTATGTTACTAAATTAGAGATTGGTAATAAGGGTGTATTTATTTTGCTATCTAGAACTCATTATGGTTTCTTAAAGAGATTGTTAGAAACTGAGATACCTGAGATTAACGATGGTACTGTTGTTTTATATTCTGTTGCAAGAGAAGCTGGTATTAGGAGTAAGATAGCTGTTTATAGTGAAGTTGATAATGTTATGGCTGTTGGATGTGTAATTGGACCATCTGGTAGTAGAATAAATAGAGTTTTAAAACAAATTGCTAATGAAAAGATAGATGTTATTGAATATAGTAAAGATCCTATTACATTTATTAAGAATGCTTTAGCTCCTGCTAAGGAAGTAGAGGTATTTATTACTAATCCTAAGAAGAAAGAAGCTATTGCTATTGTAAATAAGGATAATTTATCTTTAGCTATTGGTAAGAAGGGTATTAATGTTAAATTAGCTTCTAGATTAACTAAATTTAAGATAGATGTTAAATGTGATGAAGAAGTTGATATTAATGAATATCGTAATAAATACTCTGATGTTAGAATTGAAGAGGTAGAAGATAATAATGAAGAAGATACCAATGCGTAGTTGTATTGTGACTATGGAAAAATTTGAGAAAAAGGATTTAATAAGAGTAGTAAAAAATAAAGATAATGAAATATTTATTGATTTAAGTGGTAAAGCTAATGGTAGAGGAGCTTATTTAAAGAAGGATATTGCAGTTATTGAAAAGTGTAAAAAGAATAAAATATTAGATAAAAAATTAGGAATAGAAATTCCTGATAATATATATGAGGAGCTTGTAAGTATGATTAAATAAAAATATTGGAGGTGATGCTCATGATGAGTGTTTTGGAATATGCAGAGGATGTTTCTTTAAGTGTTAGTACTATATTAGATTTGTGTAAGAGATTAGATATTAATGCAAGTAGTGGAGATGATATGCTAGATGATGAAGCTATTATAATGCTTGATAATGAAATAGATAATGGTGATTATAATAGTGATGATGTAGAAGAAACTTATGATGAAGTTGATTCTTATGAAGAGGAATTAGAGTTGGTTAGTAAACCAGTTAAGAATAATAATAAGAAGAAAAAAAATGTTGATGTTTCTTTAGATGATGATAATGATTTTAAAAAGAAAAGAAAAGAAATGTATAAGCATAAGGATAAGCTTAAATCTAATGAGGTTTTAATTAGTGATGATGATGTTATATATCATGATGGTATGAGTGTATCTGATTTTGCTAATGGTATTGGTGTTTCTGTTTCTGAAATAATAAAGAAGCTTATGTCTATGGGAATGATGATGAATTTAAATCAATCTATTGATTTTGATACAGCTTCTATTATTGCTATGGATTACAATAAGAATATAAAGAGAGAAGAAGTTGTTGATGAAGCTAATTTTGAGGAGTTAGAAATTGTTGATAATGATGATGAATTAGTGGAAAGACCTCCTGTTGTTACAATTATGGGGCATGTTGATCATGGTAAAACTACTTTGCTTGATACTATTAGAAAGACTAATGTAGTAGAAGGTGAAGCTGGTGGTATTACACAAGCTATTGGTGCTTATCAAATTAAATATAATGATAAAAAATTAACATTTATAGATACTCCTGGTCATGCTGCATTTACAGAGATGAGAGCTAGAGGTGCATCTATTACTGATATTGTTATTATTATAGTAGCTGCTGATGATGGGGTTATGCCTCAGACTAAAGAAGCTATAGATCATGCTAAGGCTGCTGGAGTACCTATTATTGTTGCTGTTAATAAAATGGATAAACCTGGGGCCAATGCTGAGAGAGTTCTTACGGAGATGGCAGAAGCTGGTATTATGCCTGAAGAGTGGGGTGGAGATGTTATGTTTGTTAATATTTCTGCTAAAACTGGTATGGGTATAGATGATTTGTTAGAGAGAATTTTACTTGTTAGTGAGATGTGTGAATTAAAGGCAAATCCTAACAGATATGCTTCTGGGACTGTTATAGAGTCTAAGGTAGATAAAGGATCTGGTGTTAGTTGTACATTGCTTATTCAAAATGGTACATTAAGATTGGGAGATGCCATTGTTGTTGGAAATTATGCTGGTAAGGTTAGGACTTTAAAGAATGATAAGATGGAGTCTTTAGTTGAAGCTGGTCCTAGTACTCCTGTTAGTATTACTGGTTTATCTGATAGTCCAAGTGCTGGAGATAAATTTATGGTATTTGATACAGAAAAAAAGGCTAAAAGTATAGCGGCTAATAGATTGCTAAAATATAAAGAAGCTAATAAGAATGTAAATCATTCTGTTAGTTTGGATGATTTGTTTGATAGAATAAATGCTGGTTCTAAAGAAATTAATGTAATTTTGAAAGCAGATGTTAAGGGTAGTGAAGAAGCTGTTAAGAATTCATTATTAAAGTTGGATGTTGATGGTATTAAAATTAATGTTATTAGAAGTAGTATTGGTGCTATTAGTGAGTCTGATGTTGTTTTAGCTAAAGCTAGTGATGCTATTATTATTGGATTTAATGTAAGACCTGATAATAAGATTATGGATTATGCTAAAGAAAGAGAAGTAGATATTAGGTTATATAATATCATTTATAAATTAGTTGAAGAAATGGAACAAGCTATGAAGGGTAAATTAGATCCAGAGTATGAAGAAAAAATAATTGGTAGTGCAGAAGTTAGAAAGTTATTTAAATTTTCTAAGGTAGGTACTATTGCTGGTTCTATGGTTATTGCTGGTATTATTAAGAGAGATGCTAAGGCTAGAATAATAAGAGATGGTGTAGTAGTGTATGATGGTAATATTAATACTATAGCGCGTGAGAAAGATCAAGTAAAAGAAGTTAAGAGTGGTATTGAATGTGGTATTACTATTGAGAGCTTTAATGATATAAAAGAAAAAGATATAATTGAAGCATATGAGATTGTAGAAATAAAGAGATAATCTTTATTTCTTTTTTTGTTGTATTTTTATTTTTATTATGCTATACTATTCATAGTAGAGGTAGAGTGATTTTATGAAGTATAAGTTTAAGTATTTATTAATTATTTTTATTGTGTTTTTTATGTTGCCTATTAATGCTTTGGCATCAGTAATTTATGTTCATGAAAACGGTTACGTTTCTTTAAGGGAGTTTGGTTTAACTGCAAAAAGAACCAGCCATTATCGAACTTCTTATAAAACAACTAGTGATGGAGATGTTGCTTTTTGTATTGCATTTACGGATAATTTTGGGGGAAGCAAGTATACTTCTTGTGATAAAGTTCTTAGTGATTTTCAATTAATTCATGCTGGTCAAATTATTAAATATGTTAATATGCAGCAAGACTTTGATTGGAAAAAGAAATATGCTTATAAGGTTGCAGCCTTAAATACTGCTTTTTATAGAAAAGTTCCTGGTAGTGCAGAAGTTACTGGTGGTAGTCCTTCAATTAAAACTATAGTTGATGAGGCTAGAAGAAGAGCAGAAGAGATTGATGCTGCTAGCGATGCTAATTTTGCTAAGGACTTGGGGCATACTTTGTCTAATGCAACTATGAAAAAGTTAAAAGCTAATAAACAATTTATTTCTGAAAAAGTAACTTTTAAAGGTTTGAAAAAGACTTATCTAGGTTCTACTCCTACTTATTCTTTTTCGGTTTCTGGATTGAAATCTGGACAAAATGCCTATCTGTGTACTGGTTCTACTGGTACAGGATGTACTGCTGTTGATGGGGTTACTTTATCTGGTGTTGAAACTAAAGCTTATTATGTTAAGGTTACTGGTGTTGATGCATCTGCAAGTGCACTTAATTTTTCTGTTAAATTATCTGGTAGTGTAAGAATATCTTATCCTAAGGGTCAAGTTTTTTGTAGAACTAGTGCTCAAAAAGTACTAATTTATAAGACAAAAAATGAAAGTTTTAGTGCTAAGCATGTTGTTAACTTTAAAGTTAATAAAACACCAACACCAACACCAACGCCAACGCCTGGTCCTACACCAACGCCAACACCAACACCAGCTCCAGTTACACATGAAATTGAAATTTTAAAAACTGATGAAAATGGAGAGGCTTTATCTGGTGCTGAATTTACTTATGAAGGACCTCTTGAATTAACAAGAACTACAAGTTCTGATGGTACTAGAATTACATATACTTATGGTCCTGTGCCTGCAAATGCTGATCAGTTTTATGGTAAAAACTTTTGTTTTACAGAAACAACAGCTCCAGATGGATATTCTTTAGGTAAAACTACGGTAGATAATAAATCATGCTATACTATTTCTAAAAATACTGCGGATAGCGTTAAGTGCTACTATAACGGTGCTAGTGCTGCTGGCACTGAGGTTGGTATGGATTATTGTAATACTAATATACAATATGCTTGTAAGAAGACAACTACTGATTATATGGATCAAGTTGTTGAGGTTCCACCTATTGAAGAGGGTGGAGAACCTACTACAGTAACTAATAGAGTTTTGGATCCAACTACTGCTAGAATTACTTATAGTGGTTATGATGAGAGTTGTGTTGCATCTGATGATGAAACTACTAGTAAGGTTGAGGTTGAAAAATTATGTGGAATTTTAGGTAGCAATAATAATTTTTCTTCTATGGCTCCTTCTGATAATCCTGATGATTGGGATGCTTATTGTAGGGATCCTGATGATTATGAGAAAGTAGAAATAGATGATGGTAGTATATTTGTTGTTAGATCAAATAAGAAAACTAATTTAAAGATTAGCAAAAAACTTATTACTGGTGATGAAGAAATTGAAGGAGCTAAGTTAAAGATTTGCACAGAAGCAACTTATAATAGTAATAAAGAATCATGTGAAGCCGCTAAGACAATTGAAGATGTAAAATTAAGTTGGACTTCTGGTAAGAGTGAAAAAGAATTTAGTGGTATTAAAGCTGGAACTTATTATTTAATTGAAACTGTACCTCCTGCTGGTTATAAATTAGTTACTACTGCTACTAAGTTTACGATGGATAAATATGGTGAAGTTAAAACTGGTAATACTACTGTTACTGATAATCATCTTGTTATCAATAATCAGCTTAATAATTTAACTATTAGTAAGACTGATATAGCAACTTCTAAGGAATTGCCTGGGGCTACAATATCAATTTGTGAGGTTGTAAAAGTTTATGAAGAAGCTCCAGAAGAGGAAGGATTAGAGCCTGGAGATGAAAAAGATACTGAGCATGGAACTGCTCCTACTACTGAAGATGATTCTGTGGTTGAGGTAGATGGTACTAAGGTTCAGTTAGATTTAGATATGGATGGTGAATGTATTCCTGCTAAATTAGCGGATGGAACTGATGCTACTTGGACATCTACTGATAAACCTAAAGTTATATCTGGACTTCCTGCTGGAACTTATTATTTGGTTGAGAAAACGGCACCAAGGGGATATTCTACTGCTGAAGCTATATTGTTTAAGATGACTGATACTGGTGAACTTACTGATAAAGATGGTAAGAGTCTAGCTAATAATAAGCTTGTTATGAAGGATGAGCATCTCGAAGAGGTTAAGACTGGTATGTTACCTATAATTATTATTTCAATTTTAGCTTTTGTTTCTTTGGGAATTTTAGATTATGTTAATTCACCAAAATATAGAAAAAGAGTAATAAAGAACTAATTTGTTTTAGTTCTTTTTTCTATTGTAAATTTTTTTATTGTGTGTTATACTTTATTTATAGTAGTTATGATAGGAGAGTATGATTATGTTTAGAAAAAAGGTAAACTATATATTATTATTTTTTATAACTCTTTTTGTAGTAAATATAGCAGTTACTTATGGTGAAGAGACTGGAACTGGAATTACTGGTTTCTCTAGTGATGGTAATAGTTATACCATTGAATATGTAGATGTACCAAATGATTTTTATTATAAATACTTAAATAATGGTAAGTTTTATTTTAGTAGAAATACCGGCTCTATTACTAGTAGTTCTGGGAGTAATACTGGTGTAGAAAAAGCAAAGTTTATAAATTATAATAATAAAAATCGAGCTATATATTGTGCTGAATGGATAAAAGGTATTCATAAAAATGGACATTATTATAAATATGGGGAATCTACTTGGGATCCTATGTCTAGGAGAGCTATTGTTGTTGGAGCTATTTCTCATATACTTAATCCCGATAATAAGATAGAAAAGAATATTTATGCTGACGTTGGTGTATGTATTAATCATTTTTTGGCTAATTGTAAAGGTTGTTCTCTTGAAGGTAGCCGCAACTTTCCTAATTTGTTAACTAAATATAAAAATGCTATTACGCAAGCTGAAAAGTATTATACTGATAATAAAGCTGGTATTGCTGCTACTTCACTTGCTGTTCCAAAATTTAGTAGTAATCCTACTTTGTCTGAAAGTAAAAAGAATGGTGAATATATTTATAAGACAGTGAGTAAAATAGAGGTTTCTAATTTAAATACTACTCAATATGGAGCTCCTGTTACGTATAAATTAAATATAACTTCAAATAATAGTAATGCTAAAGTTAGTTTAGATGGAAAAAGTTATCCTGCAAATGGTATAAGTAATAAAGATATTACAAGTGCTATATCTGGTGGAAAATATTTATTTACTTTATATATAAAAGGTAGTAATATTGCTAAGTCTAAGATAACTATAAGAGTTGAGGGTAGTAATCGTAATGTATATTATACATCTTATTTATATTATAGTGGAACTTATAAAGCTGGTAAACAAAGGTTAGTTTATCCTGGCGAATTTTCTATTACTCGTAATACTGGAAAATCTATGACGGTGGTAGTTCCAAATCCCAAACCAACACCAACGCCAACACCAACACCTGGACCAACACCAACGCCAACACCAACACCAGAACCAAAAAAATATAGTTATAGTCTTAATATTAATAAAGTTGATGAGGAAACTGGTAATCCTGTAAAAGGCGCAAGTTTTAGTTTAAAATATAATGGTTCTACGGTAAATCTAACTGATGATGGTGATGGTACATTTACTTGGGAATCTGGTGTGACTACAACGCAGTATGATTTTTCAAGATTTGAATTAACTGAGATTACTGTTCCAAGAGGATATATATCTAGTAAGACAACATTTGATATACCTACTGTTAGAAAAGGTGAGAATTGTTATAAGGAAAATGATGATGAATATATTCTTGTAGGTGGAGATAATGATTCATTAGAATATTGTTCAGCTCATAGTTGGAAATGTACTGGTGGTGCAACTTTAACTGGTACTAATGATTGTACATCTACTAGTGAAGTTGATCCTGTTAATACTTGTGATGCTGGATATACTTTAAATGAATCTACGAATATGTGTGTAGAAGATAATCCTGCTCCTGTTGAAAATCCTGATGATCCTGATAATCCTATAATACCAGAACCTGCTCAAGCTGAGCCTCATGCAACTTGTGATACTGAAAACGGGTTTACTTTTAATGATACATCGGGTAAGTGCGTTAAGACTACTATTGTTGAATCTGGTGCTAAATGTTTTAATGATAAAAATACAGAAGTGAATGCTAAATATTGTAATAATGATTCATATGCGTTATTTACTTTTGATGGTGAGAATTTGACTATAGATGTTACTAATGTTAAAAATACAGTTGAGATTAGTAAAAGGGCTATTACTGGCGATGATGAAGTTCCTGGTGCTGAATTAAAAGTTTGTACTAAGGCTGATTATACATCTAATAAAGAAAATTGTACTCCTATTAAAACGGTTAATAATAAAAATGTTAAATGGATTTCTGGAGTTGCACCTAAGATATGGCGTGGAATAGTTCCTGGGGATTATGCAATTGTGGAAACTATTGCTCCTAGTGGATATAGCAAGATATCTACTGCTGTGGAATTTAAGCTTGCTGCTGATGGTAAGGTAACTGGTAAAACTGTTGCTAAGGTTACTAGTGGAGAAGAATCTAGAGATATAGTAGTTGTTAAAGATACTTTAAATAAAGTAACTGTTAGTAAGACTGATATGGCAACTACTAAAGAACTTCCTGGTGCTACTATATCAATTTGTAGAGCTGTTGTAGCTGGAGAAATTGATGAGTCAATTCCTGAACAGAGTACTGAGACAGATTCTGATGCGACTGAAGAAAGTAAATTTACTAGTGATAAGTATGTTGTTAATAAAGATACTGGTGAATGTATTCCAGTTTTACTTAATGATGGTACTCGTGCACAATGGGTTTCTACTGATAAGCCTAAAGAGATTGTTGGTCTTCCAGCTGGATTATATTATTTGGTTGAGAAGATTTCTCCTGCTAAATATTCTACTGCAGAATCACTTCTATTTAGGATGAATGATGATGGTACTGTTACTGATAAGGATGGTAAGAGTTTTAAAAATAATAAGGTAGAGATGAAGGATGCACCTCTTAAAGAAGTTAAAACTGGTATGCTTCCAATTATAATTATTTCTGTATTTGGTTTTGTATCTTTAGGCGCATTACTTTATGTTTATGTAATTAGAAAAAAGAGTGTTAAGAACTAGTTTGACTAGTTCTTTTTCTTTACTAAAAATATTATTTATAGTATAATTATCCATAGGAGGGTGGTATTGTGAAAGTAATTTTTATTAAGGATTTGAAGAAACAAGGACGTGTTAATGAGATTAAGGAAGTTAGTGATGGTTATGCTACTAATTTTTTAATAAAGAATGGTTATGCTGTTAAGTATACTAAAACTAGTTCTGATATTTTAAATAAGGATTTAGAAAATATTAAAAATAAGGAAGATAATGATATTAAGAAGGCTAATGATGTTGCTAAAAAGTTAAGTAATGTTACATTAGAATTTGTTGTTAAAGAAAATAATGGGAAGGTTTTTGGTTCTGTTAGTAGTAAGCAAATATGTGAAGAATTATCTAAGAAAGGTTTTGATATTAATAGAAAGATGGTTGCTTTAGATAATTCTTTGAATACTTTAGGGTATCATAATGTTACTATTAAGTTACATAAGAAGGTTAGTTGTGATATAAAGGTTGTATTAACAGGGAAGTAGGTGTACTTATGAATAATGGATTACCGCATAATATAGAGGCTGAAAAGGCTTTAATTGGGTCTGTTTTTTGGTCTTATAATTCTTTACAGAAGGCTTGTGAAGAGGTTTCAAAAGAGGTTTTTTATTTAGATAGTCATAGTAAAATATTTGAGGTAATTCAGGAATTATATTTTGATAAGAAACCTGTTGATGTTAGTACTGTTACGGCTAGGATTGTTGATAAGGGATATTTGGTACAAATAGGGGGAGTAGAATATTTAAATTCTGTTATTAATAGTGTGGCTACAGGAGCAAATATATCTTATTATATTGATTCTGTTATTGGTAATTATACTTTAAGGCGAATGATTGAGGTAGCTACTAAGATTATTAGTAATGCTAATGATAGTTCTTTAAAAATTAGTGATGTTGTTGAAGAAGCTGAGAAAAGTATATTAAATGTTTCTAAAACTACTAGAACTAGTGATTTTAGAACTGTTAAAGATGTTTTAGATAAAGCACAAAGTGATTTAGAGTTATTATCTAAGAACAAGGGAAAAATTACGGGACTTACTTCCGGAATGGCTGACTTAGATAATTTGACTAATGGATTTAATCCTACTCAATTGGTTATAGTAGCTGCTCGTCCTGCTGTAGGTAAAACAGCTTTTGCTTTAAATATTGCTTGTGCTGCAGCTAAGAGTACTAAGAAGAATATTGCTATATTTTCTTTGGAGATGCCTGCTGAACAGTTAATTATGAGAATGATTAGTTCTTTGGGACAAGTAGATAATAAAAAATTACAAACTGGTAAGTTAGAAAATGATGATTGGAGAAGGGTAAATGAAGCTATTAGTCAGCTTGCTGATACTAATATATATTTTCATGATGCTGGTGGGGTTACGGTTAGTGAAATTAAAACTAAATGTAGAAGATTGTCTACGATGGGAGAGGGTTTAGGTTTAGTTGTTATTGACTATTTACAGTTAATTGATTCTTCTAATAGATATTCTGGTAGTAGACAACAGGAAGTGTCTGAAATTTCTAGGAGTTTAAAGACAATGGCTTTGGAATTAGAGGTTCCTGTTATTGCTTTGTCTCAGTTATCTAGAAATGTTGAGAAAAGAGAAGATAAAAAGCCT
Source organism: uncultured Muribaculaceae bacterium (assembly GCA_964600615.1). Classification (GTDB taxonomy): domain Bacteria; phylum Bacillota_I; class Bacilli_A; order RF39; family UBA660; genus RUG11198. Next base: position 9,123 of record CAZRJK010000005.1, on the reverse strand, counting down.
GTTCTTAGTGATTTGAGGGAATCTGGTTCTATTGAACAGGATGCTGATATTGTAGCTGCTCTTCATGCTCCTAATGTTGAAGGTCCTATTGATGATAGTATTCCTAGTCCTATTCAGATTATTATATTAAAACATCGTAATGGACCAATTGCAACTATAGATATGTTATTTAAGAAAAAGACTTCAACGTTTTTATCGATAAAAAAAGAGGGTGGTATTAGTGCAAAATAATGGCTTTAGAATTTCTTATTATATTATAATCATTTTAGTAAGTGTTCTTGCTTTTGGATTAGGATTTACTAAATATAATGATAGGGAACCTAATAATGTTTATAATATATATGTTGATGGGGAAGTTGTTGGCACTGTTGATGATAAAGAAGATTTTGAGTCATATATAAATAGAAAAGAAGCTTCAGTTATGAAGAAATATGGAGTAGATAAGGTATATATGCCTAATGGTGTTTCTATTAAGAGAGTAGTTACTTATGGCAATAATATCGATTCTAATGATTATATATATAAGAAGATGGTTAAGTTAAAACAATTTACTATTAAGGGTGTTATTATTACTATTTCTTCTAAGGAAGAAGGGGATGGTTATGAAACAAGAAATTTGTATGTTACTAGTAAAGAAGTATTTGATAAAGCTTTAATATCTTTAATTAAATCTTTTGTAAATGAAAAAGATTATGAGAGTTATATGAGTAGTACACAGAAAGAGATTGTTGATACTGGTAGTATTATTAAGAGTATTGATTTAAATCAAAAAATTACTTATAAGAAAGGTTATATTTCTATTGATAAAGAGATATTTAATGATTCTTCAGAACTTGCTAAATATTTGTTGTTTGGTACTACAGAAAAACAGGCTAGTTATGTTGTTCGTGAGGGTGATACTGTTGAATCAGTTGCTGTTGCTAATAAGCTTAATGTTCAAGAATTTTTGCTTGCTAATTCTGGTTTTAATAGTAAGAATATTTTACTTTATTCTGGTCAAGTAGTTAATGTAGGTTTAATTAATCCTGTTTTGGATATTGCTGTCGAGGTAAATGGTGTTAAGGATGAAGAAAAAAATTTTGGTGTTGTTATAAAATATGATGAATCTAGGTTAAGGGGGACAGAATATATAGAGACTCCTGGTGAAAAAGGATTATATAGAGTTAATCGTGAATATTTATATATTAATGGACAACTTACTAGTACGCAAACTTTGAGTTCTTCAGAATTGAAACCTACTGTTGATCAGGTTATAGTTAAAGGAGATAAGGAAGTTCCTCATATTGCAGACTTGACTTATTGGGCATGGCCTACGGATACTCCTTATACAATTACTACTTATTATGGATATCGTTGGGGTACTATGCATGCTGCTATAGATATATATGGTCCTGGTTATGGTTCTGCTATTTATGCAGCTAATAATGGTACGGTTATTGCTGCTACTGGTGGTTGTACTCCTGGTTATTTAGGTTGTAATGGTAGAAGAGGTAATTATATAATTATTAATCATAATATTGGCGGTTATCATAGTACTTATATGCATTTAGCTACTATATTAGTTAAACCTGGTCAGGTTGTTGCTAGAGGCCAAAAGATTGGTACTATGGGTAATTCTGGAGAAGTATATCCTGTTCCTACTAGTTACAATCCTTATGGTGGAACACATTTACACTTTGCTACTTCGAGAGGAGATCCTTCTAGAGGTGGCTTGAGTGGAAATCCATTTGATCCTTTGAGTTTATATTAATGAAAGTATGTGTTCTTTCTTCTGGTAGTAAGGGAAATACTACTTATATAGAATGTGGTAATACTAAGATATTAATTGATGCTGGTAATAGTTGTAAATATATAGTTGATAAGTTAAAGGAAATAGGGATTAATGGTAAGGATATAGATGCAATATTTATGACACATACGCATTCTGATCATATTAAGGGATTAAAGGTGTTTGCTAATAGATTTAATCCTTTGATATTTGTTACTAAGGATATGTTAGTTGATTTAGATTATATAAGTAATTATAGTATTATTGCTAAAAATGAATTTAATTTTAAGGATATAGATATAGAAGTTATTAAGACTTCTCATGATGCTCCTGGTAGTGTAGGATATATATTTAATGGTGATGATAAGAGTGTAGTTTATATTACTGATACTGGTTATATTAATAATAAGTATTTTGATTTGTTAAAGAATAGAAATGTATATATATTGGAATCTAATCATGATATTGAGATGCTTAATAATGGGAGATATCCTTTTAGATTAAGACAGAGAATATTAAGTGATAAGGGACATTTATCTAATTATGATTCGGCTAGGTATTTGTCTAGTTTTATTGGTGATAAAACTAAGTGTATTGTTTTAGCTCATTTGTCTGAGGAGAATAATACTTATGAACTTGCTTATAATGAATTAGTAGAAAGATTAGATGGTAATAATCAGAGTGTAGATAAGATAATTATTGCTAAGCAGGATATTGAAACGGAGTTAGTTGAAGTATGATAAAGATAGTATGTGTAGGTAAGATAAAAGAGAAATTTTATAGGGATGCTATAGAAGAATATATGAAGAGACTGTCTAAATATCATAAGGTTATAATAGAAGAAGTAATGGATAGTGATATAAAGAGGGAAGCAGATCTTATATTAAAACATATTAGTGATAAGGATTATGTTGTTACTTTGGAGATAGATGGTAATTCTATCTCTTCTTTGGAATTAGCCGATTTTATTGATAAGAGGTTGATTATTAATTCTAATATTACTTTTATAATTGGGGGTTCAGAAGGATTAGATGATAGTGTTAAGAATATTGCTGATTATAAATTATCTTTTTCTAAAATGACTTTTCCACATCAATTATTTAGAATTATATTATTAGAACAAATATATAGAAGTTTTAAGATAATAAACAATGAAAGTTATCATAAATAAGAAAAACAAATTAAAAATACGAACAAATGTACGAAAAACTATTGACAAAGAATTTTTGCTATTATATAATTAATTTGTACAGTGAGTAAAGGAGATTAATTATGAATAAAACATTAGAAAAAGATAAAGCTTTAGAAAAAGTAATGGCAGATATTGAAAAACAATTTGGTAAAGGAGCTATTATGAAACTTGGAGACCAAGAAAAGGTAAAGGTTGAAGTTTCAAGTAGTGGTTCTTTGTCTTTAGATATAGCTTTGGGGGTTGGAGGATATCCTAAGGGGAGAATAATTGAAATTTATGGGCCTGAATCTTCTGGTAAAACAACTTTTGCTTTACATGCTATAGCAGAGGTACAAAAGAGTGGTGGTAGAGCAGCTTTTATTGATGCTGAGCATTCTTTAGATCCTGTTTATGCTGAAGCTTTAGGTGTAGATACTGATGAATTATTATTATCTCAACCTGATACTGGTGAACAAGCTTTAGAGATTTGTGATACTTTAGTTAAGAGTGAAGCTGTTAATATTATTGTAATAGATTCTGTAGCTGCTTTAGTTCCTCAAGCAGAGATAGATGGGGAAATGGGAGATACACATGTTGGATTACAAGCTAGATTGATGTCTCAAGCTTTAAGAAAACTATCGGGTTCTATCAATAAGACTAATACGATTGTAATATTTATTAATCAATTAAGGGAAAAAGTTGGGGTTATGTTTGGTAATCCAGAAACTACTCCTGGTGGCAAGGCACTTAAGTATTATGCTTCTGTTAGACTTGATATAAGAAGAGGAGAACAGATTAAAGTTGGTAGTGATGTTGTTGGTAATAATACAAAAATAAAAGTTGTTAAGAATAAGGTTGCACCACCATTTAAGACAGCATCTGTTGATATTATGTATGGTACTGGTGTTAGTCACGAAGGAGAACTTGTTGATTTGGCTGTAGATGCTGATATTATTGATAAGAGTGGAGCTTGGTTTTCTTATGATGGTAATAAGATTGGTCAAGGAAAAGAGAATACAAAGTTATATTTAAGAAATAATCCAGATTTGATGATGGAAATAGAAGATAAGGTTAGAGAAGTATATGATATTTCTTTAAAAAAAGAGAAGAAGAGTAAAAAGAGTAAAGAAGAAGTTGAGTAATTTACTTAATTTCTTTTTATTTTGTTTAAAAAGGGCTATATATATGTTATAATTAGATAAATTGTAGGAGGTTTATTATGGGATTATTTAGTAAGATTAAGAATGTATTTAGTAAGAGTAAAGATGTTGAAGTAAAGAAATATGATGATGGTTTAGAGAAGACTAGAAAAGAGTTTACTACTCAATTATCTAATTTGAGTAAAAAATATAAAAATATTAGTGATGATTATTTCGAAGAATTAGAAGATATTCTTATTATGGCAGATATTGGTGTTAATACTGTTATGAAGTTTGTTGATAAATTAAGAGATAGAGTTAAGAGTGAGAAGATTACTGATAGTAATTATTTAAAAGAAGTTATTATTGATGAATTATTTGTTATGTATGTGTCTGATAATGTTATTGATAGTAAGATTCATTTTAATGATGATGGTCCTACTGTAGTTTTGTTTGTTGGTGTTAATGGTGTAGGTAAGACTACTACTATTGGTAAGTTAGCTACTAAATTAAAGAACGAAGGAAAGAAAGTAATGTTAGTTGCTGGCGATACTTTTAGAGCAGGTGCTATAGAGCAGTTAGTAGAATGGGGAAGTAGAACTGATACTAAGGTTATTAGTGGTGAATCAAAGGACCCTTCTTCTGTTATATACGATGCTTTAGGAGTGGCTTTGGATGATAATTATGATGTTGTTCTTGTTGATACTGCTGGTAGGTTACAGAATAAAGATAATTTAATGAAGGAGTTAGAAAAAATTAATAGGGTTATTAAGAAAATTATTCCTAGTGCTCCTCATGAAACGTTATTGGTTATAGATGCTACTACTGGGCAGAATGGTATTAGTCAAGCTAAGTCATTTAAAGAGATTACTGATATTACGGGTATTGTTCTTACTAAGTTAGATGGTACTGCTAAAGGTGGGATTGTTCTTGCTATTAAGGAAGAGATTAATATTCCTGTTAAGTTTGTTGGCTTAGGTGAAGGAGTTAATGATTTAGAGAAATTTGATATAGAGAAATATGTCTATGGTTTGTTTAAAGATTTATAGGTGATGTTATGGATAATAGAGATTATATTATATTGCTTTATGATTATTATGGAGATTTATTTAATGAAAAACAAAAAGAATACTTTGAATACTATTATTTTAATAACTTGTCTTTGGGGGAAATTAGTGATAATATAGGTGTTAGTAGGAATGCAGTTCATAAGGTAATAAAGAATATTGAAGATAAATTATTATTTTATGAAGATAAATTGAAACTATATTATAAGAGTAATAAGATTAGGAATTATATAGTTAATATAGATGAAGATATAAAGAGGAAAATAGAGGAGTTGATATAGATGAAATATATTGATGAGGATAAATTGCCTGTAGAGGTTAAAGATAATAAATTACCAGATGATAGTGGTAAGTATCAGATGTTTTATAATCCTAGAATTAGGACTAGTGGTGGTTTTACTGATGCAATGTTACTTAGTGCTATTATGATTTCTATGTTAATGTGGGGTTTGTTAATTATTTTACTTATTAAGCAAGGGTGATAGATATGGTAGAGAGTATACTTGGTAAATATGCTGATGAGATGACAGCTAATAAATATATTACTGATCCTTCAGTAGCTAGAGAAGAAGAAATAAAAAAATTAGTGCTTGTTTTACTTACTCCTGAGAAGAGTGCTATATTAGTTGGTAAACCTGGTATTGGTAAAACGGCTATTGTTGAGGGATTAGCTTATAGGATTCAATTAGGAGTTGTTCCTGATGTATTAAAGGGATATAGAATATTTAGGATTAATACAACTGCTCTTTTAGGTAGTGATGGTAATAGTGATAATAGAGTATTACTATTAGTTGAAGAGTTAAAGAGGATAGATAAAGTTATATTATTTATAGATGAGATACATACTTTAATTGGTGATGGTAGATTAGATTTAGCTAATATGTTTAAGGAAGGTTTAAGTAGAGGTTCTATTAAGATAATAGGGGCTACTACTACTTATGAGTATGAACATTTTATTATGAGAGATAAGGCTTTTATGAGAAGATTTGAGAAGGTTGATGTAGCAGAACCTACTCAAGAGCAATGTGTACAGATTCTTCTTAAGACGTTACCTAAAATAGAATATCAGACTGGTGTTAAATTAGCATATACTGATTTTCAAAAAGAGAATATTATGAAGTTTATTGTTAATATGACTAGTGAGTTTAAGAGGGTATATGAGGTTTCCTCTAGATATCCTGATATTGCTTTAGTTATATTGAGACAAATTTTTTCTAATGCGGTATATGAGAATAGAAAAACAGTATGTTTTAAAAATATATATGATGCTGTTAGAAAGACACAGGCAGTATATCCTGATGTTATAAAGAAAGAATTAGTTGTTTTTAAAGAATTATTTAAGCAAGAGCTTGCTCAAGAAGGGGTTGTCGTAAATATTAATAATTATTTGGCATAATTTTATTTAGGTGGGTGATAATATGAAATTAAGCAATATTTTAAAAAATGTTGATTATGAATTAGTTTGTGGTGATATTGATGCTGAGGTTAGTGAGATAGCATATAATTCTAGTAAGGTGGAGAAGGGAAATATATTTTTTGCTCTTACTGGATTTATGGTTGATGGGCATAAATATATTGATGATGCTGTTAAAACCGGAGCATCTGTTATAGTAGTTGAGAAAGATATTGAAAATAAATATAAGGATATTACTATTATTAAGGTTAAGGATAGTAGGAGAAGTTTAGCAACAATATCTAGAAATTTTTATGGTTGTCCAGATAAAGAACTTACTACTATTGGGGTTACTGGTACTAAAGGGAAAACTACTACTTCTATTAGTATTATGAAGATACTTAATGATAGTGGTAATAAGTGTGCTTGTATTGGTACAATGGGAGTTTTTATTGGTGATAAATACTATCATACGGTAAATACTAGTCCTGAATCTTATGATGTATATAAATATATGCGAGAAATGCTTAATGATGGATTTAAGTATTTAGTTATGGAAGTTTCTAGTCAATCATTAAAGTTACATAGATGGGATGATATGATTTTTGATTATGCAATTTTTACTAATTTGAGTTTAGATCATGTTGGTAAAGATGAGCATGATAGTTATGAGGATTATAAAGAGTGTAAAAGCAGGTTGTTTAAGCAATCAAAAGTAGGAATTTTAAATGTTGATGATAAAGAATATAATTATATGATTAATGATACTAATTTGGATATTTATACTTTTGGTAAGAGTGATAATGCTTCTTTACAATTAGTTGGTGTAAAGAATGTTATTGAAGCTGGTTTTATTGGTATAGATATGGAAGTAAAAGGTATTGTTAATGATAAGTTTAGGGTTAGTATTCCTGGGCATTTTAATGCTTACAATATGATGGGCGCTATTCTTTTATGTAAGTTACTTAATGTTGATATGAAATCTGTAAAAGATACTTTACTACATATTAGTGTTAAAGGAAGGTTAGAGCCTGTTAAAGTTAGTGATAAGTTTAGCGTTTTAATTGATTATGCTTACCAGGGTGTAGCAATGGAAAATGTTATTAAGACTATTAGAGAAGCTCATCCTAAAAGAATCGTTGTAGTATTTGGTTGTGGCGGTAATAGGAGTAAGCAGAGAAGATATGATTGTGGAAGAGTTGCTTCTACTTATGCTGATTTTTCTATTTTGACTGCTGATAATTCTAGATATGAAGATGTTAATGAGATAATAAAAGATATTTTAAGTACTTTTAAAGGAAATAATTATAAGATTATTCCTGATAGAGAGGAAGCTATTAAATATAGTATTGAACATGCTGAAGAGGGAGATGTAGTTATGATTCTCGGTAAAGGGCATGAAGATTATCAAGAAATAAATGGTGTTAGATATCCTTTTGATGAGAGAGTTGTAATTAAAAAAATCGTTAAAGAATTGAAATTATAATGTAAAAATGTGTCAAGTTGCTTGTGTTCTTGGGGTTTTCTGGTTATAATGTATATATAATATGGAGGTATGTTATGGCAAAGGAAATGAGTATTGAAGATTATTATCTGAATGAAGACATAGAAAAACTAAGAACTGATAGAGAAAAATTGATAAGAGCTAGAGAAGAAAATAGATATAGGGAAAGAAAAAGTGATAGGAGAAGAAAAGCACAAAGAAAGAAAGTTAAAGAACTTAAAAAAAGAGTAACTGCCGTTAGTTTGTCAGCTGTTATGGCAGCTGGCTTAGTAATTGGGTTTGAGGCTAAGGAAGTTAACGAGAGATATGTGGGAACATCAGCGATTGTTAATGGTGTTGAAGATGCTATTAATTCTCATTATTATGTTGATCTTGTTAATGGCAAAGTTTATTATAGAAATCAAGCTTCTGTTGCTCCATATGAAGTTCCTTTATCACAAGGAATTGACCATGATTTAAAAGATATAACTGAAAAAGGATTTCCTTATTCTAAAGCATATATTTACTTAGTAGATAAATATGGTAAAGCTGGCAAGGAATATATAGCTAATAAATATAAAGTTATTGATAAAGAGGAAAAGAATAATGTAATAAAAGAAGCTTATCATGAACACAGCCTTTCTAAATTGAGTGGTGAAGGAAGGAGTAGATAATATGGAAAATATAGAAGATATTTTAACTACTGTAATTGAGATTGATGGTAAAGAGTTTTTCTTAGTTAATACGGTAGAACAATATATGTTTTATTCTGAAATGGGAAATCCTTCTAATTTTTATATTTTAAAAGAAGTAGTTAGTGACGGGGAAAAATATATAGTTACTTTAGATGATGATGATGAATATGATAAAGCTTTAATTATGTATTATAAAAAATTTGGTGAAGCAGTATAAAAATACTAATCAATGTTGATTAGTATTTTTTCTATATAAATTATTATTATATATAAGATGTAAGAAACTATCATTAGTATTATTATTCCAGATATTACTAAATCTAGGTTAAATACTTGAGAACCATACATTATTAAATAACCTATACCTTGTTTGGATACTAGTAATTCTCCCATTATTACTCCTATTA
>CAZRJK010000004.1:0-81160 GCA_964600615.1 uncultured Muribaculaceae bacterium | reverse complement strand
TGAAGGACATATTGCTGCAATATATGATTTAGGTGCGAACTTCTATTATAATGGTGTTGGTACTGAAAAAGATATTGAAAAAGCAAAGTATTATTTAAGTATGGCTTGTGAAGAAGGACTTCCAAGAGCAATTAAAAAGTATAATGAGTACGGATTTGGTACTAAGAGAATATAAATTAAAGGAGTTGATCCAAATGAATGAAAATAAAACTAATATCAACTGGTATCCTGGGCATATGGCTAGGACTAAGAGGGAGATTAAGGAAAAGATTAATTTGATTGATGTTGTTGTTGAGATTATTGATGCTAGGATACCTTTTTCTTCTAAGAATAAAGAAATAGATTCTTTATGTGGTAATAAGCCTAGAATTTTAGTTATGACTAAGAGTGATTTATGTGATATGGATGAATCTTTGAAATGGAAGAAATATTATGAAGATAATAATTATAGAGTTATTATGGTTGATTTGATTAATAATGTTAATGTTAAAGAGATATTTAGTGTATGTGATGAATTAGCTAAGGATATAAATGATAGTAGAATATCTAAAGGTATGAAGGCTAGAAGATTAAGATTACTTGTTGTTGGTATTCCTAATGTTGGTAAGAGTACTTTAATTAATAGATTGGTTGGTAAGAAGGTTACTAATGTTGGTAATAAGCCTGGTATTACTAAGAGTTTGGAATGGATTAGGGTTAATGATAAAATTGAATTATTAGATACTCCTGGAATTTTATGGCCTAAGTTAGATGGTGAAAATATAGCTCTTAATTTGGCTAGTATGACTGCTATTAAGGAAGAGATATTAAATAAGGAACAGGTAGCTATATATGTTATTAATACTATGTTTAAGTATTATTCTGATAATATTTGTGAGAGATATAATATTAGTTATGATGAAGATATTGTAGTTATATTAGATAATATAGGTAAGAGAATTGGTGCTTATAGGAATAATGAAACTGATTATGATAGGGTATATGATAAAGTGCTTTTAGATTTAAGAGAGGGTTACTTGGGTAAGGTAACGTTTGATAGATATGAAGATAGATAAATATGAGAAGATTGGTGTAGGTAAATATAGGTTGTATTTATCTAATGGTGAAGTATTAGATATATATGATGATGTTATTGTTGATAATGAATTATTATTAAAGGGTAAGATTGATAATTCTTTATATAATAAGATTATTAGTGATAATGAATTAATAGAGAAATATAATTCTTGTGTTAAATATATTACTGTTAGAATAAGATGTACTAAAGAGATATTAAATTATTTAAAGAAAAAGAATGTTAGTGATGAGGATATAGATTTAATAATAGATAAGTTAATTAAGAATAAGTTATTAGATGATGATAAGTTTTGTGAGTGCTTTATTAAAGATAAGTTAAGATTTACTTCTTGGGGCCCTTATAGAATTATTAGGGAACTTAATAATTATAATATTAGTAATAATATTATTTCTAAATATGATTATTTAATGGATGATGATGTTGTATATGAGAAATTAAATAAGTTAATATTAAAGAGTATTAAGAGTAATCATAAGTTAGATAATAATAAGTTAAGGAATAAGATATATCGTAATTATTTGAATATGGGATTTAAGAGCGAGATGATTGTTAATATATTAAATAATGAATTATAATTCGACATATTATTTATAGTTATTAATATATTATATAGATGGTGATTGTATGAGAACTTTCTATATATATAATATTAATGATTATTTTACTAGTGTTTATGATAATTATCCTTATAAGTTATATAAGATGTTGGAGGATGCTTATATATCTAATAGATATAATAAAAAGAATAGTAGTATTCTTTATGATCAGATAATTACTAAATATAATAAGTTATTTGTTAATAATTATATAATTGCTAATAATAGGTTAGATATATTTTATTATAATAAAGATAATATTCATTTAATATCTAATAGAAAAGAATATAGTAAGTTAATGGTTAGTAGTTATTGTTTAATGATAAAGAGTAGTGTTAATTACCCTAAGTTTTTTGATAATATAGGTAATTATAGTGATAATATATTTATTTGTGATTTTATTAATAATGATTATTTTTGGTTAAATAAGGTTATTAAAAATAGAGATTTTTTTGTAAAGTCATAGACAAAATGCTTATTTAATAGTAAAATATGTTTATGTGAGGTGTGATATGTTAAAAGATATTTTATATTTAGTATTTGGATTAATAGCAGGAGGTTTTATAGGATTCTTTATTGCTAGAAGATATATGAAGAAATATTTAAAAGAAAATCCTCCTATTAATGAAAAAATGATTAAAGCTATGATGAGTGGAATGGGTAGAACTCCTACTCAAAAACAAGTTAATCAAATGATGAAACAAATGAATAAGTATATGTAACTTATTCATTTTTTATTGACACTTATCAATAAAAATAATATAATATTAATGTGTTAAAAGTTATTGGGTCTATAGCCAAGTGGTAAGGCATGGGACTGCAACTCCCTGAGCGTTGGTTCAAATCCGACTAGGCCCTCCAATTTAAAGTAATCCCTTATTATATAAGGGTTTTTATTTTGGAATTTTATTTTACATACTAATTACATACTTATTTTAACTTATCTAAACATATTAAATAAATAAAAAGGATTATAATACTAGTCAATGTGTTTAAAGTATAGTATAATTAAGAAAACAAACGGATAAATAGTAATTTGTTAATGGAGGATATATGAAAAAGGAAAAAATAATATATGGAATTTTATGTGGCGTTGGTGGAACTCTAATAGGGGGATTTGCAAATAAGTTAGATACAATTTATGGTATGGCTTTATTTATTTTTGGAGTATTTTTATTAACTTTTTCAATAGTAAGATTGAATAAATAAGATCTGTAACTAACTAGCCCTCTACATAATAATAAAAAGAAATCAATTGATTTCTTTTTTTAGTATATTTGTTATTATATCTTTACTTGCTATTAGTATTTTAGTCCAATAATTATCTAAATTACTTATTATTATTTTGCCTGCATCTTTAGATGCGTGAATAAATTTATTATTTCCTATATATATTCCTACGTGACCGGGATATCTATTAGTAGGGGTTGGAATAAATTCATCTAATGATTGTCTATGAAAGAATAATAAATCTCCTGGTTTTATGTTTAATTCTTTATTTAATTCTTCTTTATACTTGGTTATTGTTCCTATTGATGATGTCATTTGTTTGGTAGTATCTCCAATTCCATAGCCATCTTTTTCAATATTTATATTAAATAATGTTTGATATAGATATTTGGTAAATCCAGAACAATCAAATTCTTCTGGTCCTTTAGCATCCCAGATATAGGGCTTATCTAGAAATGTATAAGCATATTCTATAAGATTATGTCTATAAAAATTCTCTTTAATTTTAATCACCTAATATAATATATGTAAATAATTAGAATATATTATAATATGGATATAAATTTAATTTTGAAAGGTATTATAGTGGGTGTTGCTAAAATTATACCTGGTTTATCTGGTGCTGTTTTAATGATTAGTTTTAATCTTTATGATAGGGCTATTGATAGTATTGTTAATTTTTTTTCTGATGTTAGAAAGAATTTAAGATTTGTTATTAATTTTGGTATTGGTGTAATTATTGGTATTATATTTTTTAGTAAGATTATTAATTATTTTATTAGTAATTATTATGTATATACTATTTCATTATTTATTGGTTTGATTTATAGTGGTATTCCTGTTATAAAAAAAGATATAGATAGGAGTAATAGGGGATACATTATATTAATTCTTTCTTTTATTATGATGATGTTTATATCTATATCAAATATTAATAATAATTATGTTATTAGTAATACTTTTAAAGATAGTGCTTTATTCTTTTTATCTGGTATAGTGGAGGCTATAGGGACAGTTATTCCAGGTATTAGTTCTACTGCATTATTAATGATTATAGGAGTGTATAATATTTATATTAATGTATTAAGTAATTTATATGATATTAGTAATTTTTCTTTTGTTTTTTTCTTTGGTATTGGATTAATGTTAGGTATTGTATTTATATCTATTGTAATTAATTATTTGTTTAAAAATTATAAGAGTTATACTTTTTCTTTTGTTATGGGTATTAGTTTGGCTTCTATATTATTACTTTTGGGTAAAGTGTTATTATATTTTACTGATGTATATGTAATGTTTATATCTGTGTTATTAATTATTTTGGGTTATATATTGGGAAATAGAATTTAAAAAAGACTATTTTTTTGTAAATAGTCTTTTTATATCAGGAAATGTAGTATTTTTAATTTTTAATAATTTTTTTAAATCTAAGTTAGGATATGCTTTGATAATTCTTTTTTGAAGAATATTTTTCTTTTTTTTGCCATTAATTGTAATGTTATTAAGATAATCTAATACTAGGGCTTTTATTTCATAGGTAGCATCTTTTTTTATTTCTATTTTGCTTAAGTTATTTTTTAATTTTTGTAATATATTATATGATAAGATAGTATCTGTGATAAATATTATTAATACTATTATTGATAGTGTTAATAGTGTTTTATTATTTAGGTTGGATAAAAAAGATTCTATTGGTGGTTGGGTTAGATAGATTACTACTAGTGAGCATATACCAAATAGAGTTGCATTTTTTCCACATATTCTTCCGTTTAGGTTAAATTTTTGGTTTGAATAATCCCACCATCTTACTTTAAATAATTTTTCCATTATATAGCTGGTTAAATATTCTGTTATGGATGCTATTATTACTCCTAAAAAGAAAATGGTTAGAGGATTATCTTTATATTGGGTTAAATATATTATTCCTATTACTGCACCAAATCCATATATTGGGCAGTATGGTCCAATTAGGAAGCCTCTATCTACAATTTTCTTTTCTAGGATACTTGAGTATATTGATTCGGTTATCCAACCTAATACAGAATATATAAAGAATAAGATTATGTATTTATATAATAAATTCATTTTATCACCTTTCTTTTGTAGTATATCATTAATTCTTATTTTACACAAGTTATCATATTTGTTAATTAGTAACAAATATGTTTATATGTATGATATTATTTATATGATTGATAATAACTTTTATTCTAGAAAGGAGTAATTATGAGAGGGAAATTAATTGTAATAGAGGGTACTGATTGTTCTGGTAAAGAAACACAAACTTTGTTATTGGAGAAGAAACTTAATAGTTTAAATATAGCTACTAAGCATTTATCTTTTCCAATGTATGATACACCTACTGGTAAGATAATTGCTACTTGTTATTTGGGTAAGGAAGATTATTGTAATTCTTTATTTAAAGATAATATTAGGGGTTTATTTAAAGAGGGAGCTAGTAATGTTGATTATCTTACTTCTTCATTATATTATGCTGCTGATAGGAGATATAATAGGGATAAGATAGTGGAATTATTAGATAATGGTATTAATGTGATATTGGATAGGTATATTTATTCTAATTTAGCTCATCAAGGAGGAAAGATTAGTAATGGTGAGGAGAGATATGCTTTTTATAAGAAAATGGAGTTATTAGAATTTGAAATATTAGAAATGCCTAAACCTGATAAAGTTATATTTTTATATGTTCCATATGAAGCTGCGGTAGAATTAAAGGAAAGTCGCAAGGAACGTATGGATCAACATGAAGCTAGTAAGGAGCATTTAGTTAATGCTGAACATGCATATTTTGAATTATCTGATATTTATAAGTTTGATATTATTAATTGTGCTCCTGATAATAAGATTAGATCTATTAAGAGTATTAATGAAGAATTATATTCTAAGGTAGAATTATTAGTAAAGAAGAAATAGTGAAAAAAGTTTATAAATACTTTGTTTTATTAGGTTTGGTTGTTTTTTCTCCTTGGTATATTTATAGAATGTTACCATTAAATATGGATGGGATTTGGAATTATGGATTTGCTTATAATATAAGTAAGGGATTGATACCGTATTTAGATTATAATATGATTGTTCCTCCTTTATGGCCATATTTGGTTTCTATTCCTGTTTATTTTATTGGTAATCATTTGATTACTTATTATGTAATAATTAGTATACTTATTGCAGGAATCACTTATATTTGCTATAAAAAAATTGGGTATAAGGCTTTATTTATATATTTGTTACTACTTATTTATCCTCATAATGGTTATAATATTTTTTGTTTGTTTCTATTTATGATTCTTTTGTGTTATATAGATAAAGAAAATGATATACTGATTGCTATTATTGTTAGTTTAATGATTTTAACTAAGCAAACGATGGGAATTTTAATTATTCCTAGTATTATTTATTCTAAGAAAAAGAAAAAAACTATATGTGTTTATTTGGTTTTTTGTTTATTATTATTGTTATATTTGGTTATTAATAATAATTTTTTTGAATTTGTAAATTATTGTTTTTTAGGAATGTTAGATTTTACTAATAATTCTAATGATAGTTTTTTGTTGTTTTTTATTGTTGAAATTATAGTTGTTGGTTATTTATTTGTTGCTTTTCTTAAATCTAAAAAAAGAAGCTTGTTATATATTATGTTATTTCAAGTAATAGTTGTTCCTATTTTTGAACCTTCACATTTTTTTTGGGGATTTGTTCCTGTTATATATTATGTTTTAGGTAATTATAAAAAATTAGTGAGATATTTTTTTGGATTGATGATTGGTACTTTTGTTATTACTTTTTATATACAAATTATTTATTCTTTTTATGATGATAGGGGTAGTATATATTTAAATGATAAGAGTTTTATAAATGGTAAGAGATTACCTAAATTTACTAATTATGAGTTTGATTTGGTACATAATTATATAGATGAATATAAGGATTATAGATTGTATATTTTGGCTAGTAATGCTTATTTATATAAGTTAGAGTATGGAATACCTATTAATAAATATGATCTAATTAATGATGGTAATATGGGATATAATGGTAGTAAAGTGTATGTGGAAGAAATAGATAATTATTGTAAGAAAAATAAGTGTTTATTTATGATTGATAGTAGTGAGACTGTGCAAGATTTTAATCAGGTTAATAGAGAGATTACAGGATATATAATTAATAATTATTTATTTATTTATAGTTCTTCTGATGTAACTTTTTTTGTTAATATGTTTCATTAGATAAATTTGTAGAAAAAAGTTTTTAAATCTATTGATTTTTAATATTTTATTTGCTATACTATATTCATAGTAGAGGAGGATAATTAATGGATAATAATAAAAATGGTAGGGGGATTTTTTATGGAGTTATTGGTGTAGCTACTTTAGTTGTTGCTATAATTGGAGCAACATTTGCTTACTTTACTGCTTCACAACAAAGTAATACTGGTGATATTACTGGTAATGCTGCATCTGTATCTTTTGGTTTAAGAGTTGAAAGAGAGGAAACTACTGATCAAACTAATGGTGGATTGATACCTATGTCTAATTTAATGGTTCAACAAGCTGTTTCGGTTGGTGGACAACCTGGTGTTGAAAACGGTGCTAATAAAGTTCCTTGTGTTGATGAAAAAGGAAATTCTGTTTGTCAAATTTATAAAGTAGTACTTACTAATACTTCTTCATCAGATTTATTACTTGATGGTTATATTACATTGACTGGTGGTTTGGCTGATGCTACTGCATCTACTGATGTTAGTACTGCGCCAACAACAATGAGATGGGCTCAGGTATTTAGATCTGGTTCTGAAGGTAACTATACTTATTCTACTGGTGGTAATACTGATTTAGGTGCTTCTAGTGAGTTGTCAATGTCACCTTTAAGTATTTCAGGTAATGATCCACATAGTCTTAGTAACATTTATGTTGATGATGGTCAAACAAGTGGTACTTTAGCAGCTAGTAGTATTAATAATACTGCTAGTATTGGTGGTAATAGTCTTCCAGTAATTGGTCGCAATTATATAAGAATTAGTTCTACTGGTAATACTTCTAGTCGTGTTTATACACATGCTGATCTTACTGATGCTTTGGTATTTAATCAAAATGTAGCTCCAACTGGTGATCCTAGTGGAGATGATGTTAAAGAGTTATTCTTTGTAGTATGGTTACATGAGAATGGTTTAGTTCAAAATGCTGCTGAGGGTAGTGCTGAGAACTTCTTCGGTGGAACTGTTACATTCCAATATGGTTCTGGTGGCCAAGTATCTGCTACATTTACTGGTATTGCAAAAGCTACATCATAGTTTTGTATAATGATTAATTAAATGAAAAAGCAATCTTTGTATTGCTTTTTTTTTGTTCGTTTGATATAATTTTTTATAGATAATAGGTGATATTATGAAAGATAAAAAAATGTTTTATGTTTTTATTACTTGTGTATTTTTGTCTATTGTGATTGTTGGTGCTACTTATGCTTTTTTTATAGCGGGTAGTTCTGTTGATAATGTTGTTAAGGGAGAATCTAATTTTACTAATTTTAGTTTAAATGTTAGTAAGGTTACTTCTTTGGATTTGACTTTTGGACTTGTTCCTATGAAGAATATTGAAGCTCCTTATGCTGCTGAACAATTATGTTATGATGATAATAAAAAAATTGGATGCCAGATTTATAAGATTACTTTGGAGAATAATTCTGATAATTCAATAATTGTTGATGGTTATATTACAACTAATCCTATTGATGGAATTGAAACTAGGTATACTAGAGTTTATCCTAAGGATGTTAATTATACTGATTCTGTTACTGGGCAACCTGCTGTTGCACATGTATTTGGTACTAATTTTACTAAAGAAGATATGTTAGATGCTTCTTTTGTTGAAAGAAATTATATTAAGACTGGTTCTATGGTTTCTAGTGATTATTCGCAACTGAACCGTGAAGATGATTATGATTCTTTGTTTGTTTCTGGAGAAGAAATTGGTGGAGTAAATAGAACAGTTGATTTTTATGTTATGATGTGGATTTGGGATGATGATACTAATCAGAGTTTTGCTCAAAGAAATCAAGTTGTTTATACGGGACTAGTTACTTTTATGTCTTCTTCTGGTAGCCAAATTAAAGCTAGTTTTGATTAATAAAATACAAGAAGTTTATTCTTGTATTTTTTTTCCTTGATAAGTATTTCTTTTTACCATTTCTTTATCTATGTCATTTAAGACACAAAATTTTTTTATTAACCATTTTGGTTCTATTAATTCTTTAGGATTAGGATCTGATGTTATTCTATGAATTACTGTTTTGGGATTTAGTAATTCTAATTGTTTAATTACGATATCTATATATTCTTCTTTAGTTAATATATGAAATTTTTCTTTTTGATATAATTTTTCTAATGGTGTATCTTTTATTATGTTTAGCATGTGTATTTTTATACCATCTATATTCAGTTTGTTTAAATATTTTACTGTTTCTAACATCATTTCTTCTGTTTCATATGGTAGTCCATTTATGATATGGACTACTGTTTCGATATTATTTTCTTTTAATTTTTTATATGTTTCTTCAAATTCTTTTAGAGTATGACATCTATTTATTAGTTTAGATGTTTTTTCGTGAATTGTTTGTAAGCCTAATTCAATGGTTAGATTAGTTTTTTTGCTTAGCTTTTTTAAATAATCTAGACATTCATCTGTTATAGCATCTGCTCTAGTGGCAATTGATATTCCTATTACGTTATCTAGTTTTAAGATGCTTTCATATTTTTCTTTTAGGATATCTATTGGGGCATAGGTATTAGTTCTGGCTTGAAAGTAGGCTATATATTTGCTATTTGGCCATTTTTTATCTATTATTTTTTTTATGTCATTGAATTGTTCTATTATGGGTTTATTTTTATCTCCACCAAAGTCACCACTACCTAGTTTGGAACAATATATGCATCCTCCATAACCTTTAGTTCCATCTATATTAGGACAAGTAAATCCTGCGTTTAAACTTATTTTTACTACTTTGTTATTGTATTTTTGTTTCATATGGTAATTTAAGGTGTGATATCTTTTGTTATCTAATGAATATTTAAACATATAATCACCTGGTGTTATTTTAACATAGTTTTTTTAAAGTTACAAATTGATAATAAATAGTAGATATTTTTGTTTTTTTTTGTTATAATCTTTTTAGTAGAAAGGGTGTAATATGAATACTAAGGAAATTAGAGTTGTATTTATGGGAACACCTAGTTTTGCTGTTCCTATACTTAAGAGTTTAATTGATGGATATAATGTTGTATTAGTCGTTTGTCAGCCTGATAGGAAGAAGAATCGTAAGGGTGAGATTGAATATCCTGATACAAAGATTGTGGCGATGGATAATAATATTCCTATTTTTCAACCTGTTAGGTTAAGAGAAAATTATCAAGAAATAATTGATAGTAAGCCTGATATTATTATTACTTGTGCTTATGGGCAGATTATTCCTAATGTTATATTAGAATATCCTAAATATGGTTGTATAAATGTTCATGGTTCTTTACTTCCTGAGTTAAGAGGTGGGGCTCCTATTCATTGGGCTATTATTAGGGGATATAAAGAAACTGGTATTACAATTATGGATATGAGTAGTAAGATGGATGCTGGTGATATTATTAGTCAGGAATCTATTAAGATAGATGATGATATGATATTGGGTGATTTATATGATAAAATGTCTATATTGGGGAGAGATTTGCTAATAAAAACTTTGCCTAGTATAATAGATGGTAGTTGTGTTAGGACTAAGCAAGATGAGGATAAAGTTACTTTTGGATATAATGTTAATAAAGAGGATATGTTAATTGATTTTTCTTTAAGTGCTTTAGATATTAAAAATTTAGTTAGGGGATTAAATCCTATTCCTGGAGCTTTTTGTTATCTTGATGGTAAAAGGGTAAAGATTTATGAAGTTGAAATATTAGATAAAGATTCTGATGGAGAAGTTGGTAAAATTATTTCTTTAGATAAGGATGGTATTATTTGTAATACTGGTAGTAAGTTAATAAAAATAAAAGATATTGCTGTAGAGGGAAAAAATAGATGTAAAGTATATGACTATCTTAATGGTATAAAAAAAGATAATTTAATAGGTAAGGTGTTTAATCATGGATGATAACGAAAAAAATGTAAAGAAAGAGTCATTTTGGTATAAGTATAAGAATGATAAGAAATATAATGCTAAAATACAATTGGTTGTTTATGCTTTGTTTATTATTATAGTTGTTGTTTATGTTAATACTAGTCATGTTGGTAATAATTATAATTATGATAATTCTATTGATAGTAATGGAAAGATAAGTGAGAATAGTGTTGGTAATGTGTTGGATAATATTAATAGTAATTATAATTATTTGGTTGAAATGAATGCTAAGATAAAAAAAGATAATAATCATGATGAGGACGTTAAGTATACTTATAAGGGTAAAAGTGTTGATGAAAACATGATAATTGAGATAAATAATTCTGAAACTTTTTATAAGGTATCTTCAGAGTATTATATAAAAAATGAAGATAATTATAAATTTATAGATGTTAGTACAGTTTATGAGCTTATTTCTTATAAATATATTGAATTAGATAGTGTTAAAAAGTTGATAAAGAAAGCTAGTTTAGATCATGTTGATGAGGAAGATGTAAGAGCTAATTATTCTTATAATTTATTAGTTAAGGATGTTATTCAATCATATAATGGTGAAGATGTTGTTCCTATTAAAATTAATGTAGTTAATAATGTTTATACTATTGAGATTGATTATAGTAATTTATTTAAAGAAATGTATAATGATATTGTTTTCTGTAATATTAAATATACTTATAGTGATGTTAATAATGTGGAAAAGTTTGTTATTATTGAAAATAATGAAAATTAAAAAAATATTAGAAATTCTAATATTTTTTTGTTTGAATATAAAAAAACTACTTATAATTAAGTAGTTAATTTTTTATTCCCCAAGAAGATTGCCATGTATTAATGGTTTCTTCAATTTCTTTTGGTAATATAACATTAATATAATAAACAATTCCAACTATAAATAATATTAAAATGCTAATGCTTACTATTGATAATGTTTTTTTCTTATCTTTTGCTATACCAATTAAACTTAAAATAAAAGATAAAGTAACAAATATAAATCCTCCATAAAAGAAAATTCCCTGTATTATTTCATTAGTTATAAATGTCATGGAATACAATATAAGACATATAATACTTATTCCTAAACATATTAATGATTTTACACCATAGTTATTTTGTTTTGTTTGTTTATTCATAATCTAAATACACCTCCTATTTTTTACAATTTCATTATATCATATTTTTTTTAAAATTTGTATGTCAAGAAATATACTTGTTATGCATTTTGTTTTGGAACATAAAAAAACTACTTATAATTAAGTAGTTTAATTTTTTAATGGTCGGGAAGACAGGATTCGAACCTGCGACCCCTTGGTCCCAAACCAAATGCTCTACCAAGCTGAGCCACTTCCCGAAAAAAATGGTGGAGAATAAGGGATTCGAACCCTTGACCCCCTGCGTGCAAGGCAGATGCTCTAGCCAGCTGAGCTAATTCCCCATCAACATGTTAAATTATATCAATTATTGGCTTTAATGTCAATATGTTTTTTTACAAAATAGAATATCTACCTTGAATTAATTGGTTTTTTATGCTATAATCTACTTCGTGGGAGGAAGATTATGGAGATTCTTTTATTGATTATATCAATTTTATTAATTTTAATTGTATTATTACAAAGTGGTAAGGCTGAAGCTGCTGGACAAATTGTAGGAGCTGATGCTAGTGGTTTATTTGCTAATAGAAAAGAAAGAGGATTAGAATTATTTATTAGTAGATTAACTATGATATTAGGATTTGCATTTTTTATTATAGCATTATTTTTATCTTTGAAAAATTAGACCTGTTGGGTCTTTTTTTTGTTATTTTATTGAAATAAGTTCCTATTTATATTATAATTATAGAAGAGTTTGCTAGGAGGAATTATGGAAGAACAAGTTATAGAATTACTTAATAATCTTGAGAAACCTGCTATGAGTGCAATTGAGATAAATGATGAATTGGGTTTTTCAACGATTGAGGATTATAAAAAATTAGAAACTGTTTTAGATAAGATGGTTAAAGATGGTGTTCTTTATTATAGTGAAAAGAAGAAACGATATTTGCTTTTAAAGAATAGTCATTTAATAAAGGGGAAATTAATTGTTAATCCTAAGGGATATGGTTTTGTAGTTATTGGTGAAGGTAAGAAAGATATATATATTAATAAAGATAATTTAAATGATGCGAGAAATAATGATACTGTTTTAATAGAACTTATTGGGGATAAAACAGAAGGTAAGATTATTAAGATTCTTGATCGTGATGAGGGATCTTTTGTTGGAACTGTTTATTTTGCTAATGATAAGTGTTTTGTTAAGCCTGATGATAGAAAAATTAGTGATATAGAAATATCTGAGGAATTTACTAAGGGATTGGTTGATGGCCATAAGGTTGTTGTTAAGCCTATTAGTGGTAGTAAATATATTGGTAGTATATTACATGTTATTGGACATAAGAATGATGTTGGAGTAGATATTTTATCTTTTGTTTATAAATATGGATTTAATCCTAAGTTTCCTGAAGAGGTTATTGATAGTTTAACTGATATTCCTGATAATATAGATAATGAAGATATAAGTAAGAGAGTTGATTTAAGGGATGAGGTTATTTTTACTATTGATGGTGATGATACTAAGGATATAGATGATGCGATTAGTATTAAGAAGATAGATGAGGGATATGAGTTAGGTGTTCATATTGCGGATGTTAGTTATTATGTAAAAAAAGATAGTTTGTTAGATAAAGAGGCTTATGAGAGAGGTACTAGTGTATATTTAGTTGATAGGGTTATTCCTATGCTTCCTCATCAATTATCTAATGGGATATGTTCTTTGAATCCTAATGTTGATAGGTTGGCTATGTCTTGTGTTATGAAGATTGATAATCGTGGTAAGATTATTAGTTATGATATATTTGAGAGTGTTATTAGAAGTAGAATTCAGATGACTTATAATTGTGTTAATGATATTTTAGATAATAATAAGATTGCTTCTGGTTATGATGATTATGTTTCTGATTTGAAATTGATGAAAGAGTTATCTGATATTCTTAGGGCTAAGATGGTTAGAAATGGGTATATAGAATTTACTAGTCCAGAACCTAAGATTATTGTTGATGAGAAATGTCATCCTTTAGAGATTAAGGTAAGAAATGAAGGAACTGGGGAGAATATGATAGAAAACTTTATGGTTGCGGCTAATGAGACGGTTGGTAGTCATATTTTTTATCAAGAACTTCCTGGTATTTATAGAGTACATGATAGGCCTGATGAAAAGAGGTTAGCTAGTTTCTTTGATTTTTTAACGGCTAGAGGTTATGTTGTTAATGGTAAGAGATGTGATATTACTAGTAAGGATTTACAGCATATATTGAGTCAATTAGAGGACAAACCTGATGCTAAGATACTTAATGATATGGCGATTAGATCTCAGGCTAAGGCAGTATATTCACATGAGAATATTGGTCATTTTGGTTTGGGTAGTAAATGTTATTCGCATTTTACTTCTCCTATTAGGAGATATCCTGATTTGATTTTACATAGATTAGTTAAGGATTATATGAAAGAATATAATAATGAAGTTATTTCTTATTGGGAAGAAAATCTTCCAGAGATGGCTGTTCATTGTTCTGTTAAGGAACAGGATGCTCAGAGTTGTGAGAGAGATGTTGATGATATGAAGATGGCTGAATATATGGAAGATCATATTGGAGAAGAATTTGTTGGTGTAATATCTGGTGTACAAGAGTTTGGAATGTTTGTAGAATTAGATAATACGATTGAGGGACTTATTAAGATAGAAGATATGCCTGGTGGTAATTATGCATATATAGAGAAGAGTTTAAGTTTAATTAGTAAAAATAAAAAGAATAAATATACGTTTGGAGATGAGGTTAGGGTTAAGTGTGTTGGCGCTTCTAAGGATACTAGTATGATTGATTTTGAAATAGTTGGTGATTAGGATGGATGAAAGAATTATTAGTTTTTTAGAAGATAATAATAATAAGATTAGTTTTACTTATGAAGAAATGATTTCTAAGATGGGTATTAGAGGAGAGAAGAATTTAAAGAAATTTAAGAATAGTTTAACAAGATTAATTTCTTCTGGTAAGATATGTTTTGATAGTAAAGAGCATGTATATATGTTATTTAAGAATTCTGTTTATTTGAGAGGTACTTTATTATTAGATAATAAGAATAGGTATTATGTACAGGATGGGGATACTAGATACTATTTATATGCTAGGAATATGAATGGTGCTTCTTATGGGGATTATATTATGTTTAGTTATAATTATAAGACTCATGGTTATGAGGTAAATAGTGTGCTTAAGAAAGATGATAGTAAGTACTTAGCAGTTATTTGTTATCATGATGGTAAGTTATGTGCTTTTGATGATAAATTAGGTTATTTAGAGATAGTTGATGATAAAGATTATGTTCCTGGAACTATAGTTTTTATTCAAAGGAATGGAAATTTTGCTAAGGTATTAGAGGTTAGATGTCATAAGGATGATCCTAATGCTGATATTTTAAAGATTGTTTATAAGCATGGATTTTCTGATTGCTTTTCTAAAGAAGTAGAAAAAGAGTTAGTGGATATTCCTGATAGTTTATCTATAGAGGATGCTGATAAAGAGATATCTTTAGGTGCTGTTGATTTACGTGATAAGGATATTGTTACTATTGATTGTGATGATACTAAAGATATAGATGATGGTGTTTATGTAGAAGTTAATAGTGATGGTACATATAGTTTATATGTTTCTATTGCTAGAGTTGGTCATTATGTTAAGGATGGTAGTGCTCTTGCTGTTAGAATTAAGGAAGCTGGTACTAGTGTTTATCCTCCTGGTAGTGTAATTCCTATGTTACCTAGAAAGTTGTCTAATGGTATATGTTCTTTATGGTCAGATCAGGATAGAAATGCTATTTGTTTTAAGACTACTTTTAATCAAAATGGAGAAGTAATTGATTTTGATTTGTTTAAATCAATTATTAATTCTAAAAAGAAGATGACTTATAGTGATGTTGATTCTATATTAGAGGATGAAGTTATGGTTCCTGGATATGAAAAGTATTATAAGAATTTGCTTGTTATGGAAAAGTTATATTATCTTATTGCAAGAAATTTTCGTAGGGATGGTTTTTTAGAGATAGATACTGATGAATTTGAATATAAATTAAATGAATCAAAAAAGATTGAGGATATTGAGAAGAAAAGAAAAGGTATTGCTGCTAATATGATTGAGGTTTTTATGTTAATAACTGGTAGAAATGCAGGTGAATATTTTAGTAATCTTGGAATTCCTTTAATATATAGGGTAGATGAGGAACCTAATTATAAGAAGATTAGTGAAGTTATTATGTTGCTTCAATCTAAAGATCTTTTAGATAAGAGTATTAAAGTAGGCGATGGTGAATATATTAGGGATTATTATACTAAGGAAGAATTGCAATCTATTCTTAAAGAAGTAAGTAAGATTAAGTATCCTGAAGTGTTTTATCAAATGCTTATTAGGACTATGTCGGAAGCTAAATATTCTGTAGATAATGTTGGTCATTATCCTTTAGGTTTTGATTATTATGCTCAGGTTACTTCTGATATTAGAAGAGGTGGAGATTGGCGTAATCATACAATTATTGAGTATTATTTGGATTCTGGTAAAGATGTTGAAGCTACTAAAGCAAGATTTTCTGTTGAATCTTTAGAGAAAGAAGCTCTAGTATATAGTGAAAGACAAAGAGCAGCTAAGGCTGTTGAGGCGGAAGCTAATCAGATGTTACTTGTTGATTATGTAGATAAAAATAAAGATAAATTAAATAAGGAAGAGCTTATTGGTAGAATTTCAGAAGTTGGTAGTAGTGTTAGGGTGTTACTTGATAATGGAATTAAGGGAAAGATTGTTTTTCCTTCTACATATAATATTTCTGGCAATAGTGTATATTTTGGAGATAGGTTAATATGTAGTATTGGTGATTTAGTTAGTGTAAGGATTGATGGTGTTAAATATAAAAATAGTGAAGTATATATGACTTTGGAAAAGAATTTAGAGAAGGAGCGTTGTTTAGATGGCGAGAAGAAGGAGAAGAAGGTTAAAATTAGGAAATATATTCCTAGCCGTTAGTTTAATTTGTTTGTGTGTTTTGGTTGGTATTTATTTTGTTAATGGTAAGAAATTAGATAATAATACTATTGATGATGTTAAGAAAAAGATTCCAGCTATTCCTAAGAAGGAAGATAAGGAAATAGTTACTAGTGTTTCTGTTATAGCAGTTGGGGATAATCTTATTCATTCTAGTGTTTATAAAGATGCTAATAAGCATGCTGGATATAATGGTTATGATTTTAAGCCTATGTATGAATTAATTAAACCTATTGCTAGTAAGTATGATATTGCTTATTATAATCAAGAGAGTATTTTAGGTGGTACGGAACTTGGTTTAGATGATTATCCTACTTTTAATTCTCCTCAAGAAGCTGGAGATGCGATGATTGATGCAGGGTTTAATTTGGTTAGTTTAGCTACTAATCATACGATGGATTCTGGGGAAAGAGCTGTTCTTGCTAGTCGTAAGTATTGGGATAGTAAGAGTGATGTTTTAGCAGTAGGTAGTTATGATTCTTTTGAGGCTAGAAATAAGGTAGAAATTAGAGAAGCTAATGATATTAAGTATACGATGTTAAATTATACTTATGGTACTAATGGTATGCCTGTTCCTTCTGGTAAGGAATATTTAGTTAATGTATGGCCTACGGATATTGATAATATTAATGATCCTGAGAGAGATACTAAATATCAAGATTATAAGAAAACTGTTAAGGAAGATGTTGAAAGAGTTAGAGATAAAGTTGATTTACTTATAGTAGCTATGCATTGGGGTGTAGAGTATACACATGAACCTACAGAATATGAGAAGGATATGGCTAAGTATTTAGCTAGTTTAGGTGTTGATGTTATTATTGGTACGCATCCTCATGTTATTCAACCTGTTACTTATGTTGATGATACTTTAGTAATATATTCTTTGGGTAATTTTATATCTGCTCAATATCAGAATCAGAGTACTTGTACTTATTATAAATGTACTACTGAGTTGATGACTAGTTTTAAATTTACTAAGACTTCTAAGGGTAAAGATGTTAGTTATAAGATAAGTGATGTAAATAATGAACTTATTTATAATTATTATAATCAAGGTAGTTGGAGAGGATTTAGAGTTATTCCTTTTAGTAATTCAGAGATTGCTGATCATTTGCCTGGTTATAAATCTGTTTATGAAAAATATAAAGAGGTTGTGCAGATGTATGATAAAGATATGCCAGTAGTGGGTGTTTATGAGTAGAAGAAAAGTTAGAAGAATTAATAAATTTAAAATATTTAGATTTATTTTAGTAATAGTATTTTTTGCTTTTCTTCTTCTTTTTGGTATAAAGTATATTAGTAATAATATAGTAACTGATAAGAAAAAAACTACTAGTAAAGAAGTTGTTAAGAAAAAAGAAGAAGAAAAAGAGAGTAAGTTATCTTTAGTTATGGTTGGGGATAATTTGATTCATGATAAGATATATAATTATGCTTATAAAGATGGTAAATATGATTTTAGTTCTATTCTTGAATACATTAAACCTATTGTTAGTAAGTATGATTTAGCTTATTATAATCAAGAAACTATATTAGGTGGTAGTGATATTGGTTTATCTAGTTATCCAGCTTTTAATTCTCCTTATGAAGTTGGAGATGCGATGATTGATTGTGGATTTAATTTAGTTAGTCTTGCTACTAATCATACTTTAGATAGAGGGGAGACAGCTATTATTAATTCTAGAAATTATTGGAATAGTAAGAAAGATGTTATGGCAGTTGGTAGTTATAGTTCTTTAGATGAGAGAAATAAGGAAGATATAAGAGAAGTTAATGGAATTAAATATACATTACTTAATTATACATATGGAACTAATGGGATACCTGTTCCTGGTGGTAAAAATTATTTAGTAAATATTTGGTCTGTTGATAGTGATAGTAAATATCAAGAATATAAAAAAACTGTTAAGGAAGATATAGATAGGGTAAAAGATAAAGTAGATTTACTTATGGTAGCGATGCATTGGGGTGTTGAATATCAAGATACTCCTAATAGTTATCAGAAAGATATGGCTGATTATCTTCATTCTTTAGGAGTTAATATTATTATAGGTACTCATCCTCATGTTATTCAACCTGTTAGTTATATTGATGATATGTTAGTTATATATTCTTTGGGTAATTTTTTATCTGCTCATGAGGTTGTTAATATGGCTAATAGGGTGGGTCTTATGACTAGTGTTGATGTTACTTTAAAGGATGGTAATATTACTTTATCTAATTTAAATAATGAATTGTTATATACATATTATACTAGTGATTATAAAGACTTTAAGATAATTCCTTTTAGTAAAATTAATAGTGATTATTTAGCTAATTATAGAGAAGTATATGATAAGTTTAAGAATGTTGTTATTAGTTTAGATAATGATATAGAAGTAATACCTTTAGGAAACTAAAGGTATTTTATTTTTAATTATTATGATATAATATTTTTGGTGATATATATATGGAAATATTAAATAGAAAAGCTAGATATGATTATTTTATTGAAGATGAGTATGAGGCTGGTATTGTTCTTACTGGTACTGAGATTAAGTCTATTAGAGATGGTAAGGTTAATATTGGGGATAGTTATGCTATTATAAGAGGAGAAGAAATATATTTACTTAATACTCATATTTCTAGTTATGATAAAGGTAATGTTTTTAATCATGAAGAAGATAGAACAAGAAAATTACTTATGCATAAGAGTGAGATTAAGAAGTTAAATAATAAGATTACTTTAGAGGGATATACTTTAATTCCTTTAAAGATATATTTTAAGAA
The DNA here is from genome assembly GCA_964600615.1 of uncultured Muribaculaceae bacterium. Taxonomy (GTDB): domain Bacteria; phylum Bacillota_I; class Bacilli_A; order RF39; family UBA660; genus RUG11198. The sequence continues at coordinate 61,191 of CAZRJK010000004.1, read as the reverse complement.
TGGTAAGGCTAAGGTATTAATTGGTTTATGTAAGGGTAAGAAAGCTTTTGATAAGAGAGAGACTATTAAGAAGAGAGATACTGAAAGAGAAATGAGAGCTAATTATAAGAATTAGTTTTATTTAAATATAGGGATAATTAAGGAGAAATATATGAGTAATAATAGTTTAAGCTTTGCAGAAATGAAGGAAATTGCAAATGAGATATTTTTAGAAGAAGAAAAAAGAACGGGTATAAAATTAAAAGTATATCCGCTAACTTTTATTGAATATTATAATGAATTTATATTTAAAGGAAAATTTAGTTTAACAAAAAAAAGTAGCTATGCATTAATGCCAATATTAAGTTTAGGATTTAATGACTTTAACAATAATTTAGTTATATTTTTAGAAAGAATTAAGAAATGTGAAAAAGTTGATGGGAGTCCATTTTTATTGGCAAAAGTATGTTATCATGAATTTAGGCATAGTGAGCAAAAAACATTTAATCCAAATAATTATGAAAGATTTGTTAATGATTTGGAAATGTTAATTAAGAAATGTGGTTTTTATGGACTTTTTGATTATTATTTGGAGCATGATAAATATTCTTTTGAAATAGGTGCTAATTTATATGGCTTAGAAAAAGCTAAAGAATTTCTTAAACGAACAAGACCGGAAATATATGAACAGGAAAAAGAAAATATTGAAAAAAGAGAAAATAAAGTATATATAGATTACTATACTTATGATGCTGCTGATGTTTTTGATAGATTTATAGAAAAATATAGAAGTTTAAGACAAATGATTAATAAAGGAGAACTTTCTATTAATGAAAAAGATTATGATCCACAATCTATAAATCCGGTATTAAAAATATTTATTGAAGAGAATGGTGGATTTAAAAAAATAGCTGATATCATTAATAATGAAGAATTTAAAAAAATAGATAAAAGAATCATAGCAGCTGTTTTTTCTAGCAAGAGTTTTTTAGAAGACATAAAAATAGAAGAATTAACTGTTGATGAATTAGCATTATTGTATAAATACTTGGAATATACTAATACAATTTATAATAACCAAAGTGTAATGCTAAAAAAATTAACGGATAACAAGAAAATGGAAAAAGAAGATTTGATAACTATTGAAAGCTTTTTAAAAAAATTAGCTAAGTATCAAGCTGAAACAATAAATCTCTTCTTTTCTGAGATACATATGAAAAGAAATGAAAATGATAGATTAAGGCATATTGATACTGTTTCTGAGTATATGGAAGCTATTGATACTGAGATTAAAAGAAAATAATTAACAAACAATTGTTTGTTAATTTATTGACTATTTTATAATTGGCTGTTATACTTTTATTAAGACTAGAAGGAGGAATGTTATGGATGAGAGAATAATTACTGGTGATATGTTAAAGGAAGATATGGATGAAGCTACTATTAGACCTCAGAGTTTAGAAGAATATATTGGACAATCTGATGTTAAAGATAATATTAGAGTTTTTATTAAGAGTGCTTTAATTAGGGGTGAAGCTTTAGATCATGTATTGTTATATGGTCCTCCTGGTTTGGGGAAGACTACTTTGGCATATATAATTGCTAATGAGTTGGGTAGTAATATTAAGACTGCTAGTGGTCCTTCTATAGAGAAGAGTGGTGATTTAGCGGCTATTCTTTCTACTTTAGAAGAGGGAGATGTATTATTTATTGATGAGATACATCGTATTCCTAGGGCTATTGAAGAGATATTATATCCAGCGATGGAAGATTATTGTTTGGATATAGTTGTTGGTAATGAAGGATCTAGTAGAAATATTAGAATTAATTTGCCTCCTTTTACTTTGATTGGGGCTACTACTAGGGCTGGTGATTTGTCTAGTCCTTTAAGGGATAGATTTGGAATTATTTCTAAATTAAATTATTATACTGAGGAAGAATTATTTCAGATAGTTAAGAGAACTAGTAGAGTTCTTACTATGTCTATAGAGGATGATGCTGCTTATGAACTTGCTAGGAGAAGTAGGGGTACTCCTCGTGTTTGTAATAGATTATTTAAAAGAGTTAGAGATTTTGCTTTGGTAGAAGAAAGTGATATTATTACTTTAGATATTATGAATAGGTCTTTAGATAGATTAAAGGTTGATAGTATGGGGTTAGATGATACCGACTATAATTTGTTAATTGCTATTATTGAAAGATATAGTGGAGGACCTGTTGGTTTAGATGCTCTTGCTGCTTCGATTGGAGAAGAAGTAAGTACTATATCTGATGTTTATGAACCATATTTGTTACAAATTGGTTTACTTAAGCGAACTGCTAGGGGAAGAATGGTTACAGATATGGCATATAAGCATTTGGGAATTGAAAAGAAGGGTAAATAGTTTATTGACTAATAATTATTAATGGGTTATAATGAAATGTAAGTAGGTGATAGGGTGAAACATAGAATAGTTATTTTGTTGTTTATTTTAATGTTTATTCCTTGTAGTTTTGTTAAAGCAACTACTTTACAGGATTTATATAATGATTTAGCTAATTTAGAGAGTAGTTATAATGCTGCTAAGAAAAAAGCTAATATGACACAGGCTGAGATAAATAAAGTTAGAGCTAGTATTACTAATATTGAAAATGAAATAGCACAGGCAGAACGTGATATAGTTCAAGCGGAGAAAGATATTAAAGCTAGTGAAGAGGAAATAGCTAAGAAGAAAGATGAAACTAATAGGATGCTTAGATATTTGCAGATTGCTAATAGTAAGGGTACTAGTATGATTGAATATATATTTGAAGCTGAAGATTATACTGATTTAATATATAGATATTCAGTTGTTACACAGATGAGTGAAGCTAATAAGAAGTTAATGGATGAATTAAATAAACTAATACAGGAATTAGAGGCTAAAAAGGTTAATTTAAAAAATAAGCAAGTAGAATTAGCGGCTAAGAAAAAAGATTTGCAAGCTAAGTCTACAATGTTACAACTTCAATATCAAAAAGAAAATGATTCAGGACTTAGTATTGCAGAACAAATAGCTGCTAAGAGAAAGAATATTAAATATTATGAATCTATTGGTTGTAAGAGAAATTCAGATATTACTCAATGTAATGGTATTCCTGCTGTAAGTGGTTGGACTTACCCATTGAATCATTTTAGACAATCGTCTAATTATGGCTGGGATGAGAATAGGTATCATTATGCTGTTGATTTAGGTACTCCTGAGGGTTCTGCTGTAAAAGCTGTTGGACCTGGTAAGGTTGTATTTGCTGGTAGTGTGGGATATAGAGCTAGTTGTTATTCTAGCTACACTGGTCAATCTTATACTAATTGTCATTGTGGTGGATATGTTGTTCAAATTTTACATAGTTATCAGGGACAAGAATATATTTCTTTGTATATGCATTTACTTACTAGTAATGTTGGTTATGGATCTCGTGTATCTGGTGGACAGACTATAGGTACTAGTGGTGGCGGAACAGCGGAAATTAATAAGTGGCATGATCATTGTACTGCTGGTGCACATTTGCATTTTACAATGTCTAGTGGTTCTGATTTAGTGGGAAGTTCTGGAGTTAAAGGAAATACTTTTGATCCTAAGAGATTTTTCCCTGCTATGTGGGGTATAGGAGCGGTATTATAAAAAGAAAGATTTTATCTTTCTTTTTTTATTTTTTCTTATATTTTATAGTATTATTTGAGAGAATTTTTTCTCTTTTGTCTAATTTTTTTATTGGGAATTTTATGATGCTATTTTTTAATCCATATAAGTTGGTAGGTATAAAGGGATACATATAGGGAAGTCCAAAGGAATTGGTTCTAATTAAATCTATTACTAATAATATAAGTATGATTATTATTCCTGATATTCCTAATAGATTTGCTAATATCATAAATAATAGTCTATACCATCTAATACTATTTGCTAGTTCTGGTTCTGTTAATAATAACGATGATATAGATGTTATAGCAATTACTATTATCATAATAGGTGATACTATTCCTGCTTCTACAGATGCTTGACCTAAGATTAGGGCTCCTACTATGGAAAGAGAACTAGTGGTAAAGTTTGGTAATCTTAATTCACTTTCTTTTAATATTTCAAATGATACTAGCATAATTAGAGCTTCTGTAAAGACGGAAAAGGGGACGTTTTTTCTTTGCTTTATAATGCTAGTTAGCATTTTTAAGGGTAGAAGGTTTTGGTTCTGGGTTGTTATGGCTATATAAATAGCGGGTGTTAATAGGGTTATAAAAAAGGATAAATATCTTATTATTCTAGTTAATGATATATTTATACTTTTACTATATATATCTTCTGTTTGAAGAAAGAAATCATTTAGTGATACGGGTAGTATTATAGCAAAGGGAGAAGTATCTATTAGAATTATTATTTTTCCTTTTAAAAGGGCAGCAGATACTTTGTCTGGTCTTTCTGTTGTCATGATTGTTGGAAATATTGTTTTGTTTTCTTCTGTTATTAAGTTTTTAATAGTACCGGTATTAATTATCCCATCAATATCTATTTGGTTTAGTTTTTTTGTTACTTTGTTTAGATATTCTTTTTTATAAATAGATTTAATATATAGAATATTTATTTTTGTTTTGGTGTATTTTCCTAATTCATAGGAATTTATCCATAGATCATTAGATTTTATTCTTCTTCTAATTAATCCTATATTTGTTTGCATGTCTTCTGTGAAAGAATCCATTGAGGCTCTTAGAGATTTTTCTGTTTGGGGAGTTGATATAGATCTAGAGAGATTTCTTTTAGTTTCTAAGACTATGGCTTTACTTTCATTTTCAATTAAAATGATAGTAAAACCATAGTTTAAATAATAGCATATATCTTTATAAGTATTTATTGTTTTAGATTTGAAATTATCTATATTATTAATTATAGTATTTATTATATTTTCTTCTTTTTTTATGTTATCTAGACTTCTAATTATAAAATCGCTTATGTTATTAGAGGCAGTTAGGGATTCATTATAGATTATATAGATTGTTTTATTTAGAAATATTTTTTTTCTATAGGTTATATCTTCTGCATTGTTGGTATCTTGTTTTAATTTATTTATTATTATTTCTATATTTTTCATATAATTCACCTATAATTATTATGGTAAATTAAAAAGAAAAATATGTTATTTTTCTTTGTTTAGATTAATTATTGTTTCTTTATTATTTATAGTGTTTGTTATTATTATAGTATTATCATTAGGCATAGTTATTATATATTTTAATTTTTCTTTATTAGTTATATCTGTTGTTATGTTGTTTAGGTAAGTATTTATATTTTTATGGGTTAGGGAGGAAGCTAATTGGGCTAATAAGTCTTTTTTATTTTTAAATATTTTAGAAAAGGTATCAGAATTTATGGTTGGTCTTTCTTTCATAATATTACTCCTTTTTGTAATAATAGCATATATCTTTAATGTAAGCAAATAGAAAGAATTAATTTTTAGAATAAATAATGGGTCTATACTGTATTTTTGGAATTGTTTTAGTTGTCAAACATAATATTTAGTATTATTTATTGTTCTAAATTATATTTTTAGTTATTTCTAATAAAAATAGCAAATATTTTTTTTCATCATAGATTATTATAGGTGGTTATATGGATTTATGTGATATGGAACTGGAGAGGAAGGGTATTATTAAGAGTGTAGATGTTAATAAAGATATAAAGAGAAGATTTATGGATATTGGAATTGTTCCTGGAATTGAAATTATTCGTTATTTAGAGGATATTGGTAAGGGAATTTCTGCTTATATGATTATGGATAGTTTGATTGCGATAAGAAATAGGGATGTTAAGGGGATTAAAGTTATATATGAGGAATTTTAATATTGTTTTAGCAGGTAATCCTAATGTAGGGAAGAGTACAATATTTAATTATTTAACTGGTCTTAAGCAGCATACTGGTAATTGGTCTGGTAAGACTGTTGATAATGCTTGTGGGAGTTATTATTTTGATAATGATTATTATAATATTTATGATTTACCGGGAATGTATTCTTTAATTACTCATTCTTCTGAAGAGGTAATTGCTAGAAAGAAAATATTAGATAATAATATTGATTGTATAGTAGTTGTTTGTAGTGCGGTTAATTTAAAGAGAAGTTTAAATTTAGTTTTACAGATATTAGAGATTAATCCTAGGGTTGTAATGGTGGTTAATTTAATGGATGAAGCTAAGAAAAAGGGAATAGATATAGATTTAGATAAGTTAGCTAGTATTTTAAAAATAAAAGTAGTAGGAACTTCTGCTACTTATAAACTAGGTATGGATGAGATGCTTAATAGTATTCGTGATGTAAGCTATAATGGTTATAATGATAAATATACTTTTAATTATGGTTTAATTAGTGATGATGATAAATGTTCTAAGATAATATATTTGTGTCATGATATATATAAGATGTGTGTTTGGGTTAGTAATAATAAGTATATTAATAGGGAAAGAAAGATTGATAAGATTATTACTAGTAAGTTTTTTAGTATTCCAATTATGTTAGCTATGTTATTCTTTATATTTTGGTTAACTATTGTTGGTAGTAATTATCCTAGTATGTGGTTATCTAATTTTTTATTTGGATTAGAGGATAAAATATATAATATATTATTATTTTTACCTAGTTTTTTTAGAGATATGATTGTTTATGGTATGTATAGGACTACAGCTTGGGTAGTATCGGTAATGCTTCCTCCAATGATGATATTTTTTCCTTTATTTACTATTATGGAGGATATGGGATTACTTCCTAGAATTGCTTTTAATATGGATAGTATGTTTAATAAGTGTAATGTTTGTGGTAAACAATGTTTGACAATGTGTATGGGTATTGGATGTAATGCGGTTGGGGTTACTGGTACTAGGATTATAGATAGTAAGAGGGATAGAATAATTGCTATTATTACTAATAGTTTTATGCCTTGTAATGGGAGATATCCTGTTATTATAGCAATTATTTCTATGTTTTTTATTGGATATAGTAATAGTTTTTTGGTGGCTTTAATATTAGTGCTAGTTATTGCTCTTAGTGTTGGTGTTACTTTTATTGTTTGTAAGTTATTAGCTAAATATTTATTTCCTAATGATAATAAGGCTTTTATTTTAGATCTTCCAGATTATAGGAGAATTAAATTTGGTAAGGTTATTGTTAGTAGTATTTTAGATAGAACAATATTTGTATTAGGAAGAGCTATTGTTGTTACACTTCCTATGGGTATTATTATATATTTGCTTACTAATATATATATTAATAATATTAATATAATTAGTTTAATTAGTAATTATTTAAATCCTATTGGTTATATTATGGGATTAGATGGTGTTATATTGCTTTCATTCTTTTTGGGAATGCCTGCTAATGAGATTGTGCTTCCTATTATTCTTATGATTTATTTAAAGACTGGTACTTTAACTAATTATGATAGTTTAGATAGTTTAAAGAATATACTAATAAATAATAATTGGTCTTTGGTTACTGCTATATGTTTTGTTATTTTTAGTTTATTTCATTTTCCTTGTGGTACCACTTTACTTACGATAAAGAAAGAGACTAATAGTTGGTATTATACTTTTTTATCTTTTATTATTCCTTTAGTTATTGGTTTTATTTTATGTTTTATAGTTAATTTATTTATATAATTATTATATATAAGATATAGGCTAGTATTCCTGATAAAATTGAATGATATATTCTGGAGATAAAGAATGTTTTATAAGAAATATTATATTCATTTATAAAGGATAATACTTGAATATGGATAGATAATCCACCAAAGGATAGGGTCATACTAGATATTATTGTTTTATAGATATTAGGTATATTTAATTCTGATAGAGATTTTAATCCCATAGTTATTTCTAATAAGCATTTTAGAATAGTTGAGTTATAGGAATTTAGATTTAATCTGTTTATTAATAATGATGATATTACTAGACAGATAGATAATATACCGAAGATTAGGAGAATTGTATCTAATGATTTTTTAATAGAATTAATTAATATTTGAGGAAAGTTATGTCTTTCTTCTTTTCTTCTTTTATTATTGCTAGGTGTATTTAGTTTTCTTGTAAATATTCCTAGTAATATGTTTGGTATATAGTGAGATAATAGTATTATTATACCTAGGGTTTTGTTATGTAAAAATAATATAGATATTGTTCCTAGGATAAATATTGGGTTAGAGAAGTGAGTAAATATAAGGGTATGGGTTGCTTCTTTAGGTGTAATTAATTTTTTATCTAGCATTAGTTTTATATTTCTAGCTGAGGAGGGGAATCCTGATAGAATTGAAAGAAAGAAGATAGTTATAATATTGTCTGAGACATTAAATAATTTTTTAAATATATTTTTTATTATTGGAGGTATATAATTAGTTATGTTATAATTAATTAGAATATCTGATATTATGAAGAAGGGAAATAATGAGGGTATTAAGGAATTTATCCAGATATTTAAAGAATATGATATAGTGTTAAAGATTAATAATTTATTTAAGAATATTTCTATTATGGTTATAATACATAATAGTATTATAATAGTATTTATAAATTTTGTTTTCATATTTAATTATATTAAGAGAGGGTGTTTTTATGTTTAAGAAGATGTTAAAGGAAGATTTATGGTTTATTATTAGTTTGATAATTATATTTGTTATTTTTAATATTAAATTACCATATTATATTAATATGCCTGGGGGTACTATAGAGATAAATGATCGAATAGATTGTGATAGTTGTAATGATATTAATGGTAGTTTAAATATGCTTTATGTATCTGAGACGGTTGCTACTATACCAACTTATTTACTTAGTTATGTTATTCCTAATTGGGATGTAGCAAGTGTTAAGGAATATCAGATTAGTAATGAAAGTATGAAAGAGATTAATATTAGAAATAAATTAATGTTAGAAAATTCTATTGATAGTGCAATGTATGTGGCGTATAAAGCTAGTGGTAAAGAATTAGAAGTAAAAGACAAAAAGCATTATGTTGCTAGTGTAACTATTTCTAATAATCTTCTTATTGGTGATGAAATATTAGAAGTAGATAAGAAAAAGGTAGAAAGTATTAGTGAAATAAAAGAGATAATTAATAATAAAGAAGTTGGAAATATTATTGATTTTAAGGTTAAGAGAAATAACAAGGAGATAGAAGTTCCTGTAGAAGTAAAAGAAGAAGATAATAAAAAGATGATAGGTGTTATTATTCTTTCTGATTATGTTTATGAAGCTAATCCAGAACTTAATATTAAGTTTAAAAAGAGTGAATCTGGTTCTTCTGGAGGATTTATGATGGCTCTTAGTATGTATACTAAGATAGCAGATGATGATATTGTTAAGGGAAGAAGAATAGCTGGTACTGGTACTATATCTATGAATGGTACTGTTGGAGAGATAGATGGTATTAAGTATAAGATAATGGGAGCTGCTAAGAATAATATTGATATAATATTAGTACCTAGTGGTAATTATAAAGAAGCTGTGAAGGTAGTTAAAAAACATAAGTATGATATGGAAGTAGTTGAAGTTAAGACTTTTGATGATGCTATTAAATATTTAAAAAAGAATAAATAATATTATTATTTATTTTTTTATGGTATAATTATTTAAAGTAGGAAGAAGGTTTTAGGATGAAGAAAAAAAGTTATATTCCTAGGCATGCTTCTTTGGAAGATACGCATAGAATTATTTTAAGTGATATAAAAAAGTTAAGAGAAGAAGAAGCTAAGAAGAGTTTTAATAAAATAAATATAGAAAAACCTAAAGAAATTAATATTAATCCTAAAATTAATTCAAATAGAACAAATGTAGAAAAAACTAGGGCCATTAATAATAATAATCCTAAAATTAATGAGGATTTTTGGACTGGTAATATTCCTTTAAATAAATTAGAAGAAAAAAAGAATATAAAGAAAAATAAAAAGAAAAAAAATAATGTATTTTTCATTGTACTTATTATTTTCTTTTTAGTATTAATTGGTATATCGGGATATAAGATATTATGTTGGTTTATGGATAATAATAAAACTAATAATAAGGTTGGGTCTATTTATGACAAAGTTGAGGTTTTAGAGGTAGACGATAATGATAAAACTTCTTTAGTGTCGAAAGCAGATGATTTAAATAATCCTTACTGGTATTATATTAGATTTCCTTTGATAGATGTAGATATTAGTAAATTAAAGAAAGAATATAGTAATATAGTTGGTTGGATAAATGTTAATAATACTAATATTAATTATCCATTTGTACAGACTGATAATAATGATTATTATTTAAATCATTCTATTGATAGGACTTATAATGAGGCTGGTTGGTTATTTTTAGATTATCGTAATAATAGTAATTTTGATAATAAAAATAGTATTATTTATGCTCATAGTAGATTAGATAAATCTATGTTTGGCTCTTTATCTAAAGTGTTGAAATCTTCTTGGTATAATGATAGAGATAATCATATTATTAGAATTTCTTTGGAAAACGAGAATACAATGTGGCAGATATTTTCTGTATATAAAATAAAGACAGAAGATTATTATATTACTACTTCTTTTAATTCTGATGAAGAATATTTAAAATTTTTGGATATAATTAAAGAAAGAAGTTTATATGATTTTAATACTTCATTAGGTAAAAATGATAAGATACTTACTTTAAGTACTTGTTATTCTGATACTGAAAGAACAGTAGTACATGCTAAATTAATTAAGATAGGGAAAAAGGACTAAATGTAGTCCTTTTTTCATACTATTCTATAGGTGGTAATGTGAAGAGACTGTTGTTATTTATCTTTGTGCTTTTTGTTGGTGTTAATAATTGTTTTTGTAGTGTTAATAGTGCTTATGAATATGTAGTTATGGATAATGTTACTGGTAGGGTCTTAGCTGGTAAGAATTATAATAAACCAATGTTAATAGCGTCTATTACTAAGATTATGACTTGTGTTATTGCTATAGAATCAGGTAAATTAGATAATAAAGTTATAGTTGATGATACTATATTAAAGGCTTATGGATCTGGTATATATATTGAAATAGGGGAAGAACTTAGTTTAAGAGATTTATTATATGGATTAATGCTTAGGAGTGGTAATGATGCTGCTTTAATGATTAGTAAGTATGTTGGGGGTGATATTGATAATTTTGTTAAGATGATGAATGATAAGGCTAAGGATATTGGGATGAATAATAGTAAGTTTGTTAATCCTAGTGGTTTAGATGATGATGGTGGTAATTATAGTACTGCTTATGATATGGCGTTACTTACTAGGTATGCTATGAAATATGATGTATATAGAGAAATTGTTAGTACTAAGAGTTATACTTTAAAGACTAATAAGAAGACTTATGTATGGAAGAATAAGAATAAATTATTAAGTGAGGATTATATTACTGGTGGTAAGACAGGATATACTGATAAGGCTCGTAGGACTTTAGTTAGTACTGGTAGTAAGAATAATATTAATTTAATAGTAGTTACTATTCGTGATAGTGATGATTGGAATACTCATAAGAGTTTATATAATAGTATTTTTTCTAAGTATGTTGCTTATAAGTTTTTAGATAAGAATAATTTTTATATTGATAATAATTATTATAAGGGTAATTTTTATATTAAGAATGATGTATATATACCTGTTTTGGATAGGGAATTAAGAAGTATTAATGGTAAGGTTGTTTTGGATATTATAGATAATTATAAGACTGGTGATAAGGTAGGGGATTATGTAATACTTTTAAATAATGATGTTATATATAAAGAACCTATTTATATTAAAAAGAAAAACATAAAAAAGAAATCATGGTTTAGGGAGTTAATATCATGATTAATTATATATTTGGATTATTTTTAATTATTGGTATTATATATGGAATATTATCTGGTAATATTAATTCTGTTAATGATATTTTTGTTTCTAAAAATAGGGAGAGTATAAATATTATTATTAATATGATTCCTTTACTTTGCTTATGGTTAGGTATTATGAAGATTGCTAGTGAATCTGGTTTGGTTAAAAAGATGAGTAAGTTTATGACTAAGATTATTAAACCTATATTTCCTGAATTAAAGAGTGATGGAGAGGCTATTAGTTATATTTCTACTAATATTATTATGAATATGTTAGGTCTTGGTAGTGGGGCTACGCCTTTTGGTTTAAAGGCTATGGAAGAATTAAAGAAAGAGAATAATAATAGTAATATTGCTAGTAGGAGTATGATTACTTTTTTGGTTATAAATACTGCATCTGTTACTATTATTCCTACTACAGTTATTAGTTTTAGAGCTTTAAATGGATCTAGTAATCCTACGGATATAGTTTTAGCTTGTATTATTACTACTATTTTATCTTGCATGGTGGGACTATTGTTAGATAGATTTATGTCTAGGATTGGGAAATATGACTAGTTTTATTATTCCTTTGATTGTTTTGTTTATTATAATATATGGATTTATACATAATGTTAATATTTATGAAGAGTTTTTAAATGGTGTTATAGAAGGACTTGATTTATCTTTAAAGATATTTCCTAATATATTTGCTATGTTTATATGTATAAATGTAGTTATATCTTCCAATATTATTAATGATATAGTTAATTTAATAAAACCGTTTCTTAATTTTATTGGTTATCCTAGTGAATTGGTAATACTTGGTTTAATGAGGCCAATATCTGGTAACTCTTCTTTAATTATTATGAATGATATATTAAAGAGTTATGGTGTTGATAGTTTAATTGGTAGGGTAGCTTCTGTTATGCAAGGAAGTACTGATACTACTATATATATAATAGGTTTATATTTTTCTTCAATTGGGATAAAGAAAATTAGATATTCTTTATTAGTGGGATTACTTGCAGATTTGGCTTCCATAATTATATCTTTTTTAGTTGTTAAATTTTTATTTTATTAAAAAAATAGCCTATAGGCTATTTTTGTTAGAATTATTTTGATTCATGTTGTTAGAATTGTTATTTGATTCATTCATATTGCAATTGTTTTTGCAATTATTTTTATTTTTTTTCTTTCCCATTTTTATCACCCATTATTATTATTTGTTTATTATATAATTATATGTATTCTTTTGATTGGTACATTTTAGAAATTAGGTTACAAACATATTATTATTTGTTTATTATTTTTTATTTATATTTTATAACGGAAAATGGTAAAAATTAACTTTTAAGGACACGAACAATTGTAAAAAATAAAAAAATATTTTTTTAAAAAAATGAAAAAATATTTTTCTTTTATTTTTTAAAAAGTCAAAAAAATATAAAAAGACAAAAACACTATATTTGCATATAAAAATAATTTTTCCTTTTAAATAAAGGGTTTTATGTGTTTAAGATACATGTTGACATTATTAGTAAAGTTTTTAAAAAAATAAAAACTTTAAAAAAGCCTTGAAAATAAAAAGTTTATTTTTCTTAAAAAAATATTTTTGTAAAATGTTCGCATTTTGTATTGACTTTGTATTCTGACGTTGTATAATTAGTGTATATGATAGGAGGAAGACATGAGTAGTTCAAATGAGTTTATACTTGAAAATTTAAAAGTTGTTAAAAGAAATGGTAAAAAGGTTAGTTTTGATACAACTAAAGTTGCTATGGCAATAAAGAAAGGTTTTGATGCTTGCCTTATACCAGATGAAGAAGAAAATAAATATACTGAGAAGGATGTACAAAAAGTATATCATGCAGTAATTAAGAAAATAGAAAAAGATTATAAGGATGAAGAGAAGATTAAGATTGAAGATATTCAAGATTTAATTGAGGAATCTTTAAAGAAAAATAAATATGAAGATGTTTATACTGCTTTTTCTGAATATAGAGAAAGAAGAGATAAATCTAGACAATTATTTTCTGATGAAAAGAAGATGCATAAATTTTTAAAATCTTTGGAAGGACTTGGACTTAAGAGTGCTTTTGAAGAAGATGCTAAGAGAGAGAACGCTAATATAGATGGTAATAGTGCTATGGGTACTATGTTACAATATGGATCTACTGTTAGTAAGGAATTTGCTAAGGCATATTTAATGAAAAAGAAATTTGCTGATTTACATGATGATGGAGATATTCATATTCATGATATGGATTTCTTGGCTATGGGTACTACTACTTGTATGCAAATTGATTTAAATAAGTTATTTAAGGGTGGCTTTTCTACTGGACATGGTCATTTAAGAGAACCACAATCTATTAATTCATATAGTGCTTTAGCTGCTATTGCAATTCAATCTAATCAGAATGATCAACATGGTGGTCAAAGTATTCCAGCATTTGATTATTATTTAGCTCCTGGTGTTTTAAAGACATTTAAGAAGGAATTTAAACAGTCTTTATATGAATTATTAGAGTTTACTGATTTTATTAGTTTTATTAATTTTGATAAATTAGTAAAAGAAATAGATAAGTTAGATTCTATAGAAGTTGATATTAGTAATTATGAGGGATATTATAAAGAAAGTACTGAGGTTAGAAGAATATTTGAGAAGGCTTATGATATAGCATTATCTAAGACAGATAGAGCTACTTATCAAGCTATGGAAGCTTTTGTACATAATTTAAATACTATGCATTCTAGAGCCGGAGCTCAGGTACCATTTTCATCTATTAATTTTGGTACTGATACATCTGCTGAGGGTAGAATGGTTATGAAGAATTATTTGTTATCAGTAGATGCTGGATTAGGTAAGAATGAGACTCCTATATTTCCTATTTCAATATTTAAAGTAAAAGAAGGAATTAATTATAATCCTGGAGATCCTAACTATGATTTATTTAAATTAGCTTGTAAGGTATCTGCTAAGAGATTGTTTCCTAATTTCTCTTTTATGGATTCTACTTATAATAAAGCTTATTATAAGGGAGATTTTAATACAGAAGTATGTTATATGGGATGTAGAACTAGGGTAATTGGTAATGCTGCTGATCCATCTAAAGCTGTTACACCTGGTCGTGGTAATTTATCATTTACTACTATTAATTTACCTAGACTTGGTATTAAGTATGGTATTGTTAATGGTTCTGATAAGGCTGACATGAAAGGTTTCTTTGATGAATTAGGTACACTTATGGATGATGTAAGAGATCAATTGTTAGAGAGATTTGAAATTCAATGTAGTAAGAGAACTTATAATTTTCCATTCTTGTTAGGACAAGGTGTATGGTTAGATTCTGAAAAATTAAAACCTACTGATAGATTAAGAAGAGTGTTAAAACATGGTACTTTAAGTATTGGATTTATTGGTCTTGCGGAATGTTTGAAAGCTTTGACTGGTAAACATCATGGTGAATCTGCTGAGGCTGAAAAACTTGGACTTAAGATTGTTAAGTTTATGAGAGAAAAATGTGATGAATTTTCTTCTCAATATAATCTTAATTTTACTTGTTTAGCAACTCCTGCTGAAGGATTATCTGGCAGATTTGTAAATATAGATAAGGCTATTTATGGAAGAATTAAGGGAGTTACGGATAGAGCTTACTATACTAATTCATTCCATGTTCCTGTATATTATAATATTACTATTGTAGATAAGATTAAGAAGGAAGCTCCATTCCATGAATTAACTAATGCAGGACATATTAGTTATATTGAGTTAGATGGAGATACTACTAAGAATTTGGATGCTTTTGAGAAGATAGTAAGACTTATGAAGGAAAATAATATGGGATATGCTGCTATTAACCATCCTGTTGATAGAGATCCTGTATGTGGTTATGTTGGTATAATTGGTGATATTTGTCCTGGCTGTGGAAGACGTGCTAATGAAGGGGTACCAATTGAGGTTGTTAATGAATATAAAAAGAGTTGTAATTGTTAAAAAGAAAGAAGGAGATTAATATGAAAAACGAAGAAAAAGAAGTAAGAACTGTAGGAGAGGGTGTTGGATTTGAAAGAATTAGAAGAATTACGGGATATTTAGTAGGTACTGTAGATAGATTTAATAATGGTAAAAGAGCAGAAGAACATGATAGAGTTAAACACGGTCTTGAAGGTATTATAGATAAAAAATAATTATGGAAATTAGATTAGCGTCTCCTAAGATCCAAGGTGATAGTATTGTTGATGGTGAGGGAATAAGGGCTGTTATTTGGACACAAGGTTGTTCTCATAATTGTAAAGGATGTCATAATCCAGAAACTCATTCTTTTACTGATGGATATTTATTATCTATTGATGAAGTTAAGGAACAAATATCTAAATTAAGAGGTCAACAGGGTATTACGTTTTCTGGAGGAGATCCTATGATGCAACCAGAGGCTTGTTTGGAGCTTGCTAAATATTCCAAAAATATTGGTTATAATATTTGGTGTTATACTGGTTTTACTTTTGAAGAGTTGTTAAAACTGGGTAAGAAGAAAAAGAGTATATTGGAATTTCTAAATTATATAGATGTTTTAGTAGATGGTAAATTTATTTTAGATGAGAAGAGTTTTGATTGTATTTTTAGAGGTTCTAAAAACCAAAGATTAATCGATGTTAAGAAGAGTTTAGATACTAATAAAGTTGTATTAGTTACTAAATTTGATAATAAAAATATTAATAATAAAGGAAGAAAGAATTCTTATATGTTTGTATAAGAATTCTTTTTATATTAATAAATATTCCTTAAATAGTATTCTTTTATCAGAACAATATTCTAATATGTATTTGTTATTTTTTCTAACGATGATAATACCAATAGTATTATTCATATTAGCGTGTTTTAATTTGTTATCTATGTAATTCATATATATGTGTATTTGACCTATGTGTTCTTTTTTTAGTTCTGTAACTTTTAATTCTATAACTACAAAACAATTATAAATATAATTAAATAATAATAAATCTATATAATTATAAGTATTATCAACTATTATTTTATATTCATTTTCAATAAAGGTGAATCCAGTACCTAGTTCTTTTAAAAATGAGGGAATATTTTCTAATATTAATTTTTGTAACATTTTTTCTGATATATTATCATAATCATATTTATTTTTAATTAATATGGGATTCTTTATTAAATCTTTTATATCATTATCTTTGTTGTTATTAATTAATTTATTCTTAGTGTTTTCCGGTAGTCTTTCATATTCTTTATTTTTAATTTTTTCTCTTAATTCTCTTTTTGTTAAATTATATTTTTGGCAGATATCTATATAGTATTTTATTTTAATAATATCTTTTAATGAATTAGTTCTTTATAATGACTCCATGTCAATTGGTGCCCCATTGGGGCACCTTTTTCAATCATATTGTAAAATTGTCTCATTCTTTTTAAATTTGTTGTATTATATTTTTTATTTACTTCTATTGTTAATTTTTTTGAATAGTTACCGATAATGTTTTCACCATAATGTTTTCCAGCTTCATTTAATAATTTACCTACATTATAGTAAGAATTTAAATTGGTTTTATTCATGCTGTAATCTTTTATTCTTTGAGTAATTTCGTTATTTATTAATTCATTTTTTATTTCGTTATAATAGTTCATGATTTACACCTCTAATATTATTATTCTAAATAAATAAGTGGAATCCCTTTTTTATTAGTAACTTTTGTTAATTAGATTGTATTTTTTATGGTGTTTTGTTATAATTTTTCTAAAGGGCTGATGTTATGGATATTAGTAAGATTAGAAATTTTAGTATTATTGCTCATATTGATCATGGGAAGAGTACTTTAGCTGATAGGATACTTGAGTATACTAATGCTGTTGACAAGAGAGAACTTAAGGAACAGATGTTGGATAGTATGGATTTAGAGAGAGAAAGAGGTATTACTATTAAGTTAAATGCTGTTAGGATTAATTATCGTGATTATGTTCTTAATTTAATTGATACTCCTGGACATGTAGATTTTACTTATGAGGTTTCTAGGTCTTTAGCTGCTTGTGAGGGAGCTATTTTGGTTGTAGATGCTACTCAGGGTATAGAAGCTCAAACTTTGGCTAATGTTTATTTAGCTCTTGATAATGATTTAGAGATTATTCCAGTTGTTAATAAGATAGATTTACCTAATGCTGAACCTAGTGTTAGAGCTCGTGAATTATGTGATACTTTTGGTTTTAAGGAAGAAGAGATAATATTTACTAGTGCTAAAACGGGTGAGGGAATTCCAGAGTTAATGGAAGCTATTGTTAATAGGATACCTAGTCCAACTGGTGATAGTTCTGATAAATTAAAGTGTTTAATATTTGATAGTTATTTTGATTCTTATAGGGGGGTTGTAGCTTTAGTAAGGGTTATGTCTGGTACTATTAAGGATAATAGTAGGATAAAGATGTTTACTACTAATGCTAGTTATGAAGTTACAGAGCTTGGTTATCATACTCCTAATACTGTTAAGGTTAAGGAGCTTTCTTGTGGAGAGGTTGGATATGTGTGTGCTAGCATTAAGAGTATTAGTGATGTTAGTGTTGGTGATACTATTACTTTAGATGATGATCCTTGTGATGAGGCGTTACCTGGATATAAGGTTATGAAACCTATGGTATATTGTGGTTTATATCCTGTTGATTCTAAGAAATATCCTAATTTGAGAGAGGCTTTAGAAAAATTAAAGGTAAATGATGCCTCTTTAACTTTTGAGACGGAGACTTCTGCTACTTTGGGATTTGGATTTAGGACTGGTTTTTTAGGTTTGCTTCATATGGATATTATTGCTACTAGAATTGAAAGAGAATTTGGTATTGATTTGGTTACTACTTCTCCTTCTGTTATATATGAGATTACTTTAACTGATGATACAGTAATACTTGTTGATAATCCTTCAGAGTTTCCTGAGAGGGTTAAGATTAAATATATAAAAGAACCTTATGTTAGTACTAATATTTTTGTTCCAAATGAATATGTTGGTAGTATTATGGAATTGTGTCAGAATAAGAGAGGTACTTTTGTTTCAATGGATTATATTGATTCTAAGAGGGTTAATGTTCATTATGAGATGCCTTTATCTGAGATTGTATATGATTTTTTTGATAAGTTAAAGTCTACTACTAAGGGTTATGCATCAATGGATTATGATGTTATTGGTTATAGAGAGTCTGATTTGGTTAAGATGGATATTCTTCTTAATGGAGAAATTGTTGATGCTTTATCAATAATTGTTCATAGGGATTTTGCTTATAATAGAGGTAGAGTTGTTGTGGATAATTTGAAAAAATTAATACCTAGACAGATGTTTGAAGTTCCTATTCAGGCTTGTATTGGTAGTAAAGTTATAGCTAGAGCAGATATTAAGGCAATGAGGAAGAATGTTCTTGCTAAATGTTATGGTGGAGATGTTACGAGAAAGAGAAAACTATTAGAAAAGCAAAAAGAGGGAAAGAAAAAAATGAAACAGATAGGGCATGTAGATGTTCCTAATGAAGCATTTTTAGCTGTTTTAAAGACTGATGAAATAGAAGAGAGATAGTTTTGGTATGAATAATGAAATTAATAAGATGTTACTTAAGGAAAAGATAAATTATGATAAGTTAAAGAATTGTTTTAGTTATGAATTTAATGAAACTATTAATGATTTCTTTATTGCTATTACTAGGTTTGTTAATAGTAATAATAAGAAAAATATTAATAAGGTTAAAGAAATTTTAATGTTCTTAAGAGATAATGTAGATAGTTTTGATAATGATAAATTAGAAACTGTTGTTATTGGTTTATTGGATTTTAAGAATAATATTGATAATAAAGAGATTATTATGGTAGTTGATAATTTACTTAATGATATTTATTATGAAAATAGTGATGAATATAAGTTAGATATGAATAGTTTTTTGAATTATTTAATTTATGAAGATAAGAATATTAGAAGAATTAAGACTTTTTTAACGGGTGTTGATAAGAATTTTTTAGTAAGTGAGCAATATGATAGTATTTTTAGAGAGTTACTTAATAAATTTAATATTAGAGATAGAGAGATTAAGAAATATTATTATAAGGTTTCTTTATTGATGTTAGATAGAATGGGGAATAATTTGCTTTCTAAGAATAGAAATGATTATTTATCAATATTAGATGAATTAAAGATTCATTCAGAATATACTGATGATTTATGTAATATAATTAGTGGTAATTATGTTAGTGATGATGTGTTACTATCTAGATTTGGTGTTAATTTTTCTTTTCCTTATAAGTATGATATTAATGGAGTTATTGTTAAAGATAAAGGTATACCTAACTTGAGGCAGGGTGCTATTACAATTGATAAGAATAATACGTTAAAGATGGATGATGCTATATTTTTTAAAAAGAATAAGGATAATACTTATACTTTGTATGTTCATGTTAGTTTTGTTCCGGCTTTAATAGATTATGATTCTATTATTAATAAAGAGGCTAGGAGAAGGTATAAGTCTATTTATGTGTTTGATAAGGTAGTACCAATATTATCTAATGATTTGGTTTTGAATAAGTGTTCTTTATTAAAAAATAGTTATCGTAATACGGTTACTTTTAGTGTTAAGGTAGATAAGAATATGAATATTATTGATAATACTTTTAAGGTTAGTAGGACTAATACTAAGGTTGTTAATAATTATGATTATTCTACTTGTGATATGTTAATTAAGAATGATGGTTTTGATGATACTAGTGTTATGTTAAAGAATTTGACTGTTTTTGCTTTAAATAATTTAGATAATAATGGTATTGATGTTGATAGGGCATTAAGAGATAATGATTATTATAATAGTTTAACTAGTGATAGAGATATATCTAGAGATATGGTATTTGTTATTATGAGATATATGAATTATAATATTTCTAAGTATTTCAGAGATAGGGGATATCCTTATTTATATAAATATAGTTTGTTTAAAGAAGATGAATATGTTAATTTTAATGAAGTTGTTAATAATAATAAATCTTTAATTAGATATGATGATTTGGTTAGTGATTTAAGAGATTCTTTCTTTGATATTAGGTTATCTAGTAAGCCTAAGAATTTCTTTGAATTAGATTGTTATTCTTCTTCTACAGATCCTTTATGGAAGTATTCTGCTTTATATAATCAATATTTAATTAATAATTTTATATTTTTGAAAAAAAGTGATACGGATTCTATTGAAGAGTGGTATAATGTTACAAGAGCCTTAGCTAAGGAACTTAATTTAAAGAAACAGGAGAATAAGAATATCGAGACTGTTTGTAAGAGTTTAAGTAAAATAAGGAGTAGATATTAGGAAGTGGTAGTATGAATTTGCCTAATTTAAATAGTGCTAGAGTTAGAACTAAAGATAAATCTATTATTAAGAGAAATGATTATGTGGTTCCTAATTCTATTAAAGATATTGGTAAGGATAAGAATTATTGTATTTTGACTTATGGATGTCAGATGAATGTTCATGATAGTGAGAATATTAGTGCTATTATGGAAGATTTGATGTATAATAGAGTTGATAATATTGATGAGGCTTCTGTTATTATTCTTAATACTTGTGCTATAAGAGAGAATGCTCATAATAAGGTTATGGGTATGTTAGGTAGAATTAAGCATTTGAAAGAAAAGAAACCTAATATTATTACTATATTTTGTGGCTGTATGGCTCAGGAAGAAGGAATATGTGAGGAATTAAGAAATAAATATAAATGGGTTGATATTGTTATGGGTACACATAATATTCATAAGTTACCTATCTATATTGATAATTATGTTAATAGTAATAAGCAAGAGATAGAGGTATTTAGTATTGAGGGGGATATTATTGAGGGTATTCCTGTTAGAAGAGATTCTAAATATAAGGCTTGGGTTAATATTATGTATGGCTGTGATAAGTTTTGTACTTATTGTATTGTTCCTTATACAAGAGGAAAACAGAGAAGTAGATTACCTGAAGATATTATTTCAGAGGTTAAAGACTTAGTTAAAGCTGGATATAAGGAAGTAACTTTATTAGGGCAGAATGTTAATGCTTATGGTAAGGATTTAGATATTAATTATAATATGGCTAATTTGTTAGAGGATGTTAGTAAGACTAATATTCCTAGAATTAGATTTGTAACTAGTCATCCTTGGGATTTTACAGAAGAAATGATTAAGGTTATAGCAAAATATGATAATATTATGCCTTATATTCATTTACCTATTCAAAGTGGTTCTTCTAGAATATTAAAGCTAATGAATAGAAGATATACTAAGGAAGAATATATTGAGTTGTTTCATAGAATAAGAAAATATATTCCTAATTGTAGTATTAGTACTGATATTATTGTTGGTTTCCCTGGAGAAACAGATAAAGATTTTCAGGATACTATAGATATAGTTAATGAGTTAAAATATGATTTAGCTTATACTTTTATTTATTCTCCTAGAGAGGGTACTCCTGCATCTAAGATGAAAGATGATGTTTCTTTAGATGAGAAAAAGAAGAGACTTGCTAAGTTAAATAAGCTTGTTAATAAGTATGCTCTTATGAATAATAAGAAATATCTTGATAAGGATGTTTATGTTTTAATTGAGGGTGAATCAGATAAAAATGGTAAGTATATGGGGTATACTGATACAATGAAATTAGTTAATGTGACTTGTGATAAGAAATATTTGGGTAAGATTGTTAAAGTACATATTAATGATGTAAAGACATGGAGTATGGATGGTGTTGTAGTTGATGATTAAAGAGAGTATTGATGAATTATTTAATGCTATTTATAATTCTTCTAGTTATAAGGAATATATTAATATTACGAGTGCTTTAAAGAATGATGAAGAAATTAATAAATTAGTTAATGAGATAAAAGAATTACAGCAACAATCTGTTGATTTGGAATATAAGGGTGATATTTCATATAAAGAGATTGATAAAGAGATTGATTCAAAGGTTGAAATTTTAAATAGTTTACCTGTTTATCAGGAATATTTGAGAAGAATGGATAAATTTAATGATATGTTAAGTAATAGTTCATATACTATTGAAAAATATGTCGATGATAAAATATAAAGGAGAATAATTATGAGTGAATGTGATGAAATTGATCTGTCTTATGACGGGATTGAGGTTGTCAGTAAGAATGAATTATTTAAGCAAGAGGTTAAGAAGTGGTTATTTGGCAAAGACTTTAATGAAATAGGCAATGTTTTAAATGAAATAGATGATATGCCGGAAAAATTAGAGTTATTTAATGAAAATTCAGGTGATTATCTTTGTTTTAATTGTGTTAATAAGTATAAAGAGCCTTTGTTTGTATATTTGTTAGATGGTAATAATAATAAGCAAAGATATTTATTAATTTTAAAGAATAGAAATGAAGATCATGAGTATAGATTGGATTTTGTTGATGATAAGATTTTTATTTATGGTAATAAGTCAAATAGAATAAAAAAAAATATAAAGATGTTGGCGGGTTAATATTGAGTGAGTAATCACTCTTTTTTTATGAATACATAATAGAGATGATGAATTGTTATAAAGATAATATTTGTTATGTTTGCTATTAATAATGACCATATTCCTATTTTTAAATATGATAAAAATAATAGTAATATGGTTTTTATGATAGTGCCTATTAATGTTCCTATCATGGCTTCTTTTGCTTTATTCATAGCTTGCATACTACTAGTTAGTGGTCCTTGGATATAGTATATAAGAAAGAAAGGGGCTATTATTTTTATATAGTTTATTCCTTCGTTGGTGTTATAGATTAATTTTAAGAAAACTTCTGGTATTGTCATAAATAATAGAGTACAAGGTACTCCTATTAATAGGGATAATTTTATGGCTTGTTTTATTTTGTATTTGGTATAGTTATAATTTCTATTGCTATAACTATTTGATACTACTGGTAATAGAGCATTAGATATAGCTAAGGTAAAAAATGATGGTAATAGTAATAAGGGATAGATATAACCATTTATTATTCCATATTCTATGGTTATATAGTTATTGGTATATCCTGTTTTTGTTAGGGTGTAGGTTAATATTATTGGCTCTAAGAAGTAAGATATGGAACCTATTAATCTTGATCCTGTAGTAGGTATAGAGATATTTAATAAATCTTTTATTATGGTTTTATTATATTTAAAGTCTTGTATTTTTATTTTGGTATGTTTGGGAATGAATATTAGTAATAATAATATTGATGAAAATTCACTAATGATATTAATTGATACTACACCTGTTATAGCTATTTTTATGTTATAATTCATTAGTTTGGGTATTATTATTATAGTTAATAATAATCTTACTATTTGTTCTATTATGTTAGATAGGGTTACTGATAGCATTTGTTCTTTACCAAAAAAATATCCTTTTAATATTGATGATATTGAGATAAATGGTAAGGTTAGGCCTATGGATATGATAGGTAGATAAGTATTATGGTTATGTAATAGGTTATTACTTAAGATTGGGGCTATTATAATTAATATAAATATTAATAATAGATTAAATAATAATATTAATGGTATTGTGGGTAAGACTATTTTTTTGCTTCTTATTTTGTTTTCACTTACTAATTTAGATATTGCTATGGGTAATCCTAAGGAACATAAGGTAATAAATAAATTAAATGTTGGTAATATTAAGGAATAAGTTCCTATTCCTTCTGTTTTTATGGCTCTTGTTAGACTTATTTTTATTACCATTCCTAATATTTTGGTGATGAATCCACCTATTATTAAGATTATAGTGGATTTTATAAATTTGTTTTTCATAATTAATTTATATGCTTATTTTTTTAATTTAGAAATGGGCTTTATAATTTGTTAAAAATATTGTATAATTAGTAGTGAAAGGGTTGTGATATTGTGTTAGTTATTATTATTTTATTTAGTATTATTATGATTTTAGGGATTATGGTTATAAGTATATATAATAAACTTATTTTTTATAGAGATAGAGTTTTAGATAAGTTTAAGGAAGTTGATAAGTTATTGTGTAATAGAGTTAGTTATATTGATTCTATTATTGAGATAATTAATAGTAATAAATTACATGAGGATGGTATTATTAGAGATTTAAATAAATTAAAGAGTTCTATTGATAAGGAAATAGATATTAATGCTAGGATGTTACTTGTTAAGGATGATATTATTGATACTGCTTTAAGTCTTGATAATGTTTATAAGAAATTAGAAAATGATAAGAGTTTTAATGAAGTAAAAGAGGAATATGATAATAATAAGGGATTAATTGATTATGCGATAGATATATATAATGAGGAGGTTTTGGATTATAATAATTATAAGGATAAGAGTATAAATAATAAGATTTTTAATTGGTTTAAGTTTTATACTTATAATTTTTATAAGAAGTAAGATGGTATTTAATTATAATGGCAATGATTATGAGGTAGTAGTTGTTAAGAAGAATAATAAGAATACTTATATTAGAGTTAAGGATGGATGTATATATGTTACTACTAATTATTTTAGTAGTAATAGGAGTATAGAAAAGTTACTTAGGGATAATTATGCTAGTATAGGTAAGATGATAGATAGATATAATAAGCAGAAAAAGAATAGTGATAAGTTTTATTTATTTGGTAAGAATTATAATATTATTTATGGTAGTAAAGAAATAGATATTGATGAAGATAATATTTATGTTAGTGATGAGAAGAAACTTAATAAGTGGTTAGATAAATATATTGGTACTACTTTTAGTAATCATTTAAAGTATTGGTATGATAGATATGAAGAGAGTATACCTAGTCCTAATTTAAAGATTAGAAAGATGACTAGTAGATGGGGTGTATGTAATACTAAAAATCATAATGTTACTTTAAATTATTATTTATATAAATATGATATAGAATGTTTAGATTATGTTATAGTACATGAGTTATCACATTTTATTCATCCTAATCATTCTAAATCTTTTTGGAAACAAGTAAGTAAGTATTATCCTAATTATAAAGAAATTAGAAAATTATTGAGGGATTAGAGGTGTGTTATGGTTATTACATCTGTTAATAATAGTCATATTAAAGATATTTATAAGTTAAGAGAAAAGAAATATCGTGATAAGAATAATTTGTTTTTAGTAGAGACTTTTCATTTGGTAGAGGAAGCTATAAAGAGTGGTTGTGTTAAAGAAATTATTCTTAGTGAGGGATATGATATTCTTTATGATGGTTTAAAGACGTATGTAAGTGATATGGTTATGAATAAGTTATCTAGTACTAATTCTAATCCTAAGGTTATTGCTGTTTGTAATAAAATAAAAGAGGATAATAATATTGGTAAGAGAGTTATTATTCTTGATAATATTCAAGATCCTGGTAATTTAGGATCTATAATTAGGAGTGCTGTAGCTTTTAATATTGATACTATTGTTCTTAGTGATGATAGTGTTGATTTATATAATTCTAAGGTAATAAGAGCTAGTGAAGGTATGTTATTTAATATTAATATTATTAGAAAGAATTTAGTTAGTTTTATTAAAGAAATAAAGAATGATTATCTAGTATTGGGTACTGATGTTAATGATGGTGTTAATATTAAGTCTATAGATAATATTAATAAATTTGCTTTTGTTATTGGGAATGAGGGTAATGGTATTAGTAATAGTGTTAAGGAGTTATGTGATAAGTTTATATATTTAGATATTAATGATAGATGTGAGAGTTTAAATGCTTCTGTAGCAGCTTCTATTATTATGTATGAATTAAATAAGTAGGTGGGCTTTGTGAAAATTAAATCAGAGATTGTTCCTGTTACTAGAAGGATTAGAGATTATTTATTTAGTGATATGGAAGAATGTAATAGTGCGTTATTATATGATAATGCTTTGATGACATATTATAATGTAGCTTCTAGAGATGGTAAGAGTGATATATGGGTATATCAGAATCTTGTTTTAGATGGATTCGGGAGATATGTTGATGGTGATAGTGATATGTATCAGGAAGCATTACTTGCATATAGTGATGTAATTAAAATTGTTAATAGTGATAAGAAGGATTCCCTTGATTTTTTTGAAGAAGTATGTATTTTAGAGGGGGATATTTATAAGGAAATGTTAAGAGAAGAACAATTTAGGAGAATAAGAAAAAAAGATAAGGATGATTAGATGGAATATATATATATTGGGAAGATAGTTAATACTCATGGTATTAAGGGAGAGGTTAGAATTATATCTAATTTTAGATATAAGGATAAAGTGTTCTTTAAGGGTATGAATATATATATTGGTAAGGATAAAGATAAGGAAATTATTAATAGTTATAGAATACATAAGAATTTTGATATGATATGTATGGATGGAATAAATAATATTAATGATGTTTTACAATATAAGGGATCTAATGTATATGTGAATAAATCTGATATAAAATTAGATGATAATTGTTATTTAGATGAAGATTTAATTGGTCTTAATGTTATGATTGATAATAAGGTTATGGGTAATGTTAAAAGAATTGATAATAGTTATAAGCAACCTTTATTTGTAGTTAGTAATGAAAAAAAAGATTGTTTAATTCCTTATGTTAGTGATATAATAGAAGAAGTTAATTTGGATGAGGGATATATTCGATTTAAAAATATTAAGGGACTGATCTAGATGAAGATTGATGTTTTAACTTTATTTCCTTCGATGTTTGATGGATTTATAAATGAATCTATTATTAAGAGAGCTAGGGATAAGGGTATTGTAGAGATAAATATACATAATTTTAGAGATTATTCTTTAGATAAAAATAAGAGAGTTGATGATTATCAGTATGGTGGAGGCGCTGGTATGGTTCTTATGTGTGAACCTATATTTAGGGCTATAGAAGATTTAAGAACTTCTGATAGTGTAGTAATTATGCTTACACCTGGTGGTAAGATGTTTAAAGAGAATGTTGCTAAGGAGTATACAAAGTATAAACATATTATTTTATTGTGTGGTCATTATGAGGGATTTGATGAGCGAATTAAATCTATTGTAGATGAGCAAGTGTCAATAGGAGATTATGTTCTTACAGGAGGAGAAGTTCCAGCAATGGTAGTAATGGATGCTACGATTAGATTATTAGATGGTGTTATTAATAAGGATAGTTTAATAGATGAATCTTTTAATGATGGTCTTTTAGATTATCCTGTATATACTAAGCCTAGGGAATTTAGGGGAATGAAGGTTCCAGAGGTTCTTCTTAGTGGTAATCATAAAAATATAGATACATGGAGGAATGATGAACGGGTTAATTTAACAAATTCTAGAGAGGATAATTAGTATGAAGAGACAAAATTATTATTTACATAAGGATAGTAAAACAGGAGAAATTACTTATTTAGAATATGATAAAATTGATGGCTATAAAATTACTCCTAAGACTAAGGTAGAAGATGCTATTAAGGTTAATAAGATTGTGTTTATTAATCCTTCTTTTAGTGAGAAAATTATTAAGAAAAAAATTGATATTAGAATTAGATATTTACTTAATATTTTAGCTACTATTGAAGAAGATGGTGGAGCTGATGAGGGAACTATTAGAAGGGGATTAATGGATGCTGAGAAGCTTCGTAATAGTATTCTTAATAATTATGTAAAATATTTGGGTCATACTTATGAGTCTCTTACAATGAAAAAGATACAAGTTATTATTAATCAACTAAGAATAAAATTATATAATACGGTTAATAGAAAGAGAATTAGTGAATTAGAAAATTTATATTATTTAGATGAAGATGAATATAAGGGAAGGGGAAGATAATATGTATTATTTTATTGGAATTAAAGGAGCTGGAATGAGTGCTCTTGCAGTTATATTAAAACAACTTGGAAATACTGTTAGTGGTAGTGATTTGGAAAAGCATTTCTTTACGGAAGAGGAATTAATTAAGAATAATATTCCTATGTATGTATATAATAAAGATAATATTAGTAATTTGGATAAGAATACTACTATTATTAGAGGTGCTAGTATAAAAGATGATCATGAGGAATTAGTAGAAGCTATTAATTTAGGATTTAAGATTGTGGAATATCATGAGATGTTAGGTATTCTTACTGCTGATTTTAAGACGATATGTGTTGCTGGTTGTCATGGTAAGACTACTACTACTAATATGGTAGCTTTGGCATTAAAGAATCAAGGTATTAATTATTTAATTGGAGATGGTACTGGTAGTGCTTTAGCGGATAATAAATATTTTGCTTTAGAATCATGTGAATATAGAAGGCATTTTTTAGCATATCATCCATATTATGCTATTATTACTAATATAGATTTGGATCATGTTGATTATTATAAGAATATAGATGATATTATTGATGCTTTTACTGAATATGCTAATAATGCTAGTTATATGGTTATTGCTAATGGAGATGATCCTAATGTTAGAAAGATTAAGTTTAAGAAAGATGTAGTTTATTATGGACTTAATGATAATAATGATGTTAGAGCTAATAATATAGTTTATAGTAGTGAAGGTATTAGTTTTGATATTAATTGTTATGGTCATTTTGATTTACCTATATATGGAGAAGGTCAATTGATGGATGCTATAGCGGTTATTACTTTATGTTATTTAGAAAAAATTGATTATAAAGAAGTTTATGCTAATTTGAAAGAGTTTGTAGGAGCTAAAAGAAGATTTGATGAGAGAATTGTTGGTAGTAATGTTATTATTGATGATTATGCTCATCATCCTAAGGAAGTAGATACTACAATTAAGGCTATAAGACAAAAATATCCTAATAAGAAGGTAGTTGTTATTTTTCAACCTCATACTTTTACTAGAACTCGTGAATTTGCTAATGATTTAGTTAATGTATTTAATACAGCTGATGCTAGTTATTTATTAGATATTCATCCTGCTAGAGAAAAGCAAGAAGATTATCCAGATATTACTAGTGATATGATTATAACTAAGTTAGATAATGGATTTCATATTAATATGGATGAAGCTAAGAAATTAGCTAAGTATGATAATACAGTATTTGCTTTTATGAGTCCTAATGATGTTAGTAAATTAGAAGATGATTTAATTGAATTATTAAAGAAATAGTTTCTATTTCTTTTTTTTATTTAATAAAATAATATCTAAATTGCATATTTTTTTCTTTTTATGCAGGAGTTTTTAATATTAATGTCTAATAATAATATTAGGAGGGATAATATGATAGAAGAAAAAAATATACCAATTTTATGTACTGATATTATATTTAAAAGTATTTTCATTGATATGGAAAGTATTATTATAAAATTTATTTATGATATAACGGGATATAAATTAGATAATATAATACTTACTATTAATGAAATACCAATAACTAGAAAGAATGAAAAATTTAAAAGATCTGATTTTATTATTAAATCAGATAATGAGATATTTAATATAGAATTAAATTCTAATTGTTATAATTCTTTAATTATTAAGAATCTAAGCTATTTATGTGGATTGTTTTCTAAGGATGCTAATAAAGGGGAAGATTATAATGATAAATTAGAAGTAATCCAAATAAATATTAATAATTATAGTAAATATAATAAGCCTGTATTAGACTATCAAATAATAAACAATAGTTACGGTATAGTTTATTTTAATGGTCTTAAAATCTATGATTTAGATATTGTTAAGTGTAGAAGTATGTATTACAATGAAAATATAAGAAAAAGGAATTATATTAAATGGGGATGTTTATTTTCATCTAATTCATTAGATGAAATAGAATTTATAATAAAAGATTTAATAGGTATAAGGAAAGGAGAAATATTCATGAGTAAATTAAAGAAAATGACAGTAGAAACATATGTAATGGATGAAGCTGAAGCATTAAGAGAAGATGATAAAATAAGAAGAAGCATTTATAAAGAAGGAATATCAATAGGTAAAGAACAAGGTATATCTATAGGTAAAGAAGAAGGTATATTAACAACAATAAAGAATATGATAAAAAATAGTGCTTCTTATGAATTTATATCTAAAGTAACTGGTAAATCCATAAAAGAAATAAAAGAACTAGCTAAAGATATATAATAATTTATTATTTATTAAACATACTATACTTAATAATACAAATATGCTATAATAGTTTCATAATAGTAGGTGTAATATGAATAAGAAAAAAATAATGTATCTAACATTAACTATATTAACATTAATAATAGTAATATCAGGTTCTACCTATGCATACTTTGCCTTATCAACAAGTAATAATAACTCTATAACAGGAACTACTGCTGATGTAGGACTAACCTTAACAGTAACTAAACTAAAACCTAATACTAATACTACTGATTATTTAGTACCCCAATTAGAAAGTGCTTTAGGAACTGCGATAAATAATACTAATAACTGTAAAGATGCTAATACTAATACAGTATGCCAAGTATATAAAGCAACACTAACTAATACAGGTACAGCTAATGCTAAACTAAAAGGAACTATAACATTTAATAACGTAAATAATCTTCCTAACTTAAAATGGAAATTAATAACAGATGCTACAACACTAGGAAGTAATCCTACTAATAATGCTACATCATCAACTTCAACCTTTGTAGCAGAATCTAATCTAAATCCTAATCAATCAATAGATTATTACTTTGTAGTATGGATAAATGAAACAGGATCTGAACAATCAGATAATGGTTCCTATACAGCATCCATAACCTTTACCTCATCTAATGGTAAAGGTATAACCTCAACTATAGGAGATACCTTCACAGGAACAATCTATCGTAATTCAACTGAAAGTTTAATGATTGGTAATACAATAGCTCAAGAAACAAAAAATGGTTATTGTGATATTGAGACATCAAGTGGAACTCAATATGATTGTTTTGAAACAGAATCCGAATGTCAAACTTTCCTTCAAGTCAATGGATATACAGGAACAGATACATGTCAACCAAGGACATATACAACAGGAATATCAAATTATACAACGAATCCAAGTAGTTTAAATAAAATATATTATTTAAAACACACGATAGAAAATGATATAGTAACAGAATCATATATAGAATTTATAGTAACCCCAGCAATGGCCCAAGCCAATCCTGGAATGACCGCAGGGACATATACATTAAGAGGAGCAGGAGCAACATATGATAGTGCAAACAACCAATATAATAATGATAGTCCATATTTTGAAACAAATAAACAAACATTATTAACAGCATTCGGAAGTAGTAATTGTAGTGTAAGCTCTTCCATTGTGCACTGCAACGTTTCGGGGTTGGACGCTTACGCTTATGCGCATGGCGATGTGAACGCGAACGATGGCTCGGCGTACTGCAGCGTCGACCGTGGTGGCTACTCAAACTGCAGCAGCTGGTAGTTGTCCCTTTCCGCCCAGCAGGACCGAAGGTCCATCTAGTGATCTTGAATCCCCATCCACTTGACTTTGTCATTAATTGAGAAATAGTTACTATTTCTTTTTTTGTTATTGTGTGATAAAATAGTTGCGTTGTGAGGTGTGATATGAGGGTAGGTATATATTCTTTAGGATGTAAGGTAAATATTTATGAGAGTGAATATGTAGAGAATTTACTTAAGAATAATGGTTATGAGATTGTTCCTTTTGATAGTGAAGCTGATATATATATAATTAATACTTGTAGTGTTACTAATGAGGCTGATAGAAAGAGTAGAAAGATAATATCTAGGGCTAGAAGAGAGAATACGGATGCTATTATAGTAGTAATGGGTTGTTATAGTCAGGTTAAGAGTGATGATATAGATGCTGATATTGTTATTGGTAATAAGGATAAGAGTAAGATTATAGAGTTAATAGAGGAAGTTATTAATAAAAAAAATAAGATAAAAAAGATATATAATTTGAGAGATATAGATGAATTTGAATCTATGGAAATTAATAACTTTGATAGTCATACGAGAGCTTTTGTAAAGATACAAGATGGTTGTAATGCTTTTTGTAGTTATTGTATTATTCCTTATACTAGAGGTAAAATTAGGAGTAAGAAGCCTGAAGATGTAATTAAAGAAGTTAGTAATTTAGTTAAGAATGGATATAAGGAAATAATACTAACTGGTATTCATACTGGTAAGTATGGATTAGATTTTGATAATTATGGTTTATATGATTTACTTAGTGAACTTATTAAAATAGATGGTATATATAGAATTAGGTTATCTTCTATTGAGATTAATGAGCTTACTGATGATATATTATCTTTAGTTAAGAAGTCTGATGTAATAGCTAGACATTTTCATATTCCTTTACAGAGTGGATCTGATAAGATATTAAAATTAATGAATAGGAAATATGATTTGGATTATTTTCTTAAGAGAATTAAAGAAATTAGAAGTATAGATAAAGATATATCTATTACTACTGATTTAATAGTGGGTTTTCCTTATGAGGATGAAGAATGTTTTAAGGAAACATTAGAAACTTTAGATAAAATTAAATTTACGAAGATTCATACTTTTCCATATTCTAAGAGAGATTATACTAAGGCTAGTGTTATGCCTAATCAGGTTGATGGAGTTACTAAGAAGAGAAGAGTTAATGAGGTATTAGAGATATCTAATAAGTATGAGTATGAATTCTATAGTAAATATATTGGACATGTTATGGATGGTGTAAGTGAGTTAAGAGATGATTTTAGTGTTGTTCATACTTCTAATTTTATTCCAGTAATTATTAATGATAAGATAGATAATAATAGTGTTGTTAAGGTAGTTATAGAGAGAGTAGATAAGGATAATAAAGTATATGGAAAAGTAATAAAAGAATAATATTTTTGTTGAATATTATTCTTTTTTATTATATAATTATAATAGTATTTTAAGGATGTGATATAGTGAAATCTAGAGTTGTAGGTGCATTTATTTTATTAGTTTTACTTGTGGGTTCTTTACTTATTAGTAAAGAAGCTTTTGCATTAGTAATATTAGTAGGAGCGATACTTGGTTATAGAGAACTTATGAATATTAAGTTTGGTAAGAAGGAAAATAATTTTGAAATAGTTAGATTTATTGGGTATGTATGTTTAATTTTAATAGTTTTAAATAGTGTTTTCTATGAATTGGATAGTAGAATGTTGTTTGTAATACCTATGTTAGGTCTTACTATTCCTATAGTTATTTATAATGATAGTAAGAGATATAATATTAATGATGCTTTATTTATAATTGGTGTTGTTATGTTTATGGGGTTATCTTTTAATAATATTATTTATATGAATAGTTTGGATACTTTTAAGTGTATATTAATATTTATAATAGCTTTTATTACAGATACATATGCTTATATAGGGGGATTATTAATTGGTAAACATAAGCTTACTAGTATATCTCCTAAAAAAACTAAAGAGGGTACTGTAGTTGGAACTTTAATGGGAACTATTATTGGGTCATTATATTATTATACTTTTATTGGGGGATTAAGTGTTCCAATAATAATATTAATTTGTTTTATTTTAACTATATTATCAGAGATTGGAGATTTAGTTTTTAGTAGTATAAAGAGATATTTTAATGTTAAGGATTATTCTAATTTAATACCTGGTCATGGTGGTATTTTAGATAGATTTGATAGTGTTATATTTGTTTCTTTGGGTCTTTTGGTTATAACTAGTTTATTATAGGAGGATATATGTTAAGTTTAATTTTATTTATTTTAATATTAGGAATTATTGTATTAGTACATGAGTTTGGACATTTTATATTTTCTAAGATGTTTGGAGTATATGTATATGAATACTCTATTGGTATGGGTAAGAAATTATGGTCTAAGAAACCTAAGGGTAGTGAGACTGAATATTGTATTAGATTAATACCAATAGGAGGGTTTGTTAGACTTGCTGGTGAAGAGGGAGAAGATGGTGATAAGTCTGTTCCTAAAAATAGAAAGTTATATAAGAAGAGTTTTGGTGAGAGATTTTTAATATTTGTTATGGGACCTGGATTTAATATGTTACTTGCTTTTGTTACTTTAGTTGTTAGTTGTTTTATATGGGGTGGTAGTATTGCTACTACAACATTGGATGCTATGAGTCCTAAATATCCTGCTTATAAAGCTGGTTTAAGAAATGGTGATGTTATACTTGCTGTTGATGGGGAAAAGGTTTCTACTTGGACACAGGCAAGGCTTAAAATTGGTACTGTTAAAGAGGGATCTACTATTACTTTTAAAGTAAAAGATACTAATGGAGAAATTAAGGATATTTCTGTTACTCCAGATGAAATTGCTTCTGAAGATGGTGAAGATGGTTATGTATATGGAGTAGGGGTTAGAATAGATAAATATAAGGGATTCTTTAAAGCATTTAAATATGGGTTTATGGAAACTAGAGAGATTCTTTTATCGATGATTGATACACTTAAATATTTATTTACTGGTAGGTTAGGTGTTAATGATTTATCTGGCCCTATTGGTATATATGAAGTAGTTGATAGTCAAGCTAAGTATGGTGTTGCTAATCTTTTCTATTTACTTGCATATTTATCTATTAATGTTGGAGTTATTAATTTAATACCATTCCCTGCTTTTGATGGAGGACATATATTATTCTTGATAATAGAAAAAATTAGAAGGAAACCACTTTCTGCTAATGTAGAAGCTACTATTACTGGTATTGGTTTTATATTAATAATATTACTTATGATATTTGTTACTTTTCAAGATGTATTTAAGTTAATAAAATAATTTTTAAAAGAATGATAAAATATATCATTCTTTTTTAAAATTATTATCTAAATATTTTAGACTATTAAATGATTTGTTGTTAATTAAGTTCATTTGTTTTTTTGCTATAATATTTAATCTTTCTAGTCTTTCTCTTTGTGATAGATTTAATTCTATTAATTCGGCATTAATGTTTTCTAAATTGTT
This sequence comes from uncultured Muribaculaceae bacterium, assembly GCA_964600615.1. Lineage (GTDB taxonomy): Bacteria > Bacillota_I > Bacilli_A > RF39 > UBA660 > RUG11198. The sequence goes on along the minus strand of CAZRJK010000004.1, from coordinate 25,478 downwards.
TAATATTATCAAATGAATTAAGTCCGTATAATCTCTAATATTTCCTTTATTTGATATTTGAGAATTACTTTCTCTCCATTCTTTTGCTGTCATTCCAAATAAAGCTACATTTAAAACATCTGCTTCTTCTGCATATATAGATTTTTTTTGTTTTTCATTTAGTGTTGGAACTATAGTATTTTTTATTGCGTTTGTATGAATTATATAATTTATTTTTGTTAGAATTCTATTAGCTTGCCAATCAATTTTGTTTTGATATGCTTCATTTTTCTTTAATCTTTGAAATTCTTGTATAACATATAGTTTGAATTCTGGGGAAAGCCAACTTGCAAATTCAAAAGCGATATCAGAATGTGCAAATGTACCTCCATCGTATCTTCCGGATTTAGATATGATTCCAATTGCGTTAGTTTGGTTTATCCATTTTTGAGGAGACATTTTAAATTTGTTGCTTCCAGCTTCGTTTTTAAACGTGGCGAATTCGCCCCCTTTAAAATTTTCATTATGTATGCTTTCCCATAATCCTAAATATGAAATAACTTCTTTGTTTCGCATCCAATCTCTAATAGGAAGTCTTGGTTCTTCATTATCTGCATATCTTGCTAAATCAGTTAGAGAAATATATTCACTATTATTAATTCTTAGAACATTAATTATTTGATCTTTTACTATAATTTTTGTTTTTATATTATTTTTTTTCATAATTATCCTCCTAATATTATTATTCTAGATAAATATGAAAAATCCTTTTTATTTAGATAATATTTATAATTTTTTAATTTTTAATTAATTATTTAATGATGCATATTTGTTTATTTTGTATGTTTTTAGTTGTTTATAAGTAAAATAATTGCTATCTTTTTATTTTTTTAGTATAATTTATTTATCATAGTATATAGGTAGGTGATATAAATGAAGAAAATAAGAATTACTTCTAGTTTAGTAATGATTCTTTTAATTTATATAATACTTATTACTGGTGGAACATATGCTTATTATAATATTCAAGCTGATAATAATGGAATAACTGGTATTGGTTCTTGTGGTAATGTTAGTTATAATGGTACTAATGTTATTGGAGCTAATTTAAATACAACTACTAATTATACTGAAGGTGCACATTCTACAGTTACTGTTAGTAAAACTGCTAATAGTGGTTATGTAGAAGCTGATATATTTATTCATAATAATAGTGGTTCTGTACCATTTAATGTTGGTGCAGAAGGATATGATGCTTTTAAATATGTAGTATTAGATGGAAGTACTATTATTGGGGGAGGTATTATTACTAAGAGTAATGAAGATCAATTACTAGCGACAATACCTTTAACTACAACAAGTAGAACTTATGATGTCTATGTATGGATAGATGCTAGTTTATCTCATGGATTATATAGTAATACATCATATTCAGGATATATATATGCTGAAGCTATATGTGAATCTACTGTAGCTGAGACATCATCTTTATATAGAACAATGATAAATAATGTTCCATTAGATAATACTAATAGTACTTATGTATCAAGTAGTTCTGGTATTAATTTTGATGCAATAAACTCTGATACTAATGGTAAAGGAGTATATATAAGAGCAGGAACACAAAATCAAGCCTATCCAATATATTACTATCGAGGCAATATAGATAATAATAATGTAATATTTGCAAATATGTGTTTTAAAATGGTAAGAACTACTGAAACAGGTGGAATCAAAATGATATACAATGGAGTACCATCTAATGGTAGTTGCGCTAATACTGGTGCTAATACTACTATAGGTTCTAAAAGATTTAACTCTAATTATACAAGTTTAGCCGATGTAGGCTATATGTATGGAACTAGATATGTCTGCGCTAGAAAGACATCTAGTGAATTAGCAACAGCCTATTTATATGGCAAAGATTTTACTTATAGTGGTGGCTCTTATACTCTAACTAATACCATGACATCCACAGGAACTTGGAGTAATGATTATAATACCTTAAATAATGCTCATTATACCTGTTTTAATACAACAGGAACATGTCCTAGTATATATTATATATATTATACTGATAGTAGTTATGCTTATTATATAACATTGACTAACGGAAAATCAGTAAGTGATGCTTTAAGTGATATGTTAGATTATAATACAACATCAAGTACTATTAAAGGAAATAATGTAACTTCTGGAACACTAGATTATTGGTATTATAATAATATAGAAGGGGTTAATGATAGTAAAGGAAATAGCTATAGCACCTATATAGAAGATACAATCTATTGTAATGATAGAAGTTATAATAATTATAATGCTTCAGGTTGGAATCCCGATGGAGGAAGTACAAGGACTTATTTATCTTTTGCACCAGAAGGAAGAACAACAAATCCAATCGTAACATGTCCAAGAAATATAGATAAATTTACTGTATTATCAGCAATAGGAAATGGAGCATTAGATTATCCTGTAGGGCTTTTAACCGAAGATGAAATAAGAATGGCAGGAGCTTCTTCATCATCAAATAAATATAATTATTTATATAATGGATCTAGAGGATCATCATCTGGAGGAACAACTTGGTGGTCGGGGTCGCCTCATTACTCCAGCAACGCTTATGCCAACGAGTGGCGCGTCGACTCTACGGGTTACTTGAGCTACAACTATGTGGATACTCCGCTCGGCGTGCGTCCTGTCGTTTCACTTAAACATGGTATTAAGTTTAGTGATGGTGATGGATCTAGTAATAGTCCTTATATAGTGGCTGATAGATAGAAAAATAAATTTAATTTATTTTTCTTTTTTTATGTGATAAAATTATTGTAGGTGAATGATATGGAGTATGTGGAATATTTTGGATATAATTCTTTGGTTATATTATCTTTTTTCTTTATATGTTTGATTGTTCTTATTTTAAATTATATTACTAAGGGGAAGAGTAATAAATTATTATTTTCTAGTTGTAGGGGAAGTGTTTTTAATCCTTTTACTTATGTTAGGATGTTTACTCATGTGTTAGGGCATGATGGTTTTAATCATTTTAGGAATAATTTTTTGTATATATTGTTAATAGGGCCTATGATAGAGGAAAAGTATGGTAGTTATAATTTAATTGTTATGATATTGATTACAGCTTTTGTTACGGCCTTAATTAATATTATTATGGGTAATAAGAGGATATTAGGGGCTAGTGGTATTGCTTTTATGTTGATATTATTATCTTCTTTGGTTAATTTGGAGAGTGGGAAGATTCCTGTTACTTTTATTTTGATATTTTTGTTTTATATTTTTGGTGAAATAAAAGATTGTGTTAATAATAAGAGGGATAAGATTTCTCATATGAGTCATTTGGTTGGTGCTATATGTGGATTTATATATGGTTTTTATGTTTTTTGATTGTAAATGTTTTATATAGATGTTATAATTAATATGTTGAAAGAGGTGTGTTATGGAATTTAAGGATAGTAGAACTTATCAAAATTTACTTACTGCTTTTGCAGGTGAGAGTCAAGCTAGAAATAAGTATACTTATTTTGCTAGTAAGGCTAAGAAGGATGGTTATGAGCAAATAGCTGCTATATTTGAAGAGACTGCTAATAATGAGAAAGAACATGCTAAGATGTGGTTTAAGGAATTAAATGGGGGAGAGGTTCCTGGTACTGTTGATAATTTAAAGGCTGCTGCTGATGGTGAAAATTATGAATGGACTGATATGTATAAGGAATTCGCTAAGGTAGCAGAAGAAGAAGGATTTAAGGCTATTGCTAAGAAATTTGAAATGGTTGGAGAGATAGAAAAACATCATGAAGAAAGATATAGAAAATTACTTAAGAATATTGAAGATGAGATAGTATTTTCTCGTGATGGAGAATCTATTTGGATTTGTCGTAATTGTGGACATATTGTTGTTGGTAAGAAAGCTCCTGCTGTTTGTCCTGTATGTGCTCATCCTCAAAGTTATTTTGAATTAAGGAGTGAAAATTATTAATATGGGGCTTTAGCCCTTTTTTGGTGGTGATAAAATGAAGAAAGAAAAATCTTGTGGAGCAGTAGTATATAAATATATTGATAATGAATTATATATTCTTTTACTTAAACATAATAAAGGACATTATTCTTTTTCTAAGGGTCATGTAGAAGGTAATGAAACGGAAGAAGAGACTGCTATTAGAGAGATTAAGGAAGAGACTAATTTGGATGTTATATTAGATACTGGTTTTAGGTTTGTTAATACTTATAGTCCTAAGAAAGATGTTATTAAGGATGTTATATATTTTGTAGGTATGCCTATTAATGATGATATTGTTAAACAAGATAAAGAAGTTGCTGATATTAATTGGTATGGTGTAGAAGATGCTTTTGAAGTTATTACTCATGATGATGATAAAGAGGTTTTAAGAAAGGCTTGTGAATATATTACTTATGAAAAAAAGGATAATAAGAGTAACTTGTAATGAGGATATAATTACTTATCTTGGTAAAGAGAATATTGGTAAGAATAAGGTTAAGTCTTTGGTTAAGTTAGGTTTTATTTATGTTAATGATAAGGTTATTAAACTTCCATATAAGGTTAATATTGGTGATGAGATAAGAATAGATGATTCTGTTAAGTATGATTTGGGTATTATTTATGAGGATAAGAATTATTTAGTTGTTAATAAAGAGAATGGTTTACTTACTATTAGTACTTCTAATAAAAATAAGGATAAAGAAAATACTTTATATAGAGAAGTTAGGGAATATTTAAATAATAAGAAAGAATATGCTTTTATTGTTAATAGGATAGATAAAGAAACTTCTGGTATTGTTATATTTGTTAAACATGAATGGTTAAAGAATAAGTTACAAGAGAATTGGAATGATATTGTTAAGGAAAGAAAATATATAGCAGTTGTATCTGGTAAGATTAGTAAAGATGGTAGAATAGATAATTATTTATATGAAGATAAATTGACAGTATCTCATAGTACTAATATTGGTGGTAAGAGAGCTATTACTAATTATAGGGTAATTAAGAATAATAATAAGTATACTTTATTAGATATTAATATAGAGACTGGAAGAAAAAATCAAATTAGAGTACATATGAGTGAGATGGGTAATCCTATTGTGGGGGATAAGAAGTATTATTCTAAAGATAATTCTTTTAAAAGATTAATGCTTCATCATTATAAAATAAGTTTAATTAATCCTATAGATAATAAGTTAATAACTTTTAAGAGTGAGGTACCTCGTGAATTTTATAATATATTTAATAGTAATTAATGTAATAGCATTTCTTTTATGTGGTGTTGATAAAAAGAATGCGATAAATGATAGTTATAGGATTAGTGAAGTAAAATTATTATCTATATGTATTGGTGGAGGATGTTTTGGTTTTTTATTAGGTATGCATATATTTCATCATAAGACTAAAAAATTAAAGTTTAAGTTAGTTTATTTGTTTTCTATAATTTGGATTGTAATATTGTTTAATATATGATATAATGTATTTGTCAAAGAGAATTTGCATAAAATAAAAAAGGGTACATTTGATTGTTGGAATCAGATGTAGTCCCTATAGGTGATCATCTGAAATCAACTTTTGTTGAATTCAGATGTTTTTTCTTATATAAATAATAATTTAATTATTATGATTATAAGAAGTAATATTATATTATATAGACGTATTCTTTCTTTGTGTATCATAATATCACTCCTTTCTTTTATCAAAGATAACGAAAGGGAAAAACATCTGATATTTCAAATGTACCTATATAAATTATAGCAAATATAATGTTCTTTGCCAATTATTAAGTATGTTTGGGTAATAATTTTATCAAAACATTACTTTACTAATATTATTAATTTGGATGTGTTTTATCATTTACTTAGAAGTATTTATTTGATATAATTTAAGTGGTGAGATATAGTGAAGAAAACTATTAAAGATTTTGATTTGAATAATAAAAAAGTTATTATTAGATGTGATTTAAATGTACCTATTAAAGATGGAATTATAAGTGATGATACTAGAATAAAAGCTAGTTTAAAGACTATTAATTATGTTTTAGATAATGGTGGTAGTGTGATAATACTATCACATTTAGGTAAGGTTAAAGAAAAAGCTGATTTGGATAAAAATAATTTATATCCTGTTAGTGTTAGACTTAGTGAATTATTGGGAAAAGAGGTTATTTTTAGTGAAGAAACTAGAGGTAGTAAGTTAGATAATTTAGTTAATAATATGAAGAATGGCGATGTTCTTTTAGTACAGAATACAAGATATGAGGATTTAGATGGTAAGAAAGAGAGTTCTTGTGATTTAGATTTAGCTCGTTATTGGGCTGGTTTAGGGGATATATTTATTAATGATGCTTATGGTACTTGTCATAGGGAACATGCTTCTAATGTGGGTGTTAGTAAATTTTTACCTAATGGTATTGGTTTTCTTGTGGAAGAAGAAGTTAATAAATTAGATGGAATATTAAATGAAGATACTCATCCTTTTGTTGTAATAATGGGAGGAGCTAAGGTTAGTGATAAGATTAAAGTTATTGAGAATCTAATTATTAAGTGTGATAAATTAATAATTGGGGGAGGAATGGCATATACTTTTTTGAAATCTAAGGGATATAATATAGGTAAATCTTTAATAGATGAGGAATCAATTTCTTTTTGTCATGAGATGTTAGATAAATACTCTAATAAGATTATACTTCCTGTTGATAATATGGTTTCAAATAGTATTGATAGTAATGAATGTAGTGTTTGTGATATAGATAAGATTAATGATAATGAGATGGGTCTTGATATTGGACCTAAGAGTATTGAATTATTTTGTAATAATTTAAGTGATGCTAAGAGAGTTATTATAAATGGTCCTATGGGATTATTTGAGAATGATTTATATGCTAAGGGGACTAAAAGTATTTTAGATTATATAGTTAATAATAATATTAAATGTTTAGTAGGAGGAGGAGACTCTGTTTCTTCTGTAAATAAATTAAGTGATAGTAGTAGATTCTATCATATTTCTACAGGAGGAGGTGCGACACTAGAATACTTAGAGGGAAAGATTCTTCCAGGTATTGGTGCAATAGATGAAAAATAAAAAAAATTTTGTAGTTAATTTTATTATTATTTTTATTGTATTAATATTAGTATTATATTTTTCTTTGAAGGGTAATTTTCATGAGATAATGAGTGCTATTATTAATATGAATCATTTATGTGTTGTAGCTGCTGTTATAACTTTATGTTTATGTAGGGCTTTGATGGCTATTACGCATTATAATGTTATTAAACTTAATAATGAAGAAGTTCCTTATTATAAGTGTTTACTTCTTAATTTTATTGTATTGTTTTTTCATGGGATAACTCCTTTTGCAGGAGGAGGGCAACCTATGGAGGTATATTATTTGCATAAAGAGAAGATTAGAGTTACTAAGGCTACTAATATAACTTTACAGAATTTTATTATATATCAAATAGCGTTTGTTTTTGTTGGTATATGTGCTCTTACATATAATGGTATTTTTGATTTGTTTCCTGAGGATCATTTAATTAAGAAATTAGTAGTTTTAGGTTTTACTATTAATATATTAGTTCTGGTTATTACTTTTATATTAAGTTTTGGAAAGAAAATAAGTAAATTTTTATGTGATAAATTAATTCATCTTGGGGTTGATACAAAGATTATTAAAGATGAGGAAAAGATAAGAGATAAAATAAATGATTATTTGGAAGGTTTCTATAATAATGCTTTAGAATTGGGTAAGCATAAGTTAAAAGTATTTAAAATGATTATTATTGATTTTATTGCTATAATTATTTTATATAGTATGCCTTATTTTATTGCGTTAGGCTTTGGACTTAATCTTAATTTTATTCATGTTATTGTTACTACTGCTTATGTTATGACAATTGGTTCTTTTGTACCTATTCCTGGTGGTACGGGAGGAATAGAATATGGATTTATATTCTTCTTTGGTTATTTAATTAGAGGTACTTTGGTAAATGCTTTAATGTTGATATGGAGATTTGTTAGTTATTATTTAGGAATGATATTTGGTGCTTTTGCTTTGTCTTTGTATGGAAAGAGTGATAAGAAATGAGAATAGGTATTTTTACAGATACATATGTTCCTTTTATTAATGGGGTTACTACTAGTGTTTTAATGTTAAAAGAGGCATTAGAGAAAAAAGGGCATGATGTATATATAGTTACTGTTAATAATGATTCTTTGCATTATAAGTATGAAGATGAAAATAAAATTATTAGAATACCTGGTGTACCTACTGGTATATATGATTATAGATTAACAGGTATATATCCATTAAAGGCTATAAATAAGATTAAAAAATGGAATTTAGATGTAATTCATTCACAAACGGAGTTTGGGGTTGGGACTTTTGCTAGAATTATAGCTAAGCAGTTTAATATTCCTTTAGTACATACTTATCATACGATGTATGAGGATTATATTCATTATATAACTAAGGGGTATTTTAAGAAATCTAGTAAGAAATTAGTTGAGTATTTTACTTTGTTCTATTGTGATAAGACTATTACAGAGTTAGTAGTACCTACTAAGAAGACATATGAATTATTTAAGGAAAAATATAAGGTAGATAGAAATATATATATAGTACCTACTGGTATTGATGTAGAAAGATTTTATAGAGAAAATAATAAAATTAATGAATTAGAATTTCGTAAAAAAGTAGGACTTGATGAAGATGATTTTGTAATATTATTTGTTGGTAGAATAGGTACAGAGAAGAATTTAGATTTGTTATTATCTTCAATGAAATCTTTAATGGAAGTATCTAAGAAGATAAAATTACTTGTAGTTGGTGATGGACCTGATGCAGATATGTATAAGGAATATGTAAAAAGGAATAATATTGATAAAAATGTTATATTTACAGGTAAAGTTCCTTGGGAAAAAGTTGTTTCTTATTATATAATTAGTGATATATTTGCTACTGCTTCTACTACAGAAACACAGGGACTTACGGTAATAGAAGCTATGGCAGCATCTTTACCTGTTGTATGTATTAATGATGATAGTTTTAATACTACTGTTGTTAATGGTTTAAATGGTATGATATTTAATAATAGAAGAGAGTATAAGAAGGCTATTATTACATTATTTAAAGATAGAGAGATGCTTAAGAGATTGAGTAAGCAAGCTAGAATAGAATCAGAGATGCATTCTTCTAAGTATTTTGCAGAAAGGATATTAGATGTATATAATATTGCTATTAAGAATAATCCTAAGCATAAAATACCTATTATTGATAAAGTTCATAAGATTATAAATGGAGATGATAGTGATGAAGAAGATAATAATTCTAAATCATAAGATGAGTTTAGAATATGATGAGGTTCCTACTTATATAGATAAATTAAATAAGATAGATACAGATAATGATCTTGTAGTAGTTCCTAGTTCTTTGTATTTAGAGAGTTTTATTAATCATTGTGATTGGGGAGTAGGAGCACAAAATATTTATTATGAGTCTTTTGGTGATTATACTGGAGAAATAAGTCCTATGCAGATTAAATCTATGGGGATTGAATATGCAATAGTAGGTCATTATGAGAGAAAGAAAAATTTTAATGAGGATCATGAGTTAATTAAAAAGAAATTAAATGCTTGTTTAGATTCTAATATAATTCCTATTCTTTGTTTTGGAGAATGTGGTAAAAAAATGGGAAAGACTTTAGATGATTTATTAGAGGGTATTAATAATATTAATTTTATTATTTTTGCTTATGAACCTAAAGAAGTTAGCCAATATGAAACTATAGAACAGATAAATGAAGATATTAGTACTATTTATGATTATTTATATGAAAAGTATAAGATTAAGCCTAATATAGTATATGGTGGTGGTGTTAAGGAAGAAAATATTAAAGAGATACTTAACATTCCTAAATTAGGTGGTATTATGCTTGGTAAGACATCTTCTGATATTAATAAAGTAGTAGAGATAGTAAAAGAATTAAAGTAGAAAAAGAAGTAAAAAACTATTTACTTCTTTTTTAATTCGACAATTTTTTTAGATTTATTATTTTATACTTTAGAATAGAAAGAGGGATTATATGGATAAGATTAAAGTAATGATTATTGATGATAATGTAAGTTTAACTGAGATGATTAAAGAGTATTTTAGTGATAATAAGAGAATAGAAGTAGTAGGAACTTATTATGATGGAGAAGAGGGGGTAGATGCGATAATTAATAATAAATGTGATTATGATATTGTTCTTTTAGATTTAATTATGCCTAAAAAGGATGGTATATATGTATTGGATAAATTAAAAGAACATAATATAGATGCTAAAGTTATAGTAGAATCTTCTTATAATAGTCCAGAGATGATTAGGACTGTTAGTGAATATGGGGTTAATTATTATATATTAAAACCTTTTGATTTAATTGATTTAGAGAATAGAATATTAGAAGTATTCAAATTATTAGATAATAAGAGTATAAATTTATTTAAAAATAATTTAGAAATATCTATTACAAGAATGCTACATGAATTAGGTATGCCTTCTCATATAAAGGGATATCAATATATTAGGGAGGGTATAATTATGATTTATAATGATCCTGAAATTATTGGTGGTATTACAAAAGAGTTATATCCTGATATTGCTAGTAAGTTTAATACTACAGTATCTAGAGTAGAGAGAGCTATAAGACATGCGATAGAAGTTAGTTGGAATAGAGGTAATTGGGATTTAATGGAGGAGGTATTTGGTCATAGTGTAGATATAGATAAAGCAAAACCTACTAATTCAGAATTTATAGTTACTATCGCGGATAAATTAAGATTAGAATTTATGAAACAAACAGTTTAAAAGAAGAATGATTTCATTCTTCTTTTTATTTTATGGCTTCTTTAAAGATATTACCATTAAAATTATGTTCATTATCTTTTAATAGATTTAAAGTATTATTATCTATTAAGAAATAATTATCTCTAGTTATATTTTTTTGACTTATTGGATCATCCCAGGTTAGGTCTAGGTGATACCATTTTCCATTTAATTGAACTAAATTCCAGATGTGTTCATCATTATTTATTTTATAATTTACAACATTAAATTTATCTAAGAATATTTTCATAGCATCTGAATAACCACTACAAATTCCATATCCTTGGATTAATACTCCATATGCTGTATTTGATTTATAGGTTGTATCTTTGGGATTATCAGTTTTTTTTGTATCGTAATCAGTATTATTTATTATATAATCATGAATGGCTTTTATTTTATCTTTTATTACCATATTATCAGTTATATTATTTTTTATTATTTCATCTACTTTAGTGTTTAGTATTTTTATATCATCTTCAGTATAGGTATGTTCAATAGTTATTTTTATTATTTCGTCATTAAAACTAAATTTTATACTATTATATGTGTTATAGGGATGAACAAAATTATTTAAAATACTTAGTGTTGATTCACTATTACTTATTTCATTCATATCTTCATAGCAGTCTTTATATTCTTTCCCACAGTATCTTTCAGAGTAGCTGGTTCCAGAATTTATTAGATAATATATAGTATCTATTATATCTTGCCTAGAGTTTACTTCTAATTCTTCATGGTTATTAACATATTCAAAATTATCTTCTATAAAATAACTATTAGGAGCTGTGTTTCCATATGTTCTTTCAATTCTTCTTTGGAGTAGGAAGAAATCTATGTCATTTTTAAAGAAGTAGCATAATGCTATAAAGGTTATCACGAAGGCACCCATGGTAATCATTATTTTTTGTCCTGTAGAATATTTTTTTTCTGTTTGCATTATGCACCACCATTTCTATTTATATAAATTAATTATAATATAATCTTATTTTTATCGCAATAGAAAGGTAACTTTTTTTTATAAAAAAACAGACATTTTACTGTCTGTTATTTTGCTTCCATACTATTTACTTTTTTAGTTAAACGAGATTTTTCTCTATCAACTTTATTTTGATGAACTAATCCTTTTGATTTTGCGTTATCTAAACTTTTAATAGCAATTTTTAAATATTTCTCTGCTGCTTCTTTATCTCCAGCTAAAACAGCTTTATCTGTATTTTTAATAGCATTTTTAACTGTAGATTTTAATTGTGTATGTGCTAGAGTAGTCTTTGTTATTTGTTTAATTTTCTTCTTTGCATTTTTTACGTTTGCCATGAATTCATCTCCTTCCAAATAGAACTACATACAATTCTATCAAAAAAATAATAAAAAGGCAAATAAAATCTTAAAAAAAAGTAAAAAATATAGATATAGAGGTGGATTTTTGATGAAAAATAGAATAGATTTATCTAAATATGATATAAGAACTGATTTAGTAATTGAAGAAATAGAGGATAATAATGGTTCTGTTGAGATTGTTAATGATAATATAAGGATTACTACTATTGATATAGATGATGATTTATCTAATAAATTGGGCAGAAAAAATGGGACTTATATTACATTAGAATTTGAAGATATTACTAATTATGAGGATAGGGTATTAGTATCGGAAAAATTATCTTTAGAAATAAAAAAGATTATTAATAAGTTAAATATAAAAGATAATAGTTCTTGTTTAGTTATTGGTTTAGGTAATAGAGAATCTACTGCTGATAGTTTGGGACCTATGGTTATTGATAAGGTTATGGTTACTAGGCATTTGTTTTTACTTAATACTAATATAAAGAAAGGTATGAGATGTGTTAGTGGTTTTTCTCCTTCGGTTATGGGGAATACTGGTATTGAAAGCTTTGATATTATTAAGGGGATTGTAGATAAAGTTAAGCCTGATTTTTTAATTGTTATTGATTCTTTAGCAGCTTTATCTATTGATAGATTAAATAAGACTATACAGATTACAGATACTGGTATTAATCCTGGTAGTGGTATTGGTAATAATAGGAAAGAGATTAGTTATGATACTTTAGGTATACCTGTTATTGCGATAGGAGTACCCATGGTAGTTTATAGTAGTATTATTGTTAATGATACGATTAATTATTTGTTTAAGCATATATCTTATATTAAGAATAATTATGATATGAATAAGTTAATATTTAATAGAAAAAATTATAATAATAAATTAGATAATAATGAATTATCTATAGAAGAAAAAGAAGAATTGAGTGGGTTAATTGGCTCTTTAAATGAAGAAGATAAATTATCTTTAATTAGGGAAGTTTTAGATAATTTAAATTATAATTTAGTTGTTACTCCTAAAGAAGTAGATTTTTTAGTTAATAGGTTATCTTTAGTTATATCTAATAGTATTAATAATGCTCTTCATGATAGTGTTAATGATAATAATATAAATTAATAGTTAATTATATAGATAAAATTCAAAAAAACATTGACAAAAATCTTTTTATTTATTATAATCATAATCGGTACATTTTATGTCAGAGGGCTAATGTATTGGGAACACATTAGTTAGTATGATAAATATAAAAATAATATAAAAAGGAGATATAATGAAAACAACATTTATGCAAAAGAAAGAAGAAGTTGTTCGCGATTGGTATGTTTTAGATGCAAAGAATATACCACTTGGTAGATTAGCTTCTAAAGCTGCTGTTATGTTAAGAGGTAAACATAAAGCAACTTATACTCCACATATTGATTGTGGTGATAATATTATCATTATTAATGCTAAAGAAGTATTATTAACTGGTAATAAGTTAGAAAATAAAAAATATTATAGTCATTCAAGATATGTTGGTGGTTTGAGAGAAAGAACTGCTAAAGAAATGAGAGAAAATTATCCAGAAGAAATGATTGAAAAAGCTGTTAAAGGTATGCTTCCAAAGGGAAGACTTGGAAGAGCTATGTTTAAGAAATTACATGTATATGCTGGAAGTGAACATCCACATACAGCTCAACAACCTAAAGTTGTAGAATTAGGAGGAAAGAAATAATGGCAGATAAGAAAAGAGTATTTATTGGAACTGGTAGAAGAAAAAGATCATCTGCTAGAGTTACTTTAGTTCCTGGTAAAGGAAAAATTACTGTAAATGGTAGAGATGTTCATGAATATTTACCACACGAAGTATTAGTTATGGATTTAATGCAACCATTAGAAGTAACTAATACTACTACTACTTTTGATATAGAAGTTAATGTTCGTGGTGGTGGATATAGTGGTCAAACTGGTGCTATAAGATTAGGAATTACTAGAGCATTATTAGAATATGATAAAGATAATGAAGGTAAGGAAGATTCTTATCGTGCTATCTTAAAGAAGAATGGTTTTATTACTAGAGATTCTAGAAGTAAAGAAAGAAAGAAACCAGGATTAAAGAAAGCAAGAAGAGCTCCACAATTCTCAAAGAGATAATATTTGTATTACAAAGTCAGTTTATACTGGCTTTTTTATTTTTGAATATCTTACTATGATAATGAACAAAGAATAATATGAGGATAAGGGATTTATTAATTTTAAATATAGTTTTAATTTGACAATCGTAGAAAAAAACGTATAATATTTTTTTGAGGAAAAAGTATGAAAATTATTGAAATTAATAAAGAACAGTTTTTAAATCTTCTTTTAAATCCTGAGCCGTTTTCTCAAGGACAATTTGGTATAATATCTTTAATTAATGGTAAGTTGTATAAAATATATTATAAAGATTTCATTGGTACTTATTTAAAAAAAGATGAAAGTAAATTGGATTTTGAAGTTAATTCTTGGCTTGAAGAAGAAAGAATTACTAATTTTGGTTTAAAAAATCCGATTAAAAAATTGAATGAATTAAAAAGATTACTAAAAACTAAATCATATGATTTAGTTACTGGTGTTATATCCTATAAGGGATTATTAGTTGGTATTGAAATGAATTATTATAAAGATTATATTCCGTTAGCAGAAGCATCTAAATTGGTTTCAAATAAAGAATTAGATAAATATTTAAACGAATGTTGTAACTTAATTGCGGACTTAATGTCACATGATATTGTTCCAGGGGATATAAAGGAGGATAACATTCTTGCTAATACAATGACTGGTGATGTAGTATTAATTGATTTAGATGGTAATAAAACAACATATGGGCCTAAAAACTATGTGAAAGATTATCCTTATACTAAAAAAAATGTGGAAAGAGAATTTAGTGAAATGGTTCATCGTTTGAATAAGCAAAAAAGATTGGATAAAAGAATATAATGGGAGTAATCTTGTTTTGATGTTAACGCTAAATTATATTTTCTAAAGTATATTTGTATACAAAGTCAGTTTATACTGGCTTTTTTTATGGTATAATTATTTAGGAGGTATATTATGAAATTAATTTTTGGGACTACTAATAAAAGAAAAGTTGAGGATTTGCTAAATATAATTAATGAAATGAATTTAGATATAGAAGTAATTAGTATGAATGATATTGGTTGGGATAGAGGAGAAATTGAAGAGAATGGTTCTACAATAGAAGAAAACTCATTGATTAAGGCACAAGCTATATTATCATTTTGTATTGATCATAATATTAAATATCCTATTATGACAGATGATGCTGGATTATTTGTTAATGCATTAAATGGGGAGCCAGGAATATATACTGCTAGATATGCTGATGATGAAATAGCACTAAATCCTAATTTACCTAAACATCAATGTGTTATAAAATTACTTAGAAATTTAAATGATAAGAAAAATAGAGATGCTAAATATAGGTGCTGTGTTACTAGTATGATGCCAAATGGAGAATATTTTCAAGAAATTGGAGAAAGTGATGGAATGATAGCAGAAGATATTATTGGTGAATTAAAGAAACCATATTTCTATTCTGTATTTATTTTAAATGGTACTAATAAAGCATTTAACCAACTAGAAGGTGAAGAGTTATATAATACATATAGATATAATGCAATTAGGAAGTCTTTAAAAAGATTTTAAATTATACAAAGTCAGTTTATCTGACTTTTTGTGTTATAATTAATGTGGAAGTGATAATATGAAAAAACAATTTGAAAATGATAATTTTGTACTATATGCACCTGATAGTTTAAATTATATTACAAATGATTTGGAATCTATATTAGATAAATCTTTAAATTTATATAAAAATATATTTGATATAGATAATTTTAGAAAAGTTCAAATTAATTATTATGATAATATAGATGAATTTAGAAATTATATTTATAAATTAAGAGGGGAAAAAGAATCTTTACCAGAATATGCTAAAGGAACATTTGATAATGGTATGATAAATGCTTTTATACAACCTAATATTATTGAAGGAACACCATTATTTATTCATAGTAAGTATAATGCTTCACATGAATTATTTCATATTATGTATCAAGAATTAGTTTGTAGAAAAAATAATCAAAATAGAATAATTTGGTTTGATGAGGGAATGGCTCAATTCTTTTCTGGTGAAAAAAATAATGAGATGACTTCTGATTTTACGAATTGGTTAAGTATGGTTAAATCTAATACTAAAATAATTCCTAATTTAAATGACTTAAGTCATGGTAGTGGTTTTGAAACTGAAGATTACAGTGGATATAATTTAAGTCTTTTAGCAGTAAAATATTTGTATGATAAATTAGGTTTTGATGAATTTAAAAAGATAATTTCTAACAATAAGAAAATTATTGAATTGGGTAATAATATTATTGAAGATGCTTTTAATTTTTATGATAAAATTTAAATCTTATATTTAATACAAAGTCAGTTTATATTGGTTTTTATGGTATAATTAATTTGGAGTGATAATATGATAGGTATTAGTATAGCTGCTTCTAAGGAATGGAAGGTTATAATAGATAGATATAATAAGGGTGATAAGGATTTGATTAGTTATCCATATGGAGAATATTTTATTGATAATAATCTAATATTTTATCGATGTGGTACTAGGAAAACTAAGGCTGCTGGAGCTACACAATATATGATTTCTCATTTTAATATGGATAAGATAATTGCAATTGGGACAGCTGCTGGTATGAGTAATAAATATAATCTATTAGATGTGTTTGTTCCTAATAAAGTGGTACAAGTAGATTGTACTTATGTTGAAGATGGTGAGGAGTTTAAGGATGATTATATTGTTGATATAGATTTATCTAAATATAATAGTATAGAGTTTAATAGTTGTACTATTGGTTCTTCTGATAAACCTATGATTTATAAAGATATATGTGAATTAATGGAGAAGAATGATATTGTATTAGTTGATATGGAATCTGCTCCTATTGCATATATCTGTAAGGTTAATGATATTCAATGTATTATTATTAAAGGAATTAGTGATATTCCAGGTAATTATGATAGTAAAGATGAAAATCAATTTGAGGAATATGTTATTAATATTCCTAAAGTAATGAATAAGATATGTGATGAATATTTAAATAAATATATTTAAATATTTTTTTATTGACAAATTATTATTATAGTTATACAATATTATTGTATTAATCAAGTGATACAGTGAGGTGTGATATGGAATTTACTTTTGATAATAATATTCCTATATATATTCAATTGTTGGAATATTTAAAGATTTATCTTATTTCTGGAGTTTTTAAATCTGGTGATAAGTTACCTTCTGTTAGAGAGTTTGCTACTACTTTTAAAGTAAATCCTAATACGATGCAAAAGGCTTTAGCAGAGTTAGAGAGTATGAAACTTATTTATACGGAAAGAACTAATGGTAAATATGTTACTAAAGATGTTAAATTAATTGAAAAATTAAAAGATGAATATGCTGTTACATTGGCTAAGAGTTATGTTAATGGTATGAAGAAAATAGGTTTAGGTAAGGCTGATTCTATTAGATATTTGGAAGGGATAGATGATTAATGAAATTAGTTGAGATTAAGAATTTAGATAAATCTTATGATGATAAGAAAGTACTTAAGGATATTAATTTAGATATTGATAGTGGAAAGATTATTGGCTTATTAGGTAAGAATGGGGCTGGTAAGACAACTTTAATTAAATTAATGAATGATTTGTTAGTGCCTACTAGTGGAGAAATATTAATTAAGGGAAACAAGATTGGAGTAGAGACTAAGAAAATTATTTCTTATTTACCTGAGAGAACTTATTTAAATAAGAGTATGAAGGTATATGAAGTTATTAATTATTTTGAAGATTTTTATGATAATTTTGATTCTAAGAAAGCTAAGAAATTACTTAAGGATTTAGATTTAGATATTAATCAGAATTTATCTAAGATGAGTAAGGGTATGCAAGAGAAGGTACAGTTAGTTCTTGTTATGTCTAGAAATGCTGATTTATATATTTTAGATGAACCATTAGGTGGGGTTGATCCTGCTACTAGGGATTATATATTAGATACTATTCTTTCTAATTTTAAGGAAGATGCTAGTGTTATTATTTCTACACATTTAATATCTGATATAGAAAGAATTTTAGATGAAGTTATATTTATAGATAAGGGTAAGATAGTATTACAAAGTGAAGCTGATAAGCTTAGAAAGAAAGAAAAAGGATCTATAGATGAGATTTTTAGGAGGTTATTTAAATGTTAAATAAGTTACTTAAATATGATTTAAAATATATGATTAAGAATATGAGTGTATTTTATATACTAGCTATATTTTTCTCAATTACTACTAGGATATTATTTGATGTTAAGCAGACTGCTATTATTAAGATTATAAGTCAGATTAGTGTTGGTTGTTTTTTTGCAATGGTTGCTAATATTTTAATAAATACAGTGATGAGGAGTTGGATTAGATTTAGAGATTCTATTTATAAGGATGAAGCTTATTTAACTCATACTTTACCTGTTACAAAGAATGATATTTATAATTCTAAGTTTATTCAGACACTAGTATTTTTTATATTTGGTTTTGCTGTTATAATACTTAGTTTATTTATTACTTATTATACTGAAGAAAGATGGATGTTAATAAAAGGATTAATTAATTCTATAACTACAGGTTTAGAATTTAATACTGGTTTATTTGTAGTTAGTATGTTTACTGTTATATTTTTAGAGGTATTTAATGCTATTCAGTGTGGTTTTTTAGGTATTATACTTGGATATAAGAGAAATAATAATAAGATTCTTTATTCAGTATTATTTGGGTTTATTGCTTATTTAGTTGCTCAAAGTTTAGTATTATTTCTAGTATTTATAACTGGTTTCTTTAATAGTAGTATTATGGATTTATTTAATAATGATGTTATGTTAGATGCTAGTTCATTTAAATTATTAGTAGTTTTAGCTATTATTTTATATTTAGTTATTATTTTCTTAATGAGTGTTTTATGTAAGAAGAAGTTTAATGAGGGAGTTAATATTGAATAACTTGCTAAAAGGATAAATATATGATATAGTGTATGTAGTGAAGGAAACTTCATATAATAAAAAAGGATACGTTTGATTGGGCAATCAGACGTAATCCCTTGGGATAGCATCTGAAATCAACATAAGTTGAAATCAGATGTTTTTATTATTTATATAGTAAGGTGATTACTATGAAGAATAATAGTGGTATTACTACAAATTGAGATAACTCACGTTTTGTCATAATATCACCACCTTTCATACTTGGGTATAAAAGGGAAAACATCTGATATATTTCAAACGTATCCAATACAATTTATCAAACAATCGTTCTATATACAATAGTATTATAAAAAAATAGAATTAATTATAAATATATGATATAATAGATTCAGATAGGAGGTATATTATGGAAGAAAAGAAGTGTAATTGTTCTCCTGAATGTGATTGTGGTTGTCAAGATGGTAAAGAATGTACTTGTAATGGAGATTGTAAGTGTGATGATGACTGCGATTGCGGTTGTAAGGATGAAAAGTAGTCTGTTTTTACAGGCTTTTTTTTGGAGGTATATATGGAATTTGACAAGGTAATTAGAGAAAGATGTTCAGTTAGAAGATTTAGTGATAGGGAGATTTCTAAAGAAGTAATTGATAAGATATTAGAAGCTGGTAGGATAGCACCTACGGCTAAGAATATTCAACCTTTTAAAATTTATTTTGTTTCTAGTGAAGAGGGAATTAGTAAGATAGATAAGGCTAGTAGATGTAGATATGGGGCTCCGGTAGTATTTATTATATGTGGTGATAAGGATGCTTCATATAATGGAGGAAATCATTCTTTTTATGAGATTGATACATCTATTGTAACTACTCATATGATGTTAGAGGCTTATAATGTTGGGGTTGATAGTGTTTGGGTAGGTTTATTTGATGGAGATATATTAAGAAGTGAATTTTCTATTCCTGATAATTTAGTTCCGGTAGCATTACTTCCTTTGGGATATAGAAGTGATGATTGTCCTGATAGTCCTTGGCATAGTAAGAGAAAAGAAGTTAGTGAATTAGTAGAGTATAGGTAGGTATTTTATGGAAGAAGTATTAAAGTTTGTTAAAGAGTGTGGTGTTTATTATTTAGCAACTGTTGATGGTGATAAGCCTAAGGTAAGGCCTTTTGGTACTTTAGAGATATTTGAGGATAAGTTATATATTCAAACTGGTAAGGTTAAGAATGTTTCTAAACAGATAGAGAAAAATCCTTGGGTAGAGTTATGTTGCTTTAAGGATGGTAAGTGGTTAAGGTTATCTGGTAAATTAGTTAGAGATGATAGGATAGAAGCTAAGAAGGATATGTTAGATAAGAATCCTGATCTTAGGAGAATGTATTCTGAAGATGATGATAATACAGAAGTTTTATATTTTGATGGGGGAGAGGCTGTTATTTCATCTTTTACTGAAGAAGATAAAGTAATCAAATTTTAGGTATTTGTAGATTTTAAAAAAATCTACTTTTTTTGTGTTAAAAAATATGATAAAATAATCATATTATTATGTAGGTGATAACTATGCTTGAAATTAAGAAAATTACTAAAATATATAAAACTGGTGGCTTTGTTCAGAAGGCTTTAGATGGTGTTAGTGTTAATTTTAGAAAGAGTGAATTTGCGTCTATTTTAGGGCCATCTGGTTCTGGTAAAACTACTTTACTTAATATTATTGGTGGTTTAGATAAATATACTTCTGGGGATTTAGTTATTAATGAAGTTAGTACTAAGAACTTTTCTTCTAGAGATTGGGATAGTTATCGTAATCATAGAGTGGGTTTTGTATTTCAAAGTTATAATTTAATTGGACATCAAAATGTTCTTAAGAATGTAGAGTTAGCTTTGACTTTATCAGGTTGTTCTAAAAGTGAGAGAAAGAAGAGAGCTTATAAGGCTTTATGTGATGTTGGTTTAAAGGAACATGTTAATAAAAAACCTAATCAATTATCTGGTGGTCAAATGCAAAGAGTTGCTATTGCTAGGGCTTTGGTTAATGATCAAGAGATCATTTTAGCAGACGACCCTACTGGTGCATTGGATTCTGATACTAGTGTTCAGATTATGAAGATATTAAAGAAGGTATCTAAGGATAGATTAGTTATTATGGTAACACATAATCCGGAGTTAGCTTCTAAGTATTCTAGTAGGATTATTAATATTAAAGATGGTAAGATTACTGATGATTCTAATCCTTATGATGGTAAGGTTAATACTAAGGAAGAGTTAGAGATTGCTAATAAGAAGAGTAAGAAAACAAAGATGTCTTTTCTTACGGCTTTATCTTTATCTTTTAACAATTTAATGACTAAGAAGGGAAGAACTGTTTTAGTTGCTTTGGCGGGTTCAATTGGAATAATAGGTATTGCTTTAATATTAGCTGTATCTACTGGTTTTCAAGATTATGTTGATAGTATTGGAGAAGAGACTTTAACTTCTTATCCACTTACTATTATGCAAGAATCTTCTGATATAACAGGGGTATTACTTTCTATGCGTAGTGGTGATAAGGGAAAGAAAAATAGTAATGAAGTTATTGAACAACAATATATTACTTCAATGTTATCTAATGTTAGTACTAATGATTTAAAGAGTTTTAAGAAACATATTGAAGATAACTATAAAGAAATAGAGGGAGATATATCTAATATTGGTTATTTTTATAGTGTGGATCCTAATATTTATACTATAGATGCTACTAAAAATATTGCTAAGGTTAATCCTAGTAATTTATTTAAATCAATGATGGGTACTAGTAACATTATGCAATCATATTCTGCTATGGCTTCTATATTTACGGAGATGGTTGATGATGTTAGTGAAGTAGAAGATGATTATGATATTTTAGCGGGTAGATGGCCTAGTAATTATGATGAGATGATTATTGTGTTATCTGAAGCTAATGGTATTTCTGATTTGTTAGTATATTCTTTAGGTTTTAGAGATACTAATGAGTTGTCTTCTATGATAACTAAGGCTATGAGTGGAGAGACTGTTGATATTAATAATGAGCCTTTGAAATTATCTTATGATGATTTGATGAATGTTGATTTAAGATTAATTATGCCTAGTGATACATATAAATATAATTCTAAGTATGATGTTTATGAGGATATGACTGGGGATAATGAATATATGAAATCTTTATATGATAAGGCATTAAAGTTAAAGATTGTTGGTATTGTTAGTGCTAAAGAGGGAAAGAATTCTATGGCATTAAATCCAGGAGTTAATTATAAGTCTTCTTTGATTGAACATATAATTAATTATTCTAAGGATAGTGATGTTGTTAAGAAACAATTAGAAAATGATGAAATTGATGTTTTTTCTGGTAATAGATTTGATAGTAAAAGAGATAATTTTGATTTTAAATTTAGTGATTTAGTTAAGGTTGATAATGAGAAGTTACAGAGCGCTTTTAATATTAATATAGATAGTAGTGCTATGGAAGAAGAGACTAAAGGATATATGGAAGAGATTGCTAATAGTATTACGGTTGATATTAATCCTGCTAAGGAGTTATTTAATAATAATTTAAATAAGTTTGTTAATGATTTATTAAATGGAGAATATAAGATTAGTGAGATAGATAGTGTTGTTAATAATTATTTAAATAATAATAGTAATATTAATGATATGGCTAATAAATATTCTTTACCTAGTGATGTTTTTACTAAGGCTTATAGTGGTTTGTTAAAGGGATTACTTACTGCTTATGCTAATGGATATCATACTTATATGGGGATGATGGATCCTAGTTATAGTTATGATGATAATACTAGTGTTTTAGTTATCGATGAATTAAAGAATACTGTTATTACTAATTATATGGATAGTGCTTTAGTTATTGGTGCTAGTGAAGAGATGGCTAAGGCTATGACAGAAGTTAAGGTTAAGATGGATGTTATTGCTAAGGTAGGAGAGTTAGTGTCTAATTTGACTAGTAAGTTTGCTACAGCATTTAATGTTGATCAAGATAAGTTGGTATCAGCATTTGAACTTAATTTTGGAGAAAATGAACTTGCTAGGGTTGTTAGTGCTATGTTAAATCCTAATGAGACTACTTTAAAGTCTAATTTGATTATGTTGGGTTATCAAGATTTGGAAGAACCTACATATATGGCATTTTATTTTAAGAGTTTTGATGGTAAAGAGCATTTTTTGAATTTTATTGATAGATATAATAATAGTGTTATAGAAGATAAGAAGATTAATTTTTCTGATACTACAGGTATACTTATTTCTTCTGTTAAGACTATAGTGGATGCTGTTAGTTATGTTTTAATTGCGTTTGTATCAATATCTTTAGTCGTTTCTAGTATTATGATTGGTGTTATTACTTATATTTCTGTTTATGAGAGAACTAAAGAAATAGGAATATTAAGGGCTATTGGAGCATCTAAAGGTAATATTTCTTCTATATTTAATGCTGAAACTATTATTATTGGGTTATTATCTGGTATGTTTGGTATTGGTATATCTTATGCTTTAATTCCTATTATTAATAAGATACTACATCATTTTATTGGTAATGTTCCTTTAGCAGCAAAATTATTTATTAATCATGCTACTATATTAGTTATTTTATCAATGATACTTACTTTAATAGGTGGATTAATACCTGCTAAGAGTGCTTCTAAAAAGGATCCTGTTGAGGCTTTAAGAACAGAATAGTTTACTTATTGTTTAATTAGTGATATAATTATTTGCGGGGATTTTTATGAGAAAATTTATTGTTAGTGATTTACATGGTGATGGTAATGTATATAATTCTATTATGGGATATCTTGATAATATTAGTAAGAAGGAAGAAATAGAATTATATATTAATGGAGATTTAATTGATAGGGGAATTGATTCTGCTTCTATGTTATTAGATATAAAAAGAAGAATAGAAGATAATAAGTTTAAAATTGTTTATTTAGGTGGTAATCATGAACTCTTGATGTATCAAATATATGATAAACGTAGGAAGGGAATTTATATAAATAACTTTAATAATTGGTATGAAAATGGGGGATGGAGTACTGATTATGCTTTGGAAGATATATTTGATTATAATAAAGATAAAATATTAGAGGTAGTAGATTTTGTTTCTGATTTAAAGATTTATCATAAATTTGATGAGAAGATAAATAAAAAGAATATTGTTTTAGTTCATGCAGCTTGTCCAGTAGAAGTAAAAGATGTTTGTGATTTAAGAATTAAGGATAATAATGATTTGGTTGATTATTATGTTTGGGCTAGAGAAATTGATCCATGGATGCCTTTTAGGTGTAGAATTGGTAATGATAAATATTTTTCTATTATTGGGCATACTCCTAATGCTAATAAATATGGATATGAATATCATAGGGATTCTAATTATTTAAATATTGATGGTGGTTGTTCTAGATATGTTAGTGGAGAATTTTTATGTGATCATGTCCCTTTAGTGGAAGTATTTGATGGTTATTTAAGAATACTTACTTTTAATAATAATAATGAAATTATATATGGTCATTATTTTGATAGTTCTCATAATATATTAATTAATGACGAAGAGTTAGATTATGATAGGGGTTATTTAAATAAGAAATTAAAAGTTAGAAAATTAGTTAGATATGAAGATGATATAATTGGTTATGAAGAGTAGAGGTGATAAAATGAAAGATATAGGTATGTTATATGTTATTTCTCCTGATATGGCTTATTCTAGTAAAGTTGTTTATCCTTTGAATCATTTAAATATGATTCAAGATTATTGTGATAAGATGAAATTAGGTTATAAGTTTAATAAATCTGATTATCATGAGGCTCCTGTTACTCTTGCAATAGATGGAAATATGATAGTTAAGACTGTTGAGGATTTAGGTAATGTTATATTTTATTTACCTAAATATATAAGTGATGAACAGGCTATGTGGTTTTATGATAATAAAGATAAGTTTAAAAATTTTAATATTGTTTCTGCTTATATAATAGATTCTAAGAAAGAGGAATATAGTACTATTGATGGTATTGATAATATAAGGAATTATATTAATAAGGGTAATGTATTATGGAGTAAATATAGAATTGGACATAGAAGATAATACTTTAAAAGTATTATTTTTTTTCTTTTTATGCAGGAATTTTTATTTTTATGTCTAATAATAATATTAGGAGGGATAATATGATAGAAGATAAAACAATACCTA
>CAZRJK010000003.1:0-85073 GCA_964600615.1 uncultured Muribaculaceae bacterium | reverse complement strand
GAAAATTTGAACAATTAAACGTATCATACATAAGAGATGAAATAGATGGATATATAGATTTCTTAGACCAAACATTTGGTAAAGGAAAAATGAAAGAGTGTGAAGAGTATTTATTAAGACTTAAGAAATTAACATAGTAGGAGTGTTATAATATGGAAGATAGATTAAAAATATTAGATTTATATAATAGCTCATCAGATAAAGCTAAAGAAAAATTTAATAATAAAATAAATTCTACTCTAGAAGTAAAATTAGATTACGACAAAATGGATTGTGATTACGAATGGCTAGATATTATGGAAGATACCATAAGATACTTAGATAACATCTTAAGAAATCCCAATCGTTTTATCGTAAATGAAGAAGAAGTAATAAAAATAGAACTAGCAAGAAGAGTAACAGTAGAAAGTATAAAACATTTATCAAGAAATACTAATCTAATCCAAGATTATGACAAAGACACAGGTGATGTCAAACCTTCCAAAATCTTAAATATTAATAAAGAAGAAAGCTTTAATACCTATGAAAATAGATTTATATATAGCTTAATTCAAAATATGAAATCATTTATAGCAAGAAAAAAATCTATGAATCTAACTAGTGAATCATCAACATTAAAAGATAATAAAACTCTTACTTATAATGCTACAAGCAAAGTAGGAGATGAAGACATTAAAATAAATGTTCAATTAGATTCTAAAATAGATACAAAAGACGCTGTAAAAGATGAATCAGGATTATCTATAAGTGACAGAATAGAGAAATTGGAGTTACAAATATCTGATTTAACGAATTCTGAAGTATATAAAAATCTTGCTAAATTACACGTAGCACTAGTAACATCTCCCATAAAGAAAACTAACGTAATATTAAAAAATGTTAACTTTCAATACGCAGTAAAATTATGGAATTATATGCAAGAAAACATTGATAGTAAAGCTAAAAGAATAACTGATAACAAAACATATCAAGATAAAGGAGAATTAAAAGATTATATTGATGAATCTTTCTTACTAAACTATCTAGTAATGAATTCTCTAAACAAAACAGAAAAAACGGAAGAAGAAAAGAAAGAAATAAAAAAAGAAGCAAATCAAAGAATAGTAAATAACATGTTAGATCAAATGCTAACAATAGATGAAAATCTAACTGAAGATGAATTAAAAAATATTATCGTACAACAATATGAAGTAATTAAATATAAAAATATTACCAATATCAAATCATTGTATAATATCTTTAATAAACAAATTGATAAATATTTAAATAAATTTAATAATTTAAAAATATAAATGGTGGTGTAAATATGAATAATGAAAAAAAGAAAAATCCATTAAAAATAATAGCATCTATTATCAAAGGAATAATATCATTAGTTATAATACTAGTAGTAGCAGTAATAGTAGTCCAAAGAGTTACTAATAATAAATTTAATTTAGCAGGATATGGACTATATACTGTAGTAACACCAAGTATGGTCCCTAAATATAACATAGGAGATATGATATTAGGAAAACAAGTAGATACTAAAACAATCAAAATAGGAGATGACGTAATATATTTAGGAGAAGTAGACAGCTATAAAGACAAAATAGTAACCCATCAAGTAATACAAATAGAAGAAACTACAGAAGGAAGAATCTTTCATACTAAAGGAATAGCCAACCCATTAGAGGACCCTCCAGTAAAAGAAAGTCAAATATATGGAGTAGTAATAACTAAATCAGTAGTACTAAGCTTTTTATCAAAAATAATTAATAGTTCATATGGCTTCTATTTTCTAATATTTGTTCCTATAGTAGTAATAGTATTCTTAGAAGTAATGGATGCGATAGGTGGTAAAAACAAGAAACAGGGGTGATAATCCATGGAAGAAAAAAAATCTCTTTTTAAAACTATATTTAAAGTCTTAAAAAAAAGATTTAAATTATGGCACTTATTATTTATAGCGATATTAATATCTGTAAATACCTATGCCTGGTTTATTTATATGAGTAAAGTATCAAGTGATATAACAGTTAGAGTAAAATCATGGAATGTATCATTCCAATTTAATAATCAAACTATGACTGATTATGTAAATTTTGATGTAGAAGATATTTATCCTGGTATGGAAAATAGAACCCAATCATTAAGAATTTCTAATGATGGAGAAACAGATGCAACAATAAGTTATGAAGTAGTATATGCTAGTATTTTTGGAACAGAATATGATACCGAAGTAGATAATATTACACCAGCCCAATTAACCACTCAATTAGCTAATAACTACCCGTTTAAAATAACTTTAACCTCAACTAGTAATGTTTTATCCAATAGCGGTAGTAGTGAATACTTCAGAGTCCAAATAGTTTGGCCATACGAAACTACTATTAGTGGAGAAGTACAAGATGCACAAGATACTTATTGGGGAAATCAAGCTTATACTTGGAATCAAACCCATTCAACAGAACCTTGCATTCAAATAACAATAAAAATAACTGCCGTTCAAGTACCAGACGAGGAAGAAGAACCAGAGCCTTAAAGGCTCTTTTATTATGAAACAAAAAAACGAATTATGTCTAAGATGTATTCAAATTAATATCAAAAAATCTTTTTTATGATATAATAACACCATAGTAGGTGATAATATGAATATTATTAAAAAAAATAATATTTTTAGTAAAATAAAAATTACTTCTAGTCTATTAGTATTCATTTTTATTTATGCCCTACTAACAATAAGCTCTACTTATGCATACCTATCATTAAATGCCAATAATAATACTGCATCCGGTACTGCCTCTTGCGGTAATATTAGCTATAATGGCACTAACATAACCGGAGCAAACTTGGAAACATCTACTAGCTATTTAGATGGAATACATTCAACTATAACTATGAGTAAAAATATTAATGGAGGCTATACTGAAGCAGATATATACATTCATAACAATCAAGGATCAAACATACCACTTAACAATGGGGTAACTGGATATGAAGCTTTCAAATATGTAATATTACAAGGAACAACTATTGTTTCAAGTGGCATAATCCAAAAGAGTAATACTGATCAATTATTAGCAACCGTAGAATTAACTACAACAGCAACGACTTACGATGTCTATGTCTGGATAGATTCAGAACTATCCAATGGATTATATAATAATGTATCATACACAGGATATATATATGCAAAGGCTATATGTAGTTCAACCGTAGGAGAACCAGAAGAAAGTAACAACTTTGTATACACAGTAAATATAGGGACTTATATTTTACATGGAAATTCAATACCAAATACAATTACAATATATAATAATCCAACATCAGCAATGGCAGCATTTGATAATAGGCAATTCTATTTTAAGCACGTCCTAGAAAATGATATTGTGACAGAAAGTTATCTTGAATTTGTTATAACACCAGAAGCAGCTTCAGGAGTACAAGGAATGACAGCTGGAACATATGCTTTAAGAGGAGGAGTAGTTGAATCAGAATCAGGAAGTAAACCGGTATATAACGCTAATATTAATACCTTGAAACAAGCGTATGGTCAAGGAAGTGAAGAATGTAGTGATTTTACCAATACTACTGAAGTTAATTGTCACTATCCTTTTGGTATTCTAGTCAATTCATCAGGTGTAGTTGCAGCATATGATTGGAGTTCTGGAACTGATTCAGTATATTGCGCAGTTGATAATGATGGTGATTCACGCTGTACACAATAATAAAAAACCCTAATTGTATCTCAATTAGGGTTTTTATAATTCTATTTATGGTTCGCTATTAGAAGGAGTTTCACTACTAGTTTGAGGAGTATTAGCAAGCTGTATAACAGTAACGTTTACATTAACAATAGCTCTATTATCAGCACTCAAAGTAGCAGCAGTATCATCAGAATTACTCATAATAGCACCTTCAGAACTATTATCATTCCATTTAAAATATATTCTAATATCAACATCTTTATCAACATCATTATATAAAATATTATTAGTAATAGATAACTGACCATTAGCACTATTTACAGATTGTCTAGCCCCACCATCTATAGAGTATCCCGATAAAACTAAATCAGTAACAGCACTATTTTGATTACTACTTGTAGTAATAGTATAACTAAATGAAACATCAGTATTAGATCCATCTATCGTAATATCAAAATATCCCTCAGCAGTAGGAGCAATAACATCTGAAGCAATATGCGTAGTACCAGGAAATACAGGCTGTATAGCAGAAGAAAAATCATTATTACTAGCAACATCTTGATTATTTACCGTAATATTCCATCTAGCAACCCTAACACTAGCATTACCACTAGTACCAGTAACATATTTAGAATAAGTAAAAGTAAGTATTCCAATTCCTAAACATGATAATACAACCCCAATAGAAAAAATAAATCTTTCTATACCAACTTTATAAATAAACTTCATACACACCTCCTGTATTTTCTTAATTATACCATAATTCATTAGTGATATCAATTATTATTGCATATAAAAATCTAATGTGTTAAAATTAATATAGTAGGTGAGAATATGAGCGATGTAAAAGTAACAGCTAAAAAATTAGATAAAAGAAAAAAAAGAATTAAAATAGCTAAAATAGTTTTATTAGTTTTACTAGTATTATTTGTTGTTGCATATATTATTCTAGGAATTATCTATAACGGAGGAAGGTTTACTGTAACCTTAGACCCCAACTTCTCATTAGAAAGTGGAATAACGCTATATGAAAGTTTAAATAACAGAAGTAAAACCAATAAATTATATGCTGCTGATATAGATTTTATGGATAATATAGCCTTAGAATGGTTACCAGCAGATATAGATACTGGGTCTGATGGCGGTCCACATAATGGAGAAAACTATATAGCCTATACTTTTTACATAGCAAATGAAGGACCAGAAGTATTAAATTATTGGCAAGAAATATACATAGATGATGTCATAAAAGGAGTAGACGAAGCTGTAAGAATAGTAGTATATCAAAATGGAGAAAGAACTATTTATGCTAAGAAAAATCATTTAACAAATGAAAAAGAACCAAACACTGAACCATTTTATTCCAACGATTTACCAGTATTAAGAGGAAGAAAAGATTTTAAACCAGGAGATATAGATAAATATACTATTGTAATATTCATAGAAGGAAATGATCCTGATTGTGTTAATGAACTATTAGGTGGCGAAATTAAAATGCATATGGACATTCGTGAAGAACATAAAGAACAAAAGAAGAAGTAGGTGACAATATGGAAAGAAAAATAAAGTCAAGAAAAATCTACTATTATGAAGAAGACCAAACAGAAAAAAAAGATAAAAGAAGAATATTTTATTTACTATTATTATTAGGATTTACTGGACTAATGCTATCAACAACAACCTATGCCTGGTTTACTACCAATAGAATAGTAACAGTAGGTAATATCGATGTTAAAGTTCAAACTTCAGGAAGCTTAGAAATATCAGCAGATGGATCTGACTGGAAAACATTAGTTGACTACAATAATCTAATAAGTGTCCATGATACTAGTTATACAACCAGTGTTAACCAATTGCCTTCTTATATAACCCCAGTATCCACCGTAGGAGGATTAGATGCAAATGGCTTTATGGAAATGTATTTAGGAGTAATTGGTAGTGATGACGAAGGAGTATATACTGTCCAATCTACCAAAGAAACGGATATAGAAGAAAATGGAGAAGAAACAACAGGAAATTATTTAGCCTTCGATATCTTCTTAAGAACAACTGATACTAAAGACTTATACCTAACTAACGAATCAAGATTATTCTATAATGGAAATTCAACTGGAACAGAAAATGCTACCAGAGTAGCCTTTGTAGTAGAAGGAAATGTACCTTCAGATGCAGCTTTAGGTACAATCCAATCATTATTCACAGTGAATACTAATAATGTTTATATATGGGAACCAAACTATGATACTCATACCGTTAATGGTATAGAAAACGCCAGAATGGTATATGGTTTGCCAACAACAGAAACCAATGCTGCTGCTTTACCATATGACGGAATAAAAGCAACATTTAACGAAAAAGTACAATTATCAAAAGCCAAAACAACATTATATCCAAATTATTTTGCAACAGTAAACCCACAAATAAAAACTACAAAAGATAATACAGCATATCAGCCATTATTTACTCTACAAGCCGGAATAACAAAAGTAAGAGTTTATATGTGGTTAGAAGGACAAGATGTCGACTGTGAAAACAGTGCTGCAATTGCTAATTTAACTCTTGCATTACAATTTAGCACAAATCCATCATAAAGATGGATTTTTTTCTTTTAATAATTAACATAATATGATATAATTAAAATAATGGATAGTAAGGCGGTGATTCTATGAATATTACTAAAAAAATAGGTAATTTTGTTAAGAACAACAAAATAGAATTACGCGCCTTTTTCTGTGTCATAATAGCCTTATTATTAGCTATATCAATCGAAATATTTACCACAACTTATAGTAGAGTAACTAATACTCCAAGTACAAGTAGATTAGAAGGAACAACTCTATATGTAGACGATTTAACAGCAGACTCTAACTATTTAGAAGGATTAAACTATGCAGAAATAAGAAGTACTAGCATACCAAGTGGAGTAAGTAGTGGTTACTATGATGATGCCAATCTAGTAAGAGTAGAATTAACTTATGATGGAAGAGATTATAATAATTCTAACCTAGTAGGAGCAGTATCACCAATAAATAACGAAACTGCTAACAAATATGTATATTATAAATACTATGCCCTAGAAAGAAACTCTAATGGTACACTAGCAACAGATAACAACAATCATAATTATATACATATAGAATTAATAGATAATCCATTTAGTAAAAGACCATATGTAAATTCAGTTGAATATGGATTTAATGGATGGGTATGTAACCCTGATAGCAGTACTACATCAGGATTATGTAACAACATATCATTTAAATATAGCAAAGTAGATTATACAAGATATATGGATGTTCCAGTAACAGGAGGAAGCCAAATAAAAATACACCTAAACGCAAGTTGGATTCCAGCAGATGTCGTAACATCATCAGGTGATATAAGTGACTTTAATACCATGACTATGGTTCCAGCACCTAGTCATATTGAAACTGAAACAATAACGCATTACTATAACTATCGTTGGAAAAACAACTATACGACCATGGAATTTCAACGTACATATGTAAATTCTGATGGTAATATGCCTAATGGATATTATTATAAAACAAGTGAAACATCAACATCATATACTAGAATTAGAAATAATAATACCAAGTGTCCAACTTCATGGTTTGGTACTACAACATGTTATGTTTACGCACCAAATACATCAGGCATAACAGCAAATTCTATCTATGATGGATCAAGTATCCATATATTTCCTAACTTTAATAATGGCAATACAGTTACCGCAACTAGTATCACAGGATATAATGCAACATATATGAACAAAGTAGAAGAAGCCGGTGGTTCTGTTATAGAAACAGAAACCATAAACAAAACTGTTTCTGACTTAGAAGAAGGAACAACAGTAGGAGGATATTATTACAAAGTATCAAATCCAACCACGGCTATGTTAAATACCAAAGAATACTATACATCTAACGGAACACTTTGTACTAGCACTTCAAGTTGTACCACAGCTTATAAATTAATTCAATTTGAAGATAGTAGAACCAATACAGATGGAACATCAATTTATTATATTCATAAGGGAAACGATAATTTAGTTATAGATCAAGATAATTATTATTATCTAGTAACTAGAGATTTAAATATCTTTAGATATACAAGTACCACAAGATTAAATATGTCAAATATTGAGGTAAATAGACCTTTTACAGTAACTGGAACTGCAGTAAATGGAACAACTACATCTGGTGTATTAAGTTTAAATAGTACTGATTTTACAGCTGCGAATGATATTGTAATTGAAAATATTAAGATATATGGTCCAAATACAGCAGGTACTAGAAATATAACTGCCGGTAACGATAGTAAAACAAGTAATGTAATATATGCTAATTCCCATAACTTAAAAATTGGAAGAAATGTTACTAGTAGTAGAAATAATGATTATTTAGTTGCTGAGTCAATACTAAGTGGAACAACAAGTTCTCTCTCAGGAACATTCAAAGTAATAGTTGAAAGCGGAAAGTATTACTCTTATCACAACGGGACAATGAATGGTAGTAGCAACTATACATTTAACCAAACAGTTATTTTAGGTAATGATTATGACAGAGTAGTAACTGCCAATAACAGTAAATTGAAATTCTTAATAGGTCTAGACGGATATACAGGAGGTTCTTATACAGCAGGAAGCAATTCATTATTCGCTTCATACACAGTATTTAAAAGTGGCTTACATGGCTACAATGATGATGGAACACCAAATAACGATACCACAGCTGGTATGTATATAGGTGGATATAATGGATTAATTGTTAACTCCCTAACTGGAGTAAAAATAGAAGGTGGAGATATATCATATGCCACCGGAGGGTATGGATATAACGGCGGTGAATCCACAAACGCTACCTATATAGGAATGAGCGGTGGAACCATAAGAAGTATCTATGGTGGCGCCGGATATTCAACAACCAAAGGAAACAGAATAATAAACGTAACAGGTGGAACAGTAAGTTATAGTATCTTAGGAGGATCAGATAGCTATAGTTCAAACAGTACAAGCGATGGTATTGTTAATGGTTCAACATTAATCTATGTAGGAGGAACAGCTAACATAGGTGGAGGAACAGGAGAAGTACAAGGAGTTGAAGCTGGCTCAGTATTTGGTGCCGGTGGAGGTAACAGTAGCTCAACCCAAAAAGGAACAGTAAGAAATTCACACATAATAATTAATGGTGGAACAATCGCTAATTCAGTATATGGTGGAGGTAACCATGGTTCAACAGGAACCCAAAGTTCATCAGCCGCTACAACAAAAATAGATGTATATGCTGGAACAATAGGAAATGTTTTCGGTGGATCTAAATCAGCAGGATTTAGTAAATCAAACTATGCAGGATCAAGTACCATCGATATCAACGTAATGGGTGGAACTATAGGAAACGTCTATGGTGGTTCAAATACAAAAGGTGATGTATATGGATCAGTAGATATCGATATAACAGGAGGAACTATAACAAATAACGTCTACGGCGGTGGACAAGGTTCCCAAACCGTTGTATCAAACAATGTAGATATAACAATTGGTACTCAAGGTGGTGGAAATACAACCCCAACAATAGGTGGTAGTGTTTATGGAGGAAGTGCTCTTGGTACTGTTAATGGAGCAGCAGGCTGCACAACCGTATCTTCAAATAGTACCCACGTAATAGTAAACTCAGGAACCAACGCCAATATCTTTGGTGGCGGTCAAGGAGATGCGAATGATTCCGCTATACCACGTGTCTGTGGTAATGTAACCGTAGACATAAATGGAGGAACTAATACTAATATATATGGTGGTAATGACTTAAAAGGAACACCTAACGGAAGAGTAACCGTAAATATAAATGGTGGTACAAACACCAGTGCTTATGCCGGAGGTAACCAAACAACGGTTACAGAGCCTTACATAAACGTAACAGGAGGAACTACAACTAACGCGTTTGGTGGCGGAAATAATGCAACAGTAACAACCAGCCATATCACAGTAAGCGGTGGAACCGTAACCAACGCCTATGGCGGAGGAAACAACGCTGGAGTAACAACCAGCAATATGTCATTAACAGGCGGAACCGTAACCAACGCCTATGGCGGAGGAAACAACGCTGGAGTAACTACCACTAATGTAACCCTAAACGGAAGCACATGTACAAAAGTATTTGGCGGATCAAATGCTAGTGGTACTGTAACAACTTCAAACGTAACATGCACAAGTGGTTCTGCAACAAGCGTTTATGGAGGTAATAACCAAGGAGGAACAACAGCCACCACTAACGTAACTGTAAACGGTGGAACAATAACTAATGCTTATGGTGGAGGAGAAAAAACAGATGTAACCACTAAAACTAATGTAACCATAAACAGTACAGCATCTTATGTATATGGAGGATCAAATACTAGCGGAACAGTAACCGAAACAAACGTTAGATTAAACGGAAGTGCAACTGATGTTTATGGGGGAAATAACTTAGGTGGAACCTCAACCACAACCCTAGTAACAGTAGCAGGAAACGCTACAAATGTATATGGTGGTGGAAATCAAGCTGCAACAACTACTTCCACAATTAATTATAATTCAGGAACAGTAACAAACGTTTATGGTGGAGGTAACAAAGCCGGAGTAACAACAACTAATGTAAATTTAGGAGCAGGTAGCATAACAAATGTTTTTGGCGGATCAAATACCAGTGGTAATGTTACAACAAGCAATGTTTCAACCGTAACATCAGCCTCAAATCTAACAGTATCAAATGTCTTTGGTGGAAACAATCAAGGTGGTACTACGACAACATCCCATGTAACATTATCAAGAGGAACAATAAATAACGTTTATGGTGGAGGAGAACGAGCTGGAACCAATGCCACAAACGTAGCAATAAATGGAGCTACCATCAATCAAATGGTTTACGGTGGTGGAGATAACGCTCAAGTAACTACCGACACCAACGTAAGTATAACAAACAATTCAAGAGTAATTGGTAATGTCTTTGGCGGTGGAAACAATGGAGCCGTATTAGGAAATACAGTCGTAACTACCAATTCTGCAACCATTGATTCCAACGTCTATGGTGGAGGTAACCAAGCTGATGTATCAGGAACCACAGACGTAACAATAACAAATAATTCATTAATAAAAGGAAATGTTTTTGGTGGTGGAAATGTTGGTGAGGTCGATGATGAAACCACCGTAGAAATAAATGGTTCAACAGTAAAACAAAGTGTCTATGGTGGAGGTAACCAAGCTGATACGGGCGATGCGACCAACGTAACCATAAAAAATTCTGCAACCGTAGAACAAAATGTCTATGGTGGAGGTAATGCCGGAGAAGTAGATGGTATTACAACAGTAGAAATAAATAATGCAACCGTAAAACAAAATGTTTATGGTGGCGGTAATTCTGCAGCCGCTAATGACGATACTTATGTAACAATAAATAACTCTGCAACTATAGAAGGAAATGTCTATGGTGGAGGTAACGCTGGAGAAGTAGAAGGAATTACTAATGTTGAAGTAAACAATGCAACCGTAGAACAAAATGTCTACGGTGGTGGAAACTTAGCAAGTGCTAATGACGATACCAACGTAACGATAAAGAATTCTGCAACAGTAGAAGGAAGCGTCTTTGGTGGTGGAAATGCCGCTGCAGCAGAAGCAAGCACTAACGTAATAATTGATGGAGCAACCGTAGAAGGAAATGTCTTCGGTGGTGGTAACAACGGAATGGTTCTTGAAGATACATCCGTAAAAATAAAAAATGGCACAATTCTAACAAGCGTATATGCCGGAGGTAATGGATCAACAGCAATCGTGTTGGGAGACACCTTATTAAATATTGAAGGAACAACCAGCATATCAAATCACGTCTTCGGTGGTGGAAATGCCGCTGCCACTGGATGTGCGCAAGATATAGAAGATATCGGTGGTAACGTAATCGCCATTTGTACAAATCCAAATAATTCCAATAGTGAAGTAAACATAGTAGGAGCAACCATTGGTGGAAACGTTTATGGAGGAGCTAACACATCAGTATTATATGGAGTAACAACCGTAAATATTGGCGATCAAGCGGTAGATAGTAGTTATAACTTAACAAAAGGAAACATAACCATAAATGGAACAGTCTTCGGTGGTGGAGAAGCCAACGCTGCCGGTAGTGAAGACTACGACTATAGCTTCATAAGTGTAACTGAAGGAATTAATATAAATATTGATGCTACCGGACATAATACATTCTTAATAAATGGTTCAATATTTGGAAGTGGTAATGCTTCATCTTCTGGTGGATACAGCTATATATACATTAAAAATTACGGAACGGCATCTAACTATAAAAGTAATGTATCTATTCAAAGAAGTGATATTGTAACCTTAGATAACAGTGCTATAAAATTATCAGGAGCAACCGATAGAACTAATAAATTTAAAACTGAATTATTTACTTTCAGTAGAATTGGACATTTAAAACTAAAAAACGGCTCAACTATCTATTTAGAAAAAGGTGCAAACCTATTAGAAAACATTTCCAGTCTAAAAGATCAAAATAATAGTGAAGTAAAAGAAACATTTTCATTAAATGAAACAACCGGAGCAGTAACAACTAACGTTGATAACAGAGTATACATGATAGAAGGAAAGAATCTAAATATTTCTGATGATGAATCATTAGGAACATTTGGTAACGTTAATGGAATGGCCTTCTTCGGAATGTTTACTTTAGACAGAAATGGCATAGTAGCAACAGCAATGTATTCTCCACAATATGAAGCTGGAGATAGCGTACCAACATCCGAACTATACTATTTCTCAAGTGGTAGCTATGTCGTAGGAAAACACAAAACAAGTCATAATTATAATGTTGATGGATACTTTACTAACTATGTTAATGATGATGGAGAAACAATAAAAACAGATATTATTATCCCAACTCCAGACAACGCAACTTACTATCGATGGGTAGTTGGAGAACAAGTAGAAAACATTGAATTTGATTTAACAGCATCTAAGTATGCAACCTTAGGAACCTATGAATTACAATTACTAGATTATTACGAACCAAATACTGAAATAGACATAATTGGTGTAAATTTTGATGGTCTAAATAGTAATATAAACTTATTAGATTATCATCAAATACCAAGACACGCGCAATCAACTACTGCTGCCAATACCAACTTTGGTTTACAAATGGAAACAGGTACCGTAGGTTGGATTACGCAAGGTAATACTCAATTTCTAACAACAGGCCAAAGAGATATTGTTGGTACTACTATATATAAAGCAGAAAACTCAAACGCTATACCAAGCTTTATATTCTATTTGCATCACTCTAAAAACTTAGATATAACTCAAGATTTAGGATATGTAACAATATCATTAATGATAGCAACACCAATAAATGAAATAAGTAATAGAGTAAAAAGAATAAATATTGTTGCAAACTTAAAAACGATATTATATGAAGGAGATAACTATGAAGCCACAATATCTCCAGGACCTAAATATGAAATGTTTGCTAATAACGCTGTAAACATAACAAATAGAAGTACATTTAGTGCCTACTATTCATTATATTCAGCAAGTAATACAACAATATATCCAACAGGTTCTTATAGAACACTAGTATCTAGCTATGCCTTACCAGTAAATACTAAAATAACAATGATAGACCTAGCCACAACTGGTAATCCTGATTACTATTATTATGTAATAAATCAAGCAGATTATAACGCAAGTGTCCAAGAATTAGCACAACAACACGAAATAAGTTACAGATTATCTAAATTTATAAAAATGGATAGCTCGAGCTCGGGTAATATATATGATGATAATGCAGCAAACTTAAGATATTATGATTCAACTAATCATGTAGCTGAAGAAGAATTTATCTTTATAGTTGATCTAAAAGATACAAATTTAAATACCGATGTCATAGAAGAACAACTATTATTTGAATTAAGAAAACCAAATAGTCAAGCAATACCTGTACTAGACGTTGAACAAGTGAGAATGAGATATAACCTATATAATAATAAAGATGGTATAATTAATCTAAATGCTAGTCTAAGTAACACAAACTTATATATAGGAAAAGATACAACCCTAACAGTAATAACAGATTTTGCTCAGCAACAAGTAGATAATACCAGAATAATTGATACAAATTTCTATGATTTAAAATTAGGTATAAAAATAACTATCTTAGATGCAAATGATAATATAGTCAATGGCGTTAGTTTATTAGGATTAAACTATGAATATAATGGTGTAACTTATTATCCTAGAGTAGATGGAACAACTAGATTTAATATAGCAGAAAGAGTAGCTAATGTATCATCAAGAATAAAAATAAATGCTCAAAATGCTAACATAGCAACCGGTAATTACAAACTAAGAATAGATACATTTGGTTCTTCCGATGGAATATATTATGGTTTAGTATCTTCAAGACAAACGACACTAAACTTTAGAATAGTAAACGAAATATATGGTTTATCTATAGATTTAGCAGATAACGATGTCTTAGTAGATGCTGAAACTGGAAAATCACAAGATGGAAATAATACACTAGCCTTTAATGTTAAATATGCATCCGGATTAACTTCACCATCAATAAGATTATTCGTTCAAAGAAGAACATATGCTGCTGCATTCACTTATAACTATACATCATTTGATTATAACAATATCTTTACAACAGAATTAGATTCAACCGGAAACACCAACGAATATTATGTTGCAAGATATCCGAATTCTGAAAATCTCTTCAATCTAACAACAAAAGATAATCTAACAACAGGAACCTATAGATTAGAATTCCGCTTATATGATTATGATACATATATAGGTAGTGCATACAGAGATATAATAGTAGAATAAGAAGTAGAAAAAACTACTTCTTTTCTTAATAATTAGTAGACTTTAAAAAAGAAATTAGATATAATAATATAGAGGTGATAATATGAATAACATTGAACCTAGTAATCTATCATATAACGAATTATTAGAATTAAACAAGCAAATAAATGATTTTATAGGCTTCCTAGAAAAAGAGAAAGAAACGGTGAAACAAGAAGATGAATAATGAATTAGAAACAAAAATAAATTCTATTAAAGAAGCTATGGCAAATATGCCGAAAAACAATGTAAAAAATAAAGAAAAATATTCTAATTACATAGATGGATTACTAGATGATGCTGAAAGCTTAAAAATAAAAATAAATAAAGAAATTAATGATAGATATCAGCACCTTATAACAGTAAGTAAAGAAGTAAAAGAAACAGAAACAGATCCTAGAATAGAAAAATATAAAGAATATCTAGATTTATCAAATAATTATAATACAACCTATGAAAAGAGCAATCTAGATAGAATAATAGATGAAATAACTAGGTTCTATCAAGATGATTTTTCTAAAGTAAATGAAGATATAAAACAATGTATTCTAATATTTAAAGAAGCAGGTATAAATCTAACTAAAGATAATTTTAAATATTCGACATATGTAAATAAATATATGACTCTATTCTTAGAAGAAATAAAGCAAGATAATTTAAATATTGATACTCTAAAAAAATGTTTTGAAGAAGTATATTGGAAATGTCCCGATTTAATAATTGAAATAGCCTTTAATATAAGTTATTTATATTATCAAAATAAAAAAACCTTTGATAAATATTACAATATCAAAAAAGAAAAACTACTAAAAGAATTAAATTTAAAAGAAATAAATATAAAAGATAATTATAAAACTGCTATAAAAAATGATTATCTAAATAAATTAACCAATTTAAACAATATCGTAAATAACTTTTTAGATAAAACTTATAATATAGCAGATTATGAAAATTCTAAAGTAGAAGGTTACTATAACCAAATAGGTAGCAATGAAGAAAGTATTGAAATAATAGATAATTTATTAACAACTCTAAAAGAATATAAATATTATAAAGAATACTCTTATATAATAGAAGATGTAACAAATATATATAAGGAAAAAACTAAATATAAAGATGTATTTAAAAATAAATTAAAAGAAATAACTAAAGCTAATAACAAAATAATAGGACTAACTAAAAAATATTATTCCAAAGAAAATAGCAAATTCTTTAAAAATCAAGATAAATTAGACAAACTACTATTAGATAATGAAAACGAAATAATTAATATCAAAAAATTATATGAAGAATTAGAAATAGATAAATTCAATGAAGTAATATTTGGTTTAAATGATTCCAATACATTATATGATTTACTATTAATAGCAAGTTCCTATTATATTTATCTAAAATCTATCATTAAGAAAACATTTGAAGGAATAACTGAAGAAGAAATAGATAAAAAAATAGAAGAAATAAAATTATATGTTCATAGTTTTGATATCAATATAATAAATTATATAAGTATAAATGAAGAAAGAGATATAGCTAGAATAATAAGTGATAAATATAAATTATTAGGTATAAATATTACCAGTGATACTATAGAAAATAGCCTGGATACAACAATAGAAACTCTAGAAAAAATAATACTAAAAAATATAATTGATAAAAGCACATTAAAATATGAAGATATAGAATTCTTATGTAATTCAAATGAAATAATTAATAAATAATAATTGCACTAAAAAGTATAATGTGATATACTTTAAAATAGAAGGTGGTAAGATGAAAGGATTTTTAAAATTTATTGGAGGTATACTTGTAGTAATATATCTAGCGATTGTTATAACAGTAACCGTATTCCTGCTAAACTATAACGATTATAATACTACAGTACTAGGAAATAAAACGTATATTCCAATAACAGACCAAAATTTAGGGGATTACAAAAAGGGAGATT
Organism: uncultured Muribaculaceae bacterium; assembly: GCA_964600615.1. GTDB lineage: Bacteria > Bacillota_I > Bacilli_A > RF39 > UBA660 > RUG11198. Next base: position 68,548 of record CAZRJK010000003.1, on the reverse strand, counting down.
TATTGGTTGTAGAAAAAAAATCTAATGATGAGATAAACATCGGGGACATGATTTTCTTTTATGAAACAGACACAGAACATAAAACAGTAAATATCAATTTAGGAAAAGTTATAAATAAAAGAAAAGTAACAGATACAGAAACTACTTTTACAATGGAAGGAAACGCAGATTTTTCAAGTGAATATGTAATAGGAGCAACAAAGGATACAAAAGTGTATAGTGCACTAGGCGGAGTATTAGCTCTATTAGAATCTAGATGGGTATTCTTATCAGCAGTAGTATTACCAATATTATTCATATTCTTATATGAAATTTATGCAATAGCACTAGAAGTAAAAAAACAATTAAAAAATTAATTAAATGAAGAAAAAAGTAATATTAATAATAATATGCTTATTTTCTGTATGTCTATTAACAGTAACAGCTATAAAAACTTATTCATTATTTGAAACAAGAGCCCAAGCAGCAGCAGCTTCTAGATTAGCAAACTGGCATATTGAAGTAAATAATACCGCTATAACCAGTTTAACAACTGCCAATAGAACCTTTAATCTAGGAAGCATTAATTGGACAAATCAAAACCACGTAACACCAGGAAAAGGTGCTCCAGGAAGCATTGGGACAATTCATATATATATAGATCCAACTGATACAGAAGTATCTTTTATGTATACAATATCAATTGATTTAAGTTCATTAAATAACAGTGAATTTCAAATATATCAAATAAGTGAAAATAGTGGAGACACAATAACTAGAACAGATGTAAATAGTTATACAGGAATAGCTTATTTAAACGATATCCAAAATGATAAAGAATATGATGTAGAAATACAATTTATATGGAATAATAGTGCTAGCAACGATGATGCCGACTATGCCTTAGGAGCAAGAGCCAATGAAGATATAAATATACCTATTACAGTAGAATTAAAACAATATATAGGAGAAACGATAGAAGCGTATGTAGAACCAATTGAAGAACCAGAACCAGAACCGACACCTGAACCTTGATAAATTAAGTATAATAATTTCTCGTATTTTATTAGTCTTAATAATTATAACAATAGCATTTATAATCTATAGCGTTATAAATACTAAAACCTCAAAGAAAGGATACACTTCTATCTTTGGTTATGCTTATTTTATAGTAGATAGCGACAGCATGTCACCTAAAATAAAAAAAGAAGATTTAGTAATAATAAAAGAAAAAACGGATGACACTAAATTCAAAAAGAATGATATTATTACCTATGAAATAGAAGATAATTACATAACTCATAGAATTACTAACATAAAAGAAGATAAATATACTACTAAAGGAGACGCAAACAATATACCCGATCAAATAGTAAATAAAAAAAATATCATAGGTAAATTAGTATTTATAATACCGAATATTGGTTTAATAAGAAAAATACTATTATCACCAAAAGTATTATGTTTACTAATTATAACTCTACTAATAATAAGTATAACAATTTCCTATAGAACAAAAAGAATAAGAAATAGAGTAAAAAAACCAATAAAAGGGTTGGAACCCAATACATATATAAGAAAGAATATAATAAAAAATATTGACCAAAAAAGATTAAAAGGCATGATAAAAATGGATTGTTTATTACTAATATTTTTAATAATAACAAGCACTATTCCAATAACATTATCAAGATATATGACTACAGCTGTTGGAACTACAAGTACAAATGTAGCTTATTATTTATTAAAGCCAACATATATGACCAATAATGTAAAACTAACAACTTTAGCACCAAGTGATACACCTTATGTATATACATTTTCCATAAGTAATTATGACTCAAATGAAACAAGTGAAGTTGATTTAGAATACATACTAAAGATTATAACCACAACCAACTTACCTTTAACATATAAATTATACAAAAATGAAGATTATACTTCCAACTCATCAACAAATCTTGTTACCAATAACAACACAGTAGTAGCTCAAGATGACGATGGAACATACTTTAAAACAATGACTTTTAATAAGGAAGAACTATATTATAATACACCTGCAATAAACAACTATACATTACTAATTTATTACAGCACCGCAAGTGCTAACGCTATCTATCAAAATACAATAGAGAGCATAAGAATTGTAATTGATTCAAACCAAATAGTTGATAATTAAAAAATTAAAAAAAATATTGCATTATAGAAAATAATATGATATTATTATTTATATAGAGTAAGAGAGGGTAAGTTGAAAAATAGAAATAAGGAGAGAAGTTATGGACGAAAGAGAATTAAATGGAGAACAAACAAATGGACCAGTAATTGAAAACATAACTAGTCAATTAAATGGTCAGCAAAATGAACAAGTAGAAAGAAAAGAAAATCTTGAACCTGTTGCTCCTGCAAAAGAAGAAAAACCACAAAAAAGTAGAAGAAGAGTCCTATTATTACTATTATTATTAATAGCAACTGGATTCCTATTAGCAACAACCACATATGCATGGTTTACTTCTAACAGAACAGTAACAGTTGGAGATATCGATGTAAATGTAGCTACTAGTGGAGGTATTCAAATATCAGTAGATGGTGCTAACTGGAAGTCATTAGTTACAACAGCTGAATTAAATGCAGCTAATTCAACATACGCAACAGCAACTAACCAAATACCAGCGACATCATCAGCATTACAACCAGTATCATCAGCACTAGCAAGTTTAACAAAGGATACTTCAACACATGAAGATCCATCAGACGCTACAACACCACTTCTTGATAAAAGAAACGATGATGGATACTTATCAATGTGGCATGGAGTTGTAAAATCAAATGAAAGCACTGGACAATATATCTTAACAACAAGTGATATTAGTAATGTAACACATACAACATCATCAGGATATTTTGTATGTTTCGATTTATTCTTTAAAGTTGATGCTGAAACATCAGCAGAGACTACTGGAACTCAAAAACAAATATATTTAACAACTGCATCTGATATAATAGCAAATGGATCAGATTCAGGAATTAAAAACGCTGCTCGTGTAGCATTCATAAAAGAAGGAGCAACAGCAAGCGACTCAGCAACAGCAGCTGCAACAGCTCAAGCTTTAAAAACTACAACTCTATCAGGAAACGTAGTATTATGGGAACCAAACTATGATAAACACACAGCAAGTGGAGTAAATAATGCAGTTAACGTATATGGAGTATCATCAAGTAATATTACTGCTGGTACAGGGAATAGTGCACTATCATACTCTGGTGTAATTGCTAAAGTAGTAGAATCAGATAATATTCCACTAGGAAGTGCAACAGCTGCAGCGCATTCTACACAATTTGCAGCCGTACCACCAACTGGTGTAACATTATTCCAAACTATTGAAGGTTGGGCAGCAGCACAAGAAAATACAGCAAATGAAGGAAAGTTTAAACAAATATTTACCTTAGGTGCTAATCAAATTACTAAAATGAAAGTATACTTCTGGGTTGAAGGACAAGATGTAGACTGTGAAAACAATGCATCTGGTGGGGCTATAACTTTAAAACTTCAATTTAGTTTAAATGATGCAGAAGATTAAAATGTAAAGTTAATAATTTAACTTTACTTTTTTTTTGAAAAAATATATACTAATTATAGAATACCATAGGTATTAAAAGGAGATGAAAAATGAAAAGTTTAATCGGAACAGAATGGAAAGATGCTAAAGATGGAAGTGTAATCGAAGTAAAGAATCCAGCCAATGGAGAATTAATAGATACAGTACCAAGTTTATCTAAAGAAGAAGTTGATGAAGCAGTAGATTACGCATATAACCATCAAAAAGAATGGGCAGCTATTCCAATTCATGAAAAATGCGATATCATGATGAAATTTGTAGCCTTAGTAGAAGAACATAAAGAAGAATTAGCAAAATTATTATCAGACGAAACAGGAAAGCCAATTAAAGAAGCAAGAGCAGAAATAGGAAATATTTCTATAGGAGTTCCTGCTTATGTTGGAAAAGTAAAACACGAATATGGTAATTTAATTCCAAGAGGTACAGAAAAAGGCCAAGAAAACACTATTCAATATACGATTCAACAACCTTTAGGAGTATGTGTAGCAATCATACCATTTAATTTTCCAAGTGATATATTTATAAATAAAATACCACCAGCATTATTAATGGGGAATGCTGCCATCTTAAAACCAGCAAGTGTTAATCCTTTAACACTAACAAGATATATTGAATTATTAGTAGAAGCAGGAGTACCAGCAGGAATAGTATCAGTAGTTCATGGAAGTGGAGGCGTTGTAGGTAAAGCTTTAACTTCAAATGAAAAAGTATCAATAGTAACCTTAACAGGTTCAACAGAAGCAGGAATAGACGCTGCTAAAAACTGTGCTGAACATTGTGCCCATTCTTCATTAGAATTAGGAGGAAATGATGCTTTTATAATTTGTGAAGATGGAGACTTAGATTTAGCAATTGAAGAAACAGTTTGGGGAAGATTGTATAACACTGGACAAGTTTGTTGTGCAAGTAAAAGATTTTTAGTTCAAAATAGTATAAAAGAACAATATATTGAAAAAATGTGTGAAAAAATAAATACTTTAAAAGTGGGATATCCAAACGAAGAAACAACTGATATTGGTTGTCTAATCAGTGAAGAAGCTGCAATAGAAGTAGAAAAACAAGTAAATAAAACAATCGAACAAGGAGCTAAACTAGTACGTGGCGGTAGAAGAAATGGCGCTTTCTACGAGCCAACAATTCTAGATAATATTACTAAAGATATGGATGTAGCCAAAGACATGGAAATATTTGGACCTGTTATATCAATAATAGGATTTGATACTATAGAAGAAGCAGTAGAAATAGCAAATCAATCTAAATTTGGTCTATCAGGGTCCATAATAACTAAAGACATAAATAAAGCTATAAAAGTAAGTGAGCAAATGGAATGTGGTGGTTTTGTTATAAATGGAGCTAGTTTCTTTAGATCATTTGAACAACCATTCGGAGGATGGAAATATTCTGGAATAGGAAATGAAGGAATAATGAGTACACTAAAAGAAATGTCAAGGACTAAAACAGTAATCTTAAAAAATATAACTAAATAAATGATTCTTATGAATCATTTTTTCTTGTATAAAAATTTTAATTATGTTAAAATAAAACTATATGGAGGTTAGTTATGATTAAAGGAAAAAAAGTAGGATTAGCAAGTTATGAAACAAGATTACAAGAAATAGAGTACATAAATAGATATAGTAATTACACGCATGAGGAACAAATGATTTTATTTGATATTTTAAATAAATTAGAAGAAACAATAGATAAAATTCAAGAAATAAATTCTAATCCAGAAATGGATACAGCTCAACGAGAAGAAGCATTTAGAGAAATAGGCAAAACTTTCAATGAATTAGAAGCAAAATACGAAAAAACAAGAGAAGAATTTGATAAATTACACGCCCAAAATAGTGGTAAAAAAAGATGATAAAATTATTTTATCATCTTTTTATCTACAATTACCATGACAATTATTATTACCACAACCATTATTACCCCAGAATAAAACAAAGAAAATAATTAAAACAATTATAATTATCCATAAACCACTACCACCAAATCCCTCGTAACCATATCCAGGATATCCATAATACATAGTTTCACTCCTTTCTATTTATTATATTTAAAACCCTAAAATATAGACATAACTTAAACCCAATAAATCTACTCTTATTATCTTGTAATAAACTCTATTTTATGATATATTAAATATAAATAAAGAGGTGAACAAATGTCAAAAAGTAAAGATAAAAGCAATATATTTTTATATATTATAGTTGGTATTTTATTATTAAGTTTTATTCAAAAATGTAATGATGATATAGAAATAGATGAAGTATTATATGATAATACTTTTAGAATAATATCATCAACATCGACAAGTATGGTAGACGATGAAATAATCTCATATGGAAAGAAAAATCATATAAACATAGAAATAGAGCACTACGGCGATTTAGAAATAGTTGATATTCTTAATAATAACAGTAAAGATTATGATGCTGTATGGATATCAAATTCAATCTGGTTATACATGTTAGATAATTCTTATTTAACTACTGATAGTAAGTCAATAGTAATAAACCCTGTAGTACTAGGTATATCCAAAAGTAAAGCCGAAGAGTTAGGACTTGTAGGTAAAGATGTCTATAACCAAGATATAGTAAATGTAATAAAAGAAAACAAGTTAAAATATATAATGGCTTCTGTAACAAAAACCAATACTGGAGCAACTAGTTATTTAAGTTTTTTAAATAGTCTAGCCGGAAGTCCTGAAGTATTAACAGAAAATATGCTAAACGATGAAAAACTAATTAATGATTTAAAAAGCTTATTCAAAGGAGTAGAAAGAGTATCAGGAGATGAAGATTACCTTAAAACAATGTTTTTAAAAGGTGATTATAATGCCATGATAAACTATGAAAGCTCTCTAATAAACTTAAATAAAGAATTATTAAAAAATAAAAAAGAACCCCTATATCTAATATATCCAAAAGATGGTGTTGCTATAAACGATATGCCTTTTGCCTATGTAAATAATGATACAAAAGATACTAAAAATAAAGAAAAATTCTTAAAAATTCAATCTTATTTAACAAGTGAAAAAATGCAAACAAAAATGGAAAAATTAGGATATCGAGCTTGGTATGGAGGAACAAAAGAAAATACTGATGAGAAAACCTTCAATAAAGAATGGGGAATTGATACTAGCAAATATCTAAAAGATATGAAATATCCAAGTAAAAATGTAATAAATAAAGCGTTTGATTTATTTATAGAAGCCCTTCGCAAACCAACACATGTAGTATTCTGTTTGGATGTATCAGGAAGTATGAATGGTGGTGGATTAAGTGAACTAAAAGACGCTATGACATATATACTAGATACCGAAGAAGCTAGTAAAGATAGATTACAATTCTCTGATAAAGATAAAATAACAATTATAAGTTTTAATGAAAAATTCAAAGTATATGACACTAAACTTGGAAATCAAACTAATGAAATAATACTATATATAAACTCTCTAGAAGCAAATGGTGCAACAAACATTTATGATTCAAGTAAAGAAGCATTAAGAATATTGAAAGACGATAATGAAAACGATTATACTAAAACAGTTATCTTAATGACTGATGGCTATTCCAACACAGGAAATTATAATACGTTAAAAAAATACTATAATGATAACAAACTAAATATACCAATATATAGTATTACTTTTGGTGAATCGTCAGAAAGTCAACTAGAAGGTTTAGCAGATTTATCAAATGGTAAAGTATTTAATGGTAAAAACGGGTTAAAAAGTGCATTTTCAGAAGTAAGGAGTTACAACTAATGAAGAATAAAGATATCGCTTCAGCCGTAATAGGAAGTGCTTTCTTTGCTATTCCTTACTTAGGACTATCTATAGCTCTAGCTCCTTCATTAGTAATAGGCTGTGCAGCCTTTGGAGCAACTAAATTAGTATTATCTGAAGTAAATACCAAAGAATCATTAAAAGAAACAAATATAAGTTTGTATAAAAAGATTTTAACAGCAAAAAAACAAAACAAAGAAATATTTAATCTAATATCAAAAGTAGAAAAAAAAGAAACTAAAGATAATTTAAAAGAAATAAATAATACCGTAGCTAAAATACTAGAAGTAGTAGAAAATGATCCAAGCAAAGAAAAAAAATTAAATAATTTCTTTGAGTATTATTTACCAGTATTAATAAAAATAGTAAACAGATATGATGAAATAGAAAATAAAAAAATGGTTTCTTCAGAAAGTAAAAAATTTATGGAAAAAGCCGATGCAATGATTGGAGAAACTAAAGATGCATTCGAAAGTATTCTATCATCACTATATCGAAAAGATATTGTTGATGCTGACGCCGAAATGAAAGTATATGAATTAATGTTAAAAGCGGATGGAATAGTAAAAGATAAACTTATAATGAAAGGTGAAGATGTAGATGAAAAATAAAAAGTCATTAATAGGAATAATAATATTTATAATATTAATAGCAGCCATTATTATAATTAAAAATTTTAATAATGGAGAGACTAATATATTTACCACTAATTTGACAACAATATATGTAGCAACAGGTGGTGGTAAAGAAGATTTCTTAGCCGATAAAAAAGTAAATAAAATATTGAAAAGCAAATATAAATTAAATGTAATATATGATACATGGAGTAATGGTAAGACAGTATTATGGCCACTAATAAGAGAACAAGTAGGATTAGGAAATCAAGGAATAATAGAAAAAATAAGCGCTGGTGAGGAATTAAGTATAAACAGTAATGGAGTATCAAAATATGATGCCTTATTCACATCAGATCAAAGATTCTATGATTACTATAAATTACAACCAAATAAAGAATTAAAAGAAGCCGATAGATACACAGTATTAGATGGAGGCTTAACACTAAATACACCAATAGTAATATATAGTTGGAAAGGCGTAGTAGAAGTATTAATGAAAGAAAACATCGTTACCGAAAATGACGGAGTTTACTACATAAGTGATATGAACAAATTAATCAACTATATCCTTGAAGGTAAAAAATGGACAGATATAGGACTAACCAACCTATATGGAACAATTAATATAGCTTCAACAGACCCAGTATCATCTTCACCAGGTGCAACTTACTATGGATTATTGCTATCAATATTATCTAATGGACAAGTTACAGAAGAAAATATCAATGAGAATTTACCAAAATTAAAACAATTCTATATCAAATCAGGTTATATGAATAATACACCAGCTGATTTATTTGAAAGATATTTAAAAACTGGTATGGGCGGAGAACCAATGATAGTAGATTATGAAAAAAGTATGATAGATTTTGCAAACTCTAGTCCTGAAGCCTTTGAACAAGTAAAAGATGAAATTAGAGTATTGTATCCAACACCAACTATTTGGAATTCCCATTGCTTTGCTGTATTTACCGATAAAGGAAGTAAACTATACAAGGCACTAGAAGATAAAGAAATAAGTCAAATAGCATGGGAAAAATATGGATTTAGAACTGGTGTAACTGGAGGTACATATGATGTAACAAGTATAGGAATAGGAGTACCTCAAACTATAAGCAGTACTGTAACTAGTTTAAAAATGGATACTTATAATAAATTAAGTGATTATTTAAAAAATTAAAGAAGGAGATAATTATTATGATGGAATTAAAAGTAGAAAAAAAGATGGATGAAAAGGAATTAGACAAATTAGCAGAAACAAAAGAAGTAACAGAATCAACAATAGAAAAATCATTAAACTATGATTTGTTATCAAAAGAAGAAAAAGAAGCAATAGATGAGTTTAATGAAAAATTAGACGTAGAAGACACAACTCAAATACTACAATTTGGAGCTGCTGCCCAAGCAAAAATAAGTGAATTCTCAGATAGTATTTTAGAAGATGTTAAAACAAAAAATATCGGAGAAACAGGAGATTTATTAGCAGATTTAGTAAGTCAAATCAAATCATTTGATAGAGATATTTCTGCAAGTGAGAAAAAAGGATTACTAGAAAAATTATTTAGTAACGCAAAAAAAGAATTAGATAAAATAATAGCAAAATACAGTAAAATAGAAAAAAATATTGACACTATAGAAAAAGGACTAGAAAGAGATAAACTACAAATGTTAAAAGATATAAACATCTTTGATACAATGTATGAAAAAAATTTAGAATATTTTAAAGAAATTTCACTATATATAATCGCTGGTGAAAAGAAATTAGATGAATTAAGAAATGTAACGCTAAAAGAATTGAAAGAAATAGCTGAAAAAAGTGGAGAACAATTAGACATTCAAAAAGTACAAGATATGGAAAATATGATTAATAGATTTGAAAAGAAAATCTATGACTTAAAAACAACAAGAATAATCTCAATTCAAATGGCACCACAAATAAGACTATTACAGAATAACGAAGCTGAATTAGTAGAAAAAATTCAAAGCTCAATCACAAACACTATTCCTTTATGGAAAAATCAAATGGTGTTAGCTCTTGGAATTAATAATGCAAAGCAAGCCTTAAAAGGACAACAAGCAGTTTCTAAATTAACTAATGAAATGCTAGTAAAAAATAGTGAAACTCTAAAACAAGGATCAATTGAGATAGCAGAAGAAAGCGAAAAAGCTATTGTTAATATTGAAACATTACAGAAAACTAACAAAGATTTAATTGAAACATTAGATAAAGTAATAGAAATTCATGAAAATGGTAGAATTAAGAGACAAGAAGCAGAAAAAGTTCTAGAAGACATAGAAAAAGAATTAAAAGATAAAATGTTAGAAATTCAAGTAAAAAAATAAAATGTTCAGTTTAACTGAACTTTTTTCTAATAATACTAGAGGTGAATTATGAATAATAAAGATTATTTTAAAGATATATATAACGACTTCTTTAATATCGAAACCAATCAAAAACAAGAAGCTAAAGAAGAACCCGAAAAAGATAAAAATGAATATATGAGTGAAATATTTAATCAAATAAATAATTTATACATAAAAGATGATTCTAAAGAAAATTTTAAAAAAATGGTAGAATACATGCGTAAATATCAAGAGAATATTGAAAAAAATTATATTCCATTTAATATCATACTAGAAGTAAATAATACAGAAACAAGAAACTCCATAAAAGATATTATAATAAATACAAGTAATTATTTTAATTATATAGATAATAAAGAATTAATTAATACATCTTTATATAAAATAAATAAAGAAACCACATTTGACAAAAACAAATCAATAAATATAACAGACCTAAAAGGATTAAATATTTTAGATAATAACGAAAAAGAAAAAATATATTTTGAAATAGAAGAATATTTAAAAAGTGAAAGTCACAGAGTATCTATAGTTTCTGGAACGGAAAATGATATATTTAATTTTTTCTTAGGCAAAGAATATATAAAAAATAAATATATTACCTTCATAATAGAAGGAATATCACCAGATAATCAAGATATCTATAATCAAATACTAGAGAATGTCGCCCTTGATGATGATAAAAAAATAGCTCTATTAGATTATATTAATGAAACATATAACGAAGAAGTAGATTACACAGAGTATACTAAAAAGTTAATTAAAGAAATATCATTCAACAAAGAAATACCAAAAGTAGAAGTTCAAAAATCAATAGATGAAATATTTAAAGAATTAAACGAATTAGTAGGTTTAACAAAAGTAAAGAAAGTATTATATGATTTAGTCGATGTTATAAATTTAAAAGAAAAAGCTAAAGATAATTTAAAAATAAATGATATTAATCTGCATATGGTTTTTCTAGGAAATCCTGGAACAGGTAAAACAACTATAGCTAGAATCATAGCTAAAATATTATATAATCTAAAATTTATTAAAGAAGATAAATTAATAGAAGTATCAAGTAAAGATTTAGTAGCAGAATATGTAGGCCAAACAGCACCTAAAACAATGAGTGTAATAGAAAAAAGTTTAAACGGCGTATTATTCATAGATGAAGCTTACAGTCTAGCTGTAAAAAATGATAATTCTTATAACGCTGAAGCAATAGCAACTCTAATCCAAGCTATGGAAAATTACCGAGATAAATTAGTCGTAATTTTTGCAGGTTATACAAAAGAAATGCAAGACTTCTTAAACTCTAATTCTGGAATAGTATCAAGAATAGGTTATACATTAGAATTTGATGACTATACAACAGAAGAATTAATAAAAATATTTTTAGGAATGACTAAAAAATCAGGATTTATTGTCAAAGAAGATGCAATTGAATATCTAAAAGAAATAATAGAAAAAAACAGAAACGTCAAAAATTTTGGTAATGCTAGATTCATAAGAAATATCTTTGAAAAAACAGTAATAAAACATGCTACAAATACAAAAGATAAAAAAAGAAAAGATATATTAAAAACAATAACTAAAGAAGATATTAGCACAGAAAATTTAAAATTAGATTAAAAAATAACATATAAACTATGTTATTTTTTTTAAAAACATGATACAATATAATAAATAAATTGTAGGTGATTTTATGATAAATATATTAGAAATTTGTAAAGAACCAGGAACATTAAAAGTAATATTATTTATAAAATATTTAATTAATTTTGTCTTCATAGTAATACCTATTGGATTAATAATTATGTCCACAATTGATATATTCAAAAGTATAGTATCTGGAAAAGAAGATGGAGATAAAAAGAATTTATCCACAGTATTCAAAAGAATAATAAGCGGTATTCTATTATTCTTAGTACCAACATTGATAAATATAGTATTTGATGTGCTAGTAGAAGCAGAAGTAAAATATGCAACTTGTTGGAAAGAAGCAACGGCAACAAATATAAAAAATCTAGAAATATCAAATGCCGAAGAAAAATTAGCAGCAGCAAAAAACGAAATAACAATAGAATCTATTCAAGCAGCAGAAACAGCTATAAACCAAGTATCAGACAACGCCAAAAGAGAAGAATACCAAAAGGAAATAGACGATTTAAAGAAAGAGATTCAAAAAAAAGCAGAAGAAGCAAAAGCTGCAGAAAAAAGCGGCAAGAAAAATGCAACATCAAAAGACAAACCAAAAGAGGACACTAATACCACCTCAACTACCACAGCTACTACCAATACCAATACCGCATCCTATAATGGTGGTGGAACTCAAGCTGCAAGTTTTAATGAATTAGGAGATAGGGCCAACAAAGGAAATCAAGAAGCAAGAAATGAATGGATTGAAAAAGTTGCTAAAATAGTCCAAAACGCCCAACATGCTAAATATGGAATGAAAAACTCATTAATAATTGCGCAAATAATAAATGAAAGCGGTTGGATGAAACCACCACCTATAACAAACGACGATGGAACTACATTAGTAAATTCTTGCAATAATATTTTAGGTGTAAATTATGATATGGGGAAACCATTTTCAACTCAATCATCAGCTTGGTCCAAAAACCCTCAAAAATGTGCTAATTCTAACGTTACACAAAAAAACAAAAGTACAGGAGAAGTATATAGAACAAAAGAAGATATGCGAAAATATAATAGTATTGAAGAATGTATTGAGGATTATGCAAGTCTTATTTTTGTGTATCATCCAGAATGCAAAAACAACAATAATATAGAGTGTTATAGAAGCTTTTTACACGGATATACCCCACCAGCAGATGGGGAACCAGATACTGCTGATAAATATAAAAAAATCATTAGTGATCACAACCTTGAACGATTTGATCAATAAAAAAGTATAACATTTATAGAATCTAGTTTAATAGCTATTTTTTTATTGTATATATAGTAAAAATATGCTACACTATATAATAGGATAATAGGATAAAGGTGAAAAAAATGGATAATGATAATATGGAAAAAGATGACATATATAATATATTTAATGAAAAAAACAAAGAAAAACAAATTCAGAAGAAATTCCATTATTTATTACTCCAAATACCGAAAAAACACAACCAGATTACAACGTAACATCAACTCCAAATAATGAAGTTCAAAACAGCAAAAATCAAACAAATGAAATATATCTAAAAGATTCAGTACTTAATAATAAAAAAAGATTAAAAGCAGTAAAGTATTAACATTACTTCTAGTACTAACCTTTATTACCGTAGCTATAGCGGTATTTAAAACCTTTACATACAGTAAAAAAATAGATGAGTATGAAGAAACATTTACTATAATAAATAAAAAAAATGAAGAAAGCATCATAGTAACAGAAGGCAAAGAAATAGATAGCGCAGTTCTAAAAAAAGTTGCAGCAACCGAACTTATAAAATGTATTAACTCCAAAATAGAAATAGATAAATTACCAGATAATATAAAAAATATAATTAATAATATAAATAATTATTATAACAGCTCATTAGATAATTTTGCCTATACATATAAAGACATATATACAGGATTTACTGTAAGCTATAACGCAAATCAAAACATCTTTGCTGCAAGTTCCATAAAAGCACCAACAGATATATATGTTTATGAAATGGCTAGCCTTGGAAAAATAAATTTAGATGATGCACTAACATATACAGCAAACTACTATAATAACGGAAGCGGAGTATTAAAAAGCAAACCAGTAAACACCAATTATACAATAAGAACACTATTAGAGTATTCTACTGTAACCAGTGACAATGCCGCGCACAACATGTTGATGGATGCCTATGGTAGAGAAAATATGTTAAGATTTTGGCAAGAAAAAGGCACAACAGCATATTTACCGCGCCAAACAATTGGGGAGGAACTAATGCTCATGCTGCTACCATATACATGGAAGAATTATATAAATTTTATGCCAGCAATGATGAATACGGGAACGCTTTAATGACCAATTTTTTAAATTCTTATCCCAAATTTATTAAAGGGAAAAACAATTATAAAATAGCAAGCAAAAGTGGATGGGCAGGTTCATCACTACATGATGTAAGTATAGTTTTTGCGGATAATCCTTATATTGTTGTTGCACTATCTAATCGTGGAGATAAAGAATATGAAAACTATTTTAATAAAGTAAATGAATTAACTTATAACCTTCACGAAGAATATTGGAAATATAAAATGAATAAATGTAAAAATATAAAACAATACTAAATATGAATAGAAGTGGTTGTATGAGGAGTAAAATAAATAGTAAAAAAATAAAAAAGAATATCAAAAGAATAAAAGGACAAAAAATACATCCTAATAAATTAAAAAAATATTTAAAAGTAGAAGTATCAAAAGAAAGAAAAAAAATAGATACTACTACATACATAATAATTATAATATTTATTCTTGCAATAAGTCTAATTATATCTATGATAACTATACCAAATATAAGCTTTAAAAATAAAAATTTACAAATAAGATATAACACTAAGTACAACTTAAAAGATTATAAAGCTAAGAATCTCTTTAAAGATTATTCCAAACAAGTAACAATAAAAGATAATATAAATAAAAATAAAATAGGACAATACGAAGCAATATATACCTTAAAAATAGGATTAATATCAATAACAAAGACAAGAAAAATAGAAGTAATTGATGATGTTAAACCAGAAATAAAACTAAACGGAAATACAACTGAAACAGTATGCCCAAATCAAGAATACAAGGAACCAGGATATACAGCTATCGATGAATATGACGGAGATTTAACTAAAAAAGTAAAAGTAAAAATAGATAAAGATAAAGCAACATATAAAATAAAAGATAATTCTGGTAATACCAATACAATTACTAGAACTATTAAATATGAAGATACAACTAAACCACAAATTGAATTAAAAAGTAGTGCCCATATGACAGTATACATAGGAAATTCTTACAGTGAACCAGGATATACTGCTACAGATAATTGTGATGGAGATCTAACAAGTAAAGTAGAAGTATCTGGTAATGTAGATAATAATACCGAAGGAACATACACCATTAACTATAAAGTAAAAGATAGTCATAATAATGAAGAAGTAGTTACAAGGACTATAACAGTGAAGAAATGGAACATAATAAGACCATCAGGAGGAGGAAATGGTAGAGGAATAGTTTATCTAACATTTGATGATGGACCAAATCCTGGTACAACAGATACTATATTAAACATACTAAAAGAAGAAGGAATTCAAGCTACTTTCTTTGTAACAGGCGCAGGACCAGATTATCTAATTCAAAGAGAATTTAATGAAGGACACACCGTAGCCTTACACACAGATTCACATTCCTATAGTTATGTATATTCTTCAGTAGACAATTATTTTAATGATTTAAATAAAGTAAGTAATAGAGTAGAAAGATTAACCGGTCAAAAAAGTATGATAATACGTTTCCCTGGAGGTAGTTCAAATACTGTAAGTAGATTTAGCCCAGGCATAATGACAACTCTAACTAGTGAAGTAAAGAAAAGAGGCTATCACTATTTTGACTGGAATGTAGATTCAGGAGATGCAGCTGGAGCAAGTACCAATGGAGTATATGCTAATGTAGTAAATAATATATCACTATCAAGAGAAAATGTAGTATTAATGCATGATATAAAATGGACCACTACAGAAGCATTAAGAAATATAATAAGATTTGGAAAAGAAAATGGTTTTACTTTTAGTAAAATAACCTATGATACCGTAATGGTAACACATGGAGTAAATAATTAAAACAAGATAAATATCTTGTTTTAATTTACAAATAATGATATTCTATAAAAAAGGTGATAATATGTTTAATTTAGTAAGTAACTATTCTCCATCAGGAGATCAACCCAAAGCAATAGAAGAATTAGTAGAAGGATTAAATAAAGGACAAAAACATCAAGTATTATTAGGAGCTACCGGTACAGGTAAAACATTTACCATTGCTAACGTTATTAAAGAAGTAAATAAACCAACTTTAGTACTAGCCCATAACAAAACCCTAGCTGGACAATTATATTCTGAATTTAAAGAATTATTCCCAGATAATAGAGTAGAATATTTTGTATCATATTATGACTATTATCAACCAGAAGCATACGTTCCATCAACAGATACTTACATTGAAAAAGACTCTTCCATAAATGATGAAATAGATGAATTAAGACATAGTGCCACCTCAGCATTAATAACAAGAAGAGATGTAATAGTAGTAGCATCTGTTTCCTGTATCTATGGCATAGGAGAAGTAGAAGACTATAAAAATAAAATGTTAACCCTAAATGTAGGAGATACTATAGAAAGAAATGAAGTCTTAAAAAAATTAATCGATATGCTATACGAAAGAAACGAAATGGATTTAAAAAGAGGAACCTTTAGAAGTAAAGGAGACTCTATAGAAATAATACCAGCAGATGTACATAATAATGGAATATTAATAGAATTTTTTGGTGATGAAATAGATAGAATAAGCGAATTTGATGCTGTAACAGGACATATCTTAAAAAATAAAAAAACAATATCTCTATTTCCTGCATCACATTTTGTAACTGATGATGAAAAACTAAAAATAAGCATCAAAAGAATCAAAGAAGAACTAGATAGTAGATGTAAATATTTCCATGATAATAATAAATTAATTGAAGAACAAAGAATAAGAGAAAGATGTAACTATGATATGGAAATGTTAGAAGAAACAGGTTTCTGCAGAGGAATAGAAAACTATTCTAGACATATAGCCCTAAGAGAAGAAGGAGAAACCCCAACCTGTTTAATCGATTTCTTTCCTGATGACTTCCTATTAGTAGTAGATGAATCTCACGTAACCTTACCTCAAGTAAGAGGTATGTATAATGGAGATAGAGCAAGAAAACAAAACTTAGTAGACTATGGATTTAGATTACCAAGTGCCCTAGACAATCGACCATTAAAATGGGATGAATTTACAAACAAAATTAATCAAGCAATCTATGTATCAGCAACACCAGGAGATTATGAATTAGAATTAGTTAATAATAAAGTAGTAGAACAAATAATAAGACCTACTGGATTATTAGACCCACTAATAGAAGTAAGATCAAGTAAAAATCAAATAGATGATTTAATAGAAGAAATATATAAAAGAATAGAAAATAATGAAAGAGTCTTAATAACAACCTTAACCATAAGAATGGCCGAAGAACTAACCAATTATCTAAAAAATACCGATATTAAAGTATCATATCTTCATAATGAAGTTAAAACATTACAAAGAATGCAAATAATTCATGATCTACGTACAGGAAAACATGATGTAGTAGTAGGAATAAATCTCTTAAGAGAAGGGATAGATATACCAGAAGTAAGCTTAATCGCTATTATGGATGCCGATAAACAAGGATTTCTAAGAAGTACTAGAAGCCTAATCCAAACAATAGGTAGATGTGCCAGAAATGCAAGCGGTAAAGTTATAATGTATGCAGATTCTATTTCTGATAGTATGGAAGAAGCTATAACAGAAACTAAAAGAAGAAGAACAATTCAAGAAAAATATAATGAAGAACATAATATTATACCAAAAACCATAATTAAAGAAATACGAGATGTAATTAGTAATATTGATGAAGAAAAAATGTTAGAAACTAACAAGAAAATGACTAAGAAAGAAAAAGAAAGAACTATTGATGAATTAACAAGTGAAATGAATAAAGCAGCTAAAGAATTAGACTTTGAAAGAGCTATGGAATTAAGAGATATAATATTTGAGTTACAAAGTGAATAAAATAACAATTTATTTAGTGTCTAATAATATAGCCAATAAGCGGCTAATTAATGATAAGAATAATGATAATATTGAATATAGAATAAGAAATTTATCTCTTAATAAGGAAGGAATAGATAGTGCAATTAAAATAAGTAAATGTTTAGATAATATTAATTATATTTATTCTAGTACATATAATACTGCTATAGAAACAGCTAATTATTTGTCAATTAAGTTTAAAAGAAAGGTTAGATTGGATAATAGATTAGATTTAAGAAAGATAGGAATAAATAAATTAAGCGAGTTACCTAATTATTATTATGAACAATCATTTTTAGATAGTAATTATAAATTAATGAATGGTGAGTCTCAAGAGGAAGTTAGAAATAGAATGTATAGTTTTATTAGTGAAGTATTAAATAAACATAATAACAAAAATATAGTTATTGTCACACATAGTGTTTGTATATTGTATTTATTAAAAAAATGGTGTATTATTAATTATGATGGCAATGCTATATTTAATAATAAGCAAATATTAAATAGTGATATTAAAGATCCTAATATATTTAAGTTGGATTTTGAAAAATATGAACTAAAAGCCATAACAAAAACGACTATTTAAAGAATGCTAATTTAATAAAACTAGGAGGATGATGTGGAATGGGTTCACAAATAAAAGGAGTAGAAAATAGTTTTAATTGGGATAATGATAGTGGTGGTCCTTATAATACTAGAGCATTAGGAAATAAAGATGTTGAGTCAGTTGATTTGTATGAAAAGTATCAAGCAGAATATGATTATGCTGTAAGAAATAATAGACCCAATAATAGGGAAGAAGTCAGTTTAGGTCTAAGTTCTTCTACGCAGGCAAAGGAATTTAATGAATTAGGTGATAGAGCGTATGAAGGTGATTCCAAGGCTTGTGAAGAGTTTATTTGGAAAATAGCTAATATAGTTAGAAATGCACAACATGAAAAATATGGAATAAAAAACTCACTTATTATTGCCCAAATTATTAATGAATCAGGTTGGATGCGGACTCCTAAGAGTTATAATGATGATGGAACTACATTAACTAATACGTGTAACAATATTTTGGGAGTAAACTATCAAATGAATATTGATTTTGATATCCAAACATCTGAATGGGCTAAGACAAGAGCAAAGCGTTTGTGTAAGGTTACTCAAAAAGACAAAAATAATAAAATATATTATACGCAAGAAGCAATGAGACAATATTCTTCTATAGAAGAATGTATAGAAGATTATGCTAATTTAATATATATATATCACCCTGAATGTAAGAATAATAATGATATTGAAAGTTATAGATCATTTATGGATGGTTATACACCGGTACCAGAGGGAGAAGAACCTAAGATAGACCTATATAAAAGAATTATAGAAGATTATAACCTTGAAAGATTCGATTAATAATGTTATACTTGACTAAATAAGAATAAAATATTAAAATAAATATATCGATATTGAAAAGCGAAGATATAGAGTGGCGTCTATGGAGCTATATACAAAGAGAGATTCTTATGAATAAATAAGGTGGAACCGCGGAGAACACTTCGTCCTTATAACTAGAGAATCTCTCTTTTTATATCAAAGGAGGATAAAATGAAAGAATTAACAATGCAAGAATTAGTAAATTATTGCAAACAATATGGATTTATATTCCAAGGAAGTGAAATATACGGAGGACTAGCTAATACTTGGGATTATGGCCCAGTAGGAGCTTTATTAAAAGATAATATAAAGAAAGCTTGGTTAAAGAAATTTATTCAAGAAGATCCTAATAACGTAGGAATGGATAGCGCTATATTAATGAATCCTAAATCATGGAAAGCATCAGGGCACTTAAAAACATTTACAGACCCTCTAATAGATTGTAAAGAATGCAAAACAAGACATAGAGCAGATAAATTAATAAATGATTTTACTAACAGTGAATTAGGAGATTCTCTAAAACAAGAAGATATGATCAAATATATCAAAGATAATAAAATACCATGTCCAAAATGTGGTAAAAGTAATTTTACAGATATAAGAAACTTTAACCTAATGTTTAAAACATTCCAAGGAGTAACAGAAGACGCAAAAGATACAGTATATTTAAGGCCAGAAACAGCTCAAGGAATATTTGTAGATTTCTTAAACGTTCAAAGAAGTATGAGATTAAAAGTACCATTTGGTATTGGACAAGTAGGAAAGAGCTTTAGGAATGAAATAACACCAGGTAATTTTATCTTTAGAGTAAGAGAATTTGAACAAATGGAATTAGAATTTTTCTGTAAACCAGGAACAGAATTAAAATGGCATAAATACTATAAAGATTTTTGTTATAATTATTTATTATCATTAGGTATAGATAAAGATAAATTAAGATTAAGAGATCATTCCAAAGAAGAATTAAGTTTTTATAGTAATGCTACTACCGATATAGAATATAAATTCCCATTTGGTTGGGGAGAATTATGGGGAATAGCCTCAAGAACGGATTATGACTTAACCCAACATCAAAATGTATCAAATACCAATATGACTTATATAGATCCAGAAACAAATGAAAAATATATCCCATATGTAATAGAACCATCAGTAGGAGTAGAAAGAACAGTATTAACAGTATTATGTAATTCTTATGAAGTAGAACAATTAGAAAATGACACCAGAGAAGTAATGCATTTTCATCCATATCTAGCTCCATATAAATGCTGTATCTTACCATTAGTAAAAAAATATCATACAGATAAAGCAAAAAAACTATATCAAAAACTAAGTAAAAGTTTTATGGTAACATATGATGAATCAGGATCAATAGGTAAAAGATATAGAAGACAAGATGCTATAGGTACACCATTCTGTATAACTATCGATGATGAAACACTAAACAATAAAACAGTTACTATCAGAGATAGAGATACAATGGAACAAATAACCTTACCAATTAGTAAAGTAGAAAAATATATAAATGATAGAATAAAATTCTAAAAGATAACTAATCATTAGTTGTCTTTTTTTCTTTAATTTGTTATAATTATATATGATAGGATGGATGATTATGGATAAAGTATTAGTTAGATTAGATAACGTATCTAAAAAGTTTAATGACAACTACGTAATAAAGAATTTATCACTAGATGTATATGAAGGAGAATTCTTAACCTTATTAGGTTCTTCAGGATGTGGTAAAACTACTATTTTAAGAATGATATCAGGGCTAGAACACGTAACAGAAGGTAAAGTATACATAGATGATATTGATGTAACAGAAGTAGATCCTACTAAAAGAGAAGTAAATACTATTTTTCAAAATTTTGCTTTATTTCCACACATGACAACTTGGGATAATATAAGTTTTGGATTAAGAATGAAAAAACTATCCCAAACAGAAATAAATAAAAGGGTAAAGAAAGTAATAAAACTAGTAAAATTAGAAGGATTTGAAGATAGATTACCTTCCCAATTATCAGGAGGCCAACAACAAAGAGTAGCTATCGCAAGAGGAATAGTAATGAATCCCAAAGTATTATTACTAGATGAATCATTATGCTCCCTAGATTTAAAATTAAAAAGAAAAATGCAAATAGAATTAAAAAAAATACAAAAACAATCAGGAATAACATTTATCTATGTAACTCATGATCAAGACGAAGCACTAACTATGAGTGATAGAATAGTAATAATAGAAAAAGGTAAAATTGAACAAAATGATACTCCCCAAAACATCTATCGTCATCCTAAAACAGTCTTTGCTGCAGATTTTATAGGTGAATCAAATATTATACCTAGTACAATAAAAGAAGTAACTAAAGATAAAATAAAAGTAATAACTAACGAAGATAAAATAACATTTACATTTCCTAAAGAAGATTTTGATAAAAGAGAAGACAAAATAAATTTATTAATAAGACCAGAAAATATTAAATTATCTAAAAACGAATTAAAAGCTAGTATAAAAGGAATAGTAAAAGATGTTGTTTATGATGGATCAGTAACAAAACTATTTATCGATACCGAAGGAGATTTAAATTTAAAAGTAAATATTAATGGTAATATTGATATTAACGAGGAAGAAACAATATATTTAAAACTTGATGAAGAGTATGTCGTACCAATAAGAGGCACAACAAATGAAAAAGAATAATAATATATTTAAATATTTATTCTTATCACCAGTAGTAATTTACAGTATTATACTAATTTTATTACCATTATTATATATATTATTTTTAAGTTTTTGTAAAAGTGATTCCTATGGAGGAGTAATATATAATTTCAGTTTAAACAATTATTTAACAATTATTAATATAACTTATATAAAAATCTTATTAAAATCTAGCCTAATAGGAATATTAACAACATTTATATGTATTTGTATATCATATCCATTTGCCTTAATATTAAGAGAAAAAAGTGAAAAAGTAAGAAACCTAATGACTAAATTAGTAATGATACCATTCTTAACTAATTCACTTATTAGAACCTATGGATGGATAGTATTATTAAGAAAAAATGGTGTAATTAATAATACTTTATTAGGTGCTAATATAATTACTAAACCATTAGAACTAATGTATAATAACTTTGGAATAATAATAGGTATGACTTATACATTATTACCATTTATGATTTTACCAGTTTGTAGTGCTGTCTTTAAAATAGATAACAATATAATAGAAGCTGCTAGAGACCTAGGAGCAAAACCATTCCAAATATTTAAGAATATAATTATTCCAGAAACTATATCTGGAGTATTTAATGGTTCTCTAATGGTGTTTATGCCTGCTATAGGATATTTCTTTATCTCTGATATCCTAGGTGGAGGTAAAGTAATGATAATCGGTAACTTAATAAAGAATCAATTCTTAACTGCAAGAAATTGGCCACTAGGTTCAGCTATATCTATATTCTTAATCATAATAACCTTCTTATTAGTAAGACTATATCAAAAAACAGGTGGTAAATTAGATGATTTAGGAGGTATGTAATGAAAAATAAAACTTTAAAAAACTTATTTGTAGCATTAGTATTTATCTTCCTATTTCTACCAATAGTAATTTTAATAGCATATTCATTTAATACCTCAAAAATGAATATAATTTTTGAAGGATTTACCCTAGAATGGTATAAAACAATGCTAACTAATACTGACCTATTAGAAGCATTTGGAAATACCATGATAATAGCCATAACTAGTACAGTAGTATCAACCATTATAGGTACTCTAGGAGCAGTAGGACTATATAAATATAACTTTCCATTTAAAGGATTAATAAATAAATTAATATATATACCAATAGTAATACCAGAAATAGTATTAGGTATTTCTTTATTATCAATCTATACCCTAATGAAATTAGAATTAGGAATGCCTACACTAATACTATCCCATATAGCATTCTCTATACCTTTTGTAATAGTAAGTGTAAGATCTAATTTATCTCCCTTAATAACTACATATGAAGAAGCAGCACAAGATTTAGGAGCTAACCCCTTAAATACATTCTTTAAAGTAACATTACCTGCAATAATGCCAGGTGTAATAAGTGGAGCAACACTATCATTTACCTTATCATTAGACGATGTAGTAATAAGCTATTTTACCGCAGGACCAGGAAGCAATACCTTACCATTAAAAATATATTCTATGATAAAAACTGGAATAACTCCTGATGTAAATGCGTTATCAACCGTAATGTTAATAGTAACAATAGTATTATTAACTATATCAGCCTTATACCAATCTAAAAGCATTATAGAAGGTGATAGGTCATGAAAAAAACAATATTATTACTTGTAATATTAATATTATTTACAGGATGTAATAATACAACTAACAAAAAGGTAGTTAACGTTTTAAATTGGTCTTCATATATACCAGATGAAGTAATAGATAATTTTGAAAAAGAATATAACATTAAAGTAAATTATGGAACTTATTCTTCAAACGAAGAATTATTAGCCAAAATAACTTCATCTAAAAAAGGAACATATGATGTAATATTTCCCAGTGATTATATGGTAGAATTAATGAAAGAAAGAGGACTAATCCAAAAATTAGAAAAAGATAGATTACCTAATGTAATAAATTTAAATAAAATGTTTTTAAATCAACCATATGACTATAATAATGAATATTCATATCCTTTCTTAAGTACAATTGTTGTAATAGCAGTAAATAAAGATAAAATAAAAGACGATATTAGAGGATATAACGACCTATTAAATACTAATTATAAAAATAATATTGTCATGATAGATGACCAAAGAATAGTAATAGGTATGTCATTACTTGCTAATAATTTAGGAATGAATGAAACAAGTACTAATTCCTTAACTAAAGCTAAAGAATGGCTACTAGAACTAAAAAATAATATTAAAGCATATGACAGTGATAGCCCTAAAACTTTCTTCATTACGGAAGAAGCAGATATAGGAATAATGTGGAACGCTGAAGCTGAAATAGCTAAAAATGAAAATCATAATATTGAAATAATTGATCCATTAGAAGGACATGCAATAAGTACAGATAATTATTGTATAGTAGATGGAGCAAAAAATATAAATAATGCATATTTATTTATAAATTACTTATTAAGAAATGAAGTAAGCAAAGAAATAGTAAAAGAATACCCATATATAAGTCCCAATAATATAATACAGGAAAGTATAATAGAACCAGCAAGTATCTTTAAAAATGGATATTATGTAAAAAATATAGGTGAACATATATCATTATACGATAAATTATGGGCAGATATAAAATAGAAAGAAGAATCTAATATGAATATTAACTTCATAATAATACAATTAATAGGACTAATAGCTGGAATATTCTTAATATTAAGTTACTTTAGAAAAGATACTAACAAAGTATTATCATTTCATATAATATCAAATTCATTAGATTTCATTCACTATTTATTATTAGGAGCATACAGCGGAGCATTTATATATTTATTAGAAGGAACTAGAGATTTTCTATATTATAAAACAGATAAAGATAAATATATCTTTATTATAAGTGCTATAATATATCTATTAATCAGTTTCTTTTCCGTAAGAACTTGGTATGACTATTTACCAATAGCAGCAAGCCTAATAGATGGTTACACTCTAACATTAGAAAAAAAATATGTAACATTAGGAGCCTGCATCTCATATACAATTTGGGTAATATATAATATTTATGTCCTATCTTGGGCAGGATTATTAATAGATGGAATAATAGCAATATCAAACATAGTATTATTAATACCAATATTACAAAAAAGAAAGAAGGTATAGCGTGGGATTAAAAACAGAATATTTAGATTACTATATAGATAACAAAAAGATAGTATTAAGAGCTTTAGCATGGGATTTTAATTCAATAAAAACTAGTTTTAAGGGGATATATTATAATGTTTCACCAAAAATACAAGTAATAGCCCATAATTGTTTTAAAAATTCTTACATAAAGAGGATAACTCTTCCACAAAATTTATTATTTATTGAGGGAGAAGCATTCCAAAATAGTGATATCGAAGAAATAAGAATCCCAAATAAAACTAGAGAAATAGGCGCTTATGTATTTTATGAATGTTCCAAAATTAAAAGAATTGAAATACCTGATTCAGTAATAGAGATAGGTGAAGGTTGTTTTAGTAAATGTGAAAATTTAGAATATGTTAAACTACCAAAGCATTTAAAAGAAATTAATGAATATTTATTTACGTCATGCGAAAATCTAAAGACAATTAAAATGCCCGAAGAGCTAGAAGCAATTAAAGACCATGCCTTTGATAATTGCAAAAGTTTAGAAACATTGACACTACCATCAACAACTGAAAGAATATGTGGCTTTAAAAAGTGTGAAAAACTAAAAACAATAATTGTAACATATAAAAACTTTAAAGATTTATATAATTTTTTTCAAAAAAATGAAGGATACTTTTTAGACCAATTAATGGGAACACAATGGGTTGAAGATTCAATAACTACGTTAGATAACAAACTAATTAAAAGACAGTTAATTTTAAAAGGAAACAAACTAACCAAAGAAGAAAAAGAACAAATTAAAGAGATTATAGGGGAAGATAATTATCCATATATATCATACGATGAAGAAAAAACTAAAACTCAAGATAACACAAAAGACAAAGAAATAAAAGAAAAAGTAGATGAAATAATTAAAATATGTGATAAATTGGATAATGCGAATAAAGAAATAATATTAGATAAAGTAAATAAATTAATAAAAGAGTATGAAAAAGATTTAGCAAGTTTAGAACCAAAATTTGGAGAAGAAACTCCATTTGGAACATATAAAAAGAATATAGCAACACTAAAACCAAATCTTTTAGCAAACTTAGATTCAATAAAATTAAAACTTTCAAGAGAACAAAATCTAATTAAAAAAATATCTGATATATCAAAGTATAAAGAATATTTAAAGATAGATATAACAGAATTAGGAAAAGATGAATATACCCTAGATAATCTAATTAAAAATATAGTATATTATTCACAATTTTTAACAGATGATAAAAAGAATAATTACCTAGATAGACTAAAGACAATAATAGATAAAACATTAGAACAAGCTAGCAACGAATTTGAAAATGTCCTTGATAATAAAATAAAATTAAATGATAATATAGATTATGAATTAGAATTAAGAACAAAAATAACTGAAATATATGATAAGGTAGTTAATGAGGGAGAAAAACTAAAACCATTTAAACTATTATATGATAAACTAATATCTACCGATGAAACAGAATATAAAGAAAATGATGATTTAGCCAGTCTAATAGGTAATATTAATTATATAATAGATAAACTATCAAATAGTAAATATAAAGAAGATTTAAAAAATATATATAGTAAAACAAAAGAAAAATATATAAAATTACTTGATAAAATAATGAAAGATAAAAATAAATTAAGAAGTATAACATATGAAGATATAGAACAAGAAATAAGAAAATATTTACATCCTTTATTAGAATTAATAAACAATTATGCTAGATTAGATCAATATGAAGGAGAACTATTTACAAATAGTAACATAATAACTCAATTAATGGATAGTCTTAAAATAATAAATAATGAAAAATCAGCAGAAGAAAAAGATTATAAAAATAAAGCTATAACATCAGATGTAGCAGAAATAATAATTAAGTGCAATAATGAAGAATTATTTAACAATGAAACGCGAAAAATTATAAGAGAAAAATTATTATTAATAATAAATGAAAAATTAAATGAATTAAGTGACAAAAAAATAGAAAGCTTAAAAGAATACAACAAAATAACCTTAGAAATATTAAAACAATTAGAAGAAATAAAATTTGAAATAAACATATTTATCAACCAAACTAAAGAATTTAACTATTATAAAAATAGCTCTAAATATACAAAATAATAAACTTATATGTCAAAAAATTAAAAACATAGAAAATAAAAGAAAAGAGTGATCAAAATGGGCCTATTCTTTAAAAAAGAATACAATAAAATAACTTTAGAAATATTAAAAGAAATAGCAGGACTAAAGTTGAAAATTAACTTATACACTAAAGAATTAGAAGAATATAATAGTTATAGCAAATAAAAAAACAAAAACAATAATGCAAAAAAGAAAGAAGGTATAGCATGGGATTAATTTTTAAGATAGAAGATAAAGACTACATAATAGAAGATGAACACGTAACATTAAAAACAATTAGAAAAAGTTCAATATTTAGGGGAGTATTTTATCGCATGTCACCCAAAATAGAGGCAATCGGAGAAAATTGTTTTGCATATTCATCTCTAAGACATATAGCCTTATCACCAAATCTAAAAATAATTGCCCCTGGTGCCTTTATGAGAAGTGAATCATTAGAAGAAATTCGACTTCCTCAAGGTTTATCAGAAATTAGAGATTATGCTTTTGATAATTGTCATAAATTAAAAAAAATAGAAATACCAAATTCCGTAAAAGAAATAGGTTCCGAATGTTTTGCCTATTGTAAAGCCCTTGAACAAATTAAATTACCCCAAGACATGAAAGAAATAAGTAGATGTTTATTCTTTGGCTGTGAAGATTTAAAAATAGTAACACTACCAGAAAAAGTAAAATTAATTGATAAGAAAGCCTTCACAAATTGTTTCAGGATAAGATCGCTAACAATTCCATCAACCGCCAAAATAAATTGTGATTTTACTACCTGCATTTTTTTAGAGGGAATAACTGTGACATACAAAGATTTCAAAGATCTATATAATTTTTTCAAAATGAACATAGACCTAATTAACGAAACTATTGGTAAACGAACAGTATTCACCGCCCAAAGAATTCCCTTACCAAAAATAACAACACACTTATTTCTAAAAGGATCAGAATTATCAAAAGAAGAAAAGAATAAAATAACAGAATTATTAAATACAGATAATCAAGAATATATCATTTATGAAGAAGAAAAAACTAAACCCCAAGACAATACAGAAGATAAAGAAATAAAAGAAAAAGTAGACGAAATAATTAAAATATGTGATAAATTAGATAATGCTAATAAAGAAATAATATTAGATAAAGTAAATAAATTAATTAAAGAATATGAAGAAGATCAAAAAGCATTAAAACCAAAATTTGGAGAAGAAACTCCATTTGGAACATATAAAAAGAATATAACAACACTAAAACCCAATCTTTTAGCAAACTTAGATTCAATAAAATTAAAACTTTCAAGAGAACAAAATCTAATTAAAAAAATATCTGATATATCAAAGTATAAAGAATATTTAAAGATAGATATAACAGAATTAGGAAAAGATGAATATACCCTAGATAATCTAATTAAAAATATAGTATATTATTCACAATTTTTAACAGATGATAAAAAGAATAATTACCTAGATAGACTAAAGACAATAATAGATAAAACATTAGAACAAGCTAGCAACGAATTTGAAAATGTCCTTGATAATAAAATAAAATTAAATGATAATATAGATTATGAATTAGAATTAAGAACAAAAATAACTGAAATATATGATAAGGTAGTTAATGAGGGAGAAAAACTAAAACCATTTAAACTATTATATGATAAACTAATATCTACCGATGAAACAGAATATAAAGAAAATGATGATTTAGCCAGTCTAATAGGTAATATTAATTATATAATAGATAAACTATCAAATAGTAAATATAAAGAAGATTTAAAAAATATATATAGTAAAACAAAAGAAAAATATATAAAATTACTTGATAAAATAATGAAAGATAAAAATAAATTAAGAAGTATAACATATGAAGATATAGAACAAGAAATAAGAAAATATTTACATCCTTTATTAGAATTAATAAACAATTATGCTAGATTAGATCAATATGAAGGAGAACTATTTACCAATAGTAACATAATAACTCAATTAAGAGAAAGTATAGAACTAATAAATAATAAAGAAGTAATAAATGAAAAAGATTATAAAAATCAAGCTATAACATCATATGTAGCAGAAATAATAATA
The DNA here is from genome assembly GCA_964600615.1 of uncultured Muribaculaceae bacterium. Classification (GTDB taxonomy): domain Bacteria; phylum Bacillota_I; class Bacilli_A; order RF39; family UBA660; genus RUG11198. The sequence continues at coordinate 38,858 of CAZRJK010000003.1, read as the reverse complement.
AAGATAAACAATCAAGAATTATTTGATGATGAAATAAAAAGAACTATAAAAAAAGAATTAACACAAATAATAAACAATAATCTAAATAGATTAAGTGACAAAAAGATAGAAAGTCTAAAAGAATACAATAAAATAACTTTAGAAATATTAAAAGAAATAGCAGGACTAAAGTTGAAAATTAACTTATACACTAAAGAATTAGAAGAATATAATAGTTATAGCAAATAAAAAAACAAAAACAATAATGCAAAAAAGAAAGAAGGTATAGCATGGGATTAATTTTTAAGATAGAAGATAAAGACTACATAATAGAAGATGAACACGTAACATTAAAAACAATTAGAAAAAGTTCAATATTTAGGGGAGTATTTTATCGCATGTCACCCAAAATAGAAGCAATTGGGGAAGATTGCTTCGCATATTCATCACTAAGACATATAGCCTTATCACCAAATCTAAAATTAATTGCCCCCTATGCCTTTGCGAAAAGTGGATCATTAAAAGAAATTAGCCTTCCTAAAGGTCTATTGGAAATTAGAGACTATGCTTTTTATGATTGCCAAGAATTAAAGAAAATAGAAATACCTAATATAGTAAAAGAAATAGGTATAAGTTGCTTTTCTGGATGTGAAAACCTTGAACATATTGATTTACCCAAAAATCTAAAAGTAATAAGCGAAGGATTATTTTTCAGATGTATTAATCTACAAACAGTAACAATACCAGAAGAAGTAGACTTTATTAATGAAAATGCCTTTGCAAGTTGCATAAGCCTAAAATCACTAACAATACCATCAACTGCCAAAATAAGATGCGATTTTTCTACCTGCACTTATTTAGAAAAAGTAATTGTTACATATAAAGATTTCACAGATTTATATAGTTTTTTCAAAAAGAATCATATGTTAATTAATAGAACGATTAGTACACATTCAGTACTTGACGTTTTAGGAAATCATTTGACTAACAGAACTACAGCATTAATCCTTAAAGGAAAAGAATTATCTGAAGAAGAAAAGAATAAAATATCAAAAATAATAGATAAAGATAATCAAGAATATATCATTTATGAAGAAGAAAAAACTAAACCCCAAGACAATACAGAAGATAAAGAAATAAAAGAAAAAGTAGATGAAATAACTAAAATATGTGAAAATCTAGATGAAACTAATAGAAAAATAATAATTACTAGAATAAATAAACTATTAGATGACTACAAACAAAATCTAGAATTATTAAAACCTAAGTTAAAAGAAGAAACGGAATTAAAATTTGGGAAAAAAGATATAACTACTCTAAAACCCCAATTATTATCTGATCTAGAATTAATAAAATTAAGCTTAGCAAGAGAACAAAGTTTAATTCAAAAAATATCTGATATATCGAAGTATAAAGAATATTTAAATATGGATATTAAAAAATTAGAAAAAGAAGATAGTAATCTAGAAAATATGATTAAAAATATAGTCTATTATTGTAAATTCTTACCTGATGATAAAAGAGAAAGTTATTTAGATAGATTAAAAAATATTATTGATAAAACACTAGAACTCGCTAGTAATGAATTTGAAAACATCCTAAAAGATAAAATCCCATTAAATAATCAAATAGATTATGAATTAGAATTAAGAAAAGAATTAAATACTATCTATGATGAAGTAGCAAATACAGCCGAAAAAAGGAAACCATTTAAAGAATTACTAGATAAAGTACTTTCTGCAAGAGAAGTAACAGAATTTATAGATAATAATGATATAAAGAATTTATTTAATAATATTGAATACGTAATAAATAAATTATCCGAAAGCAAATATAAAGAAGAATTAAAAAATAAATTTATTACTAAAAAGAAAAATTATATATATTTACTAAATGACATATTACATGATGAAAAAAAATTAAGAAGTATAACAATAGAAGATATGGAAAAAGAAATAAGAGAAGATATTCAATCTTTATTAGATGAAATAAATAAATATGCTTACTTAGATAAATATGAAGGAGAATATATAAAAGATGGTAATCTAATAGAACAATTAGATAATAGCCTAGATATAATTAAAGAAGGTAAAGTTAATTTAGATAACAAAGAAGAAAGACATGATATAGTAACTATATATGTATCAGAAATAATTAATAAATTAAAAGGCCTAGATAAAGAAATACATGAAGAAATAAAAAAAGAATTACTAGATATAATAAATAAGCATAAATTAGAATTAACAAATAAAAAAATAGAAGATTTAAAAGAATATAACAAAGTAACCTTAAAAATATTAAAAGATTTATCAGATATAGATTTTGAGCTAGACTCATATATAAAAAGAATAGAAGAGTATAGCCAATATAGAAAGTAAGGTAGTAAATATGAATAGCAAACATTTCTTTTTAGATGGATACAATATAAATAGTGAATTATTATCAAATGTGGAAAGAATGCATATTTTTATCGATAATATCAACAAAATAATCTTTAATAACAAAGGAAAAGTTGTAATAATCCCATACTTTAAAGGTAAAATAAAAGAAGATGGTGGCGTAAGTGGGATAATATTAGGAGATAATTCTCATTTTACTTGTCATACTTTTTGCTATAAAAACACATATTTTTTAGATTATTTTGGAGCAGAAAAAAATCATAATAATATTAAAAATATGGCCTTAGATATTTATCCAACTAAAGATTATGATTTATGTCAAAAAAACGATATCGAAGGAAAATTTGGAAAGCATATAATAATTAGAGATGCCAATACCTTAACATTTAATGAATCTAAAAAATTAATCGATAACATTTTAACAGAAATAGAAATGACACCAATAAGAGAAGTAATAGAAAACAAAAAAAATGAATATGAATATGATTTGTTGCAACCAATAGCAGAATCCCATATTTCTATCCATAGGGAAAAAGAGAAAACAACTATAGATACATTCTCATGTAAATGGTTTGATGAAGAAAAATTATTAAATATTACCAAATCTAAAAAATATATAAAAGTAAATAGAGGAATTAAATACAAATAAATTAACAAATAATTAAAAAAATACATATAACGGAAAAAATATGTTATAATTTAATTAAATAAGGAGGATAATAATGGAAACAAAATTAACTATTCAAGACTTAATTAATGTAGCAAATAGCCCAACAATATTTAAGCTTTTAGATGGAGAAACACAAAATAAATTAGTTCATATAGTGGCAGCCGCAGTTACAGAAAACGTAAATATGATAGCAAATAAACAAGAAAAAGAAGCAGAAATTTCTAATTTTAGATTGAGATAAATAAAAGATATAATTCTTTTATTTTTTTTATAATTTTAATTGAAATGGAATATCATTTGTGCTATACTAAAAGTAATAATAGAAGGAGGAGAGATGAGAGTTAAAGATTACATTACAACTCAAGATTTTACGAAAGAAGAATTGTTAGATATTCTAAATTTGAGTATTCTAATCAAAAAGAATATTAAAGCGGGTTATCCTCTTAATGTTTTATACCATAAAACATTAGGAATGATATTTGAGCAATCATCTACTAGAACTCGTGTTTCATTTGAAACAGCCATGACACAACTAGGCGGACATGCTCAATATCTAGCACCAGGCCAAATACAACTTGGTAAACACGAAAGTATGAAAGATACATCAATAGTACTTTCAAGATTAACAGATATCATAATGGCTCGTGTACAACAACACAAGACAGTAGAAGAACTTGCAAAATATTCAACAGTACCAGTTTTAAATGGTATGAGTGATTACAATCATCCAACACAAGAAATGGGTGATATCATAACAATCTTTGAGCATATGCCAGAAGGTAAAAAAATTGAAGATTGCAAAGTGGTTTTTGTTGGAGATTGTACTCAAGTATGCGCATCTTTGGGCATGATGATTACAAAAATGGGTGGACATTATGTACACTTTGGACCAGAAGGATTCCAACTAAAAGGAGATTACGTAGAAGCATTAGAAGAAAACTGCAAAGTAAGTGGTGGAAGTTATTTAATTACTGATAATGAAGAAGAAGCACTAAAAGATGCTGATTTTATCTATACAGATGTATGGTATGGATTATATGAATCAGAACTTCCAAAAGAAGAAAGAATGAAAATATTTTATCCAAAATATCAAGTAAATCATGAAATGTTAAAAAAATGCTCACCAAATGTCAAATTTATGCACTGCCTACCAGCAACTAGAGGAGAAGAAGTAACTGATGAGGTTATGGATGATCCAAAAGTATCAATTTGTTTTGATGAAGCAGAAAATAGATTAACAGCAATGAGAGGATTACTTGTATACTTCATGGGTAAAAAAGAAGAAACTGAAGAAATTTGCAAAAAGAATTTAGGAATTTAATAGGAGTAAATTATGGAAAAAGGAAAGAAAAAATTTAAATTAGTTGATGCCATATTAGGCACAGTATGTTTAACTCTAGTATGTGAATCAGTAATGCCAACAGCTGCCATAGGAAATAGCCAATATTTCTGGTGGATATTCTTACTAATTGCATTCTGTGTACCATATGGTATGATATCAGCAGAACTTGGAACAACATATCCAAGTGAAGGGGGAATGTATGATTGGGTAAAAAGAGCATTTGGTCCTAAATGGGCTGGACGTGTAGCTTGGAACTACTGGGTAAACTTCCCATTATGGATAGCTTCACTAGCTGTAGCAGTTACAGATATAGTAGCAGGAATGTTCGATCTTGAATTAAGTGTTGTAACATTATTAATATTACAATTACTTTATGTATGGATAGTAACGTTCTTATCAACAAAAAGAATTGGTGAAAGCAAATATGTAGTTAATTTAGGAACAGCATTAAAAATAATACTATTATTAGGAATTGGATTATTAGGAATTTATACAGTTATTAAAACTGGAGAAAGTGCTAATCCAATAACAAGCTTTAAAGATTTATTACCAGATTTATCATTAAATATAGATACTGGTCTACCATTTATTTCAATTATATTATTTAACTTTATGGGATTTGAAGTAGTAGGAACATGGACAGACGATATGGATGACCCTAAAAAAGATATCCCTAAAGCCTTAATCTTTGGAGGATTATTAATGGCAATATTCTATATCTTACCAGCAACTGGATTTAATATTGCATTATCACCAGAAGTAGTTGGAGAAATGGATCCTGAAAACGTTGTAGAAGTATTAACAGCATTATTTACCGCTGTAGGATTAAGTGCAGCTTCAATCAAATTTATCGTTGTAGTAGCTGGATTTATGTTTATCTATACATTTATAGCAAATATAGCATCATGGTCATTCGGGGTTAATGAAGTAGCAAAATATGCTGCTGAAGATGGAAGTATGCCAAAAATGTTTACTCCAGTAAACGAAGAAGGAGTACCTTATAAAGCCGCAATTATAAATGGCGTTGTAGCTTCAATAATAGTAATAATTGGAATTGTAGCAAATGCAATAAATCCAGATATTGGAGCAACATTTAGCTTATTCTTCTGCTTAAGCTGGATAACATTATTAGTTGGATATATTCCAATGTTCTTAGCTTTCTTAAAACTAAGAAAAACTGAACCAAATAAAGAAAGACCATACAAAGTACCTGGTAGTGATGCAATGATAAAAGTAATGGCATGGGTACCATTTGTAATATTAATTGCTGGTATAGTATTTACAATCTTCGGAGACTTTTCTAAAGAATATCTTCAAGATAATATACCTCTAATTGTAGGTGTAGTATTATCATTTATTTGTGAAGAAATATTAGTAGCAAGAATAAAAGAAAAATAATTATTTATAGGAATCCTTCAAGGGTTCCTATAAATTTAAATAAGGTGATTTTATGAAAAGAATAGTTAATAGTACACCTAAAAAAGATGGTTTTAGAATGCCAGGAGAATTTGAACCACATAAAAGAATATGGATGATTTGGCCTGAAAGACCAGATAATTGGCGTAACGGAGCAAAACCAGCCCAAGAAGCATATAAAAATATTGCTACAGTAATATCAAAATATACTCCAGTAACAATGTGTGTCTCTCATGAACAATTTGCTAATTGTAGACGTATGCTACCTGAAGATATTAGAGTAGTAGAAATGTCTAATAACGATGCATGGATGCGCGATTGTGGACCAACATTCGTCAAAAAGGATAAAACTGGCGAAGTAAGATGCGTCGATTGGGATTTCAACGCCTGGGGCGGCTTATATGATGGATTATATTTTCCTTGGGATAAAGATGATGCAATTCCAGAAAAAGTATGTGAAATAGAAGAACAATACTGTTACAAAGTAAAAAACTTCGTTCTAGAAGGTGGATCAATATCTGTAGATGGTGAAGGAACATTACTTACTACTGAAATGTGCCTACTATCTAAAGGAAGAAACCCCCATCTAGATAAAAATCAAATAGAACAAAAACTAAAAGAATACTTAAATCTAGAAAAAATAATTTGGATTAAAGATGGAATAGATCCAAACGAAACAAATGGACACGTAGATGATGTTGCCTGCTTTGCCAGACCAGGAGAAGTTATTTGTATCTGGACGGATGATGAAAAGAATCCTTATTATAAAGCATGCCAAGATGCTTATAATAAATTAATAAACGAGACAGATGCCAAAGGAAGAAAACTAAAAGTTCATAAGTTATGTATGCCGAAAGAAGATGTAAAAATAGGCAAAGATTTTAAAATTGATTGCGTAGATGGAAGTAAACCAAGAGAAGAAGGAGAACCATGTGTAGCATCTTACATGAACTTTTTAATCACTAATGATGCAGTAGTTGTCCCTCAATTTGGTGATGAAAATGATAGATTAGCTATTAAACAATTAAAGAGTATCTTTCCAGATAAAGATATAGTTGGTGTATTTTCAAAAGAAGTAATATATGGTGGAGGAAATATTCACTGCATTACTCAACAACAGCCAAAATAAGAAGAAAGAAGGGAATTATGAAAAGATTAAAAACAACTCCAAAGCATGATGGTTTCAGAATGCCTGGAGAATTTGAAGAACAAGAAGGAGTATACATGCTATGGCCACAAAGAACAGATAACTGGAGAAATGGAGCTAAACCAGCTCAAGAAGTATTTGTTAAAGTCGCAAGTACAATTGCAAAATATGAAAAAATGACTATGTTAGTAAATCGTGATCAATATGCTAACGCTAGAAATATGTTGCCAGATAACGTTAGAGTATTAGAATTATCCAATAATGATTCATGGGTAAGAGATACTGGAGCAACATTTATAGTAAATAAAAAAGGCATAATGCGTGGAATTGATTGGGGATTTAACGCCTATGGAGGATTCTATGATGGAATATATTTCCCATGGGACTTTGATGAATGCATAGGACAAAAAATGAGCGAAATTGAAAGTGTAGACTACTATCAAATAAGAGACTTTGTTTGCGAAGGTGGATCATTTCATGTAGATGGTGAAGGAACATGTATGGTTACAGAAGAAACACTTCTTTCGCCTGGAAGAAACCCACAACTAACAAAGAAACAAATTGAAAAAATCCTAAAAGAATATCTTAATGTAGAAAAAGTATTATGGATACCAAAAGGATTGTATAATGATATTGATACTAACGGACATGTCGATAATATCTGTAACTTCGTAAAACCAGGAGAAGTAGTATTAGCGTGGTCAGACCATAAAAATGATCCTCAATACAAAATAAGCAGAGAAGATTATGAATACCTAAGCAAAGTAAAAGATGCTAGAGGCAGAAAATTAAAAATACATAAATTATATTGCCCATCACCACAATTTATAACAAAAGAAGAAAGCGGTGGTATAGATTATGTCGAAGGAACAATTCCAAGAAACGAAGGAGACCGCATGGCTGCTTCATATGTAAACTATCTAACAGGTAACGGTTTCATAGCCCTACCAGTATTTAATGATCCAATGGATGAAAAAGCAATTGAAACATTACAAGAATTATACCCAGATAGAAAAATAGAAGCAATTTATGCCAGAGAAATATTACTTGGTGGAGGGAATATTCACTGTATTACTCAACAAGTACCAAAACACAAATAAGCACTTAAAAGTGCTTTTTATTTTTTATAAATCCTTTACTTTTTATAAAAAAATTGTTATACTAAAATAAGATAATAAGAACATATTATCAATACAATAGAAGGAGGATGAAATGGGGAATATTCATGTAACAAGTGAAATCGGGAAACTAAAAAAAGTATTACTACATAGACCAGGAAAAGAATTATTAAATTTAACGCCAGATACTCTAGGAAGATTATTATTTGATGATATACCATTCCTACCAGATGCTCAAAAAGAACACGACGCCTTTGCCAAGACATTAAGAGATAATGGTGTAAAAGTAGTATATCTAGAAGATTTAATGACTGAAGTAATTGCTGAAAACTCTGAAGTAAGAGAAAAATTTATTAGACAATTTATTAAAGAAGCTGGGATAAACACCATAAAATATGAAAGACTAGTATATAATTATTTAAACAAAATAAAAGATCCTAAAAAACTAGTATTAAAAACAATGGAAGGAATTCAAGTTGGCGACATTCCAAAACAACAAAGAGATATTGAAAAAACTCTCGTAGATTTAATAAATACACCAGATAAATTTATAGCAGACCCTATGCCTAACTTATACTTTACTAGGGACAATTTTGCAACAGTAGGAGATGGAGTAGATATAAATAGAATGTATTCTGTCACCAGAAATAGAGAATGCATTTATGGTGAATATATTTTTAATTACCATAAAGACTATAAGAAAACGCCAAAATTATATAATAGAAGCTATGAATATCATACAGAAGGTGGAGATTTGTTAAATATCAATGACAAAATAATTGCTATAGGAATATCACAAAGAACTCAACCAGAAGCAATAGATCAATTAGCTAAAAATTTCTTTAAAGAAAAATCTTGTAAAATTGAAACAATTTTAGCCTTTAATATCCCATCAAGTCGTGCCTTTATGCACTTAGATACAGTATTCACACAAATAGATAAATATACTTTTACTTACCACCCAGGAATAATGGATACATTACAAGTATTCGAAATTACTGAAGGATTTGACCCTACAACATTTGAAGATTTAAATGTAGTTGAAATAAATGCACCACTAGATAAAATACTAGAAAAATATTTAGGTCACAAAGTAAAATTAATTCCATGCGCAGGAGGGGACAAAGTAGCAGCTGAAAGAGAACAATGGAATGACGGATCAAATACATTATGTATTGCTCCAGGAGTAGTAATAGTATATGACCGAAATGAAGAAACAAACAAAGTATTAAAGCAAAACGGTATAAAAGTAATAAAAATTCATGGTGCTGAATTATCAAGAGGTCGTGGTGGACCAAGGTGTATGAGTATGCCACTAGAAAGAGAAGATGTAAAATGGTAGATTTAAGAGGGCGAGACTTTCTAAAATTATTAGATTATAGTCCTAAAGAAATAAAACATCTTCTAAAAGTTGCTGCAACCTTAAAAAAACAAAAACATAATCATATATCACATAAATATTTAAAAGGAAAACAAGTAGCACTACTATTTGAAAAAGATTCAACAAGAACAAGATGTGCCTTTGAATCAGGTGCTGTAGATTTAGGAATGCAAGCAACATATATTGGACCGACAGGCTCCCAATTAGGAAAAAAGGAAACAATAGCTGATACAGCAAGAGTATTAGCAAGAATGTATGATGGAATAGAATATAGAGGATTTGGACAAGACATCGTTGAAAACCTAGCTAAATATTCTGACGTACCAGTATGGAACGGATTAACCGATGAATTTCATCCAACCCAAATGTTAGCTGATGTCATGACAATCAAAGAAGAATTTGGAAAATTAGAAGGAATAAAGTTAGTTTTTATGGGAGATGCTAGAAATAATGTAGGCAATTCCTTAATGGTAGTAAGTGCAAAATTAGGAATTAATTTTACTTGTTGTGCACCAAAAGAATTATTTCCTGAAGATAAATTAGTAAAAGAATGTATGAAAATAGCTGAAAAAACCGGAGCTTCAATAACCCTAACAGAAAACGTTAAAGAAGGAACTAAGGATGCTGATGCTATTTATACCGATGTTTGGGTTTCAATGGGGGAACCAATGGAAAAATGGGAAGGCAGAATAAAATTACTATCAAAATATCAAGTTAATAAAAAAGTAATGGAAAATGCCAATCCTCATGCTATATTCTTGCACTGCTTACCTTCGTTTCATAACATTGATACCAAAATAGGACGCGAAATATATGAAAAATTTGGTATAAAAGAAATGGAAGTAACTGACGAAGTCTTTGAATCAAGCCAATCAAGAGTATTTGAAGAAGCAGAAAATAGACTTCATACAATTAAGGCTGTAATGTTAGAAACATTAAAAAAATAAAAATAGAATAAAGGAGTGAAAAAATGGGAAATTCAAAAAGAGGAAAGAAAAGACCAACAACTTTAACAGCATTTACAATAATTTTAATTTTAACATTTATACTTGCACTAATATCACACGTTTTACCAAAAGCAGCATTTGAAGGAAACATCATAGTAAATGGTAGTGGAGTAATTGGAGCAACACTATCACAAACCCTATTAGCCCCTATCTTAGGCTTTGCAGATGCCATAGATATTGGACTATTTATATTAGTACTAGGAGGATTCCTAAAAATAATCAACCATACTCAAGCAATAGAAACCGGAATTCAAGTATTAATAAAAAAATTACACGGACGAGAATTAGTGTTAATTCCAATATTAATGCTATTATTTTCAATAGGCGGAACAACATATGGAATGTTAGAAGAAACAGTAGGATTCTATGCATTACTTGCAGCTGTAATGGTAGCAAGTGGTATGGATACCATAGTATCATCAGCAATCGTATTATTAGGAGCAGGAAGTGGAGTTTTAGGTTCAACAATAAATCCATTCGCCGTAGGTGTAGCAATAAGTGCTCTACCTGATGGGACACCAGTAAACCAAGGAATAATAATTGGTTTAGGAGTAGTACTATGGCTAACGACATTACTAATTTCTATATTATTTGTTACAAATTATGCAAAGAAAGTAATAGCTAAAAAAGGATCAACCTTCCTATCATTGCAAGAACAAAAAGATATGGAAGAAACTTATGGAACAAAATCAACCAAAAAAATCGAAGCGACATTATCTGGAAAACAAAAAATTACTTTATGGCTATTTGCATTAACATTTGTAGTAATGATAATAGGATTTATTCCATGGGAAGATTTTGGAATAGATTTCTTTAGTAAAACAACAGGATGGTTAACAGGTTCACCACTAGGATTATGGTATTTTAATGAAGCAACATTATGGTTCTTAATAATGACAATCATTATTGGAGCAATGAATGGATTAAAAGAACATGAATTTGTAGATATATTTATTGATGGTGCAGATGACATGGTAGGAGTTATATTAATAATAGCTATTGCCAGAGGAACTAGTATTTTAATGAAAGTAACATACTTAGATAATTATATAATAATAAATGCCGCTAAAATGTTACAAAACGTACCAGCATATATATTTGCACCAATGAACTATCTATTACATGTTGGATTATCTGTATTAGTACCATCATCTTCAGGATTAGCAACATTATCTACACCAATAATGGGACCACTTGCTCAAAAAGTAGGATTAAGCGTAGAAGCAACAATTATGGAAATGGTAGCAGCAAACGGACTAGTAAATCTTTTCACACCAACTTGTGGTGCCATAATGGGAGGTCTTGCCCTAGCAAAAGTTAACTATACAACATGGTTAAAATGGGTAGGCAAAGTAGTCATAACAATTGCTATAGTAAACATTGTTATATTAACCATTGCTATGGTTATACTATAAAATAAAAAGCACTAGTTACCTAGTGCTTTTTATTTATTCATGTAAATAAAACGTCAAATCATTGTAATAAAAAGATATAAATGATAAAATAATAATAGAAGGTAAGGTGAATTTATGAGCAAAATAGTAATAGCTCTAGGAGGAAACGCTCTTGGAAATAGTCCAGAGGAGCAAATAAAATTATTAGATAGCGTTGCCAAAATAATTGTAGATCTAGTTAAAACTGGAAACCAGATAGTATTAACGCATGGTAATGGGCCACAAGTAGGACAAATATTTTTAGCAATGGATTATTCGTCAAACGGAGAAGCAAAAACACCAACAATGCCATTTCCTGAATGTGGAAGCATGAGTCAAGGATATATTGGTTATCAATTGCAACAATGTATTCAAGATGAATTAGAAAGACAGCATATCAAAAAAGATTGCGCAACTCTTATTACACAAGTACTTGTAGATCCAAAAGATAATGCCTTTAACAATCCAACAAAACCAATTGGCAGATTCTATACCAAAGAAGAAGCAGATAAAATAATAAAAGAAAAAAATTATCAATTTGTTGAAGATTCAGGAAGAGGATATAGAAGAGTAGTACCATCTCCCAAGCCAATCGATATTATAGAAAAAAGAATAATTAAACAACTAGTAGAAAATGATAATATAGTTATAGCAGTAGGCGGCGGAGGTATACCAGTAATAAAAACCGATAAAATAGAATTATTAGAAGGAGTAGAAGCAGTAATAGACAAAGATAGAAGCGCAGCATTATTAGCAAAATTAATTGATGCAGATACATTACTAATTCTAACTGCTGTAGACAAAGTATGCATAAATTATAACAAACCAAATCAACAAGAATTAGATAGTTTAACAATAAAAGAAGCAGAAAAATATATGCAAGAAGAACAATTCGCCAAAGGAAGTATGCTCCCAAAAATAGAAGCTTGCATAGAATTTGTTAAAGATAATCAAGGAAAAAAAGCAATAATTGGATCCCTTGAAAAAGCATCAGCAGCTATAAACGGTAAGTCTGGAACAGCAATAATAGAATAATGTAACAAAAAAAGGTTGACAGCATAATAAAAACATGATATCATTACATCAAGAAAAAGGAGGAGATAAAATGGCAGTAAAAATTAGATTAAAAAGAATGGGAGCAAAGAAAAAACCATACTATAGAATTATTGTAGCAGATTCAAGAAGTCCAAGAGACGGAAGATTTATTGAAGCATTAGGAACTTATAATCCTTTAACAAATCCAGCTACAGTTAATATCAAGGAAGAAGAAACTTTAAACTGGTTATCAAAAGGAGCACTACCTACCGATACTGTGAAAAATATATTAAGTAAAGCTGGCATCATGGAAAAATTTCATAATAGTCACAGAAAATAATTATGGATTTAATAGCATTAACCGAAACAATTATAAAAAAAATTGTAAAAGAAAGTGAATCAGTATCTGTAAAAGAATTTGAATCTGAAGAAGATGATACAATTCAAATAGAAGTAGTAGTATCTGAAGATGATTTAGGTAAAGTAATTGGAAAAAATGGTAGAACAATAAATTCCATAAGAACAATAGTTCAAGCATCAGCAAGTTTAAACAACAATAAAAAAGTAAGAATTAATGTTGACTCATACTAAACAAGATTAAAAAATCTTGTTTTTTTATATTTTTTCTAGTATAATAAAGATAAATAGTAGGAGGCAAAAATGGAAGAAGAAAGAACTACCCAAAAATTATTATTAACAGTGGCACTAGTTGCATTATTAGTTTTATCAATAGTTTATATTACGTATTCACTAAGAGAAACACCTAACACAAAAGAACTAAAAGCAAGCATAATAAAATTAGATGAAGAAGTTTATGGAGAAACAGAGTTCAACAGTGAAAATTTAAACCTTAAACCAATTCTAGATAAAAATGTAACTAAAGAATCAGCTAATGTTATGTACATACCCTTTAATGTAGGTGGATCAGAAGAAAACAATACCAAAGAAATAATTTATGATATAGCGTTAGTAGACTTAAATATAGATTGTAATTTGTTAAGCCCATATTTAAAATGGAAATTATATAAAAATGGAATAGAAATATCACAAGGAAGTTTAGATTATAAATTTGATACAATTGTAGACAAAAGACTAGTATTAACTAACATTCAACAAGATTTAATACCATATAATGAAGATAAAACTTTATATGATAAATTTGAATTCTATATGTGGATGTCAGATTCATGTCAAGAAGAAAATATCCTAGATTGTAAAAATAACGAATCACAAATAGATCTATTAAACAAAAGGCTATCAGGAAAAATAGAAGTAGAATTATATGGTGGAAACAAAAAAATATTAGAAAGAAAACCTCAAGAAAAATTAGATATAAATACATGTAATAATGAATAATTTAGATTATTCATTATTTTTAATACCAGTAAAATATTGACAAAGAAGCATATTCATAGTAAAATTGTACATGTAAGCTTTTTATGGAGACATACTCAAGAGGCTGAAGAGGCGCCCCTGCTAAGGGTGTAGACTGGGAAACTGGTGCGAGAGTTCAAATCTCTCTGTCTCCGCCATAAAAAAATTAATCCTTGGAAACAAGGATTTTTTTTTTAAAATAAAATATGATATAATAAAATAGGTGATAAATAGATGAGACATATATTAAAAGGAACAATCGTTTTAGGTTTAATTCCTAAATTTATACTAAGCACAATTCTACTAATAATTAGCTTATTTATACTATTAGTAGTAGGAATATCAGAATATCATATCCAAAACAAAAATTATATTTATACATATGCGAAAATCGTAGATGTAAAATATGTAGATGGAAATTATATACATATATATGAATTTGATACCGACAATGGAACAATACAAGGAGAAGGATTTCCCGCAAGTAGTAAGGATGAACATATAATTGGAACTACCGAAGAAATAGCTTATAATCCTAAAAATCCCCAACAATTTGATATTGGTGGACAAAGTGATTCAAATTCAAACATCATAATAGGACTAATAGCTCTTATTATTTCAATTATATGTATTCGCTCAATGATAAGAATATATAAAGGAGCATCAAATTATATAGATATGGCTATTAAGTAAAGAATTAGAAAAAACTAATTCTTTATTTTTTTGAAGGGAAAAATAAAAAAAAGTAGAATAATATAATTAGAGGGTAATATATGTCGATTAAATAATATATCTAGTTTTGTCGAAACAGTACTAAAAGAAAAATAAAGATGTTACAATAAATTCGCAAAGGGTGATAATATGTTAAAAACTAATATCGAATTTCGAAAAGGAGTATTATTTATTAGATTAAATGGAATTATAGATAGCGAAAAATATCTAGAAGAACTAAATAATCTAATAGAAGAAATAGGCATTAAATATGTAGTATTAAATATAGGTAGTATCAAATATTTTGACGTAAAAAGTATAAAAAATATAGTAAATTATAACAAAAAAATATTAAAGGAAAGGAAGAAATTATTAATATGCGATAATAATACAAATAGAGAAAAATTATTTAACAACATACCTAATATAAATTGTGAGATAGAGGCCTTTTCTTTAATATAAAAGAAAGGATAATATGAATGATACAACACTAAAACAATTAATTGAAGAAAATAAAGGATTGATATGTAAAATAATAAGCAGATATACTAAATATTATGAATTTGATGACTTGTATCAGGTAAGCGTTATAGGAATAATAAAAGCTAAAAAGAATTATAATAAAGATTGTAATACAAAATTTAGCACTTATGCCTATAAATGGATCTTAAGTGAAGTATTAAACTATGTAAATAATTCCAAATTAATAAAAACGTCAAGAAAATATAATTCATTATATAAAAAAATATTAGAAGCTAAAAATATCTTAACTCAACGACTCATGAAAGAACCTACTAATTACGAATTATCATTATTCCTAGAAATAGATGAAACAATTATAAACGATGTCCTGAGATTCAAAGAAACAATTCAAAGTCTTGATAGCACAGTAAACGAAGATGATAATTCGATTAAAAAAATAGATAATATTATAGGAGAAAACAATATTAATATTGAAAACATAACATTAAAAGAAGGATTAAAAGAATTAAATAACAGAGAACTAGAATTAATAAAACTAAGATATTTTAATGAATTAACGCAACAAGAAACAGCAAAATATCTTAATACAAACCAGGTTCAAATATCTAGAAATGAGTCAAAAATATTAAAAAAATTAAAAAATAAGCTTTGTTAACACCTTATAATAATAGGCTTGATAAAAATGTAACCGAAACGGTTACATAAAAAAACAAAAAATTATGAGACAATCAATTCGGTGATATAAATGAGAAATGCCAAAAGAAAAAGCACCGATATATATGATATTATAGCAGCTAATATAAAACGAGCAAGAAAAAAAGCAAACTTGACACAAGCAGAACTTGCAGATATAACAGAATACTCTCATGAATTCATAAGAAGGATTGAAGCACCAAATGTAAAAAAGTATTTCTCAATTTATACATTAGTACAAATAGCAAAAGCGTTAAACGTAAAAATGGCAGATTTATTTATAGGAATAGATAGTATAAATTTAAAAGATAAAGAAAGATGAATAAAATTCATCTTTTTTTGTATATATTTTAAATTACTATCAATAATATAAATGGTGATAATATGAATAATACAGAATATCAAGAATTTATAAAAGAATATCTTCCCAAACCACAAATAGCAACAAATAGTATAGTAGCATTTATCGGGGGAGGACTAATGGGTTTAATAGGGGAATTATTATTAGAATGGTACCAAATAATATTTAATCTTCCAAGAAAAGAATCAGGAGTACTAGTAATAATAACTTTAATAGTAATAGCTTCATTCCTAACAGGTATAGGAATATTTGATGTGTTAGTAACAAAATTAAAAAGTGCTTTACTAATTCCTATAACAGGATTTTCCCATGCTATAACAAGTGCAGCCTTGGAGTATAAACAAGAAGGTTTAATATTAGGAATAGGATCAAATATCTTCAAATTAGCAGGTTCAGTAATATTATATGGAACAGTAGCAGTATACATATTTGGTTTAATAAGACTACTATTAGGAGGATAAAATGACAATAAAATATAAAAATGTATATTTAAAAAATACAGCCACCATAGTAGGACCATATGAAGCTAATGGACCTTTAAAAGAATATTTTGATCAAAGTTATATTAAAGATTTATATTTTGAAACAAATAGTTGGGAAAAAGCAGAAGCAAAAGTACTAAAAGACACAATAAATTTATTATTAAAAAAAGAAAATATAAACGAAAATAATATTGATTTAATTATATCAGGAGATTTACAGAATCAAATATCAGCATCCAATTATGCCATAAGAGAAACAAAAATACCATTCTTAGGAGTATTTAATGCTTGTGCTACAATCGCAGAAGCAATTATAATAGGAGCTAATTATATAGAAAATAAAACAATCAATAATTGTTTATGTTCAACAGTAAGTCATAATATGAGTGCTGAAAAGCAGTTTAGAAATCCCACAGAATATGGAGCACCAAAAAAAGATACAGCAACATTCACAGTAACAGGAGGAGCAGTAGCATTACTTACAAATAAAAAAACAAAGATAAAAATAACCTCATCAACAATAGGTAAAATAATTGATAAAGGAATAAAAGATGTAAATAACATGGGAGCAATAATGGCCCCAGCAGCTGCGGACACAATCTATAGACATTTACAAGATTTAAAAAGAAAATCAGAATATTATGACCTAATAGTAACAGGAGATTTAGGGAAATATGGCAAAGAAATATTAGTTAATTATTTAAAAAAAGTAAATAACATAGATATATCCAAAAATTATAACGATTGTGGGACCATTATTTATGATATAGAAAAGCAACCAGTTTTAGCAGGAGGATCAGGACCAGCATGTAGTGCTTTAACACTATTTAGTTATATTTATAAAAAAATGTTAAAAAAAGAACTAAAAAAAGTATTAATAGTTCCAACGGGAGCAATATTTTCACAAACAATGTACTTTCAAAAAGAAGCAATACCCGCAATAGCACATGCTATTAGTTTGGAGGTAGTAGAGTAATGATATATCTATATTCCTTCCTATTTTGTGGTTTTGTATGCCTAATATCACAACTAATATTGGATAATACCAAATTAACACCAGGACACATAACTAGTATGTTTGTAGTAATAGGAGCTGCTTTAGATCTATTTGGTATATACGATAAAATAGTGCTATATTGTGGTGCAGGAGCAATAATACCAATAACTTCATTTGGGCATTTGTTAATACATGGAGCTATGGATACAGCAAATGATTTAGGACCATTAGGATTAGCATTTGGAATCTTTAATCTAACTTCAGCAGGTATCTCTATTGCTTTAGTATCAGGATTTATCTCAGCAATAATTTTTAAACCAAAACATTAAAAAAAATAATACTAAAAGTATTATTTTTTCATATCATCAATTTCATCATCCAATTCTATAAGCTTTAATACTTCAGTAATAGTAGTAAAACCAGCTAATACTTTATAAAAACCATCTTGAATTAAAGTAATAACATCTTTAGTATAAACCAATTTTCTTAAATCTTCACGATTAACATTATTACTAATAGCATCTCTAATTTCCTGATTAATTACTAATACCTCTTGTAAAGCAATTCTACCTTTAAAACCATAACTACACTCAGGACAACCAACTGCTTCATAAGTTTGATTAACTTCCAAGCCTAAAACAGTTCTAAATAAATTCTTTTCATATTCATTAACATTTCTAATCTTCTTACATTTATCACATAATTTTCTAGCAAGTTTTTGAGAAATAATTCCTTCTAACGCACTAGATAACAAATATCTTTCAACATCCATATCTAGAAGTCTTTCAATAGTAGATAAAGAATTATTAGTATGTATTGTAGATAATACTAAGTGACCAGTAATAGAAGCTCTAACAGCAATCTGAGCAGTCTCACTATCCCTTATCTCACCAATCATAATTATATTAGGGTCTTGTCTCAAAATACTTCTCAAAACAGTAGCAAAATCAAGACCAATTTCACTATTAACCTGAATCTGATTAATCCCATCAATTTCCATTTCAACAGGATCCTCAACAGAAATAACATTCGCATCAGGAGTATTTAATCTTTGCAAAATAGAGTAAACAGTAGTAGATTTACCACTACCAGTAGCACCCGTAACTAAAATTATACCATTAGGCTGACTAATCATCTTTAATACTTTTTTATAATTTATATCATTAAATCTAAGAGACTCTAATCCTTGTAAACTCATAGAATAATCCATAATTCTTATAACGATTTTCTCACCGATTTTTGTAGGAAGAGAAGAGACACGCATATCTAATCCAATACCCTCAATAGTAGTCCTAATAGCGCCATCTTGAGGTAATCTAGTCTCTGTGATATTCATACCAGACATAATTTTCAATCTAGCAACTAAATTTAATTTAGCTGTATTAGGAACAACAGTAAAAGTATCTAATTTACCATCTATTCTAAACCTTACCTTCATACAATTATCAGCAGGATCAAAATGAATATCAGAAGCTCCTTTACGAGCAGCTTCTAATAAAATATAGTTAACTACATCTACAATAGGAGTAGTATCAAAATTAATTACTTTTTTTGTTGCAAGATCATTAAAACTACCAACATTATTGGTATTAGTCACGTTATTAACATTATTATTTACAACAGTAGTTTTTTCTTCAGTATTATTCATAATAAATCCCGTTCCTATTCTTTTCTACTTTACAACATTCTACATTTATTATATAATATATTTAAAATAATATCAATAATAAAGGTGATAAAAAATGAAGAAAAATAACAAAGGTTTTATGTTAGCAGAGGTAGTAGTAACAGCAACCTTATTATTAGCTATAATGATAAGCCTATATTTTACCTTTAATAAAATATACGCTAGATACAACAATGTGACAAATTATAAAAATATAGACGGAATGTATGCAATAGAAAACGTAATAGAATATATGTATACAGGAGAGGGAGAAAACAATATCAATAATATACTTAAGATGGAAGAACAGAATTATAAATATATAATTCAAAACGGAAATTGCAACTTATTAGTTGATTATTGTAACAAATTAAAAGGAACATATAATATTAATAATTTATTAATCGTAAAACAAATAAAAGTACCAGTAAATGATAATAATCAAGTTACAGAAAAACCAATAGTAGAAACACTAGATGTAACAAACAAAACTTTTAAAGATTATTTAAAATACATAAGCAAGTATTATGCCTATGACAATTATACAAAAGACAGTTATTTATTTATTATAGAATATAATCCTCAAAATAAAGAAATAATAAAAGATAGTGAAACTGGAATAGAAACAGAAAAATATAATAACTATGACTATTCAAGTTTAGAATTGAGGTAAAATATGAAAAAATTAAATAATAAAGGATATATGTTAATAGAAATAATCTTAGCATCCGCAATAACATTTACCATAGCTTTTTTCCTATTAAGCTTAATTGTAAAATTTAAAGACACCAACGAAGATTTATATAATGATACAGCTCTATTAAACGACAGAATAGCTATAACCAAAAACATCATAAACGATTTAGAAAATAGCAAAATAGTAAAAGTAGAAGAATTAGAAAAAAATGATAGCACAGGAATAATTGCTAGAAATATACTAGTAAAAGAACCAGATAACAATAATCCTATAACCAAAAGAATTGAAATTAAAAAAAGAGATAAAACAACCATAACATATGGAAGATATGAAAATGGGAGTTTTGTGAAAAAAAACAAATCATATTTCTACAAAACTATCGCTAATTCAGTAGATATTGGAGAACCAAATATTACTGCCGAAGGAGAAACAATAACTATCTCTATTCCAATGAGTTCAGTATATTCAAATAAAAAATACGATATAAAGTTATTACTAAAATCAGACCAAATCTATACTATTTCTTTTGATGATAATCTATTTGCAGCACCACAAACAGAACATGAATATGGAGTAGAAAAAACATATGATGAAGAAACTCAAATAATAACATTAAACGGAGAACATACAAATCATAACTTAAGTTTTGCAAAATTAAACCCGATAACATTTGCTGAAAATGAAAAATATATTATAACATTAAAATATATAGCAGGTAGCATTACGTCAAATTCACCTTCCAATGAATTTGTATTAGATCTTCAAAAGGATGGTGCAAATTATCCCACAAGAGTAAAAGGTACACACTATATGACCGTTCAATTGCCAACGGAACAAAACAAAATAGCTAGAGCTGAATTAACATATACCTTAACGGATACTAACGGTCTAAATTTTGGGTTTTCGAGAACAAGCACCAAAGAAAACGAAGAATACAAATATCAAACAACATTTAATAATTATAAAATGCAAGTATCTATTACAAAAGAAAGAAATAAACAAACATTATCATATGGGCAAAAATATGGTGAAATAGTAGGTGGCTTACCAATTCCAAATAAAGGAAACGATTATGAATTTGACGGATGGTATACAGAGTTAAATGGTGAAAATAGAATAGATAACAATACTACTGTATCCAAAACAGAAAGTCACACTCTATATGCACATTGGAGATAGGGAACAAATTAAAAATCGACAAATTTATTAAATAAATAGGTATATACTCTTTAAGGTGATTAAAATGAAAACATTTATAAAGAAAATATTTATACCTATTTTTTTATCTGTAATATGTGGTAGTATTTGTGGTAAATTAATCTATAGTATTTATGATAAAGATTTATCAAAAGAATTACAAGGAGAGAAAATATATCTTCTTCAAGTAGGAGCATATTCTACATATGATAATATGGTTAAGAATACTCTAATAAATAATTATATTTACTATGAAGATTATGATGGATTATATAAAGCAATAATAGGTATTACAGAAGACTATGACAATATAGAAAAAATAAAAAAATCTTATGGTAAAGAAATAATCATAAGCAAGTATTTTTCTAAAAACAAAGAATTAAATGATAAAATAAAAGAATATGATAAAAAAATAAAAAAATCAGATAAAGTAGAAGAAATACAAAGTATCTCATTAGAAATGTTAACTCTATATAAAGATAATAAAGATAAAACACTAACAAAAATTAACACATAATATTTATTTACTAATAAATTTATGATATATTAATAAAGGTGATATATATGGATGAAAAATATATAAAATTATTAGTAAGTACATGTACTGATATAGAAAACAACAAAATATTATTTATAAATTATCATAAAGAAATAAAAAACTTTATTGATAAATTAG
Organism: uncultured Muribaculaceae bacterium; assembly: GCA_964600615.1. Classification (GTDB taxonomy): domain Bacteria; phylum Bacillota_I; class Bacilli_A; order RF39; family UBA660; genus RUG11198. The sequence goes on along the minus strand of CAZRJK010000003.1, from coordinate 16,594 downwards.
TTAATTATGCTAAATCAGTAGGAGTAGAAGATATTTATTTAGATGAAGAAGATATCTATAAAACACATGAAATATTAAAAAATATACCTGAAGAAGAAATAAGTAATAGCTCTTATTTTGATAAAAGTATTTGGGATGAATATGCCAAGAAAAAAGCTAATTTCTTGATATTTGAAACAGAATATCCTGGAGTAATGGATGATATAGATCCTCAAAAAATAAGCTTAGCAGCCAAAAGAAAAAAAGAAACAATGCCATTATTTAGAAAAATGGAAGAAAGATGTGAAATACCTTGGTGTATCGCAGCATATCCTGGAAGAATATGGTCCAAAGATTTATTTAAAGAAGAAAACGCTTATGAAAAATTAAAAGAATATATATATAAAATATGTATGATAGATAAAGAAAATCCTAAAGAGGAATGGACTAAACTATTAAATAAAAATTTTAAAATAATAAATAGACTAAATAATCTAAATTTAGAAAAATTACATTATAAAAATAATTTAGGAACAGATCTAGAAATATATTTACCTGATAATTATTTGTATAGTAGTGCCAAAGATAATCTTTGCATAGTAAATATGCCAAGCTATGAAGTATTCACTAGCCCAGTATATAATAAAACTGAAGGAATAGTATATGCCTCTAAACCGTTAATTTATAATGGAGGTTTAATCAAAGATTTTTGGATAAAATTTAGTAAAGGAAAAGTAATAGATTACGATGCTAAAATAGGTAAAGAATTATTAAAAGAAATAATTGAAACCGACAATTACTCGTGCTTTTTAGGAGAAGCAGCTCTAGTAGAAAAAAATAGTCCAATAGAAAAACTAAATATTAATTTCAACACAACATTAATAGATGAAAACGCTTCTTGTCATTTAGCACTTGGAAGAGGATTTGCTGAATGTATTAGAAACGGCTTTGAAATGTCAGATGACGAACTATTTAAACACGGAATAAATATATCTAAACAGCATGTAGATTTTATGATAGGTACTGACGATTTAGAAATAACTGGTTACACTAAAAATAATGAAGAAATAAAAATATTTAAAGATGGCAAATTTACCGAAGAGATAATAGAATGAAATACTTAAGCATTAAATTAATTAAATTATATCAAAACCTGCCACTTAAAACCCATAACTATTGCAGGTTTTATCCAACATGTTCCAATTATGCAATAGAAGCGTTAACTAAATACGGTTTCTTTAAAGGATGGTATTTAGCGATAAAAAGAATACTAAAGTGTAATCCACTAGGAAAAAAAGGCTATGACCCAGTACCATAGAAAAGAAAATTCTTTTCTTTTTATTTACAAAAAATAAACTTGTAATCAAAGAAAGAAAAAAACTCTTCTTATTTTAAAAATAATATGATATAATTAAAAAGAATAGAGAAAGAAGGTAGAACATGACTGTTAGTAGTTTAATTACCGTAATTCAAAAAATAATAGATATCTCGTTAGTATGGATAATAATCTATTATATTTTAAGAAGTCTAAAAAATAATATTAAAATGGTCCTAATATTCAAAGGCGTAATAATAATTCTAGTAATAAAAATATTAAGTGATTGGTTACACTTAACAACAGTAGGATTATTACTTGAATACGTAATAATGTGGGGACCACTTGCATTAATTATAATCTTTCAACCAGAAATTAGAAATCTATTAGAGCATTTAGGAAGAAAACAAATATTAACCAAGCATAGAGTTCTAACAATGGATGAAAGAGAAAAAATGATTTATGAAATAATGAATGCTATAGATTACCTAAGAAAGTCTAGAATAGGAGCATTAATTGTAATAGAAAGAGATGTAAGTTTAAATGACTATATTGTAAGAAGTAAAGGAATATATGCTGATATATCTTCTGAACTACTTATATCACTATTCTTTCCAAGAAACCCATTACACGATGGAGGTGTAATAATTCAAGGTAATAGAATTACAAGTGCAGGAGCTGTATTTCCAATAAGCCTAAATGCTAAAATTAACAAAAGATTAGGAACAAGACATAGAGCAGCTCTAGGAATAAGTGAAGAATCAGATGCTATAGCTATAGTCGTAAGTGAAGAAACCGGAAAAATATCAATGGCAATCGGTGGAGTATTAAATCATGGCCTATCAATAGATGATGCAAGAATAATGTTAGTAGAAGAATTAAAGCCTAAAACTGAATTTTTATTAGATGATGAATTTGAAGATGAACCTGAAGAAATAAAGGATGGTGAGAATAATGAAAATAATTAAAAACATATTCTTAACTATCGCAGCAATAATACATGGCATATATAAAATTATTGATAAGCTAATTATTTTACCAATAACAAAATTATTTATTTTTATAAGCGATAAGCTTGGCAATAGAACAGACAAGTTAGAAAAGTGGTTGACAAGAAAAAACACATTAATTTTCATATCATTAATTTTAGCAATAAGTCTATTTCTATATGTTGACAGTGAATCAACGGTAATAGTAAACAACAGTGCCGAGGTTTTATATGATCAAAAAGTACAAGTTACCTACAATAATAATGCTTACGTAGTAGAAGGATTACCAGAAACCGTAGATGTAACCTTAATAGGTAGAAAAGTTGACTTATATTTAGCAAAACAATTATCAAAAGGTAGTGTTACAGCAGACTTATCAAACTTAAAAGAAGGTAGTCATACAATAAAATTAGATTATGATTGCTCAATAAACTCTGTTGAATATAAACTAGATCCATCTACAGTAAATGTAACAATATACCCTAAAATAAGTGAAACAAGGACCGCAACAATAGATGTAATGAACAAAAACAAACTAGATAAAAAATTATCTATAGGTGATATTATAATAAGTGAAAAAGAAGTAGTAATAAAAGGATCAGAACATAAATTAGCCTCAGTTGCAACAGTAAAAGCTCTAGTAGATGTAAGCAAAATAATTAATCCAGAAATAGGAATAAAAGAAATGGATGACATAAAACTAGTAGCCTATGATAGTGATGGAAAAGTAGTAAATGATGTCGAAATAGAACCTTCAAAACTATCAGCAAAAGTAACAATAGAATCACCTAAAAAAGAAGTTTTATTAAAAGTAATACCTAATGGAAGTCTACAATTTGGTAAAGCAATTGATAGTATCACTCTAGATAATAATAAAATAGTAGCCTATGGTGATCAAGATGTATTAGATGAATTAGAATATATACCAGTAGAAGTAGATATATCAGGATTAAATGAAAATAAAACCTATGATGTAATTATTTCTAAACCTGCCGGAGTAAAAGAAATGTCAAGAACGAATACCAAAGTAACAATCAAATTAGGAACAGAAACTACTAAAGAAATAAAAGATGTATATATTGAAACAATTAATCTAAGTCCAAATTATAAAGCTGTAGCAATAGGAGAAAATTCAAGTAAAACAACTGTAGTAGTTAAAGGAACAAAAAGTGTTCTAGACGGCATAGAATCATCAATGATAACTGCCAAAGTAGATTTAAATAATTATACTGAGGGAGATTACGAAGTAGCCGTCAAAGTAGAAGGAACAGATAATAAAGCAACATACACAGCAAAAACAACAAAAATTAAAGTTAGAATAACTAAAAAATAAAAAAAGGAGTATTCCTTTTTTTATTTATATCCCTTATCCTTATATTCATTATATAATTCTCTAAATCTAGCAAAATGTATTATCTCTCTTTGTCGCAAAAAAAGTAATGGTTCAATAACATCAGGATCATTAGACAAATTAATCAAATTCTCATATACAGCTCTAGCTTTTTGCTCAGCAGCCATATCCTCGGATATATTAGCTAAAGGATCACCAACCGCAGCAAAATAAGAAGAGCTAAAAGGAACACCTTCAGTATTCTCAGGAAACAAATCTAAACCGTGTTCAGTATAATACTTAGCAAGACCAGCTTCTTCAATATCTTTAATAGAAGCCCCACTAGTAAGTTGATATAACATAGTACAAATCATTTCCACATGATTTAGTTCTTCAGTACCAATATCTGTAAGTAAAGCTCTTCCTTTATCATCAGGCATAGTAAATCTTTGATTTAAATATCTTAAAGCAGCAGCTAATTCACCGTTAGGACCACCATATTACAAGAGGGACAATACTTATTTTAAAGGTTTTTAACATCGTTATAATAGAGTTCTAATTCTTCAGTTTTATCATTAAATTCTATCTTATCAAAAAGCATATGAGCATAAAAATTTTTCTTATCTTCTGAAATATTTTCATCAATTAATAATTCATAAATTTTTTTACCATTTTCAATAACTTTAGTTATTGTTTTTTTATTATCTGGTTTATTGGCAGAATGTAGTTTCTTTTTAATTTCTTGCTTTTCTTTTTCTATCATATTTTTATTTAACTTATATTCTTCTATAGAATCAATACCGTTTAAGTACGCATCTTTAATTCTTTTTTCTTTTTCTTTAAATTTTTCAAGAGTTGTTTGTAATATTTCATGTTCAGATACTTTTTTATTAAGTTTTTTATTAATCACAATATGTTCTATTTTCCCATTAGAAAAATCATTTCTCAGTTGATTAATAATTAATTCTTTTGCTTCTTTAATATTAATAGTTGCAGCATTTGAACATCTACCTTTGTTGTAACCATTACATCTTAATCTTGTTTTATTGCTTAATACCATTGTAGAACCACATTCTTTACATCTTATAATACCTTTTAACCAATTCGATACATTTATATCATTTCTTTGATTAGGATGTCTAAATTTGAAAGTTTTAGTTAGTTCTTTTTGAACTTTATTCCAAAGTTCAATTGGTATAATAGGTGAGTGCTTGCCATCAACTAGAATAGTATTAGGATCATCAAAAAAATGAGCTTTTCTACCTCCAGGAGTATATTTTAATTTGCCTATATATACAGGATTATTTAAAATATAGCAAATTGTTCTATTTTCAAAACTATTTCCTCTTTTAGTCTTTATACCCATTTTGTATAATTTTCTAGCTATTTCAATCATCGGTGTATGATTTATTCCATATTCTTCAAAAATATATCTAACAATTTTAGCTTCTTTTTCGTTTATTACTAGAACATTATTTTCGGCATTATATCCATAGCTTGGATTCGTTTGCAATTCACCGTGAGAATGTTTTTCTTTCATTCCTTTAGTAACTTCTTCAGACAAATTAATAGAGTAGTATTCTGCCATTGCTTCAAACCAAGATTCAATTATTATACTCATTTTATCATCAGGATCTAAAGGCTCAGAAATAGAAATTACAGAAATACCACATTCCTTTTTTAATAAAGATTTATAAACTATACTATCTTCACGACTTCTAGAAAATCTATCAAATTTATGAACCAAAATAACATCAAAAGGATTAGGTTTAGTCTTTGCTTTTGCTATCATCTCCATAAATGCTGGTCTTTTTTCGGCCTTTCTCCCAGATTTTCCTTCATCCTTAAATATATATAAAGGATCTATATAAATATTATTCTTAATTGCATAATCTTTAATAGCTTTTATTTGAGCATCAATAGAGTAACCATCTCTAGCTTGTTCATCAGTTGAAACTCTTACATATATAGCACCATTTTTCATAAGTATACCATCTCCTTTAATTATATAAAATTAATTGAAAAATATTTACAAATATGATATACTTATATAGAAAAACCTATACAAGTATTTATATTTGTATTTTAGTTTTGCTGACTAATGTGTTTTTCAATTTGACTAGTTCTGTTCCAGCAGAGCTAGTCTTTTTTATATATTCCAAGAATTGCCGCAAGATTGACAAACAGCAACTTTCTTTTGAATGTTTTTAATTTCTTTTCGTTTACCAATACCAAATATTTTAAAAATTAAAGCAGGAACAGTTAAAAACAGCCATTTAAAAAGTAACCACCACCATCCAATAAATAACCACCATAATATTCCATGATGTTTAGTAACTAATTTACTTTCATTAACTATTTGTACAGTAACATTGTCGCTATTACATTTAGGGCAAATCATAAAACACCTCCTTCACTACTTATATATATTAAAAACACCTATACTAGCGCATTTTTAATCAAATAAATTATAATTTAGTTCTTTTTTCTCTTGCAATTCCTATAATCCTAATAGGTAATTGTTCTATATCATCATTACTATACATTAAAATATCATAGGCATTATTATAAGGTCGTAATACTAATCCATTATTATTTAATAATACTTGTTTAAATGTTGCATCATCACCATTTACCATAACAGCACAATCTTTATTATTGTATTGTTCTTTATCTTCATTTTGTTCAAAAATCACAATATCATTTTCTTGATATTTTGGGAACATACTATCTCCACTAATCATTAATCCATAGAACTTTTTACCACTTAAAGTCCATTTTCTAGGTATTTCCACATAATCAATTATTTCTTCTTGAGCTTCAATAGGTATTCCAGCTTTAATAGTACCTAAAACTGGTATTTTAACAACATCAGAATCCAAATCAATTATTTCACCATTATCAATATTTATTTCTTTTCCAACTAAATCTGGTAATTCTACATCTAATGCTCTAGCTAACAATAAAACATTATCAACACTAGGGGAGTTTTCGCCCATTTCCCATCTAGCAATAGAAGCTTGTGTAATTGGTTTAATCTTCTTATTTTCATCTTTAATATTTTTATTTTCTATTTCACAAATTGAGTAAGTTTTTCTAGATAATTCACTTTGAGATAAACCTTTAGCTTCTCTTAGTAGTTTTAAATTTTTATTAAAATAATTATTCATTTTTCTCACCCACTATACATATTATAATATTTTTTTTACACAAAATCAACAAAATTATGAAAAAATGTATAATTAAATATTGACTTATGAAAATTTGTATAGTATACTAAATTCAGATAGGAGGTAAAAAATGGTAAATGAAATAGAACAGTTAAAAAAATATATCGCTGTAACCTTGCGAAAACTTCGAGCAGAAAAAAATATAACTCAAGAAGAATTAGCTGAAAAATCAAACATTAATATAGGAACAGTAACAAGATATGAATCTGGAACAACAATGCAAAGTCTTGACAAATTGTCATCTATATTAACTGTTTACAATATTAATTTATATATTTTTTTTAAAGATGTCTATGAAAATATGTATAGATTAGAACAAAAATAAACTTAGTCAGCAAAACTAGTATTATGTCGAATATAAATATAGTAGGAGACTTTAAATATGAAAAAAAGTAAATTAAAAATAAAAGTCATAAATCCTCCAAGCGAGGAAAAAAAAATAGAAATTATAAAGGAACTAACAAATACAATTCAAGAAGAATATTATTCGTAGAAAGGAAATAAAAATGAAAAAGAGTAAGAAAAGGGTTAAATGGTTGAATGTATTATTATCAATGTTATTTATAGCAAGTTGCTTAGATTTAGGTTATGTATTTATTAAAATATGCTTTAGTATAGCAAGTTTAACATGGTTTGGAGTAATAACCACTTTATTATCATTAACTATAGTAAGTGTAGTAGGAGAATACTTATATGATCAAATGCAATAAAAAAAGATTTATATGTTGGTCAGAACACATAAATCATGAATAAATTTAAAAAAATTTACGTACTTAAAATAGCATAAATTTTATAAAATGTCAAATTTAGAAAGAGGTTATAAAGTGAAAATATTAATTACAGTATTAATATTAATAATTTTAATAGAAATTATAATTATTAGCTATTTCATAAAAAAATAAATATTATTTATTTTTTATAATATTTATTTCTTTTGATAATCCATCTATTTGTTTTTTATTATTGTCGACTTGATTACATAAAAGTTTATACATATTATTCAAATAAACTTCTTTGAAATGATGTTCTCTATCCTTTAAATACAATAAAATTATTACAATGAGCAAAATAACACAAGTTAGAGCAAGAAAACAAATAATCTTTATGTAATTATTTACATTTAAATTATTTAATCCAAAAATTGATAAGAGAATATTAAAAACTTCAACAATAATCGATACTATTAAAATTCTTGCATTTGAAATGTCTAGTATATAAGAATCATTAGGAATATTTGGAGAATCAAAAGTAGGAATTTTAGTCATAACATGCCTCACTTTCTAAACTAATTATAACACAAATTAGGGGAATTGGTTGATAGAAAGGAGTAATATGTTAGATAAGCCAAATTATTATGCAGTTATTCCAGCAGATGTTAGATATGACAAAACAATAAAAGATAAAGCTAAATTTTTATATGCTGAGATAACAGCACTGTGTAACAAAGATGGATATTGTTTTGCTAGTAATAAATACTTTGCTGATCTATATGGTGTTAGAAAAGAAACAATATCTAGATTACTAAATGATTTAAAAAATAAAGGTTATATTGAAATAAAAATAGAGTATGATAAAAAAACAAAAGAGATAAAAAGAAGATTAATATACCTATTGACCAAAACATCAATACCTATTGACCAAACAATCAATTACCCTATTGACCAAAAAGTCAAAGAGAATAATACAAGTATTAATAATACAATTAATATACTTGTAGATTTCTATAATCAATTAAATATATTTCCTAAAGTACAAAAAATTACTAATAAAAGAAGAAATAAAATTGTTAGTAGACTAAAAGATGTAGGTTATGATAATTTAATCAAAGCATTAGAACTGGGGAGTAAATCTAAATTCTTAACTGGTAATACAAAAAATAGTACATGGAAAGCTGACTTTGATTGGTTCATAGAAAATGACACAAATTGCATAAAAGTATTAGAAGGTAAATACTCTGATACGGAATCTAAACCTCAAGGTAGAGCATATGGACCAATTATCAATTAATTTAATAGAAGAATCCATAATAGGGTGCCTTTACTTAAAACCTAAATTAATAGAAGAAGTATTTATTAAAGAAGAGTATTTTACAAACACATATAATAGAACAGTATTTAAATTAACTTTAGAATTTTATAAAACTAATAAAAAGTTAGATATTCTATTAATATTTCAAGAATATCAAAAATATTTAACAAATAATTTTCCAGTATACATAAATAATACAATGAATCAAATAGCTTCAACTTCAATGTTTAATGATTATCAAGAAAAATTATTTGAAATATATAAGAATAATTTAATTGTAAAATATGTAGATAAATTTAAAAAACAAGATATAAAACAAGAACAATTATTTGAGTATCTAGATAAGATAAAAAGTATGGTATCAGGTAAAAATTATGATTTTTTATCAGCAGAAGAAATATATCACATCATAACTAAAGAAGATAAACAAATAAAATTTAGATTGAATAGTTTAAGTAACTTAATTAAGTTAACAGAACACGATTTTGTAGTTATAGGAGCTAGACCAGGAGTAGGTAAAACAGGCTTTGCTTTAAATTTATTAGAAGATATTTCTAAAAATTATAAATGCTTATATTTTAATTTAGAAATGTCTGAACAACAAGTATTGAGAAGATTAGTTTCAATAAATAGTAAAGTGCCTATGAGTGATCTATTAGATCCTAAAAGTGAATATCAATCTAAACTAATTAAAGAATCATCAATAAATATTGCTAATAAAAAGTTAAGAATATTTACTAGTATTCAAACAACATCCTCAATTAAACAAACAATTATTAGAGAATCCAAAGAAGAACATGTAGTTGTATTTATAGACTATGTAGGATTAATAGCAAGTTATAGTAAAAATAAATCCATATATGAAAATTTAACAGGTATTGTTAAAGAATTAAGACAAATAAGTATGAATTTTGATTGTACTCTCATAGCTTTAGCTCAAATAAATAGAAATGGTGAATCAAAAAATGCACCAATGTTATCAGATTTAAAAGATTCAGGAGAATTAGAACAATCAGCAGTATCAGTTATTCTATTACACAATGAAAATGCCACTAAAGAAGTACAAAAAGAAATAGAAGATTTAGATTTAATAGTTGCTAAAAATAGAAATGGTAGAACTGGGACAATTAAGGCTAAGTATAATCAATTTAATCAACAAATATTTGAAAAATCTAAATATTTGTAGAAAGGAATAAAAAGTAATGTTAGAAGAACAGCCAAAAACAGAAGATTTAGTCTATCAAATATTACTTGAAAATAAGGAAGCTAGAGAAGATGATTATATATTAATAGCAGATTATTATCATAGACTAAATCCTGAAATAGGGAATTTAAAATTTAATTATGTATTTTTAGCTCATAAAGAATTAAAATTACCAAGTTTTAAAAGTATAGAGAGAGCTAGAAGAAAAGTACAAGCTACGCATCCAGAATTAATTAATAATAAAACTAAATTAATAAGAACTAAATTAGAAGAAGAATATAAAGAATATCATTTAAATTATTGAAAGGAGAATTAAATATGAATGATAAAGAATTAAAAGAACATTATAGAAATCTATATCAAATAGTAAAACAAGATAAAGATTTAATAGAAAAAGAATTAGAAGAATTTAAATTATTGTCAACAGTTAAATCAGATATAATTAATAGTTTAAATAAAAGAATTAAAAGTTTAGAACATTCTATTGAGATATTACAAAATCAATCTAACATAAAATATTTAAATACAGCTAAAGAAAAATCAGTTAGGATTATCAAAATAAAATGATGGAAGAAATAATATTAACAAAAGCTAAAAAGTACTTATTAAAGTTAAAGAAAAAACAAAACATTAAGAATTTAAATGAATTAAATGAATTAAAGCAAATTATAGAAGAAATAGATTCAATAACTTATAAAATAAAAGAATGGAGAGAGATAGAAAGTGAATTTAGAAATAAACAAAAATAACACAGTATTTTGTGATAAATTACCTAAGCTAAAAATGAATGACTTATTAAATGAAATATTTAAAAGACTATCTACATTTAATAAAATTAATAATTATTGTCCTGATAACATAACTCTAAATTATAATGACTATTTAAGAATAAAAGAAGAAAGACCAGAACTAATCTTAACCAGAGATGGACAAGACTATATTCTATGTATGAGGATAACTTACTAATGAAGAAAAATGGGGAAGCTAGAGAATTAAATATTTTTGAAAAAAAATATATAAGATTACATTTTCCAAACTTAAAGAAATATAAAAAAAGACAAGAAAATGAAAATAGTCAAAAAAAATTTAGAATAAGAATAGTAGATGTTAATAGATTAGATTTTTTAGAAAAATTACCAGATAGATTGGAAGGATATTTAAGTCAGTTACTAGAACAATTTGGGACTTTAAAAACTAATGAAGCAAGAATTAATAATTTAGATAATAAAGTTACTAAAGCATTCGAAATGTTACAAGAAAAAGAACATCAAAGAAGAAAAGCAGCAGGGAAAGTTGGAGGATTAACAGCAAGTTTGAATAAAGAAAAAGAAAAAACAGATAAACTATTAGAAAATAAACTTGAATTAGAAAACACAATAGAAATGCAAAAAGATGAACTTATATTAAAAGAATTAGAATTAAAACAAAAAGAAGCAGAAATAACTATCTATAAAAATCTTGGGAAAAAGAAGCAAATGAGTGATTACAAAAAATTACAAGAAATCCAAAAAGATATAGATAGACATAAAAGAATAAGAGGTGTTACTTATGATCAACAATAAAACATTATTTACAATTTATCTATTTTTAATAATAGTAATCACATCATTAGCAGCAGCAATTATAATTGATAAGAATAAAGAAATAATTAAATTAGAAAAGACCAATAAAGAACTTAAAGAGTTAAATATTGAATATAAATGGCAACTAGAAGAAGTACCTTTAATAATGGAATCTGTTAAAGATAGTTGGTGTAATAATGGATAAAACTAAAAGACAATTATATGAAGAAAATCAAAAATTAAAAAAAGAAAAGAAGATATATAACCAATTTTGGGAAACTAATGCTATAGAAGAATGTGATAAACAAATGAAATTTACTAAGTATTCAATTATAGCTATATCAATTGTATTACTTATAATAACATCTTTTTTAATAGGATTGTGTTGGTAGGAGGAGAAGATGAAAAAGACTATTAAAATTAATGTAGATATATTATTTGGAAATAAAATCAACGAATTAATAGATAAAGTAAAAAATATGGAGAGAAGGAATAAATAATGAGAGAAATTTTAAATAATAAATATTTTAAAATAATAGGATGGTTAATATTTTTAATATTAATAGCACTAGGCTTAACAGGATGTACCGATGCTGATACAGTATCTTATAACATTAGCAAAGAAGCTGATAGTTTCAAAGTAAAGAGAAGAATAACTTTTATTAATCTAAGAAGTGATGAATATTTATTTACAATAACAGGTTGTTGTTCAATACAAGAAGATAGAGAAGATAAACAATTAGAAGTTACTTGTAAAGTAGGAAAAAACAAATATCAAAAACATTTTTTAAAAGAAACAACAGAAGTTACTTATATAGTAGAACAATTAGAATATAAAGAAGTATCAAAATACGATTATGAAATATTATTTAGACCAAAAGCAATTGTACCAGTAGAAATCAAAACAGAAGTTGGTGGTAAATAATGTTGAAGATTAAAGATAATGTAGATTTAAAAGAATTAGAGAAGTTTGGTTTTGAAAAAGATAGTTGGTATTATAAAAAAACATTTAATTATGAATATTATAAAGTTAAAATTGATATTGAATTAGATAGAAAATATATTATTATTCAAAATGATTATTATGATAGTGATTATGCTTGTTACATACCTGATATTATATATGACCTAATAAAAGCCGACTTAGTAGAAAAGGTAGGTGAAATAGAATAAATAATGAATAAAAAATATATTTGTGTTGCACCTGAAAAAGAAGTATTTAATGTAAATGGAAAAAGTTTAGGAATAGAAAGTAAAAGAGCATTATATTATAGTGAAAAAATAGGAAAACATAGAATATATAGAAATTCATATCCTGATATACAACCTTTTTTTTGGGGATTAGATAATATAAATGGAGATTTAATTTTATTGAAATATGAAACAAAAAAAGAAGCACAAAAAGTATGTGATGAAATTAATAAAGCTTACGGAGATAACTTTCAAGTCGAATTAGAAGAAGGGGAAGGTACATAATGCCAAGATATTTTAGAGTAAAATTTGGTAGAAAGACAGTTCAACCTTTTAAAGAAAAAGATCTAAATAATATGATTGTAATATGTAAGAAAAAATATAGTAAATATCAAGAAAATGAAAATAACGAACAAAAATACATATGGGACAGAAATTATATGATATTACATTTAGGAAGAAATTTAGCATTTAGAATTGAAGATTTATTACAATTAAAAGTTGATAATTTTAAAAATGGTGGAATATATACTAGAGAATTTAAAACTAATAAAGAACAATCATTTGAATTACATCCATCTTTGATTAAAGATATAGAATCATATATTAATAGAAATGATTTAGTAGAAGGAGAATACATTTTTAAAAGTAGAAAAGGTTTAAATAAACCAATTACTAGACAAAGAGCATGGCAAATAGTAAAAGAATTATCAGAACAAGTAAATGTAAATTATGTAGTAGGGACTCATTCATTAAGAAAATATTTTGCTAGGAAATATTACGAATCAACAGGAGATATCATAGGTTTAAAGGAAATGTTAAATCATTCAAGTGAAACAGTAACATTGTTGTATATTTGTTGGGATAATAATGATAAAACTGAAAAAAGAAAAAATTTTTATTTAGGAAACTAATTTTTAAAAAAATAATAGCAATTTTACATAACGAAAAAAAGTAAATTCAAGATTGAAATATTATTTTTTCAAAGTTAAAAATATGGTTATAAAATAATGTAAAAAACATAAATTTAGGATAATTAATTTGAATTTAACAGAATTATGTCATTATGTAAAATTCAAACAAAGAAAAAAGAGGTGATGAAATGAGTGATGGAGTACTAATTACTTTTATAATTTGTTTAACTTTAGTGATACTTAGTTTCTTAGGAAGAAAAAAATAGGAGGGGAATAATGATATACGAAGAATATCATGAACTTTTAAAAAGATATAAGCAAGCTGAAAACATTTATTTTAGATCATTAGACAAAAAAAGTATATTATTATATGGCGTAGAACCACATGCAACAAAACCAAAAGAAATGATAGTTGATTATAGTTATGGTAATCCTGATGATGCTATTATTAATTATTCAGCAGAAATAGAAGAAGTAAATAATTTAATTAATGAAACAAGAAATAATAAAGATGTTTTAGAATATGAATTAAGAAAAAAAGAAAAAGAGTTACGATATAGTTATGATATTTATGATAGGATTTATGTTTATAAATGGTTAGAACATAAAAGAGTTAATAATTATTATAAATTGTTAAATTATAGTAAAAGGCAAATATATAGATTTATAGATGAAATTAAGGATAATCTATATAAAAAAGATAAGATGGCACAAAATGGCACAAAAAATACTGTATAGTATAAACTAGGTAAAATCAATAATAGAGATATTTACGGGAACCTTGCTAAAGGACTTATAGTCGCCTCCTTTCTGTTAAGCGAATATAAAGAGACCGTTTCCATTCATAAAGGTGCAAGGCATATACTCTTGATGAGGATTAGTGAGTATAACAATTGTTTTTCTTGGTGGCACTGTCTTTATAGACAGTGTACTGGTGGTATATTTATCTGAGCATAGGGAGAGTATGCAGTAGGAAATAGTTTTCAATATGAAGTTCGATATTGAAATAGACTAGCCTAAAGATGTGTGGTGCAAGTCCACAAGAACAGGTGAGCAACTGGGATTTATACCATTGGTACAGTGCTTATAAAGAGGTGGATGTATGGCTAAAGAATGGGCTAAAGATTTTTATCAGTCAACAAATTGGAAAAAAACGAGAGAATATATATTATCTAAAAGCCATTATACATGTCAAAAGTGCAACAAAAGGCCTGCAGAAATAGTCCATCATATTATTTGGTTAAATCCAACTAATATAAATAATCCTGTTATAACACTTGGAGAAGGTAATTTAATGCCTGTTTGTAGAGAATGCCATGCAATAATACATGAAGGTGTTTCGCCTACAGCAGAAGGTCTTTTTTTTGATGAGAATGGAGATTTGGTGAACAAATGAAATATATTATTATGTGTGGTGGGGAATATAAAGATTTTAAGATCCCTAAACAATTGTTAAAAATCAACGGAGAAAGAATCGTTGATAGAACTATAAAATTATTAAAAGAAAATGGAATTGATTTAAACGACATTGCAATTTCAAGCAATGATAAAAGATTTGATAGTTGTTTAGTTAAAAGGTTAGAGCACAATAATGGTTTTATTTTAGAAAATGGGAAATCCATTAGTGGCTTTTGGTTAGATGCTTTTTATCCATCAAACAATCCAGTAACTTATTTGTACGGAGATGTTTATTATAGTGAGGATGCAATTAAAACAATTGTTAGAACTAACACAGATTACATATTGTTTTTTGCTAGTAGAAATATACGTAGAAAAGATTATTTTAAGGAATGGGAAGAACCATTTGCTTTTAAAGTGGCTAATCAAGAAAAATTTAGAGAATACATAAATAAAGCAAAAAAATTATTTCTAGATGGACAATGTAATCGTGAACCAATTTCTTGGGAACTATATCGAATAATAAATGGTTACGATATCAATCTACATGTAATTGGTATAAACTTTGTAGCAATAGATGATTATACTACAGATATTGATACTGTAGAAGACATAAAAAAATTGGAGGAAATTTTGTGAAAGTAAGTGTAATAATACCTGTATATAATCAAGAAGAACTAATTATAAGATGCCTTGATAGTATACCTAAAAGAGATGATATTGAGATAATAGTTATAAATGATGGTTCTACTGATAAAACATTACATACATTATTTTCATATAGAAAGAAATATACTAAGTTAAATATTATTTCATATAAGAAGAATCACGGTGTATCCTATGCAAGAAATAAAGGTATTGAAAATTCAAAAGGAAAATATTTATTGTTTGTTGATTCAGATGATTACATTGAATCAGATGTGTTTAATGATATTGTAGATAATGATTTAGACTTTGTAGATATAGTCTTCTACAATATGATTGATAATCAGGGGACTGAATACAGAGTGGACAAGTATAGAACTATGAATAGAGTAGGCACTTTTAAATTTGTTCTAAAAAAGTTTATAGGAGATACAAGATATAAAGTCGGTATACAATGTGGGGAAGATTCTATATTCCATGAATCATTAATGGTAAAGAGTCCTACATTTAAATGTACTAACAAACTATTGTATCACTATAACTATCCTAGACATGGGAGTCTAACAGACTTATATCAAAGGAGTGGTAAGGATGATATTAAGAGTATTAACTGATACAAACTTCTTTGATATAGAACCAAAAGATATAATTGATAAAGAATCTTTAATAAGTGCACTAGACAATATGAGTACATTAATGTTAGAGACAAAAAACAACACAACAGTGTTTATTAATACGGTTAACATTGTTTCGATAGAAATAATTAATACTCCCCCTATTTCAAAAGAAAAATAAATTTAATATAAACC
>CAZRJK010000002.1:0-122825 GCA_964600615.1 uncultured Muribaculaceae bacterium | reverse complement strand
ATTCTTTTTTAGTTCTTCTAAATCAAATTTAATAATCTCCATATTATCACCTCTTTTATATTAGGTTAACCGTCAATACCAAGTATCAAATACTATGCTATTTTTGGCTATTTTTTCTATATTTTTATTACTTTTTAGTAATTATTTATTAAATTATGTAATTACTAAACACTTATTTTTCCTTATTTTATAGGAGTTTCATGAATGGCTAGACTAAATCAATATCAACCAGTTTATATTAGCTTTATTATCCATAGGAATCACTCCATTTCTATTCAATTATAGCATAAAAAAGACGAAATTTATTACTATTTCGTCTATTTTTAAGTTTCAGTAGTTATTATAAACCGTAATCAAATATTGGTATATAGTATCCAGGTCATATGATGATTTAAAATTTAACTATTTTAACACATTTTTGTTATTTATTTAATTACATATGCTTTTTTTCATCAATTAAGTAACTTTTAATTATTTCATCTTATTGCTAGTCCGCGTTAAATTAACGTTTGCTTCTGAAACTCTTCTATTTTCAATAGTTATGACTGAAGGTACATCCTCATAGACCTTCTTTTCTCTTTTAAAAATATCAAGAATATCATTGTAATGTGATATAGATGACAAAATCATTTCATCTAAACTATTCGTATTTTTTCCATATGAAATAGTACATATACCCATTTTTGTTAATTCATCAATACTATTACTTTTAATTCTAGCCATTATATTATTTTCTAAAACTTTTTTATCATTTTCAAGTTGAGAAATCTGTTTTTTAAATTTACTTGTTTTAAAAAATCTTTTTTTCTTTTTATTAAGTTCTTCATCTAATTTAGTAATTTTTTCTTTCTCTTTTTCTACTACATGTAATTTCAATTGGTCAAGCCTTTGAGCAGAAACAATTTTTGAAAGTTCTTCATTATTTTTTAATGAATTACATAAACTAATTTTCATTTCTATTCTTCTTTTAAAATCATCAAATTTAAAATTAGGCATGTTATTAAGTTCTTCATAAAAAATATCTTTATTTTGAGGAGTATATAGTTGAATTATTAAATCAGTTAAAAATCTATCCGAAAACAAAAACTTTTCATCAAATGGCTTTGTTGCATAATCAGTAGCTCGATTCATTCTAATTTGACCTAAAATATCTCTTAACAATTCTGGACTACTATTTTTCTTAAATTGCTCTACTTTTTTATTTACAACTTCAAATTCATTTCTTGCAATCTTATCTAAATCTACAAAAACTAGCGGAACTCCAAATTCCTTGGCTGACTGACAAGCACACTTAAATCGTTCTTGAATACTATTTGAAAACGTGGAATTAGGATTCTTTGATAAAGCATACACAATAAAATCTGGCTGAATTTTTTTATCATTATCATCATATTTGGTATCAACAATTTCATTATATACACAAATTGCTGTATTATCATCCTTTATAACCCCTGTTGACTTTAATAATGAATTAGGATTACACAAATGCTTTACATTCTTTCCCGTCTTTAAATAAGTTTGAACAGAACCATTAATTATTTCAGAAGCTAAATCTGCAGTTGAAGCATCAAATAATTCCTTCAATTCATTGTATCCAACTAATAAATGTTCGGCAGAAATAAATTTAGACTGACTACTACCTATTGTAGAAAAAAGACTATTTGAAACTAAAGATTTTGATTCAGTAGGAAAATGATGTTCATCAACATTGTAGTAATCTTTATACGACATATTAGCACTCTTTGGCCTTCCAGCATAAGACATATCTTTAACCAAAAAATGAAAATCATAGCCAGAATCTCTTATATCTATTCCAAAACTATTTGATAAATTATATTCTTCTAAAAAAACATTGCTTACACTTTTAAAATCATCACAATTTGAAATTGTTTTATTATAATCTGATTTAAATTTATTTAAAATTCGATATTTAATATTTGCTTGTGGTTTAGAGTAAATAGAAAAAAATCCTTGCTGTATATCTTTTATATTTTCTATAAATTCACTAAACTCATTATCTTCAAATTTAATTTCACTAAAATCAGTTTCAGATATAAACTTATAATCTTCATAAGACATATTAAAATAATTTTTACATACTAAATATCTTATTAAAATATTATCTACTATTTTATCTAAATTATTGTATTTTTCTTTGATTGGTTCCGTTATACATGTTTCTATTTTTCTAGAAGAAATTCCCCTAATAACATCTAATATTTGATTTGGTAACATTAAACCTGTCGATGTCGAACTTCTTAATATCTCATACAAATAATCCTCTCTAATTTGATTTCTAATTTGCCTATTTTCTTCAATAGAAAGTAAATTATTCATATCAATAGTGAATTGTTCTATCATAGTATCACATCCTTGTACTCTATTTATATGTTATATAGTATAACATATCATTCATTTGGATCAACTCCTTTATTTTAATTTAATTAATCTATCATTATCATTTATTATAAAAAGGTCATCAATCATTTGTTTTTTTAGTTCTTTTGGTAAGTTATCATAATGTGGAACTATCATTTTATCACTATAATCATATCCGTTATTCATAATTAGTAACTCTTTTGTTGTAGTGTCATAGTAATCTTTACAGAAAATCATAGCACCAGCAGATTGCCCAATTATTATTCCACCATTATCAATAAATTTTTTTATGTCATTAAATAGATTTGCATTAATAATTGAATTCATTAGGTTTTTAGGCTCGCCACCGCTTAAATATAATGCATCAAAATCATTTATATTTAATTTTATAGAGTCTATATCAATGATATCTGCAGTAATATTATTCTTATTTAATTCTTCTTTTGCAACACTAGAACTAGTCCTATCTTGGTCAACTAATTTAGCATTAGGAATAATAGCTACTTTTTTATTTTTTAATACATTTATTATATCAGAATAACTATCCATATAGTCATTATATCTGGTATCAACACCATAAGATGTTAAATAAATGTTCATACTATCACCTCTTTTTATAAAAATTTAACCGTCAATACCAAGTATCAAATACTATGCTATTTTAGATACTTTTTTTGTTATTTTTATCATTTTTTTATATATTTTTATCAAATTATGTAATAAGTATATACTTGTTTTTTCCATGTTTTATAGGAGTTTCATGAATGGTTAAACTAAATCAATATCAACCAATTTATATTAGTTTTATTAAATTAATTCTTTTTAAATAACTCTATAACTATTCTAGGAATAACTTCATTTTTTACTTTATGCCTATGTTTATTTTCTTCATCAGTTATACCACTATATAATGATTTATTTAATATTGTATTATCAGATACACAAAAAATAGCAGTAACATTTATATTTAATATTTCATTACATTTAAATAAATTAGCAGTTTCCATTTCTATTGTTTTAGCCCCCATATCTAGAATTTTATCAATATGATAAAATTGCGCAAATATAGTATCAATACTAAAATTAGGAACATTATAATATTTTATATTTTCTTTTTTTAAAATATCAATTAAATTATTAGTAAACTCTTTAGATGGATACTCTTTTTTTAAAAATTCATCTTCTAAATCTTTATTTAAATATCTAGAAGCACCATCACCACATATAGAGTATTTAGGAATTACAATATCCCCTATTTTAATATTTTCATCTAAAGAACCAACAGATCCTAAAAATACTAAATTCTTACAACGTGTTACACCCAAAGATAAAATAAAATCCATTATCCCTGGTGCCCCTATAAGTTTCAACTCTATATATGAAAAAGAGACATCATCTCTATAAAAATTATATACTCTTTCAGATACCTGTTCAATTTTAAAATTCATATTATCAAATATATCATGACTCCACCATGGAGCTATAATAACATTCTCTAATACTTTTTCATATCCCTTACTTACTTCTATATCTTCTTTCCTAGTTCCAAATCTTAAATGAGATTTTAACAAATCATTATAATTCATAATTCACCTCTATTTTATATCATCACGAATTTTCATCCATATTTTACCTAAATTATTATTTCCTTGCTTATTATTATCTAATCCCCAATCAGTATCTTCATCTATACAACATTCAGCTATTATATAATCTTTTGTATTTAATAAAACTTCTCTTACTATAGGATTTTGTTCTACCTTTAATCGTAATACTTTTTCCATATTTTTATATTTAACATTATCCCAATTAATTAATCTATATTCCTTATTTAAATGAGCAATATTTCTAGCATCATTAGGTGAAAAAGATTCTTTTATTTTATTAGCTATCTTCTTATTAGTATCTACAAACTTTAAATACTGAAATGCATGTTCACTAGTTTGAAAATACTCTCCATCCATAAAAAATCCAAAAGATGAAAAATTATCTAAAGGAAATATTTCCCATTGATACATTTCTCTTTTAATATTTATTTCATTCATATCATTATCAAATAATTTAATCATACATATCACCTTCTTTTTATAAAAGTTTAACCGTCAATACCAAGTATTTATATGGTTTTATTTCTATCTATTATGTTTAACTCCTAAGCTCAATTCAGCTTCCTCTTTTTTATACTGTTTATATAATGCAATTCTAAGAAGGTCAAATAGAGTCTTGCTTTCATCATAATTTACGGACTCATCTTTTGTTGCCAAATATTCAGAATAATTTAAGTCAATACAAAGTATCAAATATTTGTATTAACTCTCTTAATTTACTTAATTATATCATAAAAAATAGTATTATATAAAAAAAAAGAATTCACAAATAGAATTCATTTTTATTTATTCATTATCTTTTTCTTATTTCTAATTAAACTAACAATTTTTTTAATTGATAATCCAAAATTTCCATCATCTAATAAACTACTAACACTTACCCATTTATAATCATTAGATTCATTGTAATCGATTGTAATATCCTCTAACCTATTTATTATAAATAAATATCTAAAATCATGATGATAATGTCCATCTTCATGTTTTTTTTCATTTGCTGGAATGTAATGAGAATTTATGTCAAATGGAACATTAATATCACCAGATATACTTACACATTCCATATTTGATATTCCAGTTTCTTCTAAAACTTCTCTCTTAGCAGCAGAAATCATCTCAGAATCTTCTTTTTCAACATGACCACCTGGTTGAAGAAATTTATTTAATGATTTATGTTCTAAAAGTAATAATTTATCTTCACTTAAACAATATATAAAGCCACTAGCTGTAATATGTCCTTCAAAATTTTTTCTATTAAATAGATTAGAAATATTTTCTTTATTATGAATTATTAATTCAATTAATTTTGACATATTAACCCTTTCTTCAGGATAATAAGTTAAATATTCACTAACAATTCTCTCAATATCATTTTTCATAACATTTACCTCCTATAAAAAGAACAACTCATTTACTATTTATCAATTTTTCCCATTAATTTATTAAATTGTTCTTCTGAAACATGAGACCTGATAACTTCTTCCCTTTCCATTAAATCATCTATTAATACAATATCATTAATCTTATCAATAATATTATCAATATCTAAGTACTCCCCAATTGCACTTATTAATTCAGCAAGATAATATCCATCTTTTTTATCTATAAAATAACCAATAATCTCATCAAATTTTATTTCTCTTCCCCCGTAATTAAATGCTAATCTCCATAACCATTCTCTTTCATCTTTTTCTATACCAACTTTAACTAATTTATCAAATTCTTCTTGATTTAAACTAGGCGGAAATGGTGCATGAATATTTTGAGCAATAAACTCTAGTAATTCATAATCAGATAAACTCTCAAATGTTTTAGTAAAATAATCATTATTATTAATACAATCAGCTATAGCAAACCATCTTTCATATGAATCCCTTTCTCTTGTATAATCTTTTTTTAAACTATCTAATCTACCATTAATAAAATCACTATTATTATCATCTTTTGGTATTTGTCCAAGTCTTTTAATTAAATTACTTATATTTTCTTTCTCTTTTAAAATATATTCATCTTCTTTATTTGGAGTATTATTTATTATTTTTTTAATATCATTTATTAATTTATTTGTCCCTTCTATATCACCTTTTGATAAATTTGTTTTATCAATATTAGAAAGGTGTTCTATTAATATATCTGAAGTTATAAATCTATTAAAAAATTTATAGCAAATATTTAATAATTCTTTATTCTTCACAAATATCACCTACTTAGAAAATTAACATTACTTATTATTTTATTATTTCTTTCTTTAGTATAAAAATATATGAATATGTTTTATTTAAATCATCTTTATTTGGATATCCAATTGTCATTGCATCATTTTCAATATTAGTTAATTCATATTTTAATATTTCTTTATTAACAATTTTATTAATATATGATTGTCCATATATATCTTCAATAGAAAAACCAATTTTTTTTATTAAATCGACAATATAATCATAAGTAAAAACATGTAGATGATAAGAATCCTTATTTTTACCATTATCAAACTCCTCATAGATAGAATTAGGAATTGATAAAACAAGAATCCCATTAACATCTAATACATCATATAGATTTTGTAAAAATCTCTCAGGATCCTTTAAGTGCTCTAAAGTTTCCAAACAAACAATACCATCATATTTACCAGATATTTTTTCACTATTAAAATCCATTTGTTTATAAATTATATTATCAGCACTATATTTTTCTTTTGCAATTTCTAAATACGAATAATTATAATCCATTCCATATACCTTATCTATACCTTTAGCTAAAATATATGACCCATATCCATTAGCACAAGCAACATCTAAAACCAATTTAGATTTTTTTAAAATATCTCTTGCAAAAAAATATCTTCCAAGATGTTCAACACGCATTAAATAATCATATTTTTCATCAAAAGGATCTATATATTCAAAATTAACATCCATATAATTCACCTCTTATTTTATTTTATCCATATCTTTATCAAACAACTTAATAATACTATCCCCCATATAATTATTCTCTAACTTTTCTAGTTAATAAACTATAAGTTTTTTCTTTTTCATTTGTAGTTATCTTCCCTAATCTAGCAGTATTTTCAATTAAAATAATAGTTTTTAATATTTGTAATTTCTCTTTTAAAGATAATTCTTCCATTAATTTTTTAACAGATTTAATATTCATAATATAAAAATTATTCTTTTTCGCATCCTCATAATGTTTTAATTTAGTATATCTCCTATTATTTCTTACATCAATATATTCATTACCATCCATCTTACAAATAGAATATCCAATAACATTTAATCTTGGCATAGAGAACGCCACATACTTCTCCCCATTCTCACCAAGAATAATATCACTACCTGATTTAGTACAATAAACAATCTTTCCATAATAATAATTTTCAACCATATATATCTCTCCCATAATTATTATATCATATAATTAAAAAAGAACTTGAATAAGTTCTTATTTAACTAATTTATTTGCTATAAATAATACTATACAAGCCCCAATAGCAGAAACAATAATTGTTCCAATATTAATTGGTCCTACACTTAAACTGAAATTTATATTTAGAAGACCAAATAAGAAGCTACCAACAAATCCACCAATAATACCTAGTATGATATTTCTAAGTAAGCTTCCTTTAGAATTCATAATAATTCCCGCTAACCAACCAGCTATAGCACCAACTATTAATGCTATTAAAATACCATATAAACTCATATATACCTCCTATAAATATTATATTATAAATATTATATTTTTTAAATAGTTTTTTAACTTAATTATTAGAATACATCATATAGTATCTAGGCCCCTTATCATCTATAACTATAAATCCTAATCTCTTATATAATGATATAGCTCTAATATTATCTTTATAAACCCAAAGATATACTATCTCATTATCATTTAATACCTTCTTCATTATATCAGTACCAATACCCTTATTTCTATATTCTTCTTCCAGATATATTTCATCTAATAATATACCATCATCTTCTTTAATTAATAATAAACATCCAACTACATTATTATCAATAATAATACTAGAATACTTATTTAATATTTTTGGAATATCTTCTTCTACATAATTATTTATTTTCTTTATTTCATCATCAGATAAATCTTTAGCATATTCATAAATATTTCTTTTCTTATAATCAATTAACTTCTCTATATCATCATTAGATGATTTAACTAATTTATAATTCACTATTTCACCCTCAAAATAATTATATCATATCTTTTTATCTAAAAAAAGAAGACCTACTTTTCTAGTAATCTTCTTACTCTTTCTCTTAATTCATCATTAGATTTATCTATATCTTTCTTAGCCATATATGGTTTATCAAATCTAACAATTAATCCCTTCCTAAAAGGTCTATACTTACCTACAGTTGCAAATGGAATAATAGGTGCCTTTGTCTCATAGCTCATTCTAACAGCACCCTTCTTAAAAGGTAATAATCCTCTACCTCTTTCCCTAGTTCCTTCTGGATATATGGCTATTATTTCACCTTTATTTAAATACTCAAGTGCCTTATCATACGCTTCTCTATCTTTCCCATTCCTATTAACAGGAATTAATCCCATATTACCAAATATTAATGACTTAGGAAACTTAAATAAAGATGCCTTAGCAAGAAAATGAATATTATTATTAGTTATACTCATTATAGGTCCAGGATCTAATAAATGTCTATGATTACCAGCAAGTATATAACCACCAGACTTAGGAATATTCTCTAATCCCTCATATGTAGGTCTAACATATATCTTATTTAAAAACCTTACAATTCTATGTAATATCTTATATTTAATCATCTTATTTCCCTAAGCTATCATTTATTTTTTTAATTAATTTCTTATTATTATAAAAAGTAATTGCTTTAGGTATAACATTCATTTCAAATTTATTATCTCTTAAGCTTTCACCATCTAAATTACCTTCTATTTCATCTTTATTAATAATAGTAAAATTATCAGTAACTATATGTTCTACTTTATCATAATCTAAATGTTCACCTTTTAATAATTTTATTAAATATTTAATTAATTCTCTTCTATTAGTAGCATAAGAAACAAATATATCAATCTTTCCATCATTATATACACCATCAGGATTTATATGAAATCCTCCCCCATAATAACCACCATTACAAACAGTAACAAGAGCTAATTTTTTATTAATCGTATTATTATCCCATTTCATTTCAAATGAATAAGGTTTAAACATAAGAATATGCTTAACAATACCAGTTTTATACTGTAAATCTCTTGGAATAAATTTATTATGAACTATTTTATTATCATTAGCAATATCAGCATCTACACCAAAACAAGCAACATTAACAAAATATTTATCATTACATTTAACTAAATCAACTAAATTATTTCCTTCATCAAAAAATTCATTAATAGACCTATTAAAATCATTACCAGTACCAGCAGGAATACAAGCCACTTTATTTTTAGTTCCATATATAGCATTAATTACCCTATTTAATATTCCATCTCCACCAACAGCATATATAATACATGATTTATTCTTATAACTATCAAGTATATCCTCTGTAGAATGTTCTTCATCATTTATTTCAATTTTATAATCTAATTTTAATTCCTTAGCCACTTCTTTTAATATTTCTGTATACGTATTTAATCTTTCTCTTAAACTAAATCTATTAACAATAAAAATATGTTTCATATTCCATCCTCATTTCTATATAATTATACAAAATCAATATATATTTTACATCTATAAATAATATTTTCAATAGTATTTCTCATAATAACATCTAAAAAAACAAAAAATATTAATTAATTTCCCAAAAATTCTTCACACTTCTCTTTTATCTTATCTAATTCTAAACCAGTAGATTGAAAAGCATTCCATCCCATCTCTTTAGCAGTTTCAATATTATCACTTCTGTCATCAATAAACAAAATATCCTTAGCTTCAAATGGAACTTTATTCTGAACTATCTCATATAACTCTCTTTCAGGCTTTCTTAACCCATATTCAAATGACAAAAACACATAATCATAATTAGATAAATTAACTTGTTTATCTAATCTACTCTTATCAAAAATAGTTAAATTAGAAAAAATACCAATATAACATTTATCCCTTAAAGATTTCTCATAATTAGAAACATCTTCATAATAATCTATCTTATCAAATATATTCAAATATATTTCTACAAATTCCTGAAAATTCTTATTAAATCCAAAATCTTTCTTTAATAATTCATAAACATTCATAAACTCTAAAGAATCTCTTATACAACTAACCCTATACTTACTTAAACGATCAAATATATCTTTATCACCAACATATCCACAAGCTCTAAACGTATCTAACCAAGCAGCACGACAGGTATAACCCGTTGTATGAGCTTCAACTATATTACCCCAATCAAATAAAATTAACTTTTTTCTCATAAAGATATACACCTACTTCTTATATACATTAATTACATATAAATCTAAACTCATATCATCTTTATCATATAAAATATTATCAATAATACTAACCATATGATAAAAGTCTTTCTTATCCCAACAAAAAACTATATACTCTCCCTTTTCTAAATCCAAATCTTTAATTCTTATATCCTTACCATAATTAATAGATAAAATATTATTTCTCTTCATATAAGTTTCAAAAACTTCTACATCATTAAAAGAATTACAATTTAATTCCTTAGCAACATCACATAATTCATTATAAACAGTATCATAATCTCTATTTAATATTCTACATAAAGATCTTACAACACAATTACTCTTTCCATCATTATTACATATATAAAATTCCCTAAATTTCATACCATCACCTTTAATTAATTATACCATAAAAAAACACTTTCTATTTCTAGAAAGTATTTTTTATAATTATTTTATATTAAATCATAAATAAACTACTTCTCTATATTCTCACTCTCATATAATTTTTTATATCCTTCACAAGTTTCAAGTAATTTTTTATGACTCCCTTCAGCCTTAATTTCCCCATCTTCTAAATATAATATTCTATCAGCATTCTTAATAGTAGATAATCTATGAGCTATAATCAATATTGTATATTCCCCCTTCATATTTTCAATAGCTTCTTGTATCTTAGTCTGTGTCTCATTATCTAAAGCACTAGTAGCTTCATCAAAAAGAATTATTTCAGTCTTTTGAACTAAAGCCCTAGCAATAGCAAGTCTTTGCTTTTGACCTCCAGATAAATTTATTCCTCCTTCACCAATAACAGTATCATACTTATTAGGTAAAGTCTTAATAAAATCATCTAAACAAGCAACCCTACAAGCATCAATCATTTCTTTATCAGTTATATCACTCTTAACTAATTTTAAATTTTCTTTTATACTAACATTAAATATATAAGGATTTTGACTAATAATTGTAATATTTCCCCTAATAGAATCTTTATCTAAATCTCTAATATCTACACCATCAATAGTTATACATCCATGTTTTATATTATACATCTTACATAACAAACTAAATATAGTAGTCTTACCAGATCCACTCTTACCAACAAAAGCAACTGTCTCATTAGAATTAATTTTAAAATTAAGATTCTTAAGTAACTTCTTATTATTATAACTAAAAGATACATCCTTAAATTCAAAATTACCATTTACCTTATCTAAATGAACACTACCAAAATTCTCTTTCTTAAACTTATCATCATTTAAAATATCAACAACTCTTTCACAAGACAAATTAAAATCTTTAATATACTCCATTAAATAACCAATAGTATAAACAGAATGTTCTACACTCTTAGCATAATTATATAAAACCAAAGCAATACTAGATATAATATATTTCTTTTCTAGCAAAACAACTAATAAAACAATTAAAATCAAAGAAAACAAATTACTTAATACCCAATTAAATGTAGAAAATCTAATAGAATTAGTCTGCATATATCTCATCTTATCATTAGCAGTATTAATTCTCTTATCCAATTCTAAAACAAAATCATTCTCACTATTAAGCATCTTTATATCCCTAGCGCCTCTAACTAATTCACCAATAAAACCAGATACTTTCTCTTTATATTTTCTAAATTCTTTATCATCCCTATTTCTTCTATCAGTTCTTAATTTTTCAAAATAATATAATACAATCACTGTAATAATAACATAAACAAAAACTACTTTATTCACAACAAATATTGCAATAAATACTCCAATATCTTTCAACACAGAAGAAATTATTTCTAACAAATGATTAAATACATCAGCCATCCTAGTAGTATCACTAGTAAGTCTCTGTATAAACACACCACTACTAGTATTATCAAGACAATTATTTTCTAATTTAAGTACATTACGTCCCAAATCAACTTCTAATTTAGATAAAGTATTTCTATATATCTTAGTAGAAAAAGTTCGTGAAAAGAAATAAACTAAACTAGATAAAAAATCAACCAAAAATATCATTATAGCAACTAATATAATTCTCTTATAATTATTAGTAGTCAATTCAATAATTATTTTAGCACTTAGTATTGGCATAATAACATTTAAAACTATACCTATTATATTTGCGAAGAAAATAATTAATAAGTACTTTCTATCACTCTTTATATACTGCCAATTAAACTTTAAATAACCAAAAAAACTCTTCATACTACACCTCAATTACAACTATTATCATTAACCAAATATTTAACACCAAATCCAACAATAACAATACCAACAATAATATTTAATATATTTGCGAATACATCAGAAATAAATGTAGCAAATAAACTACCTATAATTGCAACAAAAGAAAGAAATAATAAAGTAGCAGAAACTAATCCCATACAAAAAATAATTAATTGTATTTTTTTCATTTTATCTTCCAATAATTTATTAGTCAAAACACTTCCCCAATAAACTATCGTTATTGGATTAGAAAGAGCTAAAACAAATCCTTGAATAAAAATATCTTTAGAATTTGGATTAATACTTAAAACAGGCATAACACTAATACCAAAAGAATTTAAAATAATACTACATCCAAATATCATTAAAACAACAGAACTAATTACTTTAAATAAAACTTTATACTTAGAATTCTCTAATAATTTACTTATTCCTACGCAAGATAAAGTAATATATAATACATCAACAGAAGCAATAACCAATACCATTATTAATCCCTTAACTAAACCATAATTACGAGCAGTATTAAAAGTCATTAAACACATAGGACCTATTGCTAGCTGTAACACCATACCAAATTTTATTCCCTCTATATACCTTTTCATTTAATTACCTCATCTATTATCATATATATTCATAAAAAACTCATCCAAAGCACCACGTACATCTCCATATCCCTTAGGATACATCATATACCCAGAAGCATGAATAGAATTTTCATCCATAAAACCAACTGATAAAGAGAAAGAATTACCATCTAAAACATTTTTATCAACCCTTTGAAAGCCATCCCATTTATTAACATTATATTTAACCAAAATATCTTCTATTTTCTTAACTTCATCACTGCTAATTTCTTTTTCTAAAGCATCTTCATCACTAACCATATAAGGTTTAATCTTAACAAGATATTTATTATCGTTATAATTTACTTCATAAATAATATTAGCATTCATCATATATCCCTTATCATAACTAAAATGAAAATACTTAATAGAAGATATCTCTACTGGTCTCTTTCTAAATTTAATAAACAATAAAATTATTATAATTAATATAGCAATAATCAACCCAATCAAATAATATTTCTTCATATATATCCTCCTATTCCTGTCTCAACAAATTACAAGTAGAATAACTATCCTTCATAAAATATGCTACCATCGTAAAATCATTCTTCTTTTTAATAGTAGATATAACACTAAATTCTTCATAATCATCTCTATCCTTAGGAGTATCAATTCCTACTTTTACCTTATTAGTAACAATATCTCCATTAATAATTAAATATTCTATATCATCAGTAAGCTTATTATCCTCATATATTTTTATATTATCATCATCAAAAATTATTTTATATTCTCTCCCAAAATGAATTCCTTTCCAAGTACCTTGAACATATTCCTTAGTAGCATCATCATTTAATACTATATCAGAACTCTCATGATTAAAATCTAAATCATTACGAAGAGCACAATTATGAAAAACATCATAAATTTTATTAGCTACTTCTTCAGTTACATTATGAGCTTGATTACAATATTTCCATATCTTCTCACCACTCTCATATTTAACAGAAAGAATATCACCTAATCCCTCAGGTAAACCAGCAACTTCATATTCATAGCCATTATTTTTACTCAAATTATATTTAACAACTATATCTTGTAAATCGTTTAATAACTTATTATCCTTAGAATTATAATCTAAAGCAAAATAACTATCATCCCTTAAACTACCCCTAGAAGTAACATGTAAAGTATTATCTTTTAATTCACAAGAAACAAAAAAATCATATCCTTGATACTTGAAAGAAACAATATCTTTAGACACTATCTTATCATTATATCCCTTAAGTTTAATATTTTTAACTACACCACCATCTTCTATCATTTTTTCATCTCCCTTAGTAAATAAATACAATCCTATTGTACACTCTAAAAATATCAAAAAAATAATAATTATAAATACAAAAATATTCCACTTCAGCATAAATTTTATATCCTGCCTAGATTTCTTTCTCTTCTTATTTCTCATATAATACTTCCTATTCAAAGTAATTATAGCATAAATACAAAAACAGTTCAATTTTTTGAACTGTTATTATTTTCTTATTCTTACCTTAGGTTTAGTCACATAATCAACCTTTTGTTCCAAATAATCTATACCATCTACCCAGGCATCATGCATACCCTCAATATCATTCCAATCAATACCAGAAAATTCCCTTACCAACATTAAAATTGAATTATAATATAAATCATTATCATTTTTTATACTATTAACAATTTTCAAATGCAAATTTCTACCATGCTCCTTATCATAATTATGTATGTCATAACAACTAGGATATATAGGAACAATATTAGATCTAAATTTATCTAATTTCAAATAAATAGGATCTTTTTTCATACCAAAAACATAAAAAAATGTATAAAAATATGGTGAAAATTTTTTTAAAAATCCCTTTCTATTACGATTACTAAGAGCCTTATAATCAATATTAATATCATTATAAGTATTAGGAACATAAGGAGTAATACCAGCTTCTCTCTGTAAAGCATAAATATTTTCTACACTCATTCTTCTTGAATAATCCTCTATTGATTCATTCTTTCCTCTCACCATACCTAAATTTTTATTCTCATTAATTCGCTTTCCTGTCCTAGACTCTTCATTTAATTCATAAACAGTATCACTACTTCTATCCCAATCTCTATAAAAGTCATCACATGCATCATTATCAGCATGAACATACTCATAATGCCAATTACAATAATGTCTTATTCCAAAAAACATCGTCTCAATTACATTTTTTTCATCTAAATATTTACATTCAGAACATTTTGAAAAATAATTCATAACGCACCCCACTTCACATATATTTTATAACAAGTTCTATTAATGTCAAGAAAAAAAGATTAAAATTAATCTTTTATATCTTTAACCATATCCACCATTCTCATATGATAACCTAATTTATCATAAAAATTTATCGCACTTCCATATGCCAAAGTACTAATAATTATATTTTTACAATTAATACTATCAAAATATTTTTCCATCTCTTTTATAAGAGATGTCCCAATACCCATATGACGATAACTATCTAAAACAATCAAATCTGTAATCTTTCCCCTTTTAGGTAATTTATATCCATAACTAGCATCTTCTTCATTATTAACAACACCAATAATAATACCTACTGCTTTATCTCCGTCTTTATATAAATATATCTTACCATTATTATCATTCACTTTATTAAAAATACTCTCTAAATAATTTTCACCGAATTCTTCAGTAAAAATATTATACCCCTCTTTATCAATACTCTCTACATATAACTGCAATTGATTAAGTAATTCTCTAACATCACTTCTATATACTCTACTATATTCTTCTATCATAATAATTAAAACTTAAATAAATTAAGCCCTATCTCCTCATCTAAATATCTATCAACCACACCATCAATAATATTTATTATCATCTCACAAGTAGCACTAACAATAGCTTTATTCAAATGACCACCAAATACTTCTCCCTTATCATTACCAGCGCTCATATGAATATGAGTATAAAATTCCCCATTCATTGTATTAATAGTACCTGTCAAAGATACAATTTCAAAATTACCTTGAAAAGAATTAGAATAATATTTCTTTTCATCAACATTAAATACACCTACAGTAAAATCATTAGTAGCACCTAAAGCATTAACATTAGCAAGCTTAATATTTTCCTTTAAACTAATCTCCTTAATCTTATCAAGTATTTCTTCCCCCTTATCAATTCTAGCAACTATCACATTATTAAATCTCTTATATTCCATTATTATCAATCCTTTCTTTATTTATCATAATTAAATAACGTTATATGAGTAAAATATTCTAGACCTTCTCTATTAGTTCCCGTAGACCCAATGCTATCATCTACAATCTTACCAGTTTCAGTACTCATTGTAGTAATATTCATTCCAGCCCCTGAATAAGAACAATGCGCTATCTTTACTTCTTTGTTTTCAACATCAACACCAACAACTAACCCAATATGTCCTTCCATCCATGCCAAATCACCAGCTTTAACACGTGATAAATCAATTCCTTTTAATTCTCTAGTTTCACCCATATCACGTAACTCTGAAGAAGTAGGACACTCTAAAAAATTATTAAACTTATATCCAGCATTAATCATAGCCCAAGTAACAAATCCAGAACAATCATAAGAATAAGGATATTTCTCTCCCGTATTTTGATCTTCAGAATCATATACAATACTATCAATTTTTCCCCATTTTGGATTTAATCCAACAAATTCATCAAAAGATATTTCATGCCCACCACCATAAAAATAAGGTAATTTAGGTAATTGGGTAGTTAAAAATAATGCAGCAGCAACAGTTCTACTTCGTATATCACTATTCTCATAATTCTTCATATATTTTTCAAACAAATCACTATAATAATCAAAATTTATATTTTCACTACAACATTCATCAGAAACCTCAAAGCTATTAAGCCTAGCACGAGAAATAATACCACTATTCATAGATCCACCAGTATCATCAACATCTATATTCTCTGTCGAAGGATTATAGATTACAGCATAAGGAAAACCTTTCTGTTGAGTAACAGATTTTTTTTTATCAAACCTAAAAATATCAAAGTTACTAGCTGAATATTCAAAACCTTTAATTGAATTATTACTCATATACTCACCTCACAATAATATTATACAATAAAAACTATAATTTAAAAAAGAAAAATTGAAAAAAAAGAAAAACTATGTTATAAATATTAATAAGAGGTAGATTATGAATAAAGATAAACAAAACCCATATAAAGAAATATTAAAAAGATATCCTGTATTCTCAAATAGTTTAAACAAATTTACAAACATTCCTATAAATAAAACATCATTTATTCCTCAAGGAAGCTGCAAAATAGATAATAAAACCCTAATAGTAGCCTATGATGAAAAAAAGAAAAAAAATTCTATTATATTAATACTAGATAAAAACAACAATTTAATTAACACTGTATCATTAGAAGGAAAATATCATAGTGGTGCTATAGCCTATGATAAAAAAACCAATAGTATCTTTATTCCAGGAGCAAGTGGTAAAGAACAAGGTAATACTTCTTATGTAAACAGATATAATGCTAAAGATCTATTAACTAAAGAAAAAATAAATGCTACCTTAAAAATAAAAGTAGATGATAATAATTATTTAAAATCATCTATCAATAAAAAAAGTTCTGTAGCCTATCTAACAGTTCATAGCAATTACTTATATATCGGAAACTTTTCCAAAAAAAAATCAATTATTAAAAAATATGCTATAAAAAATAATGGTTATTTAATAGAAAAAGAAAGTATTATTAACCCCTATCCTCATACTCAAGGAATGTGTATCTATAAATATAAAGAAAAAAACTATTATATATTCTCTTCCTCTTATGGAAGAAGAAATAATTCTACCATTTATATATCACAAATAGATAAAAATAACAATTTTAAAACAATAAATCAAATAAAATTACCTTGCTTAGCCGAACAAATAAATACTAGTAATAATGATTTATTTATTCTATTTGAATCATGTGCTAAAAAATATTCTAAATGTAAAATAATTATAAACGATATTTGCTATTTAAATTTTGAAAAATTACTAAACAAAAATTAGAGTTTCCTCTAATTTTTTATTTTAAAATATTTAACTTATTAATAGGCCAAACTCTAAATACAGCCTTTCCCAAAATAACATCTTTACTAAATAATCCCTTAATCCTAGAATCAGCAGAAACCTCTCTATTATCACCTAAAACTAAATACATATCTTTAGGGATTTTACTAACACATTCAGAATTATTTATCATACATATCTGCTGCAAATCAAAATCTTCAGTCTTACCATTAGCATAAATATCTTTATATTTCTTACCATTAATATATAAAACATTGTCTCTATATTTAACATTATCTCCAGGAAGACCAATAACTCTTTTAATAATTAAATCATTATCTCCATCCCTAATAACAACAATATCAAATCTCTTTATCTCACCAACACGATAAGATATCTTACTTAAAAATAATACTTCCCCATCAATTAAAGTATCGTCCATAGAGTCGCCTCTAACAATAACTGGAGTAATTATAAAACTCCTAATAAATACTACTAATATAACAATAATTACATATGGTATTAATTCCTTAATAAAATTCTTCATAACTACTCCCTTCTAATAAAAAATAATAAGCATGTACTTATTATTTTCTTATTTCAAAGATTCTTTATTAGCTCTTTCTTTGATATTGTATTTCTTAGTTCTTTCTCTTAAGAAATATAATTTAGCACGTCTAACTTTACCTTTTTTAACTACTTCAATAGAATCAATATTAGGACTATGAATAGGAAATGTCTTTTCTACACCAATTCCACTATAAATAGCTCTAACAGTAAAAGTTTCAGATACACCACTATTCTTACGAGCAATTACAATACCCTTAAAATTTTGAATTCTTTGTACTTCCTTACCATTTCTAAAATCTTTAATCTTACAACCAACAACTACAGTATCTCCTACTCTAAATTCTGGTACATTAGGATTAATCTGTTTAGCAGTAATTTTTTCAATCAAATTCATACTATCCCTCCTATACAAAATATGTGTTACTGCAATTATAGTTAATAAAACCAGCGAATTGCCACGTAAACAATTATAACATAAATAAAATAAATTACAAGTATTTTTTAAAATAAAAGGATTAATTCAAAATTAACCCTTACTATTTCTCTCCTTATACTTTTTCTTTTCTTCCATCATATAATCAGTAATTATAGATTCTATTTCCGGTAAACCCTTAGGTGCAATATTAGTAAGCACTACTTTTTCCTTAATAGTATCAATTACAATTCCACCCCATATAAGTCCACTATTAACTGTTAAATCATTAAACATATCAGGTGTAATAGAAATAAAGAAATATCCCCATAATAATCTCTTTATCCCAATAACAATTCTCTTATTCGTTAATGCTACCACGCAAGTATTAAATAACAAAAATGAATTATCATTTTTCTGAGCAGGAAACGCATAAATAATCCTCTCATCAGTATTCAAATGCTTATCAACAATAGAAGCATGCTTCTTCATTCTAAAAGCAACGGTTAAAGGATACTTTCTCTTAAATTTCCAAACAAACTCATAACAACCACTCACATTGTCACCTACCTTTTTATTCTCCTTTATAACTATCTAAATCAAAATACTTAGTATATAACTTCTTAAGTTCACTAGCTGTAGTCTCACCTGCAATATATTTTACTGCATTTTTACCAGCTAAAACAATTGTCGTTGGAGTACCCCAATTATTAGCATTCTTCTTAAAGAAAGTGTTAGTACTCTCAAATTCTGCCCAATCTGCTTCCTCAAACTTATCAGTATCAACATAATATAATGGAACACCTTCAGTCTTTGCAAATTCTTCAGCTACAGGCATAAAACTAACGCAATGAGAACAAGTAGCTCTCTCTACAATAAATACAAAAGACTCATTATTATCAATTTTAGTCTTATATTCCGAATAACTTAACTCATGAAGTCCAGCTTCACCAGCCAAAGTTAAAGGTAACTCATAACCAACTTCTTTATTACCTTTCATAACAAATCCCCCAATTATTACTATCAAAATAACTCCAACTATAAGAGCAATATCAGTTTTTTTCATAAAAACTCCCTCCTACAAACATTTTACTATTTTTTTATAGTTTAATCAAGTATTTATAAAGAGAATTAATAATTAATTCTCTTCATTATCTACAATTATTTTCTTATTTTTCTTAGATTTCACTTTCTTCTTTTCCCTAATAACTTCAACATCAAGATCATTTTTTTTCTTAGCATTAACTTTCTTTTTACCCTTAGATAAATCTTTTTCTTTAGTATTCAAATCTATTACTTTAGTATGAGATACTAAATCATGTAAACCTCTCTTATCATTCCTAAATAATACAAACATAATAATAGCAACATTCAAATAATTTTTAATACTAGAAAAAATTAAACCTAAAGTATAAAAATTATTAACATTCATCACAAATGGTCCAATTATAACAGCTAAATAATAAATAGGAAAATATAATATCAAAAATCTAATAACATAATTTAATTTAGTTACATTACCATCATCAACACTAACAATTTGTAACCCAAAAAGCTTTTTACCCAAAGTTTGACCATTAGTAACTATATTAAACACAACAAAATATAAAACCAAACAAACTAAAACAATAATATTATAAACTAAAGAATACTTACAAAGATTAAAATATAATTTCTTATTCTGTTTCATATAAGTCTTATTAGTTTCATTAACAATCTTATTATATTCCTTATCAGTAATTTCCTTATCATCATAATACTTAACTAAAGAAGAAGAAATATCATCATATTTTTTAACTAATTTATCATATTCCTTTTCACTAATCTCATTATTACCATAATACTTCTCTAAATCACTAACATAACTTTGATAATTTATATTAAAATCACTATAAAGTTCATTATATTTATTATAATTATCAACCTCTGGATTAATAAAACTAACTCTTGATAAAAGTGTAGCTATAACTACTACCACTAACATATCTATTACATATGCAATAACTCTATTATATATATACTTCATACTTACCTCGCCATAATATCACAAATTAAATTACTTATTTCAGTAGGATTATCAATAGAAAGTCCCTCTATTAACCTAGCCTCTGAATATAAAATCTTTGTATATTTTTCCAATTCTTCTTTATTATTTTTATATAAATCTTCAATCTTCTTAGCAATAGGATGATCCTTATTAATTTCTAATATCATCTTAGCATTTACTTTCTCTTCATTAGGTAAAGCATTAAGTACCTTTTGCATCTCTACAGAAATATTACCCTCAGTAGTTAAACATACAGGATGATTCTTTAACCTATTAGTAAATCTAATATCATTAATATTACTATCTTTAAGAATTTCTTTCATAGCACTAAACATATCCTTAGCCTTAGAATTTAATTTATCTAATTCTTTTTTCTCATCATCACTATCTAAATTAACATCATCATTACTTACATTAACAAACTTCTTAGCATCATAAGTAGTTAATGCCTGTAAAGCAAATTCATCAACATATTCAGTTAAATATAAGATCTCATAACCCTTATCCTTAATTACTTCTACTTGAGGCATATTATCAACCTTATCATTATTCTCACCACAAGCATAATATATACATTCCTGATCCTTCTTCATTCTAGAAACATATTCATTTAAAGTAACTAACTTCTTTTCAGAAGAAGAATAAAACATAAGTAAATCTTTCAAATTATCCTTATTAACACCAAAATCAGCATAAACCCCAAACTTAATCTGCATACCAAAAGTCTTAAAGAAATTCTCATATGCTTCCCTATCATTCTTAAGCATATTCTCTAATTCTTTCTTTATCTTCTTTTCAATAGATTTAGCTATAATCTTAACTGCTTGATTCTGTTGCAATATCTCACGAGAAATATTTAAACTAACATCTTCCGTATCAACAAGCCCTTTTATAAAACCAAAATAATCAGGAATTAAATCAGCACACTTATCCATAATTAAAACTCCATTAGAATATAATGCTATACCCTTTTCAAACTCCTTAGTATAATAATCCATAGGTAAATGACTAGGAATATATAACAAAGCATGATAACTACATTGTCCCTCAACACTTGTATGAATAGTTTTCAAAGGCTTATCATAATCATAAAACTTATCCATATAGAAAGAATTATATTCATCTTCACTAATATCTTTCTTATTTTTCTTCCACAAAGGAACCATACTATTAACTGTTTCTACTTCCTTATAAGTTTCATATTCATTATCTTTATCATCTTTTAACTTAGATTTCTCCATCTCTAACTTAATAGGATATCTAATATAATCAGAATACTTCTTAATCAAATTCTTTAACTTAAAACAATCCAAATAATCAGAATATTTAAAATTCTCATCATCATCCTTAAGTTTCAAAATAATAGTAGTACCAACATCCTTTTTCTTACCTTCTTTTATAGTATAACCATCAGCACCTTCACTCTTCCAAACATAAGACTTATCAGATCCAACCTTCTTACTCTCTACCTTAATCTTTCTAGCTACCATAAAAGCAGAATAAAAACCAACACCAAATTGTCCAATAATATCTATATTCTTATTCTCTATCTGATTTTTAAAATTTAAAGATCCGCTCTCCGCAATAGTACCAAGATTATTCTCTAATTCTTCCTTATCCATCCCAATACCATTATCAGTAATAATAAGCTTTCTATCATCCTTATCAATATCAATTCTAATATAAAAATCATCCTTATCAATATTAATATCCTTATTAGTTAATGATTCATAGTATAACTTATCAATAGCATCACTACCATTAGATATAAGTTCTCTTAAAAATATATCCTTATTAGTATATATAGAATTAACCATCAAATCTAATAATCTCTTAGATTCAGCTTTAAATTCTTTTTTCTTTTCCATTCATATCATCCTCTCACATAGTAATA
Source organism: uncultured Muribaculaceae bacterium (assembly GCA_964600615.1). Lineage (GTDB taxonomy): Bacteria > Bacillota_I > Bacilli_A > RF39 > UBA660 > RUG11198. The sequence goes on along the minus strand of CAZRJK010000002.1, from coordinate 99,573 downwards.
TATCACTTAGATTAGCACTTGTCAATAACGAGTGCTAAAAAATAACAACCAAAGTTGCTATTTTTATCTTTTTTTATTCTCATTTGTTTTCTTAATTTGTACATTTTTCTTAATAGCTTCTCTTAAAGCCAAAAAACGAAGTTTTTTATAAATCGGTGAAGATTTTTTCACACAATTAAAAGCATAATAATTTTGCTTTACTGCTATAGTAGCAATTTCTTCATAACCATCTATAGACTCATCAACATAATATAAAGATCTACCATCACACTTTACTGCTTCTAACACTAAATCTCTATATCCTTCCATAGTCTTATCAAGAATACCAATTACATAAGGATTATCCTTCACTGTTGCCATTAATATCTCCTTATAACCTTCAATAGAACTATCAAGAAATTGAACATTATTAGGATTATTTTTTATTGCCACAATTGCTATCTCACGATAACCATCAACACTGGCATCAATACCCGTAAATTGAAATGGATCTTTTTTCACAGCTTCTATTGCCATTTCTTTATATCCTTTAACTGTATTATCTATATATCTGATTGCATAAGGATTTTTTCGTATTGCCAACCTTGCTAACTCTTCATACCCTTCAAAAGATTTATCAATTATTTGAATAACTCGCCATTCCTTCATTACAGCGTTAACTACTAATTCTCCATAAAAAGGTAAATTCTCATCAATATAATCAATACCGAAAGGATCTTTTTTTACAGCTTCCATTGCTATCTCTTTATATTCATTCGTATCCTTATCCACATATTTAATTGCATATGGTTCTCTCTTCACTGCTTCTATTGCTATATCCTTATATCCTGTAACATCACTCTTAATATAATTAAGAACAAACGGCTTAATCTTTACAGCTTCTATTGCTATGCCCTTATATCCTTCAAAAGAATCATCTACATATCGAATTGCATAAGGATCTTTCCTTACAGCTTCTATTGCTATTTCTTTATACTTTAGTACATCCTTACCAATAAATCGAATATTCGATCCATCTCCCTTAACAGATGCTAAAACTATATCCTCATATCCATCTACAGTTTTATCTATTTTTTCAATTAAAGAACTAACAGATTTTATCGCTTCTAGCGCTACTTCCCTATAACCTTCCATGTCTTTAGCAACAAATTGAATTGCATAAGGATCTCTCTTTACAGCTTCCAAAGCTAATTCTCTATAACCTTCCGTAGTCTTATCTATATTCTCAATAGCCGAGCCTTTTCCTTTCACTGCCTCTAAAGCCAAATCAAAATATCTTTCTGTTTTACTATCAATAAACAGAATAGCAGATCCGTTTTCTTTCACTGCTTCCATAGCTAAATCAAAATATCTTTCTGTCTTACTATCAATATGCCCAATAATAAGCCCATTTTGCTTTACTAATTCCATTACCAAATCTAAATAGCCTTCCATAGATTTATCTACATAAACAAAAGCATTTATATTATTTTTAACAGCAGTAAACACTACATCCCTATAATTAGCAATTGTACTATCTATAAAGCGAAGCATATATCCACTACGATTCACAACCACCATCGCAATGTCTTCATAACCATCAACTGTTTTATCTATAAACTTTATAATATCCGGTTGAAGATATGCAAATTTTACTCTATCTTCCTTGCTACTTAATCGATAAAAATCATCCTTAATATTTCTTGCCTTAATTATTACTCTAATTCTTTCATCTTTTGTCCATCCAAAACCTTCTATTTCTCTATCAATTTCATAAATAAATCTAATATCATCTAAATTAAAAGGAACTTTATTCTTAAATTTTTTATTTATAAAAGATAATTTTTTCATATCCGCTATAATTGTCATATACTTCTTTTTCTTTTCTTCACTCAATTTAAAATCATTTAATTTCTTTTGAACTACTACTTCTAAACCATCTTCTATATTTTGTCCATCAGCAACTCCTCTAATTTCTCCAACATTCTCTCTATCCATTCTAATAGCTATTCTAGGTACCTTATATTCCCCTTGTTTATTTTTTGTACAATATACATAGAAATCGCCACCAATATATTGAGAACCACCACATATTTGATATTTTGCAGTAGATTCTGATCCAGCAGTACACCAATTTGTACCACAACCTTGCAAAGAATCAAATAATTTTTTATATTCAGGTGTTATTCCTCTTTTTATTTTTTCATCTACTTCTTCCACAGTTTCATAATTATACTTAACCCAAATTCCATCAAACATACTACCAGTAAGAAGACCTTTTTTCTTCTTTAAAACATTAATTACATACAATTTACTGAAATTACCAGATTCAATATATTTTACTACTTCTTCATCTTCTTCATTTATTTCTCTATTTCCTACATATAGCATCATTTGCTCAATACACATATCTAAAACTTCTGGATCAACCGCAACAAAAGGAACTAAAGTTTTTCTGGTTCTTTTTTGATAAAGCTGTGTATCACCATCAAAGCTTCCTAATTTAAGCATACCCTGAAATATCCAATATTTAACCCACATAGGATATTTAGAAGCATCAGAAACCAAATAATCTATCCATCTATCTAAAGATTCTTCTTGCTTATTAATAACTTCTTCACTATTAATACCATTAGGTATATCTTTAGGTTTTATACAATACTTTCTGTGATATAAATCCTTTAATATATCTAAATCATGTTTCTTTAAAGAAGCTCTAGCATGTATTCTCTCTAAACGATCCATATATCTTTTTACAGATTCCGTTTTGTTTTTAGTTCCCTTAGCAGTATGTTGTACTTCTTCACTTAAATTTAAATCTCTATACAACTTATTTAAAAAATCTTCACCTGTCATCATAACACCTACTATCTAATATCATTATACAAATATTATTTATAATTAGCAATAAATATAATAAACAAATCTTTAATAACTAAATATTCTTTATCAAATCTAATATATCCTACCACAGTAAATATAAAAAGATTCACACAAAAGTATGAATCTTAATTATTTTAATCACAATTACTTGGTTTAGGTGTTCTTATTGAATTACCACTATTATAGCTTATATAACAATTCTTAGCAGTACTATTCAATGCAACAACATGATACCAACTACCACTTGTTGGTTGTCCCGTAGAAGAATCGTAATTATCAACTTCAACAGTTTGACCACACTGTAATACAAAGTCTACACTAGCTGAAGTACTTTTACTAGTCCTACAATTAGCTCTTGTTTTTGGATACATCGTAGTAGCCGTATGATTCCATTGAGCATATAAAGTAATTGTTCCACCACTAGCATTAGTAAGACCAGCATATGTGCCACCAGCAGCATAAGTTATTCCACCACCACCAGTAGCAGTATTCCAGTTCTTAAATGAATATCCTGCCTTAGTAAAGCCATTACTACGCAGAGTAACTTCATTCTTCCAAACAATACCCGTTTGACTAGCTGTAGAACCACCAGTATTACCATTACCATTATAAGCGATTGTGTATGTTTGATTAGTATAAGTTGTCTTAGATTGGAAAGTCCATATTTGAGCATTACTACCATTAGAAGTATATAATTGAACATTTCTATTATTCTCAAAAGTTCCACCACTTATATCTAAACCATAACTTTGATTACAAGAAGATTTCAATAAGTAACCCGATGCTCCACCAGTTGTAGTAGCAGGAACCATATACCATTTTTGAGCACACGAATTATTAGATGTATAAATCTGTACATTAGTACTATTAGCCATCGTTGCACTCTTTATATCAATAGCCTTTCTTGAATGCTGATTCAGCATTGTAATAGTACCATCACCATTATTTTTAAGTTCAATCATAGCAGCTTTAGTAGTAACAACGCTAGTAGAAGAAGTATAAATCTGTACATTAGTACTATTATCAACATAAGCATTTTCAACATTTAACGAGAATCCAGTACTTGCAGTAGGAGCTACATAATAGTATCCATCAGAAACATAATTACCCCAACGTGCATATACAGTTTGATTTCCTGAAACTGTAGTAGATGCCGTAACCTGTGTTCCGCCAGAAGTTGCTGTATACCAACCATTAAATTTAAATCCTAATCTTGTTGGTGTACATAAAGATCCCCAAGTAGAACCATAAGTACCAGTTTTAGAAGTACATCCACTACCACTATTATTATTATAAGTTAATGTATAAGTATTAGCTGTCCACCTAGCATACAATGTAGCATTAGCATCATATTTAATCCATCTACTAGATGAATCACTATAACCACTAACCGATGCCGGCAAAGTACCATTAACATTAAATACTTTAGTACCACCAGAGGTAGCCGTATACCATCCAGCAAACGTATAACCAGTTCGAGAAGTAACTCTACTATCTGGAGTAAAATTATAATCAGTACTAGCAGGAGCTGTTGCATAAGATGTTCCCAAATAAGAATATGGTCTAGATGCGGCAGTAGAAGAAGCATCAAAATAACCATTACTCCAACTTTTTACATAAGTTGTATTAAATGTTCCACCATTCGTATTAAAGGTTATTCTAGATCCTCCAGTCCCCCACCTTGCAGTTAATGTACCATTATTAGCAGCAAATTTATAAACAGATTTAAATGCTGCTTGAGTATAACTTTTAACACTAATAGAATTAATATACCAAGTTACACTAGTATTGTTTGTTCCAGATACATAAAGATATAAATGAGCATCAAACTTACCGGTATGTCCCATAAATAATACTAAATTATATGTTACCCAGCCACCAGTACCAGCATTAGTATCATAAATATAATTTGATCCAATACCAGTATATTGATGTGAAATACCACCAAGAGCTAAATTATATCCCGTAGGAATCTTTGCCTTAACTTGAATAACATTTATCCTATCAGCAGTAGTTGGAAGTGCAGAATCTACATATACTCCACCAGCTCCTGGAGATGCTGTTCCATTAGTAACTACCCTTAAAGCATATCCTCCAGTAGCAGTCGAATCAGCAACCATCGAATTAGTAACCGTTCCACCACCAGAGTTATTATACGCAGTAGGTAAAGTACTGTTAGAAGCATTATAGTTAAATGTAGTTGTAGAACTAGCACTAACAGACGTATCATATCTTGTATATGTTCCTCCACCACTAAACGTCCAACCAGTAAACACATATCCAGCCCTTGTAGGATTATTAGCAACCTTATATTGCTCATTAACATTTCCACTTACTGTAGTATTTGAAGTAGTACCACTAAATGTACCACCATTTGGATTAATAATAAGTGTACTAGCATCACTAATCCAATGAGCATATAACGTATAACCATTTGCATCAGATACAGTAGAAGAAGACGTTATTTGAGTTCCACCAGAAGCTGCCGTATACCAACCATCAAACGAATAACCTGTTCTCTCAGGTACAGGTAACTCCCCATATTCTTCACCATTTTCTACAACCATCTTCTGCTTTTCCATACCTCTAATAAATTCTCCTGAACCAGGATTAATATAAAATGTTCCCGTTGAAGTTTCATACAACCCTATTTTTCCAGAAGAAATACTCTGACAAGGAACAAAATTTCTAACTAAAGTAGTACCCTCATATATTTTAAATGAATATAAACGCATCTTTGCATAATAATTGAGTGTTCCACTTCCATTAACTGCAAAAAGAGTTAAATTATAGGATGTTGGTGCTGTTACAGTACCCGACATAGCAGTATTAGAACCACCATCAATACTATAATATCCATTAGGATAATTAAATTTAAAAGTATGTTTATTTTTATCTACAGCAATACCTGTATTAATCCAGTTACCAGCACTTGCCGTAATATAAGCATATGCCCAATTATTAGCACTATTAATATACATCTGATAATATGTATCATTTCCAACACCAAATAACCTTTGTTGCTGTGTTAAATCTGAAAACTGATATACAATTTCTACACCTGTATTTGCTTGTGGCTTATAAGCAGGTTGAATATATTGTGTCCCCGTAGCTTCAATAAAGTCTAAAACTCGGAAAGTGCTAGGAATTGTATTAGTATTAGATGGTAAATCTGTTAAATCTTCAGATAACGGTAACGTTCCACCATTGGCATTTAATGTGAATACATGTGTCCATTTTGCATATAATGTATGATTACCTGATGTTGTAATTTCCGTAGTATCAGTTACTTTATGCACAAAAGTAGATTCTAAATACCATCCGTTAAAAGTATAATCTGTTCTAGTAGGTATAGGTAATTCTCCATAATCATCACCAAAAGTTTTTTGTTTTGTTTGTTTTTCCATACCCCTAATAAATGTTCCAGTACCATCATTAGTATAGAAAGTTCCACCTACTTTATCATATAATCCAAGAACATCATCAGAAATTCTCTGACAAGGAACCATATTTCTAACTAATTGACCAGATTTCCACATCTTAAACGAATATATTCTTGTCTTAGCATAATACCCAGTCGAATTTACTGCATTAAATAATGAAAAATTATACGGAGTTTCCCCAAAAGTATATGAACTGCCATCAGTCTTTAATGTACCATCAACATATAATTTCTTTGCATCATATGTTACCGTATGTTTCAAAACATCAGGTCCAGGAATACCAGTAAATGTCCTTTGTGTTCCAGAAGTATCTGTTATATAAACAGAAAATGTATTTCCCGCTTTATAACTATACACCCATAATTTTCCAGTTTCTTGCCAACCAGAACCAGCAATAAAATAATTACCTAACGCATTACTAACTTGATAAGTTAATTCAAATTTATCAACATTACTATTAAACTTAATACCTGTATTAATATACTGCGTTCCAGTAGATTCAATAAAGTCTAATTCACGATAAGTACTTGGTAGTGAATTATTATTAGTAGGAGCATCCATAAAGTTTGAATTTAATGGAAGAGTACCACCATTAGCGTTATAAGTAACAGTATAATCATTAGGTGTACATTGTAAATATGCAGTAACATCAACATATTGATCTTCATTATTTGGTTCATATATATTTGCAGATGGTGTCCAAGTAGCACCACTACCTCCCATTAATGTTCCACCAGTTTGATCTGTATACCAATTACAAGTATAACCAGGATTATTAAATGTAGGTAAATGTACTGCTACTGGTGTCCAATTAGCAACCATATTAACACTACTTCCTGTGTTAGATAAAAATTTAAAATATTCATTTGTAGTTAAAGTTCCACTCCAATTAGCTAATGAATTAAGTGTTGCTCCGTATTTTGCCGTATTTCCAATAGTTGTACTAGTCCAACCACTAAATTGTTGCTGTGGAAAACTAGAAGCATTTACTATATCTGTAGCATCAGTTCCATTAGAATTACCTGCTACTCTAACTACCTTTGTAGGATTACAAATCATAACATCATCATTATAAGAAACGCTAGAAGGATTAACATTAGAACCACAAGATGTATCAGCAACTCCGCCATTTAAGGTATAGTTTATACCATAATTAATAAGAGTATAATGAGCATATAACGTTTTATTTTGAGTTAATACCCAAGAATCTGAAGTAGTATATCCTTCAACTGCTGTACCTGTTAATTCACCATTATTATCAAGAACTAAGATTCCATCAGAACCACTTTCAGTATACCAACCTTCAAAATTATAACCTTGTTTTGAAGCAACTGGATGATCACCTAAATTAAAGCCGTCCCAATATGACTGATTATCATCTCTTACATCATCTCCAATTAATTCAGAATCATATAAATCAGGTTGATTATATACTACTGCATAACTAGAAATATTAGTACTTATAGTACCACCATCACTATTAAATGTTAATCTAGCAACTATAAGATTCCACTTAGCATAGAAAGTCTTATTACCAGATTCACTATTTCCAACGGACGTTACTGCTGTCCCACTACATGCACTAGAAGTGTAATATCCAGCGAATGTATATCCTTCTTTAGTAGGATGATCTAATGTTGCTCCTACTCCATATACGTAATCATCTGAATAATTGTTTTCATGTTCCCCAGAGAACCCTATATCTCCACAATCACGATAAAATATTTCATATGTATTAGGTGTAGCTGCTGCATTAATTGTACTTGCAGAACTAATTATTATATAAGTAGTTAATGAAGTAACTTCATCAAAAGTAACAGTTCCTGTAGTAGCAGACCAAGTAGAAAAAGTATAAGTATTAGCTACAGTACCAGTTATAGTTTGATTTACACCACCAACAGCTACTACACTACTTCCACTATTAACAGCTGTTCCGTTTAATTTTAATGAACTAACATTAGTTCCAGTCATTGTTAAGGTATAGAAATTAATTGGATCTGCTGCTGTTGCAGTTGCTGCACCAGTAAACGATACTCCACTATATACCATATTAACATTATTTGTACCAGCTGTTTTATGATTAGCATCTCGTGCTACCCATACATAATATGTGGTACCTGGTACCATTGCCCCTGTTATATCAAGAGTAGCAGCACTTCCTGTAGAACCAGTAAATGATGCCGTATCACTACTACTATTAGTACTTATATGGACAGCATATCCACTACAACTTGTACAATTATTTCCATCTTTCTTTAATGTTAGTGTTACTTTATTTGAAGAATTAGGACCCGTTGCAGCATTGATTGTACTAGCTGCACCAACTGTAACATTAGTTCCTAAAGTTGTTGCAGCATCAAATGTTGCAGTTCCAGTTGTAGTACTCCAAGTAGTAAATGCATATCCTGAACTAGCTGTTCCAGATATAGCTTGTTTTGCTCCTCCTACTACTAATACACTACCGCCATTAGTAACATCAGATCCATTTAATTTAAGTGTATTCATATTAGTACCAGTCATTGTTAATGTATAGAAATTAACTGGATTGGTTGGCACTGCCGCAGTTGCACCCGTAAATGATACTCCACTATATACCATATTTTCATTATTTGTACCAGCTGTCTTATGATTAGCATCTCTTGCTACCCATACATAATACATTGTTCCTGGAGTCATTGCACCAGATATATCAAGAGTAGCTGCACTTCCAGTAGAACTAGAGAAAGATGCTGTATCACTACTATTACTTGTACTTATATGTACTGCATATCCACTACAACTTGTACAATTACTTCCATCTTTCTTAAATGTAATTGTTACTTTATTTGTACTAGCAGCTGAAGCAGCAGCATTTATTGTAGTATTAGCAGCACTAACAGTTACTTTTGTACTTATACTTGTTGCTGCATCAAATGTTGCCGTTCCTGCTGTCTTGCTCCAAGTAGTAAAAGTATATCCAGAACTAACTGTACCAGTAATTTCCTGTTTAGCTCCCCCTACAACTAATACACTGCTACCACTAGTTACATCAGATCCATTTAATTTTAATGAACCTACATTAGTACCAGTCATTGTTAATGTATAGAAATTAACTGGATTTGTAGGAGTCGCTGCTGCAGCACCCGTAAATGATACCCCACTATATACCATATTTGCATTATTTGTTCCTGCTGTCTTATGATTAGCATCTCTTGCTACCCATACATAATACATTGTTCCTGGAGTCATTGCACCAGATATATCAAGAGTAGCTGCACTTCCAGTAGAACTAGAGAAAGATGCTGTATCACTACTATTACTTGTACTTATATGTACTGCATATCCACTACAACTTGTACAATTACTTCCATCTTTCTTAAATGTAATTGTTACTTTATTTGTACTAGCAGCTGAAGCAGCAGCATTTATTGTAGTATTAGCAGCACTAACCGTCACATTTGTACTTATACTAGTTGCTGCATCAAACGTTGCAGTTCCTGCAGTCTTACTCCAAGTAGTAAATGTATAACCAGAATTAACAGTACCAGTAATAGCTTGCTTAGCGCCTCCCACTACTAATACACTATTTCCACTAGTTACACTAGAATCATTTAATTTTAATGAACCTACATTTGTTCCCGTCATTGTTAATGTATAGAAATTAATTGGATTTGTAGGTACTGCTGCGGTACCACCAGTAAATGATACACCACTATATACCATATTAGCATTATTTGTTCCTGCAGTTTTATGGTTAGCATCTCTTGCCAACCATACATAATAGTTTGTTCCTGGTGTCATTGCTCCTGTTATATCAAGAGTAGCAGCACTTCCCGTTGAACCTGAGAAAGATGCTGTATCATTACTATTACTTGTACTTATATGTACGGCATATCCACTACAATTTGTACAATTACTTCCATCCTTCTTTAATGTTAAAGTTACTTTATTCGTAGGAGAAGGCCCAGTTGCAGCATTAATTGTACTAGCTGCACTAACAGTTACATTTGTACTTAATGTAGTAGCACTATCAAATGAAGCCGTTCCAGCTGTTGTACTCCAAGTTGAAAATGCATATCCATTGTTTACCGTTCCTGTTATCGCTTGTTTTGCTCCACCAACAACTACTACACTATTGCCATTCGTTACAGCTGTGTCATTTAATTTAAGAGCACTCATATTAGTACCAGTCATTTTTAATGTATAGAAATTAACTGGATTTGTTGGAGTTACTGCTGTGCCACCAGTAAATGAAACTCCACTATATACCATATTAGCATTATTTGTTCCTGCAGTTTTATGATTAGCATCTCTCGCTACCCATACATAATATGTTGTTCCAGGTGTCATTGCTCCAGAGATAGCTAAAGTTGCAGAACTAGGAGTAGTTGCTGTCAATAAAGCAGTATCAGAAGAACTACTTGCACTTATGTGTACTATATATCCATTACAATTTGTACAATTATTTCCATCTTTCTTAAGAGTTAATGTTACTTTGTTAGAATTTGATACCGGAGAAGTTACATTTAAGGTTGCATTTCCTGCACCAACAGTAAATACTCCATCATTACTTAAAGATCCACTACCACTAGTTTTAGTCCAATTAGCTCCTGAATATCCAGAAGTAGATGTAACAGTTATAGTAGATAATACTAATTCCGTTTTTTCAGCTAAGCTCTTAGATATAGTAGTACCTGGACTTCCTGTCCAACCACTACCAGTTAAACTATCAACTCCTGTACCTGTAGTTAATGTCACCGTATATAATCTACCCAAAATAGCAACTTCAACAGTGCCATCCATATATTGAGCTACGCCATAATTAGTAGGCGTATTAATTGTACCACCAAAACTAATTGCTTTTCCTCTACCACTAGCAGATGTTACTTTTCCATCATAGAAATTATAAGTTGCACTTGCATTTCCAAAATAAACTCCGTTCTTACTAGAAGTACCAGTAGTTTCAATTATTGGACTAGTAATGCCTGGTGTATTTCCATCATCTACACCCATTGTAAGAAATCCAGCACCAGCCATATGTATACCATGACCAACACCAGTAACTTTTCCACCAGTTATTTCAATTGAACCAGTTGTTTTATTATATATTCCATTTTGCGTAGTACCTGTTATTGTACCACCAGTTATACTTATAGGACCTGCTACATTATTATATATTCCATATAATCCAGATACCGTTCCAGATGATATTGTAACCAATCCGGTAGCACCATTTTTATAAATACCAGCATTAGTTCCAGAAGCGGCATTACTTGTAACTGTTCCTCCATTTACTGTTACAGTTCCTGTTGTCACACTTATTCCATGAGTCTTTCCGGTTACAGTTCCTTTGGTAACAGTTATATTTCCTGTTATACCATCTATTCCTAAACCAGTTGCACCGGTTACTTGAGCATTTGTTCCATTTATTGTTATAGTTCCTGTTGTCTTATTATATATACCTTTATTACCAGTTACTTCTCCACCAGTAATATTAATTGTTCCACTTGCACTATTATTATATATTGCTTGAGTTGTACCAATTACTTCACCATTACTTACTGCTACAGTTCCTGTATTATTATATATAGCCTGTGAAGTTCCAACTACTCTTCCACCATCAACAGATATAGTAGCAGAACTATTATTATAAATACCGCCTCTATATCCTGTAACAGAACCAGATGATACAGTAACATTACCTGCACCACTAACATAAATACCATCATAGTTTCCTGTAGTAGCAGTTGAATTAACAGTTCCACCATTTATTAATACAGTACCAGTAGATGCACTAATAACAGATTGAGTTCCAGTAATAGTACCGCTAGTTACAGTTAAAGAACCTGCTGCTGTATTAATAACATTACTTGAAGTTCCTGTTATTACTCCACCTGATGTACTACTTACAACGGTTAAATTACCATTATTAGTTATATTAACAGAACTTAATGTTACTGTTTTTCCTTTTAAATCTAAAGTTACAGTCTTATCTGCAGCTAATGTTGCAGCATCAACCTCTGTAATTCCATTTAATACTTGAATAGTTTGTCCAGTAGAAACTTCATATAAAGCCCTCTTCAAATACATATATTCCTTATTTGTACTAGTATTTTTATAATTAGATCCCGTTCCTAATATAGCTGTTTCAGTACTACCAGTAGTCGTTTTTACAACATCATAACCATCTGGTACATTAATCATGAAACTAGCAGATGATAAATATATTGATTTCCCTGCTCCACTATCTGAAGTTACTTTACCATCATAAAAATTATATGTAGCACTAGCATTACCAACATATACTCCGTATGTATTAGAAGTTCCAATTGTTTCAATTACCGGACTAGTTGTATTTGGTGTACCACTATTCTCACCCATAGTTAAACTTCCAGCACCTGCCAAATGAATTCCATGAGATAATCCAGATACAGTACCACCCGTTACAGAAATAGCCCCTGTTGTCTTATTATATATTCCATTCACACCATTACCAGTTACTGTTCCACCAGTTATACTTATTGGCCCGGCTGCATTATTATATATTCCATAATAACCAGTAACTGCTCCAGCTGATATAGTTACTATACCACTTGCACCATTTTTATAAATAGCAGCATTTGTACCAGTTGTTGCACTGCTAGTAACCGTTCCACCATTTATATTTATTGCTCCTGTTGTAGCACTAATACCACTTGCAGTTCCAGTAATTGAACCATTAGTTAAAGTTACTGTTCCTGATACTGATGTAATACCATTACCTGATAATCCTTTTACTTGTACATTTGTTCCATTAATTGTTATATTAGAATTTACCCTATTTACAATACCAGCATTACCTGATATTATTCCACCAGTTACATTTACAGCTCCTGTACTATAACTATATATACCTTGAGAAGTACCTGTTACAGTTCCACCCTCAATGCTAACTTGTGAAGTTCCATTATTATAAATACCTGATCTATAACCTGTTACAGATCCAGATGATATTGTTACGGCTCCACTCGCTCCATTTTTATAAATACCATCATAATTTCCGCTAGCGGCTGTAGAACGCACTGTTCCTCCATTTACTGTTATTGCACCAGTGGTTGAATTAATACCACTACTAGAACCTTTAACCTCTCCATTAGTTACAGTTACAGATCCAGATACAGCAGTAATACCATTACCAGCAACACCAGTAACTTGAGCATTTGTTCCATTAATTGTTATATTAGAATTTACCCTATTTATTATACCAGTATTACCAGTTACTGTTCCACCAGTAATATTAACAGCACCTGTACTATAACTATAAATTCCTTGGGTTGTACCAGATACTGTTCCACCAGATATATTAATTTCTGATGAACCATTATTATATACACCAGATCTATAACCAGTCACAGATCCAGATGAAATCGTAACAGTTCCCGTAGAACCATTCTTATAAATACCATCATAATTTCCAGATGCCGCTGTAGAATTAATAGTACCTCCATTAATAGTAACAGCTCCGGTAGTAGAACTAATAACAGATTGCGTTCCAGTTATTGTACCACTAGAAACAGTTAAAGATCCTGTTCCATTATTAATAACATTACTAGCATTACCACTAATAGTACCACCAGATTGACTAGAAATAATAGTTAATCCACCACTATTTACTATATTAACACTACTTAAAGTTATTGTTTCACCGTTTAAATCTAAAGTTACGCCTGTTTTACCAGAATCTAAAGTTGCAGCAGTTGTCTCGGTAATTCCATTTATAACTTGAATAGTTTGATTTGCTTGAACATTAGCAAGAGCATTTTTTAAAGTATCATAAAATGCACCTGTAGTAGTATTTTTATAATTATTAGGTACAGCAGTAGCATTAATTGCCGAATTAGCAGCAGACACCGTTACATTTGTACTTAATGTAGTTGCACTATCAAATGTTGCAGTTCCAGCTGTCTTACTCCAAGTTGAAAATGAATGATCTGTAGCAGCAGTACCAGTTATTGCTTGTTTTGCTCCACCAACAACTACTACACTACTTCCACTTGTTATAGAAGTATCATTTAGTTTAAGAGCACTCATATTAGTACCAGTCATTGTTAATGTGTAAAAATTAACTGGATTTGCTGGTGTTGCAGCAGCAGCTCCTGTAAATGATACTCCACTATATACCATATTAGCATTACTTGTACCAGCTGTCTTATGATTAGCGTCTCTTGCTACCCATACATAATATGTTGTTCCTGGCACCATAGCTCCAGTTATATCAAGAGTAGCAGAAGAAGAAGTACTCCCAGTAAATGATGCTGTATCACTACTATTATTTGTACTTATATGTACTGCATATCCACTACAACTTGTACAATTACTTCCATCTTTTTTAAATGTAATTGTTACTTTATTTGAAGAAGAAGCATCAGCAGCTGCATTTATGGTACTAGCCGCACTAACAGTTACATTTGTATTTAATGTAGTAGCATTATCAAACGTTGCAGTTCCTGACGTTGTACTCCAAGTAGTAAACGCATATCCAGAACTTACAGTTCCATTTATTGCTTGTTTTGCTCCGCCTACTACTAATACACTATTTCCACTAGTTACATCAGATCCGTTTAATTTTAATGAACCTACATTAGTACCAGTCATTGTTAAAGTATAGAAATTAACAGGATTTGTAGGAGTCGCTGCTGCAGCTCCCGTAAATGATACCCCACTATACACCATATTTGCATTATTTGTTCCTGCTGTCTTATGATTAGCATCTCTTCCTACCCATACATAATACATTGTTCCCGGTACCATAGCCCCAGTTATATCAAGAGTAGCAGAACTTCCTGTAGAACCAGAGAAAGTTGCTGTATCATTACTACTACTTGTACTTATATGTACTGCATATCCACTACAACTTGTACAATTACTTCCGTCTTTCTTTAACGTAATTGTTACCTTATTGGTACTAGCAGCTCCAGCAGCAGCATTTATTGTACTAGCTGCACTAACAGTTACATTTGTACTTAACGTAGTAGCACTATCAAATGTTACAGTTCCAGCTGTCTTACTCCAAGTAGTAAATGTATAACCAGAATTAACTGAACCAGTTATTGCTTGCTTAGCGCCTCCCACTACTAATACACTATTTCCACTAGTTACACTAGAATCATTTAATTTTAATGAGCCTACATTAGTTCCCGTCATTGTTAAAGTATAGAAATTAACAGGATTAGTTGGTGTTACTGCTGCTGCACCTATAAATGATACACCACTATATACCATATTCGCATTACTTGTACCTGCTGTCTTATGGTTAGCATCTCTTGCTACCCATACATAATAGTTTGTTCCTGGTGTCATTGCCCCAGTTATATCAAGAGTAGCAGCACTTCCTGTAGAACCAGTAAATGATGCCGTATCATTACTATTACTAGTACTTATATGTACTGCATATCCACTACAATTTGTACAATTACTTCCATCTTTTTTCAAAGCAATAGTTACTTTATTTGAAGAAGAAGCACCAGCTGCAGCATTTATAGTACTAGCCGCACTAACAGTTACATTAGTACTTAAACTAGTTGCTGCATCAAATGAAGCCGTTCCAGTTGTAGTACTCCAAGTAGTAAATGCATATCCAGAACTTGCAGTTCCAGTTATCGCCTGTTTTGCTCCACCCACTACTAATACACTATTTCCACTCGTTACATCAGATCCATTTAATTTTAATGAACCTACATTTGTTCCTGTCATTGTCAATGTATAGAAATTAACAGGGTTAGTTGGTACTGCTGCAGCAGCCCCTGTAAATGATACCCCACTATATACCATATTGGCATTACTTGTACCAGCTGTCTTATGATTAGCATCTCTTGCTACCCACACATAATACATTGTACCTGGTACCATAGCTCCCGTTATATCAAGAGTAGCAGCACTTCCTGTAGAACCAGAGAAAGATGCTGTATCATTACTATTACTTGTACTTATATGTACTGCATATCCACTACAGTTTGTACAATTATTTCCATCTTTCTTCAAGGTAATTGTTACTTTATTTGAAGAAGAAGCACCAGCAGCTGCATTTATTGTCGTATTAGCTGCACCAACAGTTACATTTGTACTTAATGTAGTAGCGCTATCAAACGTTGCAGTACCTGCAGTCTTACTCCAAGTAGTAAATGTATATCCAGAATTAACTGTACCAGTAATAGCTTGCTTAGCGCCTCCCACTACTAATACACTATTTCCACTAGTTACACTAGAATCATTTAATTTTAATGAACCTACATTTGTTCCCGTCATTGTTAATGTATAGAAATTAATTGGATTTGTAGGTACTGCTGCGGTACCACCAGTAAATGATACACCACTATATACCATATTAGCATTATTTGTACCAGCTGTTTTATGATTAGCGTCTCTTGCCACCCATACATAATATGTTGTCCCTGGTACCATTGCCCCAGTTATAGCTAAAGTTGCAGATCTAGCCGTTGTTCCAGTAAATGATGCTGTATCACTACTATCACTAGTACTTATATGTACAATATATCCATTACAATTAGTGCAATTACTTCCATCTTTTTTTAAAGTAAGTGTTACTTTATTAGTGCTTGATGCTGCCGCAGTTGCATTTATTGTACTAGCGGCACTAACAGTTACATTTGTACTTAAACTAGTCGCAGCACTAAATGATGCATTACCACTTGTTTTACTCCAAGTAGAAAACGTAAATCCAGAACCAACTGTACCATTTATAGCTTGAGCTACACCTCCAGCAACTGGCACACTACCGCCATCTTCCACAGTAGTACTGTTTAATTTCAACGAACTAACATTTGTTCCTGTCATAGTTAAAGTATAATAATTAACTACCTTACTAGCATCTGTTGTTACTACTAAATCAAAGCCAGAATCAACTAACGTATCCAAATGATTAGCATCTTTACTAATATATATATTATATGTGCCAGCAGCTAAAGTTACTCCGTTAACACCCGTTGTCCAAGTAACTGTTTCCTTATTTGTTGAAACAGTAGCAGTACTATATGTGTATGCAGATGAAGTGCCAGAGAATAAAGCTACATTTATTCCAGGATTACTACTTGTCCAATTACTTCCGTCTTTTTTAATCGTAACACTAGCACTATTAGCATTCCATTTTGCATAAAAAGTTTTATTTCCAGTTTCTGTAGCACCAATACTAGTAACTACATTACCACTACATGTACTAGCAGAATAATAACCACCAAAAGTATATCCATCTCTCGTTGGATTATCTAATGTTACTCCCGTACCATAATTATATTTTGTAGGATATCCATTAGTATGATTTCCAGAAAAATTAGTATTTCCACAATCTTTATAAGTTATTGTATAATCAACCACTGTCCATTTAGCATATAATTCATGACTCTTTTGTGGACAATAATAATCATTAGAATAATATCCTTTTTCAGCTGTAGCCTCATTAGTTTGTGCAGTAACCGCTTTTGTTAACCCTGAATCTTGATACCAGCCATCAAACTGATAGCCAGTCTTTTCTGGTGTTGGTAATTTATAACACAAATCAGAAGATACTGATGTTGAATTTGTTCCATGTTTTCCATTAGTATCTTGCCACCTTGGATACAAAGTATGATTAATAGATTTAGTAACCAAAGTATTTGTTGTTACAGTATTACCATTAGCAGTATAAGCTGTAGTCTGTGCCTTATTTTCTTCTTGATACCAACCACCAAAACTATATGATATTGATTTATTAGCAATGCTATTTCCCCCATTAGTATTATATGTAACTACTGAATTACTTCTAACCGGTATAGGCAATTCAGGATAGTTTTCCCCTTCATAAACTTTCTTAAATAGAGGTGTAACATTAGTATCTCCTACAGAAATATCAAACTCAGCATAAATATCACATACTCCAAGTGTTGATACCATTGATGCTGATTGCATTCCACTAGGATTACTCATGTTCCCATCTATATACATAAAGAAATAATATTCATATCTACTATTATTTGGTAAATTAATAGAGGGTACTAAAGTATTATTACCTACATGCACATTACTAAAATTACCACTTGCTACTTCTTCACACCCAGAAGCACCAGTCTGACAATTATTAGATCCATTAGTCTTATCTACCATTAATTTATATTTAAATGATTCGTGTTTTAAAACTTCATCAATAGATTCTATATTCATAGTAACAGAAAATGTCGTATTCTTATTAGCAACATTATTTACCTTAAATTTATATAAAGCTCCATCTTTATAATCTAATACTGGTGATAAATTATTAATACTTGAATCAATATCAGTTTCACAATAAAAATATTGATCATTAATATTAAAAGTAATATCAGTATTAGCACTTTGCCATGAATAATAAGCATAAGTAAGTGATGTTACAGTAATAGAAAACATAATTAAACCAAGAATAAAACCTATAAGTTTTTTCTTATCACTAAACATAAAATCACCTACCCTTCACTTATTCTGCATATTCTTCATTATATATTATCATTATATAATACCTAATATTTTTTTTCAAGATTAATTACAAAAAAAGAAAAGAAAAAAACATCTTTTTAACTATAAGATAACTTAAAAAAGCAAAAAAAAGACAATACGTCTCATCATGAGATTTTAAAAAAAAGTTATTATAAATATGGTTTTAAAAATTCAATATTTTTCTTACCAAATTCTAATAACTCTTTAGCTAAATCCAATATATCCTTCCCAGCATCTCCTTCATATCTATCTATCTTCTTAGAAATATCTACATTCCCCATCGTAAAACCTTTAGTTAGCATATCAGCAACCCTCGCATCACTATTATCTTTCATCATTTCCATAGACATACCCATCTTAGACATAACATCAGTAATTATCCCTTTATCTTTAGGTTCTACACCATATTTTTTTAATAATTTTTTAGATTTCTTTAAATAATTCTCATATCCTTTTAATTCACCCTCAACAATCTTTTTTATCTTATTATCTTTATCATTTAATATTTTAATTAAATTAGTACAACTCTTAACTCCCATATCACAATTCTGATAAATATACATTAATAATTCATTATTCTCATTCATAATATCGTCCTTTCAATAATATTATGGAAAAAATCAATTATTTTATACAAAAAAAAAGATAAAGAATATCTTTATCTTGCTAATGGAAAATCAATTTTTCCCAAATGTTTATATTTCTTTAACTTAGTATCTTTTAATTCTCTAGAATTATCAAATTTAAAGAAATCTTTAACATTAGGATTTAACCATAATTCAGGACTATCATTATGAATAATCAAATCAATCATATTATATTCCTCAGTAAAATCAGCTCTTTCTTTATCATTAATTGTGCAATATTTACTATTTAAATTTAACTCTAAATTCTCATATCTAGCCCTTAAATCATCCCTACTTTTCTCCATTAATTTATTAAATTTTTGCCATCTTTCCAATTGCAATTTTATGCCTTTTAACTGGTCAAGATATATATGAGCATCCTTAATAGAATAATTCATTGTACCAGCCTCTAAATTAGTTACTTGCGCTATCATTTTTAATAAAGCAGCATATTGCGTAACATTAAAAGGTAAGCCCAAAGGAACATCACAACTTCTCTGATGAACAGATAAATTTAATTTATCTCCAGTAACATCCCATTCCGTAGCCCAAACACAAGAAGGAAGAACAGCAGTTCTTAAAAATTCATCCTGCCACAAACTCTTAACCATTCTCCTATCATCTTTACCATCCTTTTTTATTTCATTAATTGTCTTAATCAAATTTTGCGTATGCTTATATCTATTAACAATATATCCATAAGCAGTCCCTATCGTATTAGCATATTCCTTACCATAATACTTAGCTCCAATTATATTTTTACCATCTATTCTACTCTTAGCAAACATATTATTACCATTACCATCATTCTTAGGTTTTAAAAAACCATTTATTCCATCTACAGGAACACTAAGAGGATCCATTACATATACAAACCTATTAGGATCATAGGCTTCTGTCTCTTCATTAGCATAAATACGATAAATACCATCATCATCTACCATCCATTTATCCCAAATATGAACTCCCCTATCATGCAGCAAACTAACATCATTAGATTGCATCTGCCATATCCATAGCATCTCTATAATAGCGCTCTTAAAAGCCGTTTGTTTACTTTGTAAAATTGGAAATTCTTTATTTATATCAAACTCAAAATTATAACTAGGTATCTTCAAAGTATTAATACCAGTTCTATTCTTAACCTCTACTCCTTCATCTAAAATCTTTTTACATAATTCTAAATATTCTTTATCAAACTTTGTCATACTACCACCTATCTAAAGATTACCATAATAAAAAATTATAAACAATAAAATTAACAAATAAGAAAATAAAATTATTTTTTTATAAAAATAAGAAGGATTTTCATTATTTATCTAGAATAATATAATTAGAGGCGATAAATTATGAACTATTACAATAAAATAAAAAATGAA
Organism: uncultured Muribaculaceae bacterium; assembly: GCA_964600615.1. Lineage (GTDB taxonomy): Bacteria > Bacillota_I > Bacilli_A > RF39 > UBA660 > RUG11198. The sequence continues at coordinate 78,783 of CAZRJK010000002.1, read as the reverse complement.
TTAATAAATAATGAAATTACTAAAAGAATAAAAGATTATAGTAAAAACAAAAGTGATTTAACTACTTACTACAATGTAGGAAAATTACTATCAGAAGCAGGTAAACACTATGGAGAAGGAATAATTAAAGAATATTCTAAAAAACTAACCATAGAAGTGGATAAAAAATACAGCGTTAGATATTTATTTGATATTAGAAAACTTTATAATTTTTCAAAAGTGCACCCAGTGGGTGCACAATTAACAATATCACATTATAGAGTATTATTTCCAATAAAAGATAAAAATAAAATAGACTACTATATAAATCAAGCAATAAAAAGAAATCTTTCAAAAAGAGAATTAATAAAAATAATAAAAAATAAAGAATATGAAAGATTACCAGATAGTACTAAAAACAAATTAATTATTGAGAATAAAAATAATGATATTAAAGATTTAATTAAAAATCCAATATTAATTAAAAATAAATATAATTATGATAATATATCTGAAAAAATATTACAAAAATTAATACTAGAAGATATAGAAAGTTTTATGAAAGAATTAGGTAATTCATTTAGTTTTATTGGCAGTGAATACAAAATTAAAATTGGTAATACTTATAATTATATAGATTTACTATTATTTAATATAGAGTTTAACTGCTATGTAGTTGTTGAATTAAAAATAACTAAATTAAAGAAAGAACACATAGGCCAAATAAAAATATATATGAATTATATAGATAATAATATAAAGAAAATAAATATGGATAAAACAATAGGTATTATTATAGTTAAGAAAGAAAATATATTTATTATGGAATACTGTAGTGATAAAAGAATATTAAGTAAAGAGTACGAATTATTATAAAAAGCATATGTTCCACTAGTAATAACTACTAAAATAATAAAACAATAAAAACCATAAATTATTTTTTTAATAATGAACAAATAAAAACGAATGACTAACAAGTCATTCGTTATACTTTTCAATAAATTTATCATATAACTTATCACATCTACACTTATCCATTGGCACTTTATTCTTATACGGATTATCAATACCAAGTTCTACATATTTACTATCACCAAATTTATGATAAGGAAGAAAATCTACTCTTGTAACATTCTTAATTTTCTTAATAAAATCAACTAAACTATCAATATATTCTTCCGTATCATTAAAATTAGGAACAATTACTTGCCTTATCCACACTTCAACTTTACTATTATTAAGAGCATCAATAAACTTTAAACTATCATTAATTCGATGCGAAGTTAAATCAATATATTTATCCTTATCAGTATGCTTAATATCCAATAAAACTAAATCTATATTTTTTAATATTTTATCATAATCCCCATTACCAACACCTGCCGTATCTATAGCAACATGAATACCTTCTTTTCTAAGAATCTTACTAACTGCTATTACAAACTCACTCTGAATAAGTGGTTCTCCACCAGAAAAAGTAACTCCCCCATTACTACTCTTATAATAATTTTTATTTCTAAGTAACTTATCAGCAAGTTCTCTGGGAGTATAATTAAAACTACCCATCTTCCAAGTCTCAGGATTTTGACAATACTTACATCTTAACTTACACCCATTTAAAAATACTACCGTCCTAATACCAGGACCATCAACAAAACCAGATGTCTCTATCTTATTAACAGAACCCCTAATCATAACTAAACCCTCTCATGAAACGTTCTAGCAATAACTTCTTCTTGTTGACGTCTCGTAAGTCTATTAAATCTAACCGCATATCCTGAAACCCTAATTGTAAGAAGAGGATATTTATCTGGATTATCCATTGCATCTATTAAAGTTTCTCTATTTAATACATTAACATTTAAATGATGGGCTCCTTGCCTAAAATAACCATCCATTAACCCTACTAGATTATTAACCTGATCTTCCCTAGTCATTCCTAAAGCATTAGGAACAATCGAAAAAGTATTAGATATCCCATCTTTACAACATTTAGCATATTCTAATTTACTAACACTATTTAAAGATGCAACTGCCCCATTTTCATCTCTTCCATGCATAGGATTAGCACCAGGAGCAAAAGCTTCCCCTGCTATTCTTCCATCAGGAGTAGAGCCCGTCTTAGCTCCATATACCACATTAGAAGTAATAGTAAGAACAGACATCGTAGGTTCTGCATCTCGATAGCATTTATGTTTCTTTAGTTCCTTAAACATCTTTCTTAATAATTCTTTAGCAATATTATCTACTCTATCATCATCATTACCATATTTAGGAAAATCACCAATTATTTCAAAAGAAGTAGTAATACCATCCTTATCCCTAATAGGCTTAACCTTAGCATATTTAATAGCCGATAAAGAATCAACAGCAACAGAAAGACCAGCCACTCCATAAGCCATATATCTATGAACATTAGTATCATGTAAAGCCATCATTGAAGCTTCATATGCATATTTATCATGCATATAATGAATAATATTCATCGCATCACTATAAATATCAGCAACCTGTTCTATTACTTTATAATAATACCTCTTAACCTTATCATAATCTAACACCTTATCATCCATCTTAGGAATATTCTTAATAACAAGTTCTTTCTTTACCTCATCATATCCCCCATTAATAGCATATAGTAAAGACTTAGCTAAATTACATCTAGCACCAAAAAACTGCATATCTTTACCTAATCTCATAGCAGAAACACAACAAGCTATAGCATAATCATCACCATATATAGGTCTCATTAAATCATCAGACTCATACTGTATTGCATCAGTTTCAATACTCATCCTAGCACAATACTTCTTCCAAGTATCAGGTAACTTCTTACTCCACAAAACAGTCATATTAGGCTCTGGAGCTGGATCTAAATTAGTTAAAGTATTTAGTAATCTATAAGAAGTTTTAGTAACCATACTAACTCCCTCATTAGTAATACCACCCAAAGAACAAGTTACCCAAGTAGGGTCCCCTGAAAACAATTCATCATATTCAGGAGTTCTTAAATGCCTAACTAATCTTAGCTTAATTACAAATTGATCAATCAATTCCTGAGCTTCCTTCTCTGTAAGAATACCTTTCTTTATATCCCTTTCAATATAAATATCAAAAAAAGCATCAACTCTTCCTAAACTCATAGCAGCTCCATTATTTTCCTTAACAGCAGCTAAATAACCAAAATAAGTCCATTGAATAGCTTCCTTAGCACAACTAGCAGGTAAAGATATATCATATCCATACTTTAAAGCCATATTTTTTATTTCTTCTAAAGCCCTATATTGCATAGATATTTCTTCTCTTAAACGAATTAAATTATCGGTCATTTTACCTTCTTTACGATTAAAATCCTTCTTCTTTTCTTCCATTAAATAATCTATACCATATAAAGCAATTCTTCTATAATCACCTATAATTCTTCCTCTACCATAAGCATCAGGAAGTCCCGTTAATAAACCAACATGTCTAGCCTTTCTAATATCAGATGTATAAGCATCAAATACCCCTTGATTATGGGTTTTTCTATATTCATTAAAATACTTATCCACTAAAGGATTTAACTTATAACCATATGCTTCTAACTCAGAATATACCATCCTAATACCACCATAAGGATTAACCATTCTCTTAAGAGGACTATCAGTCTGAAGACCCACTATTACTTCATTTTCTTTATCAATATATCCCGCTTCAAAATTATTTATCCCAGACATATGATCTACATCTATATCTAAAACATGTTTTTTTAGTTCTTTCTTTAATAATTTATTACACTCTTTCCAAACATTCTTAGTCTTATCACTAGGCTTTTCTAAAAAAGACTCATCATCATCATAAGGTTTATAATTCTTTTTAATAAAATCTATAACATCAATTCTATTAACCCAATTACCACCCTTAAAACCTTTCCAAACATCCTTCATACACTAGCCTCCTACATTAATATATTAACATAAAATAAAACAAAATAAAAGATAAAAATAAAATAAGATAACATCTTATTTTATTTGTAAAGCATCAATAACCTTACCATTACCAGCATAACCATTATTATAATCATGTATATTATATCCACTAACCCAACCTAACCAATTACCACCCTTAACATGTACTCTATATATAGCATTCTCTATAGCAATATCTGTAACAGTATTACCGTTACTATAACCAGCATAATCAGATCTACCAACAACCTCCGGTAACCACCTACCATTACTCCTAACACGATACTTTAACTTATCAATATAAACTCTTCTAACAGGAACACCAAATACTCCCGCATATTCATTGGTCCCACTATAAACATTAGGATACCACCTATTACCATATACTTGATACTTAATACTAGTACTACCAGTATACTTTTCTACCTCACTCTTACTAACACCAAAATAAGTATAAGGATTAGTCCAATAATTACCATTCCCCCTAGATTCATCACCACGATAAACTCCATTAGTTCTAACATCTAAATGAGTATGACTATAATTAATATATGCAATACCACTAAAACCCAAATCATATGCTACACAACAAATAACCTTACTAGGAATAACCTTACCATTCTTATCATAAAAAACACAATCACAAGCCAATCCTTCACTATGTCTACCAGCAAAACCATTCTCCCTAATATCATAATCCTTACATCTATAACCACTAGATATAATACATTTACTAGCATGTACCCTATCAAATAATAATTCTAACTTATTAACAAGTTCTGTAGATAATTTAATTTTTCCACAATGTGGACACTTAAACTCAGAAGAATTAAAATGCTTACTTATTTGTATATTATTATTATAATATTTAACACTCATATCACACCCCCTTTTCATTAACACAACACTCAATCATCATCCTAAGTTCTAAATCACCTACAACCATACCTTTCTCAGAAAACATCTCTTTAGCAATATTAATCGCATTACTAAGTTTCTCTTCTCCACTACAATCACCATATAATTGTTCAACAGCCCTACATACAACATTAATTATTTCCTTCTTAACAAAATACTTATAAGTATCATCTAAAAATTTCTTAATTAAAATACCAACATAAGATATAACTCCCATAAGTACAGTATAAAGCATTGTATTACCATATTCTTTAATAAAATTACTTATAAACATATCAACCCCTTTCAATATATCTTATGAAAAATAAAATAACCCATATATATAAATAAACTAAAAAAAATATAGATTACTCTATATTTTTATAACACTTATAAATATTAACACCCAATTCTATAGGAGTTATCTGACCAATACCCAAAGGAACTGGCGTAATATAACTAACCTTATCACAAACAGAATCAAAATCAACATCTCCACATAATTTATCATCTACCATATTAGTACCAATATCAATAACAATAGATCCTTCTTTAATCATATCTCCAGTAATAAAATGAGCCTTACCAACACAAGAAATCAATATATCAGCATCTCTAGTATAACCAATTAAATTATCAGTATTAGAATGACATAACTTAACATTAGCTTTCTTACTAACTAATAAATCATATAAAGGCATACCTATCAAATTACTTCTCCCAATAATAACTATATTCTTATGAAAAATATCTATATCATAGTATTCCAACATATCCATAACAGCCATAACAACAGGAGAAATAATATTACTATTATTAACACCCTCAATATCCTTTAAAGGATTAATTCTATTTTTAACTAAATTATAATCAATACTACTAGGAAGAGGTAACTCTATCATTATACCATTAACACTATCATCATCATTATATTTATCAATAACATTAATCAACTCATCATTAGTAATATTATTATCTAACTTTTCTATTATAATTTCATATCCCAACTCTAAAGCCATCTTTTCCTTACTTCTAATATAAATATCACTAATATCATTATTATCAACACATATAACTACAAAACATAATTTCTTATTTATCTTACTTAATTTATTCTTTAAATCATTTAGAATACTATTCCTAACAACCCTACCATCTAATAACATAACATCACCTACAAAAAAAGAATCAATTGATTCTTATAAATCATGGTTACCCCAGTTAGATTCGAACTAACGATCGTGGAGTCAGAGTCCACTGCCTTACCGCTTGGCCATGGGGTAAAATATAACTAAATATAATTCTATCATACTTTTAGTTAAATTAAAACAACAAAAATTAAAAACATGCTATAATAAACAAAATAAGGAGGCAAACTTATGAAAGAAGAATATATAAACATATTAAACAATCCTTCTGAAAAGAACAACGAAGAATTAAGATTTCTCTATAATGAAATAGTTAATTATGCTATAGAAAATAACATAAAACCAGGACTTACTGCCTTTGGAAGCTATTATAGAATAAAATATAATGAAATAATATATAAAATAGGAGTACATATAGGTAAAACAGCAACATACTACTGTAAACTAGAAGAACAAAACAACGAAGAAAATTATATCAACATTACAGAAATAATAAAAAGAAAAAAATTAACTCTAACAAAAAAATAGGTTTCCCTATTTTTTTCTTTTTAATATCTTAATACATTCATTCATATTATCAATTGAAATACTATTATATGTTATAACAGTATTATTAGGAAAATAATTTTTAATCTCCCACATATCATCAAGTACTACATAATTATCAATTGAATACTTATTTAAAGAATCTTTTATCTCTAGTGCTCTTCTTTCTACAGGATTATTACCAACTTTTAGAATAGCATTATCACTATACCAATAATCTCCTAAATAATGCATCTTTAATAAATCTCTTAACTTATATACATTATCCTTACTTCTCCAATCACTAGACATAATAATTTTAGAACCAGTCTCATCTAAAATATATTTTAATCTTAAAACAGCCTGTTCATCCCAATCATAATAAACAGAACTAACAGAATTAATTCCATACTTAGAATAATCAACATTAAATTTCTTACTCAAATTATTAATCATTTTCTTATCCAATAAAGCAAACCAATTATCAGCATCATATGGCTGCAACACACCATCAATATCCAAAAAAACAACTTTCATAATTCACCACCAAAATAATATAATATTATACAAAAAGAATAATAAAAAGAAAAGAAAAAAGCATCAAATTTCTTATTTGACACTTTTTCTTTTCATTAACTCATTAAATAAAATACCATGAGATTTTAACATTTCTCCAGATTCAATCAATTTATTAATCTCCTCTACACTCATATACTTTACATAATCAACTTCTTCCTCTTGGACCTTAACATCCTCTATATTAATATTCTTCTTTAAATAAAATAAATATCTCAAAGGCATATCAAATAACATAAAACCATACTCTTCTATTTTTTCATTATCTATATTAATTCCTAATTCTTCTAACACTTCCCTTTTAATTGAAGATAAAGGTGTTTCTCCACTATCAATATGTCCTCCAGTAGTAGAAAACTCTCCACCTTTCTCTTTAGAAGTCTTTTGAATCAAAAATTCTCCCTTATCATTCTCAATAAATATAACTCCAACAGCAATATGTTCACCTTCATTTAACTTAACAGTTTTATCCCCTCTAACAATCTTTCTTCCAGTCTTATTACCATTATCATCATAGATATCTAATAATTCCATAAATCCTCCTAAATAATAAAGAGAGACTATTTGTCTCTTTTATAGTTTATATCATAATTATTTTTGTATCTCATATTTTGTTATTTGCCAATAAGTCCCATTTTTCTTCATTTCTATAACATAATTATCCCTATATTCATCAGCATGATCATCAAATGTTACCACAATTCCTTTAGCAATTATTTCATCATTAGTAAATGATTCAACAGTATAGCTACTCTTACTTTTATCATATAAAATAGTTCCCTTATGAGGTGTTGAACAATATAACTTATTATCTTTCTCAATATAATAAGAAGCATTAATATACTTATCAATTAATTCATCTGACATATATTTCTTTAAATCATCTTTCATATTATCTAATGAATTATAATCCTTCGAAGCAGTATGTGTACTAATATTATACTCGTCTAATATAACATCTTCCTCATCATATTTCATATTTTCTCCACAATATGAATATCCATTTGATACGGTTCCAATCTTATCTGATGCTTCTTTTAAAATGTTTGAAGCTACCTCTTCAGTCATTTCCCTAACTTCTTCACCATTATTCATTTGCTCATTATTACCACTGCCAGATGTCTTAAAACTAATAGTTCCCATTGCAAATAAACATCCTACAACAACTACTGCAATAAACAAACCAATTAATAATCCTATCAACATACCATTATTACCCTTATTTTCCATATATATATTTTCTCCTTTCACTTAAAGAATATCAAATCAACATTAGTATTGCAAGCAATAAAAAAATTATTTACATATTTTTTAATTATTTTGTAAAATATTAAAATCAAAGTTCCTCCCTCCATAAATTCTTAAAGAGTTTAAACCTTGAAAAAAAATTAATTTTATGTTATTATATATGTAGCAAGAAAACTTGCATATACTAAAAAGGGAACATTCAGTTTTCGCTAGTTGAATGTCTACCTCAATTAATTATATTGATGTTTAGTTCAAATGCGAATTAAGTGTCATTTCTTTATTACCAAAACCAATAAGGTTAAGAGTAGTAAAATGAGTGAAGAAAAGCGAAGAATGCATATAATGTATTCTCGTTTTTTCATGCTCAAACCTCCTCTCTATTTCAAGATTAAAGGTAGACACCCAACAATTGATATTCCCTATAACGAATATAACATTAAAATATACTAAACACAAGATATAACATAAAAAGCGAACATACATTAATTTATGTTCGCTTATATTATTAAATTAATGGTGGAGTCGAGGGGAGTCGAACCCCTGTCCAAAAATAACTTTAAAAAAATATCTACAAGTTTAGTTAATTAAATAATTTCATAAATATACCATTAATTAACAAATTAATATATTTACTATCTCTTAGTATTCTTTATATTACCTGAGAAAATAATATAGTATAGTCTACTTTATAAGTCCTAGTTATTTCTCGTAGACAAAGAAATAGTAGAACCTGAGTTACGATAGTCTAAGGACTAAGCGTAAGCTACAGCGTTATTATAGTTGTTTCCAGCTATATTTAATTTGGAATTTAACGTAATTACCATCCGACTTGCAATTCAATCTCCATTATTTCTGTCGAAGCCAAATACGACCCCATTAAGTAACATATATTATACTAACTATTTGTTAATAAGTCAAGAAAAGGAACTATTACCTATCAATAGCTCCTCTTATTTTTTCTAATATTTTAATATAACTATTTAAAAATTTCCATTCATCTTCCAACTTAGAAGAAAAAATATTTTTTTCATATATACCCTTTTTTTCATTATTAAATCCAATTAAATATTCAATTAATATATCATATTCACTTCTAATCTTATATATATAAGATAAAGCATCATCAGCATAAGTAATAATATAATTATGATCTAAAATATCTTTTCCTTCATCAATATCTTTTTCTAAACTAACAACATCAATACTATTCCATCTTTTCATTATATTTTCTCTTCTCTCAGAAGATAAATTAATATAACCAGATACCTCTTCCTTATCAGTAACTTCTATTTCTATATCCTTATTATCAATAGTATTATCCTCTACTTTAATATTTTCAACAACTTCTTCTTTCTCTGGAGGAACTACAACCTTAGTTACCTTTTTATACCCTTTTCTTAATTTCTTAATTTCTTCTTTATTCTGTTCACTAAGTAAATCTAATTCTTCCCCACTAAAAGTATAATCATCAATATGAGGATAATCTTTTTTCTTATTAAATACTTTTTTAATTTTCTTAATAAAACTACCCTCCATTTACATCACCACAGCTATTATTCTAGCACACAAATCCTTATATTTCAACACATTTTAATTACTAAACCTATACATTTTTAAATAAATTTGTTATAATTATATTATATTAAGGTAGGATAAACATGGTTAGAAGAAGAAGAAGAAAGAAAAAGAATATTCATATAATTATATTACTAATGTTATTAGCATTTCTCTATGGATATTATTTCAACGAAATAAATAAAACTTTTGCTTTAATGTATGATGAATATGGTAATCCAGAAATAGAAGAAAATATATCCAATGAAAATCTAAAAATATATTATTTAGACGTAGGACAAGCTGATAGCATCTTAATTAATTGTAATAATGAATACATGCTAATAGATGGAGGAAATAACAGTGATGGTCCCCTATTAGTAAAATATTTTCAAGAACTAGGAATAAAAGATTTTAAATATTTAGTTGGTACTCATCCCCATGAAGATCATATTGGAGGATTAGACGATATAGTTAATAACTTTAATATAAATAAAATATATATTCCAGAAGTTATAACTACTACTAGAACCTTTGAAGATTTATTAGATTCCATTGATAGAAAAAATCTAACCTTTAATATTCCTCAAATAAATAGCACTTTTGCTTTAGGTGAAGCTACTATAAAAGTAATATATACTGGAACAGATATTAATGATTTAAATAATGCATCCATAGTATTAAAACTAATCTATAAAGAAACATCATACTTATTTACTGGTGATGCTACCAGTACAACAGAAAATAAAATATTAAATAAAGACATTAAATCAGATGTATTAAAAGTAGGACACCATGGGTCCAAATATTCAAGTACGGAAAAATTTATTGATAAAGTAAATCCTAAATATGCTATAATATCCGTAGGAAAACAAAATCAATATAATCATCCTGCAGATAAAACAATAGATTTATTAAACAAATATAATATTAAAACTTATAGAACTGATGAACAAGGAACCATACTACTAACAAGTGATGGACACAACATAAAAATAGAAAGTATAAATACAAATACCAATGGAGGTTAATATGATATATATAGTAGATAGAATTGAAGATAATATTGCTGTATTAGAAAATAAAGATACTAAAGAAACAACTGATGTATCTCTAACACTTCTTCCTAAAAATCTAAAAGAAGGTAACATTTTAAAATATGAAAACAATACTTATACCCTAGATGAAAAAGAAGAAGAAGAAAGAAGAAAAGCAATATTATCAAAATTCGAAAAATTAAAAAATAAGGACATTCATTAATGTCTTTATTTTTTTATTAATAAACACTTGTTATTCCATAATATCCTTCTAAACTAAACCAATTACCATCATTATATAATTTCTTAGCCAATTCCTTACCAACATATCTTAAATGCCATGATTCATATTTATAACCAGTTTCATTGTCTAATCCCTTAGGAAACCTAATAATAAATCCATATAAATAAGCATTATCATTAACCCATTTACCTTCATTAGTATTAGTAAAACTATCATTAACACTATTCAAATCAAAACATAAACCAGATTGATGTTCTGAATGACCTGGTCTAGCAGAATAAGTATCAGCTTCCTCCTTACCATCAGCATTAACATAATTATTATATAATGTCTCTTGTCTCTTATATCCCCTATAACCACTAGCAATATAAATATTAAGTCCCAATGCATTAGCGTCACTTTGCATTAACTTAAAAGCTTCCATTGCTTCCTTATCAATACAATCAATACACCAATCACTTGAAACATTACCATTATATGGATTAGTAGGAACAAAAAAATCAGGCAAAGAATAAGTCTTATTAACAATTAAAACACCATCGACATAACTAATACCATTTTCTTTTTTTAAAACAAATCCTTTACTAGTCTCATATTCACCATCAGAAAAGGTTTCATATACAGAAGAATTTTCAGGTGCTTTAATCATTTCCTTAACTTCTTCTTTATTAACTTCAATAGTTTTATCCTCTTTTTTATTATTCAACAAGAATCCCCCCAAAACTAATAAAATAACAATACCAAAAACTAATATATATAATTTATTTTTTCTTCTCTTCTTTTTCATCATTAACCTCAATAATATCTAACATATTATTATTTTTTAAATAATCTATAACCTCATAAAAAGCAAGCTTAGTAGTAGCATCAACAATATATTTATTCTTAATCATCCATCTAATTTCCTCAATATTAGCTGTAAAATAATTAATATATTCATCACTATCCAAGTCTTGTTCTTTTTCTTTTTTACAACCAGTTGCAAGAACAATACTAATACTCTCTCCACTATAACCTAAAGAAGGATAATAACTATCTACTAGATAAAATTTATCACCAACATATCCTGTTTCCTCTAATAGTTCTCTAGCCGCAGCATCTAATACTCTTTCATCCTTATTTAAATACCCAGCAGGCATCTCTATAGTAACTTTTTTATCACCGGGTAAAAAAACTCTAGGTTGTACAACCATTGCAATATCTTTATCTAAAGTTACTGCACAAATAACAACCGCATTCATATAACCATTACGCTTAGTAACTCTTTCTCTTTCAATAGTTTCTCCATTATTTAATTTATAATTACCACTTTTAATCTTAATAAAAGAAGTAGCACATACAACATCATGTTCCATATAATCTACTACTTTTAAATCATTAATTAATTTATCAATATATTTTATTTTTTCATCACGCATAATTATCCCCCATAGCAATTATTATCATTTCCTTCGTCTTTATAAATATATTTTCCAGATTCTCTATCTACATCAATATAACCAACAAAGTTTTTACCATCTGCATCCTTTAAAGCCTCTTCATCAACATAACCACCATTACTTAAAACAGATAATTTTATACAAGTTGCATAAAAAGTATTCTTATGTTCAGAAACAAAAACTTCCGCAGCACTTTCCAAAATTCTCTTTCTTTGATTATTTTGCTTCTCCTTTGTCCTTTCCAAAGCAGAACTAATAGTAGGAATAGCAATAGCTGTAATAGCAATTAATATAACTATAACTGCAAGTAATTCTACCAAAGTAAAACCTTTTTTACCCAATTTTTTCATAATCATTCCTCCTAAATACACTTAGTATAACCAGAAGTACTATCCTTATATTCAAAAGAATAACTATCCATATCAAATATAATACAAGCACCACTATAATTACCAGAATCATCTAGATTAAAAACTTTTTTACCATTAGCATCAAATTCAAATTGCTTATCAACATAATTATTCTTAATTAAATCAAAAATAGTGATATAACAATCAGTAGCTCCACCAAAATTAATTTTCGATTTATTATCTGTAACAAAAGATTCAGCAGCCAACTCTAGCATTTTCTTATTTCTTTTATCTTGATTGTCCTTACTTCTACCCAATGAATCACTAACAACAGGAACAACCACTGACATAATAGATATTAAAATAACTAATACCGCAAGTAACTCAACTAAAGTAAATCCTCTATTATTAAGACTCTTCATTATATCACCAATATTATTATAAAATATTTAACAAATTATTTCAAGTATCTAGAAATACTATTACAAGGAATACATACATCAAAAGAATCAATATTATAACTATAAACATTATCATAATATTTATAAGTATAAATACTTAAATCATTATCATAATTATAATCAATATAATAATTATATCTATAATCACTATTATTAATAATACTATTAAGATAACTATTAATATAGCTATCTATTTTTCTATTATTAAAATAAGGATATCTAATATAAATATTATTATCGCTATATATCTTACTAATAACAGCCTCTCTCCTATCATAAAAATATATAAGCATTAAAATTATTAAAAATACCACTAACCATAAAAATAAATATCTCTTCATCATAACACCTATTAAAGTATATGAAAAAAAATAAGCATAATTGCTTATTTTAAATAATAATGCTTAATTGGTTTTAAATCATCATCAAGTTCATAACATATAGGATTACCAGTCTCTATCTCTAAACCAACAATCTCCTCATCACTAATATTATCCAAATACTTAATAAGACCTCTCAAACTATTACCATGCGCTACTATAATTACTTTTTTATTATCCTTTAAACTAGGCAATATATCAGATTTCCAATAAGGAATAACCCTTTCTATAGTATCCTTTAAACATTCAGTATGAGGTAAAAATTCATATTTATCCTTCATTTCCACATACCTAGAATCATCATCAGATAATGCTGGAGGCCTTACATCATAACTTCTCCTCCAAATATGAACTTGTTCATCTCCATATTTAGCTCTAGTCTCATCTTTATTTAATCCTTGTAAAGCTCCATAATGCCTCTCATTAAGTCGCCAACTCTTATAAACTGGAATATCTTCATCTAATTCTTTCAATATATAATCTAAAGTATCATTAGCTCTTTTTAATAAAGAAGTATATGCAACATCAAAAGAAAAACCTTTCTTCTTTAATATTTTACCAGCCTCAATAGCTTCCTTAATACCATTATCAGATAATCCAACATCAGTCCAACCAGTAAATTTATTCTCTAAATTCCAAATGCTTTCCCCATGTCTTACTAATACTAATTTAATCATCTAATCACCTCTATTAACAAGTTCTAAAAACTTATCTTCATCCCAAATTTCTATACCTAAATTAATAGCCTTATCATACTTACTACCAGGACTATCACCAACAATAACAACATCAGTATTCTTAGTAACAGAACTAGTAACTTTACCACCATTATCCTCTATTAATTTACTAGCATCATTTCTCGTAATACTATTTAAAGTACCAGTCAAAACAAAAGTCTTATTAAGAAAATTATCATTCTCTACATAATTACCATCATCTATATACTTAGTATTAATACCATAACTCTTTAACTTATCAATTATCTTAATATTATCTAAATCATTAAAATAATTAATAATATTCTTAGCAATAACCTCTCCCACATCAGGAATACCAGTCAAAGTATCAATATCAGCACTCATCAAATTATCCAAACTTTTAAATTTCTTAGCCAAAACCTTAGCCATCTTACTACCAACTTGCTTAATACCTAAACCAAATAATAACCTATCTAAATTATTATTCTTTGACTCATTAATACTCTTAAATAGATTATTAACAGACTTTTCACCATATCCTTCTAAACTCTCTAACTCATTCTTATATCTATCTAATATATAAATATCACTAATATCTTTAATATAATGATAATTATATAAATCTTCCATAATAGAATCTCCCAATCCCTCAATATTCATAGCATCCTTACTAGCAAAATGAATTAAAGATTCTACATTCCTAGCAGGACATAATTCATTAGAACAAAAATAATCCGCTTCCTCTTCCTTCCTAACTAACTTACTACCACATATAGGACACTTATCTATCATAGTAAATACCCTCTCATTACCAGTTCTTCTCTCAATCAAAGGATTACCAACAGCAGGAATTACATCTCCAGCTTTATATATCTCTACAATATCTCCAATCCTAATATCCTTATTAACAATATTATCCTCATTATGTAAAGTAGCCCTCTTAATAGTAGACCCCTGTACAATAACAGGCTCCAACACAGCATTAGGCGTAATTTGCCCAGTTCTACCAACCGTAAAAATAATATCAATTAACTTAGTATAATTAATAGTAGCAGGAAACTTATAAGCAATACACCACTTAGGATACTTACTAGTACTACCTAACTCATTCTGCATCATTATATCATTAACCTTAACTACAACACCATCTATATCATAGCTTAAACTATCTCTCTTACCATTCATCTCATCAATAAAAGATAGAATACCATCAATAGAATCAACTAACCTATTATTAGGATTAGTCCTAAATCCCAAATCATGCATAAATTCCAAAGCTTCCATATGACTCTTAATTCCATAATCCAAAGGATTAGGCAAATGATATATCCAAGACTCTAATTTCCTCTTAGCAACTTCCTTACTATCTAATAACTTAATAGAACCAGAAGCGGCATTCCTCGTATTCTGTAACTTAGCTAAACCAGCTTCTTCCCTAGCTTTATTTAAATCATTTAAAACCTTTTTACTCATATAGATTTCCCCACGAACCTCAATATCAATCTCCTTTTTAAGTTTCAAAGGAATAGTCTTAATCGTCTTAACGTTATTAGTAATATCATCACCAACAACACCATTACCACGAGTAGCTGCCCTCACAAGAATACCTTTCTCATAATATAAACTAACAGACAAACCGTCTATCTTTAACTCACATACATACCTTGGATTATATCCCTCTTTTTTTATTCTCTTATCAAAATTAATAATCTCTTCCTCATTAAAAACATCCTCTATAGATAACATAGGAATATGATGATTAACCTTAGAAAATCCCTCTATAGCCTCTCCACCAACCCTATTAGTAGGAGAATCATCTCTCTTCAAATAAGGATATTCCATCTCTAAACTAGTTAACTCCATTAAATACTTATCAAATTCCTGATCAGTAATCGTAGGATTATCTAAAACATAATAATCATAATTAGCCTTATTTAAAATATCCGTAAGTTCCTTAACTCTTTTTTCTATATCCATATATATCACCACTATAATAATTATACTATATATTTAACAATAAGTATTAAAATTAACTAAAATAATTAAAAGAAACATAAAATGTTTCTTTTAATTAACACTAAATTTCATTAATTCAATAGTTCCATCTTCAAAAACCCTTAATTTAAAATGATATGTATCTAATTTTCCCTTAATCTTATCATAATTATCATTTAAATAATTCTGAGCATTAAATTCCTTATCAATAGAAGTTATCTTCTTGTTAACATACTTCAAATCATTAATACTACCATATACATTAGCTCCCTTATCATTAACAAACTCATTATTCTTAAATAAATATTGAACACTTATATCATATACATTCTTCTTCTTACTAAAATCAACTACCTTCTCACTAGCTATAACAGCATACTTACTAGTTCTCTCAGAAGGCTTAACCTCATCAGGAGTATACATCTCATCCTTATATTCATAAAAATCATAATTTCCATGTTTAACTTTCATAATATTATTAAACGGACTTCTCGCAAATAAATTATCAACATCATTTTTAGAATAATAAGTACGATTATCAAAATCTTTCTCATAAATAGTAAAGATATAAGTTAAAACATCATAATTATCTATATCCCTAATAGATTCATACCTCTTATCACTTCTAAATAAAACATATAATTGATTATCAATAATATAAGTAATATTATCTTTCTTCAAATTACATTCAATACTATTACATACTTCTCTTCCAGAAGCAACAAAAATACAAAATATTACCAGAACAATAATAACCAAAGTTATTATTGTTCTAGATTTCATTAATTTTTTCATAATACCACATCCTCAATAATTATGAATACTTAACATACATACCCATTCTAGCATAAGAATTAGCATTCAAATCTGCCAAAGTAACTTTATCAGTAGTATTAATTCGATTAGTCCACGATGCCTCTTTATACCAAGTAGATGAAGAGCCATGTCTCGAAGTAGCTGCCGTTGGAAGAGATGGGAACAATTCGCCTGACATTAGAGTATTATAATATTGACCTCCTCTAATAGCACTTTGACTCAAAGCACCATTTACAACAGTAGCTTCATGAACGCGACCTCTAAAACTATTAGTATCAGAAGAAGTTCTAGCACCAATATACATATGTGTTGTATTATCTTTTTTTATTGGTCCATGATATGTACTATCTGTATCCTCTACTTCTCCATTAATATATAATTTCATAGTACTCTTACTTCCACTAGAATTATAATCATAAGTAAGAGCAACTGAATAAGTATTATTAGCATCATCAATTAAAGTATCAGAATAAAGTTTAATCGTTTGTGTTCCAGAATTATCATCATTTATAACACACCTTCCCAATATAGTTTTATTCTTTTGTAATACTATCGCACACCCAGAAGCACTATCTGCATAATTTCCCATTATATGTTGTGCATATGTACCAGAAACATCATTAGGTTTAAATCTTATAACCATAGACTGACTATTATACTGCATAACACCCAAATCAACCATAGTAGGAGTGCTACTATTATAAAATGTTAAGAAATTTACTCCCCAACTTACATTTGTAATAGTACCATTTTTATACGCGCCACTTGCATTAGACAAATCATACCAAGTTGTAGTAGATGTATTGTGTGTTTTACTAGTATAATTATACAATCCACTATACTTTCCAATTACAGAAGCTGTATTAGTAAGTATAGCTCCATGACCATACATAGTTCCTTTAGCTTCCATATAACTATAAGTAGTAACATTAGTAGTACCTGATATTTTAAATTGCGTTGAATTAGCCATACTATCATCAAATGTAATAGTACCTTCACAACCAACTCCAGGCTCACACCAAGAAATAATAGGAGTATTATTATAAGTACCAGATAGTGTAGCACTTATTGAATGTTTAACGGTTCCTCCTAAAAGCACCACTTGTCTACTATTACTAGTCGTAGTGATTGTAGAGCCATTAACACTAATATTTGTATTAGCATAATATGTAGGTTCATCATCATAAGCATCATATAAATTTAATGTATAAAAATTAATTGTTTTTGTAGCATTAGCAGCTCCCGTAAAGGATAAGCCACTATAAATCATTGTTGTTTTGTGATTAGAATCCTTACCTACAAAAATATAATAAGTGTTTGATGTGCTCATCGCCCCACTAATAGCTAATGTACTTGAAGTTGTCGTAGTACCAGACCAAGAATCAGAAGTTGCTGTTGATGATGTTCTTATAGATACTTTAAATCCGTTACAATTAGTACAGTTAGCACCATTTTTCTTTATAGTTACTGTTAGCATATTAGCATTTGCTTTAGCATTTATAGTACTTGCTGCACTAACAGTAACAGTTGTAGTAACAGATGTAGCAGCTGCAAAGGATGCTGTTCCACTAGTTTTACTCCAAGTTGAAAAAGTATATCCAGATGGAACAGTTCCAGTAATAGAATGTGCAACACCACCTAATACAACTACACTATTACCACTAGTAACAGCCGTTGAATTAAGCTTTAAAGAATTAACATTAGTACCAGTCATTGTCAAAGTATAATAATTAACATAAACAGTAGTAGTAGGAGAATTAACTACAGCATCTACAGTACTATCAGAAAATGTACCAACATGATTACTATCCTTACTACCATAAACATTATATGTACCAGTAGGAACATTATTAAACTGATAATAATAAGCACTTACAGAAGAATCAAATTCATAATTATATGATAAACCAGTATTAGTAGTACCATTGCGTAATTGCATATCCGTATAATTGTTCATAACTGGATCAGGATCTTCAAAACCATCAACATTAACATAAACCTTAACAACATTAGACAAACATACAGCATACAAAGTCTTGCTATTAGTAGTAGTACTTGGAGTGTACGTTCCTCCACTAGCATACTGAATTTCTGTAGCAGAATTTGAATCAGCATAACCACAGGTATAACCTGACTTAGTAATAGTAGGTAATGTTATATTAACAGCAGTCCAATTCACTGTAATCTTAACATTTCCAGAAGACAAAGATCTTAAATTATTAAACCAGGCATTAGTAGTATTATTACCATTCCAGCTAGTATTAATATTAGAAGAAGAAGTACCAGTTAACGCTCCAGAACTAAGACCATCAGAGGAACTAGAAGATAATCCTCTAAAAGTTTGATCTTTGCTCGCAGTAGTAGAACTTTGAGTAGCACCAGTACCGTTAAGATTTAATGTTACTACAAAATTTTTACTACAATCACCAATATTAACACCGGTATTACTATCATACTCAGCATTACCTGGAGTTTTAGAACAAGTACCACCATTCAAATTATAAGTAATAGCATAATTAACAGGATTCCAATTACTTACCATAGTAACTTCAGCATTATTAATAGTTGTTAAATTTTTAAAACTAGGACTAATAACACCTTGTCCAAAAGAAGGTGCAAGAAGAGTACTACCATTCCAACTAGACCATCCATTATTTAAAGTATAATATTGAGCTGTAGCAGAATTTACACCAGTTGCCGTCCAACCACTAAGTGAATAACCAGTACAAGTAGAACCAGCTACCATTGCAGGTAAAGCATCTCCAGTTACACTATTATATGAATTATAAGGATTATATTCTTGATTATATGTTACAGTATCATCAGGAATATTTAAATTACATAAAGAAGGATTTGCCGAATGTTTAACAGTATATGAAATTAAATTCCATTTAGCATAGAATGTCTTATTTCCAGTTTCTGTTGTGCCAATACTTGTAACAGCAGTACCGCTACAAGCACTAGAAGAATAATATCCGCCAAACGTATACCCTGTTTTAGTAGGAATATCCAAAGTTACACCTATTCCCTCAACATACGTAGTTGGATATCCACTTACATGTGTACCACTAAAAGTTGTATTTCCACAGTCTTTATACGTTATTGTTCTTTCAGGCTCTAAATAAGCAATTTCGACACCATCCACAACAGTTTTTCTAACAACATATCCTGTTGGTGTATTAACAATACTATCAGCAATACTATTAAGGGCATATCCTGCACCATTATCGGAAGTAATTTTACCATCATAAAAATTTAAAGTACCACCAGAATTATTCATTTGTACAGCAGAAGATCCTCCATTCGCATTTGTCGATTTTATAAATGGAATAGAAGTACTAACAGTTCCATCATCTTCTCCAATAATAACTGTTCCTGTTGAATTATTATATATTCCAGATTTACTAGCTGTAATGCTTCCACCAGTTATTTTTACCGTTCCAGTTGAATTATTAGATAATCCAACAAGTCCAGTATGCGTCCCACCTGTCATATCCACTATTCCAGTTGAACCATTATACACAACATGGGTACTAGCCGTTATAGATCCACCAATTAATTTTATTGTTCCAGTTGAAGCATTAGTTATTCCAGTACTGCCAGTTGTTATTGTCCCACCAGAGATTTTAATTGTACCTGAGGTAAAATTTTGTATTGCACTTGATTTTGTAGATGATACTGTTCCACCTGATATTTCAACAGCAGGCGTTGTTGTTCCAGTGCCATATTCATTAGATATTGAACGCCCATATGTTGTAAGATTTCCCGATATCATTTCCATCCTTGCATTAGCATTTCCTAAATAAATACCCCAATCAACATTTGTTTTACCAGTTATTGTATTTGTTAAATTAGCTCCATTTACAATTAATGTTCCATGTAATTCAACTAATAACCTTATACCAGAAGTTAATGCCGCTGGTGTGATATAAGTTATTGTTGAATTAGTATTCAACGTTAAAACTCCTGTAGTATCATTATATATAACTCTAGATTCGTTTTCAGCTGAAGTATTTTGTATTGTTAAAGCATTACTAGTAGAAGTACCATTAGTAGTAAGAGTACCAGTGTTCTTAATCACTCCATCAATATACGTTCCTTGTAATATAGCAGCATTTGAATTACTATTATATATATCCAATGTTCCTTTATTATCAATATAATAACTTCCCATTGTTATTGTTTTACCATTCAAATCAAGTTTAACTCCTGTTTTACTAGATGACAATATCGCATTAGATGTTTCTACAGCATTACCTATAGCTTTAATTGTTTGATTACTAGCTACTGCAGATAAAGCCTCGGCTAAAGTAATATAATAAGTATTAGTTGAAGTATTTAAATAATAAACTGGATCCCATTTAGCATAAAAAATTTTATTTTCTGTTTCACTAGTTCCAATACTTGTAACATCATTACCTGTACATGTACTATTAGAATAATATCCTGCAAATATATTATTTGCTTTTGTTGGACTATCTAACGTAGCTCCTACCCCATATGTGTAGTTTTGAGGATAATTATTTCCATGTGTTCCACTAAAAGTTGTATCTCCACAATCTTTATAAGTTATAGTATATGTAATTGGTGTCCATTTAGCATATAAAGGAGTACTAACAGAAGGATTATAACTACTTCCTCCATCTCCTACTTTATTAACAAAAGTACTATCACTATACCATCCTCCAAATGTATTTCCTGTCTTAGTAGGTGTCGGTAATGTTATAGTTTTACTCTTTGTCCATTTCGGATAAATTGTATGATTTACTGAACTAGTTACCATTGTACTAGCTGTTACTTGATTAGTTAGAGCTTGTTCTTTATACCATCCTCCAAATGTAAAACTAACCGTATCACTAGCTACACTATTCCCACCAGTAGCATTATTATAATTATACGTTACTACTGCATCATTTCTAACAGGTGTAGGAAGGTTGCCGTAAGTTTCTCCTTCAATTACCTTCTTATATAATGGTGTTACCGCAGTATCTCCTTCTGTAGTATCAAATGTTACATAGATATCACATACCCCCAATGTTGATACCATAGATGCTGATTGCATTCCACTAGGATTACTCATGTTCCCATCTATATACATAAAGAAATAATATTCATATCTACTATTATTAGGTAATGCTATAGAAGGCACTAAATTATTATTACCTACATGTACATTACTAAAATTACCATTAGCTACTTCTTCACAACCAGAAGCTCCAGTTTGACAATTATTAGATCCATTAGTCTTATCTACCATCAATTTATATTTAAATGAAGGATCCTTTAATACTTCATCAATAGATTCAATATTCATTGTAACAGAAAATGTTGTATTCTTATTAGCAACGTTATTAACTTTAAATTTATGTAATACCCCATTTTTATAATCAGTAACAGGAACTAAATTACTAATACTAGAATCAATATCAGTCTCACAAGAAAAATATTGATCACTAACATTAAAAGTAATATTAGTATTAGTACTTTGCCAAGCATAGTAAGCATAAGTAAGTGATGTTACAGTAACAGCAAACATAATTAATCCAATAATAAAACCAATTAGTTTTCTCTTATTACTAAACATATTATCACCTACTTTCCTACTACCCCATATTCTCATTATATATAATATATATTATATATTATTTTAAATCTTGTTTCAATATAATCAATGAAAAAAAATCTAAAAAACACTTTTTTTAACTAATAATTAACGATAAAAAAAGTCAAAAAGAGAATGGTATTTTTTACCATTCTTTAAAACTTAAAAACATTTTTTATCTATGAAATAACACTTCTAAAAGTATAATTTGTACTAGCTCCTCCGCCTACAAATTCATACCCGAATATATTATTACCAGTACCCCTAGCAAGCCATACAGCATCCTCCATAATATTAACTTTCATACTATTTCCCCAAGTTAAATCACCTATAGTAACCTCTGAAGTAGCATCTCCTAATCTAGCTCTATTATAATAATCACTAACATCATTGAAAGATGCATACAAATCAAAATATGAATTATCTATTTCTACATTTTTCCAACTTTCAGAGAACTCCCCTGCATTTAAGTTATTATTATCACTAATATTACCCATAACATACTCAAAAGCTCCCCCAGCCATATCGTAAACACCAGTTATATTAGAAGTAGAACTAGCAATAACAGAAGCTTTATAATTATTACTTTTCACATTACCATTCATTTCATATCCATCATAAGAATAAGTTCCATATTCGTTAACATCACTATTAATCATAGAACCAGATGATCTTCCAGTATATTTTCCATATGAATTATTAATAAAACTATCTGTACAACCAAATTCATCACACAATCCATATATACTATTAGTTAAATAAGTAACCGCACCCCATTCCACATTTCTAATTATCCTAGACTCTAAATTACCCTTTAATCCATAATTATTAATCTTTTTAGAGACATTATAATAATCAGACATAGTTAAATCTACTAAAGAAGTACTATCTGGAATAATAGTAGGATTATCTTTACTACCAGTAGTTTCAAACTTACCAATCCAAAAGCCACTAATATTCTTACCATTTCTTACAAAAGCAGGATGTGTATACCACGCATCAGCATATACACTATTTAAATTAGAACTATCCACAGCATTTTCAAAATAACTACATTCATCAAATAAAGAATTAGATTTATAATTATATTTACAACTAACATTACCAGTATTATTTCCATCATTTTCAAAAATAATTCCTATACCTAATTCTCTAACTTTATAAGAATAATCATCCACAAGTTTAGTCTGTCTATTAATATCCCATACTAAATATTTAAACCTAGGTATCCAAACATAAAAAGCTAAAACATCTTCTAAATTAATTCTCTCTCCAACATTAGCTTTAATATAATTATTTCTAACATTTTCCTTAACCAAAACAACATTAGCCCATCTCTTATCATAATAATTATACCAACTATTATTCTTATTACTATAATCAGCCTTAACCCAATAATGTCCTTCTACATCATAAGAAACAGGTATCATATATCCAGATAAAATAGGTTCATTTACACTATTACTATTAACATTACTAATAACATCCCCAATAGGTTTTCTATCATCATAATAACCTATATTATCTAAACTTTCAGTATCACTAGCAACACCAATCTTAATCTTAAGATTAACATTCTCATTATTCTTAACAATTACCGTAGTTGTCTTAGTTTCATTACTAATCAAACTGCCAGTAGTATCATCAGCAAAAGAAATATATTTACCCACTTCAACATCAGTATATACATCACTCAAAATCTTATACCAAACCCCATAATATACTAAAGAATTATTATTATTCTTAATATCTATATTAAATATTACATAACTCTTAGCTTTTATATTAACAATTTCATATTCTTCAATATTACTAACACTATTTTCTTCACTATAAGGATTAATATCAAAATCTAAATCATAATTATAATCAACAACATTATCATCAGTAGTAAATCCCTGTTCAAATTTAGCATAACTAGACCTAATAGAATAAAAACTAACAACAAAAATAAATACAATTAATAAACAAATATTTCTCTTATTAAGTATTCTATTCATATTAATCCTCTCCTACTATAAATCATTATAACAAAAAAGTAAGAAAAAATCATCAATTTTCTTACTTTTTTACAAATTATTTTTTTTCTAACTTTTTAATATATTTATTAGAAAATTTTACAATATCATTTATATCACTAGTATAATTAACATATGGAATACATTTCTTAATAGAATCAAGATATTTTACTATCCTAGAATCTAAACAACAAATAACACCTTTATCGTTTTTATTTCTAATAAGTCTTCCACAACCTTGTGCCATCTTCTGTACCATATCATTTAAATATACCATTTTAAAACCATTTTCATAAGAATACTTAGAGGCCTTATTTTCCATAATAGCATCAGTAACTGCAAATGGTAATCTAGTAATAATAACATTACTTAAAGCATCCCCCTTTATATCTATACCTTCCCAAAACGAACCAGTTGCAAACAAACAAGATTTAATATCATTTTGGAATTTTTTACGAAGAAGATCATTATCCATATCTCCTTGCATCATTATCTTATATTCAAAATCACTATTAGCAATAACACTATAAACTTTCTTCATTGTACTCTTAGCTGTAAACAAAACTAAAGTTCTACCATCAGTAACACTAATTAATTTTTTAATTCTATCAACTAAATCAAAAATATAATTATTATAATCCTTAGGATTACTAACACTAGTATCATAATAGAACCAACTATTTTTCTTATAATCAAAAGGAGATTCATAAACATTACCATCAATAATACTTCTACCAGCTAAAGAATTTAAATTTAAACCTTCCTTAAAATAATTATAACTACCATTAGCATCTAACATTGTAGCAGAAGTACAAACAATAGGTATATTTTTACCAAAAATTTTATCTGTAATTTCCCTAGAATCTTTAGAAACAAATCCTAAATTAATCCTATCTTGTCTAAAAAAGTCAGCCCAATATATTCTCTTACTATTCTTTCCCCTTTTTAAATCAACAAATAAATTATGATGTCTTATCAAATATTTTAAATATTTTCTATAAGTAATACTATCAAAACAATTTTCTTCCCTAAGCTTATAAATAAGTTTAGAATATTCTTTTATAATCTCATCTAAATATTTAATATATTCTTTACCATCAACAGAAATTTTATCACAGTCAGTAATCTTAATATTTTCCAAAAGAGAATTATTATTAAAATTATTAGAAGTCATACGCATAATTTTATTAAATAATATTCCAATATGATTAATTAAGTTTTTAGTTAATTCTAAATGATTCTTATCAGAAATAAATCCATTATCGATAAAATAATAAATAGACTTCTTAAAATCATAAAGCATAAATTCTCCTTCACTAACATTTCTAATAGCGTTTTCTATCTCATGAGCCTCATCAAAAACATACATATCAGCATTCACAACAACATTATTATCACTCTCAATCGCATTAACAAAATAAGCATGATTAGTAATAACAACATTAGCTCTATCCAATTCTTTAAGATGTAAATTATATAAACAAGTCCTAGAATAATGACATTTACTACAAGATAAATTATTTTTAAGTTGTACTTCTTTCCACAACCTATCACCAATATCAATTAATTCACTCTTATCAACAGACTTTTTATTACTAATATCATCTTCTAATTCTCTAAACTTCCTCTTTGCAAACGAATCACCACTACTATTAAGTTGAGCATCTAAAGACTTTAAACAAACATAATTATTAACACCTTTAGCAACCTCTACCTTAATATCATCAATATGAAGTAATCTAGAAAGATAATTAATATCAGTAAGTAATTGTTGCTGCAAAGCAATATTTGATGTTGATATAATTACTTTATTAAAATGATTAACATTTTTATATGTACTAAAAACAGGAATTAAATATCCCATACTCTTACCAATACCAACACCAGCTTGCACTAATAATATTTTATTATCCCTTATAGCATTCATAATATCTTTAGCAAACTTATGTTGATTTTCTCTATAAGTAAATCCTAATCTCCTCTTTTTAGAAATATCAAGAATAAACTTATCAACATCCCTACTAGCATCATCATACATTAGGTTATTTTTATCATCTTTCCACATAAAAGAATTCATACAAAAACCCCCTTCATTAGCGCTATATTATACTAAAAAAAACATTTTTTGTCAATTTCAGGTAAACTTTATAAATAATTACCTAATTGTAACAACAATAACTAATTGACAACAAATTAACTATTTCTTATAATAAACAAAAAGGAGATAATTATGAACAAAATAATATTAATAAAATATGGTGAATTAACAACCAAAAAAGCTAATAGAAATGTATTTATAAAAATATTAACAGAAAACATTCAAAAATCATTAAAAGATTATGAAATAAAAATAAATAAAAACAGAGTAAGAATGTTTATAGAAGTATTAGATAATAACTTCGACGAAATAATAAATAAACTAACCAAAATATTTGGTATTCATAGTATAGTTATCGCTAATAAAACAGATAATAATATTGATAACATTAAAAATGAAGTTTTAAATATTGCTAAAAATACAAAATTTAAAACATTTAAAGTAGAAACCAAAAGAAGCAATAAAAACTTCCCTATTCAAAGCATGGAATTTAATAATATAATTGGTGGCTTAATCCTAAAAAATATTCCAAATATCAAAGTAGATGTTCATAATCCTGATTTCACAATAAAAATAGAAATAAGAGAAGATTCTACTTATATCTATAATCAAGAAATAAAAGGATCCGGTGGCTACCCTACTGGTGTAGCTGGCAAAGGACTATTAATGCTATCAGGAGGAATAGACTCCCCCGTAGCAGGATACTTAGCTATGAAAAGAGGAATAGAATTAGAATGTATTTATTTTGAATCTCCTCCTCATACCTCTGAAATGGCTAAAAATAAAGTAAAAGAATTAGTAAAAAAATTAAGTATCTACCAACCAAATATAAAATTACACATTATTAATTTTACCAATATTCAAGAAAATATTTATAAAAATATTAATCCTGATTACATGATAACTATTATGCGTAGAATGATGTATCGTATATCTGAAAAAATAATGGATAAACACAAATGTCTAATATTAATAAATGGAGAATCCATAGGACAAGTAGCAAGTCAAACCTTAAACAGTATAAGAGTAATCAATAATGTAACCAATATTCCTGTAATTAGACCAGTAGCATGCTTAGATAAATTAGAAATAATTGATATAGCAAAAAAAATAGATACCTATGAAACATCTATTTTACCATACGAAGATTGCTGCACTATCTTCTTACCAAAACATCCAGTAATAAATCCAAGATTAGATAAATGTTTAGAATATGAAGAATCATTTAACTATAAAGAACTATTAGAAGAAGCAATAAATAATGAAACAACAATCAACATAAACAATAATACAAATAAATATAATTTTTAGAAAAAATTACCATTTACTTTTTAGTATTAAATTAATAAATGTCCACAACCTATAAATGTAGGAGGTGAACATATAATGAACAACCAAAATAAGACAAATAGCAAAATGTTAGTACCAGGAGCAAAACAAGCAATTGAAAGAATGAAATATGAAATAGCTAATGAATTTGGTGTTAACCTTGGACCAGATGCTACTTCAAGAGCAAATGGAACAGTTGGTGGTGAAATTACTAAAAGATTAGTAAGATTAGGACAAAATCAAATAAGTGGTTCTAATTATAATCAAAGCAAATAAATAAAAGAATAGTATTACTATTCTTTTTTATTTTAAATATTTAATTAAACTATCATTTATAATATTCCTATATCCATCCTCTATATCCCTATATTTCAAAACATTCAATATTCCTTCATCAATTGCTCCAACATCAGAATATTCTCCCGTTACAGAAACTTCCCTAATCTTACCCTCATTATTAGCAATAAATTTATAATTATATTTATTATTATCAGAACCAACTTCCAAAGTATATCTTTCTAATTTATCTATAAATTGATAATTGTAAACATATTTATTTTCTTCCTTACCACCCTCCAATGCTGAATACAATACATCTCCCTTATAAACCTTCAAACTAAACCCTTTTCCCTTAGTAACCAAATTATATTTATAGTCAACACCATCAACATCAGTATAATATAAATCTTTACCATCATAAACAACAACAACCCTCGTATTATTAGTTTTATTATTAATAATAATCTTAATATTTTTAATATCGTTCATAATAGCATCATTTCTTGCAGTAATAATAACATCATAACTATCCTTAACCATTAAATTATTAGCCCCATTAGATAATATCTTATTAATATCATTACTATTTAAAGATAGATCAATCTTAATAACAGGTCTTCCATTATAAAAATAAAATTTCTTACTATACTTATTATCACTAACAAAATCTAAAAAATTATTTCTAACATCATTAACTAAATAATTATAATTGTCTATAGTATAAAATCTATTATAAATATCCATAACACTATCTTCAAATAAAATATAATTAAAATAATTAAATACATTATTATTCAATATATCATAATCATTTTCATAATCATCAAAAGATAAAAACTCATTATCAACAGAAATATAATTATCAAAATTAGATAACTTAATATAATTAGAATCTCCATCATAATAAAAACTTAAACTCTTATCACCATTAATAAAAGTTCTTTTTGTCTTATTATTATCCCTAATAAAAGTATATTTATACCTATTACCATCAGAAAAAGCATCTCCACTAATCATATAATTAGCAGAAAAATCATAATTATTTACTTCATCAAAAATAACAGAATAGCTATCTACAAGTTTAGAAATATCATTCATTAAAATATTTTCTCCACTTAAAAAAGTATTATAATATATAATATAACTAATTATAATAATAACAATTACAAAAAAGAAGCCAACTGCCAAAAACTTTTTAAAAGTAGTATGTGTTGGAGTATAATCTTCATATACTTTTTTTTCTTTTAATATACTATCATAATTATCACTCATAGCTAACCTCCTATTCTAAAATAGATTATATCACAAAAACTAAAAAAAAAATACAAATCTTGTATTTTTTATTTTAATAATAATTTTAAAGCTTCTTTTACCTGATCCTCTAAAGATTTAGTATTATCTACTTTCTTTATAATTCTCTTAATATCAATCTGTTTATAGCCCAAACCAACTAATACATCCATTAACTCCCTAGAATAATCATCATGAGCAAAAATACCAGTATTAATTGTCGTTAATTTACCCTTAAGATCAAGGATCATCTGTCTAGCTACTTTATCTCCTATCTTAGGAAATTTCTTTAAATAATTAACATTTTCATTCTCTATAGCTTCAAATATAGAGTCTATAGTTCCAGTAGCAATAATAGGTAAAGCCATTTTAGGTCCCAAACCCTTAACATCAATTAATTTTAAAAATAATTCCTTT
Source organism: uncultured Muribaculaceae bacterium (assembly GCA_964600615.1). GTDB lineage: Bacteria > Bacillota_I > Bacilli_A > RF39 > UBA660 > RUG11198. Next base: position 48,456 of record CAZRJK010000002.1, on the reverse strand, counting down.
TGTTCCCTATCTTTAAAACCATACAAAGTAAATTCATCTTCACTAACTTTAGTATAAATAAATACTGTATATTCATGATCTAATTGATAAGAATAAGGATTAGGAACATATATTAAATAACCCACTCCATTATTATCTAGAATAATATAACCACTATCAATAAGAACTACTTTCCCCCTGATATAACCGTACATTACTTCATCTCCTTAATAGTCCTATTAGTCATCTTTTTAATAATATCATTATCTTCCATAACCAAAGTCATATTTTGTAACTTAACTTCATTATCTATAGCATCCTTAAGTAAAATATTTAATAACTCTTTATAAGATATATGTCTAGATTCCCACAAATGATGTGCAAAACAGAAAGGAATACTATTAACTTCATTAACATATAACTTATTAGTCTTCTTATCGAACAAGAAATCAATCCTTGCCGTTCCTCTCATATTAAGTATTTTAAAAACAGCTAGACTATATAATTCAATCTCTTTTCTTAATTTATCACTTATTTTAGCAGGCAAAGTTCTCTTAATACTAGATTCATCAGTATCCTCATAAACAAACTTATCATTATAAGTCCTAAAAGTATTATTAGTAACAATCTCTTCTATATCACTAACAATATTACCATCAGGAGTAAGTAATACTGCACAATCATATTCTATAACATCATCTAATAGCTCTTCTACAATAATCTTAGTATCCATACTAAAACTTCTCTCAATAGTAGAATCTAACTCTTCTTTTTGTTCAATAGCATCTATTCCAATACTACTACCTAAAGTAGCAGGTTTTAAAATCAAAGGATAAGATAATTCATCAATCTGTTTAAACAATTCTGATTTTTTATTACGATAAAATCTCTCACCGAACCATACAAACTTAATAACAGGAATATCATTAGCAGATAATATTTGCTTAACAAAAGCTTTATCTTGACTAACACTAGTAGAAAAAATATTACTACCAACATAAGGAATACCAAGTAAATTTAAATATCCTTGAACAGAACCATCTTCCCCAATAGCTCCATGCATAACAGGTAAAACTAAATGTATCTCATTAATTTCTTTCCTTACAAGCCCAGTACTAACCAAAATAAATCTTCCATCTTTATTAATTAAATTTACTTGCTTAGTATATCGTTTTAATAAATTTAAATCCTTAAAAGTATCTATATATCTTAAAGCACCACCAGTATACCAAACATTATCCTTAGTAATAAAAATAGGCGTAATATCATATTTATCAGTATCAATATTATTCATAGCCTGAATAGCAGAAATAATACTCATCTCATGTTCTAAGCTCTTTCCTCCAAATATTACCCCAACGTTCAACTTCATATTATCACCTTCTAAATTTATTATAATATATTTTTAATATTTATAAAAGAATAATTCATAAACTTTACATAAAATATGAATTATTCTTTTTCTCATCTCCCAAAGTACTAAATTCCCCATGACCAGGATATATAACTGTACCATCATCATATTTTTTTATTTTCTTAATACTATCTAACATTAAATTATAATTGCCACCATCTAAATCACACCTACCAACAGTATCTTTAAATAAAAAATCCCCCGTAAACATAATCTTATCATCTCTAAAATAATAACTAACAGAATCCATAGTATGCCCAAATGTATATATAACCTCAAATTTAAATTTATCTACATTATTAACACCCTCATCTAAATTATTATAGTCATATATCTTAACATTATATTTTAAAGATAAAGAATCTACACAACCAACATGATCAAAATGATTATGTGTAATAAGTATCCCCTTTACCTTTTTTTCACCAATTAACTTTACTATCTTATCTAATTCATCACCAGGATCAATTACTAAACAATCATTTCCTTTACTAACAACATAACAATTACATTCCAAAAAGCCAACTTTAACAACTTCTACTTTCATAATAATCATCCCCATAATCATTCTAACATATTTTACACTTTTTTACCTAAAAATAATTAATAGATATCAAAATAAACAAATCATGTTATAATTATATAAAGAGATGAGTGATAAAATGAATTTAATAAATAGAATAGAAAAAAAATTAAAATATTTATTAAAAACAATAGTATTAATTATATTACTATTAACATTTAACTATATACCAATACTATTATTTAATATAGACTTTAATTCTATGTCACTAACGAACAAGATATTATATTATATAATAATGGATATCGTATTAATAACAATATTCTATCTAATATATAAAAAAGATATAACTAAAGATTTTAAAAATTTCTTTAATAAAAAGTTTTTTAACAATCTAAAAGAACCATTAAAATATTGGATATTAGGCTTAATAATAATGATTATAAGTAATTACTTAATAATAATACTTGCAAATAACACTATATCTCAAAACGAACAAGCCGTAAGAGAATTAATAAATAAAGCTCCCTTATTTATGATGTTTGAAACATTAATATATGCTCCTATAACAGAAGAAATAATCTTTAGAAAAAGTTTAAAAGACATATTCAACAATAAATATATATACGCTATAGCATCAGGAATATTATTTGGTCTTACTCATATTATAGGATCAATAAACACTACCAAAGAATTATTATTTATAATACCATATGGTGCAGTAGGATTCACTTTTGCCCTATGCTATAAAAAAACAAATAATATTTTTTCCACAATATCTGCTCATACCATGCATAATGGTTTAACCCTTTTATTATATTTTTTAGGTAAATTAATCTAATGAAAAAAGCATTATATATAATAATAATATTATTAACACTATTATTAGCCATACTCATATATTCTAGATTTGTTGGGACAACAGGATTAAAAACAAAAGAAATACCAATAGAAAGTAAAAATATAAAAGAAAGTTATAACGGATTAAAAATAGTACATTTTTCTGATTTACATTACAAAAAAGTTATAACTAATAAAAGGGTTAAAGATTTAATACAAGAAATAAATAAATTAAAGCCAGATATCGTAATATTTACCGGTGACTTATTAGATAAAGATTACGAACTAACCAATAATAACACAAAATTTTTAATAAAAGAATTATCCCAAATAAAATCAACTTATGGAAATTATGCTATAATTGGCGATAACGACAAAGATATAGATACTATTAAAAATATTTATATTCAAAGTAACTTCAAACTATTAAACAATGAAAAAACAATAATCTATAATAATAAAAATGAAAAAATATCAATACTAGGAATAAATTCTTTATCCTACAACAAAGATAATATCAATAAATTAATAAACGATTTAGATAATGAATCATACAAAATTATCTTAATCCATGAACCAGATTATATAACTGATATCTTAAAACAAAAAAATACAGACTTAATATTATCTGGTCATTCTATAAATGGATCAATTAACATACCAATAATAAAAAATATACTTCTTCCAAAAGGAGCAAAAAAATATTTTAAACCATATTATAAAAAGAATAATACTGAAATATTTATTTCTAACGGTATTGGAGTAAATAATATAAACTTTAGACTATTTAATCACCCTAGTATAAATTTCTATAGACTAAAAAAAGCTTAAAACTAAGCTTTTTTATTTTACACTAGAAGATTGCGTAGATTCTGCATATATATAACCACTATAAGTCTTTCCACTATAATAACCAGAAGAAATATCAGAATCTACCCACAGATAAATTGTATATGTAACAGTACTAGTAGTTAAATCCACATTAGCAAGTACAATATCACCAGTACTATCAATTATACCCTCTATATTATTAGTAAGACTAGAATTAGAATTTATAGTTGTAGCAGAAGAAGAAACTCTATATTTAAAAGCTTTAACAGTAGTTATCGGAGCATTAGTACTAGTAGTATTTAAATGTATATTAGCAGTTGTATAAGCCTTACAACTATTATTCTTTTTTAAAGTAACAGTAACTATTCCCACACCAAGACTATCATATGATGGAGCACTAGTTAAAGAAGTAATATTTTGACTACTAGTATAATCCACATTAAAACAACCACCATTCCCATTAGCACTATCATCATCGCCAATAGTAAAGAAAGCATAAGTACCAGTAATCCCAATAGAAAGCAACAAACAAATTACTAACACCAAGCTCAAAGTATTTTTTTTAACAAAGTCCTTCATAACTATCTCCTATCATATAAATAAATAATAACAAAAAATAATAAATATTTCAATATATTTACAAAAAAATCAACTTTTGTTATAATTATACTTGGAAGTGATCATATGGATACAATAATGCTAATAATAATATTAATTGTTATAGTAATATGCATTTTAGTAGGTTTATATATAAATACTTATAACAAATTACAAGAATATATAACAAAAATAGATGTTGTAGAATCAATTATAGATGATAATTTAAGAAGTAAATATGATAATATAAATAAATGTGTTTCTTTAATAAGAGGAAATGATAAAATAAGTGAACATCTAGATAAAAATATGTTTGAAGAAATAGTTAAATTAAGAAATCTAAAAATATCTAATTTTGACTTAGACAGAAAATTAATCGAAGCTAATACAGAATTTACTGTTCTAAAAGAAAAATATAAAGAAGAATTAAATAGCTCCGAAGAGATAAAAAATATTTCCAAAAAATTAATTGAAATAGATGAAAAATTAGATGTAAACAGAGAATATTATAATAAAAACATTGCTGAATATAATAAAATGATCAAAATGTTCCCTACTAATATAATTGCCAAATTAAATAAATATAAAGAAAAATTATTCTATGATAAAAAAGATATGTCAGATGATGATTATAATGATTTTAAACTATAAAAAACAAGATTTTCTTGTTTTTTTTTATTATTAGGCATATAATCAAAGAAAGGAGGATATCATGAAAAAATATATCTGTGAATTCGTTGGTACATTTGCATTAACTTTCTTTGCTTGTGGTGTTGCCATTGCTGTTGGATGCTCTACCCAAGCAGGAATATTAGCAACTTCCCTAGCTTTTGGATTAGTTATAGTAGCTATGGCCTATTCAATTGGAAATGTTTCAGGATGCCATATAAATCCTGCTGTAACAATAGCAACATTTATTGATAAAAGGATCGATAAAAAAGATTGCATAGCTTACATAATTGCCCAAATATTAGGAGCATTAGCTGGTTCTCTAATATTAGCCCTATGCTTAGGAAGTTTCAAAGCTCTAGGAGCAAACGGTTATGGTGGAATGCTTCCTAACGATACTAAAGTATCACTAGCAATAGCCTTAATAATAGAAGTACTATTAACTTTCTTCTTCGTAATGGTTATTCTTACCATAACAAAGAAAAAAGAACATGCTAATATTGCTGGATTAGTAATAGGATTAACCCTAGTATTAATTCATCTACTAGGAATTCCTTTCACTGGAACATCAGTAAACCCAGCTAGAAGCTTAGCACCTGCCCTATTACAAGGAGGAGAAGCTCTAAAACAAGTATGGGTATTCATAGTAGCCCCAATAGTAGGAGGAGCACTAGCAGCTCTATTCTATAAACATGTTCTAAAAGAAGAAGAAAAAGAAACTATTTTAGAAAGAATAGTTCCAAAAGCAAAAAGAAAATAATGTACCAAAAAATGAGTTATTAACTCATTTTTTAATTATTATATTTACTAATATTTAAAAGAATACTGATTGATATCATCGTTATAAGTAATGAAGAACCACCATAAGATAAAAATGGTAAAGTAACCCCTGTAACAGGTATTAGCCCAACTACTACCATTAAATTAAGTATAGTTTGAAAAGCAAGGGCAAAAGTAATACCAAATGCTAAATATTTACCAAATCTATCTTCACATTCTTTACTAATCTTAAACCCTCTATAAATAATTAATAAAAATAAAGAAGAAACAATAATAACACCTAAAAAACCAAATTCTTCACTAATAATTGAAAATATAAAATCAGTCTGTGGTTCCGGCAAATAAAAATGCTTTTGAATACTATTACCAAATCCCATTCCCAATAATCCTCCAGGACCAATTGCATATAAACTCTGTATTATTTGAAACCCACTACCCAAAGGATCAGACCATGGATTAAGAAAAGAAACAATTCTCTCCAATCTATAAGGAGCCATAATAACAAGTATAACAATACCAAGTAAACCTAATAAACCAATCTTAACAAAAAATGACATATTAACACCACTAACGAATAACATTCCTATTATAGACATAACAATTACTACTCCCGTACCAAAATCAGGCTGTAACATTATTAAACCAAATATCAAAAATAGAATTATTAAAATAGGTAATATACCATTAATTTCCTTCATAATCTTCTCATTATTAGATAAATATTTAGAAGTAAAAATAATCATCCCTAACTTAGTAAATTCACTAGGTTGAATACCAAATCCCCCAATTCCAAACCAACTCCTAGAACCATTTCTAACACTACCAATACCAGGTATTAATACTAATATTAAAAGCAAAAAACAAACACCAAAAATAATGTTTGCTTTCTTTAAATACTCTTTATAATCTACATTTATTAATATCACCATTATCATATAACTAATAATTAAAAATATTCCCTGCGATATAACAAATTTATATGGATTATTAAACCTGTATTGAGACCATATACATGAAGAAGAATATATCATAATTAATCCAAATAAAGTAATTAATACCACACCAATAAGTAACAACCAATCAACCCTTTTCATAACCCTCCTATAACCAAACACCATATATAAGCGCTAATAAAGCAAGAATAAATCCACCTATCCAAAACAATTTAACTATATCCTTTTCGCTCCAACCAAGTCTTTCAAAATGATGATGAATAGGACTCATTAAAAATACTTTTTTCTTAAAAACAACTACTGAGAATATCTGAATAATAACAGATAAAGTTTCAATAACAAATATTCCCCCAATAACTGCTAAAGAAAACTCATGAGATGTAAGAATAGCTACTGTAGCTAAAGTACCACCTAAGCACAAACTACCAGTATCTCCCATAAATACCTTAGCAGGATTAGAATTAAATACCAAAAATCCCATAATACATCCAACTAAAATAAAACAAAATATACCAATATCTTGATATCCACTAATCCAATAACTACCCCAAGAAATTAGTCCATAAGCTAAAAATGCAATTGCAGAAAGCCCACCAGCTAATCCATCTAATCCATCAGTCAAATTAACCGCATTAGAAGTACCAACTAATAAAAATAATATAAACAATCCATAAAACCATTTCAAATTCCAACTAAAATTAAAGAATGTTACCCTAAGTACAGAATCTCCATCTCCAAAATGTCTAAACAAAATATAAAATACCAAAGCAACAATAAATTGTAAAAATAATTTCTGTACTTGCGTAAGCCCCTTATTAGTATTTCTCTTAAGACTTATATAATCATCCAAAAACCCAATAACAGCATAACTTACCATTACAAATAATATAATAAATAAATTAACTGAATAACTCATCTTACCAGTTAATAGTAATAACAAAACCGTTATTAAACAAGGAATTATAAATATAACTCCCCCCATAGTAGGAGTCCCACTCTTCTTAGTATGTGCATCAACATAAACATTAATTCTTTGTCCCGCTTTCATCTTTTTCAAGAAAGGAATAACACCAACACCAAAAATAGTAGCCATAATAAAACCTATCATTAAAGCAAACAAAGACTTCGTTAATGTTAGCATTATACTCACTCCTTCACTAATAAAATTATATCATAAATATTATAAATAATTCTTAATAAAGAAAAACTTTACAATAATATTTGTAAAGTTATTTTTTTAATCCTTTATCATCACAAACTAAAATATCACTAAATATCTCCCTTAAATGATTATCATCAACACAAATATCAGCATCTATAACAGCTTTAATATAATCATTTTTATCAGTTATTAAAGAAAAATCTAAATAATAATTATTTAACCCATTATTAATACAAATATCTTTGATATACTGTCTAAAAAACTCTCTCTCACATCTTCCGTTACCTTCCCTAAAAGGATGAATAACATCAAGTTCAGGATAATATCGTACAATAAAATTAAGTAATTCTTCTCTATTAGATATCTTTTTAGATTCTTTATACATCCTAGATAAAGTAGATTCCAAAGAATTATATATAAATTGTGGCAAACAAAAAGGAATAGTTTTATTTATAGATTCATCTCTTATTTTACCAGCAAAAGAATAAATATCTTCAAATAAATATTTATGAATACATAAATAATGATTAACAGAATACTTTTTTACTCCATTTTCTAAAGATAATTCAGGATGCAAATACAAATTAGCCAGTTTATAATTAGTAATAGTCCTTTCAACACGTTCTAACTTATTTCTATCATTTATACCAATCTCATTCTTTAAAGTTCCGCTAGTATCAGTATACTTAGATTTATAATTTAATAATTCATTTTCTAGCCTTGTCATTTTTTACCTCTTCATAATTTTCTTCTTGCATAATTTTTTTTACTACATTAAATAAAAAACTTTCATCTCTACTACCAGAAAGTATAGCAGCCTTTATAGATTCTAACTCATCCTTAGTAGAAGATAAATCTTCTATTTTATTACTAGCATCAGCATACTTTAAAGCTTCATCTATAGATTTATCATTCATATTATCTCTCCTTACAAAAATTATATCATTACTCTATATTAAAGTAAATAATATTTATCCTAACATTAGTCTTATAACAGATCCTTCACTAATTCTACTACCTGCACTAGGTGACATTGATATAACTTTATTCCCATTACCAGAGTATTCTACCATAAAATTATTAAGTATTTTTCTAGATTCCTTAACATCATAACCAATAACATCAGGAACTGTATAGTATTTAGTATCAAAATATCTATATTCTTTTTCTAACCCATTACTAGGTTTCTTAATATCTAAAGCAATAATAGCATCCTCTGCAATATTCTTAAATATAGGCGCCGATACAGTTGCTCTCATAATAGTCAAGTAATTATTTTAATCAATTAATGGTCTAATTTTATAATGGATATATAAGTTTTTTTCTTCATCTATTTCAATTTTATCAACAATTTGTGATAGTAGTTCTCTATCAATATTTTTAAGTGATAAAAAATCTTTAACAATAGATGTATATTTAGAATCATTCTTTAACACTCTATCTTCAATTTGTGTTAATTTCTTTTCTAAATTATTTATATCATCATTAATCATAACTAATTGCGTATCTAATTTTTCTTTAAATTTTAAATACATTACCTTATCAATTGTTCCTGATAATTTATCATCATATAAATTATCAATCTTATTATTAATAACATTAATTTCCATTTTTTTCTTATCAATATTTACTTTTATTTCTTTTTTCAATGTTGCCAAACTATCATTATTTTTTAATGTTTCTTCTAATTCTTCAGTTTTAACATATTTTTTGCACATTTGTTTAATTTCATCTAAAACTTTCTCTTCTAATATATTATATCGAATGTTATGGGGTGAACAAACATGATATTGATACATATTTTTGTTATAACTACATCTACAAAAATATATTTCTTTTATTTCACCACTTTTTCTTTTCCATGCTCCTCTAACTATTGATATTTGATGCCCACATTCCTTACACCAACAGAATCCTTTTAGCAAATGTTCTTGACTATATTTTTCTTTCCTTTTGTTTGTTTCCCATATATCTTGTACTTTATCAAAAGTTTCTTGATCAACAATAGCAGGACAACTATTATGTTTTATAATCCATTCGCTTGGTTTTAATTTAACCTTTTTCTTACTAGATATATTTTTAGCTTTTGATTTATGTTGCGTCAAATGACCAGCATAGGTAGGATTATGTAACATATCACTAATTGTTTTGGTTGTCCAAGTACCATAATGTGCTGATTTTAAACCTCTATTCATCGGTCTATATTCACTTGGAATTTTAATTCCTCTCTCTGTTAAACCATACGCTATTGCTTTTAATCCTTTTCCTTCCAAAAACTCTCTAAACATTAATCTAACAATATCAGCAGCATAATCATCTATCAATAATTTATGTTTATCGTTAGGATCTTTTATATAACCATATGGAGCCCTTCCACCACTAAAAAGACCATTTTTAGCATTATTTTCAAATGTTTTTCTAACTTTTTTAGAGGTGCTTTTTACATGAAATTCATTAAATATACTAGGTAATAATAATTTATCAGTATCTGCATCAATAGTATTATCAAAATTTTCAAGTAAAGAAATAAATCTAACATTTTCTTCGTAAAAAAATTCATCAACATAATACGAAATTAAAGAATTTTTTCTAGCAAGTCTAGAACAATCTTTTACAATAACACAATTAATTTTCTTTTTATGAATATCTTCCATTAACCTATTTAATTCAGGTCTTAAGTTATTCATACCAGAGAATCCATCATCTATATATTCATATATTTCAACATCAACACCAAAAGTAGTTTTTATAAAATCTCTTAAAATTCTTCTTTGATTTGTGATACTTAAACTTTCATCTTCTAGATCATCATCTTTAGATAATCTTAAATATATTGCTATTATATATATTTCACATATTGAAATCATTTTTCCTCCATTCAAGTTTTATATCGATATAAACAAATCAATAATATAATAATAATTTTCAAATTTAAAAGCTATAAATATCATATTTATATATTTGACAAAACTAAAATTTACTATGATAGTATCTAATCAAATTTTTTTCCATAACACTTTGAATTGTTTCACCTGTTGCATTATAAAATGTTTCAACCTTTTTTATTTCCATAAATGTAACCTCCTATTTATAATTAATATTATTAAGATTCAATCCCAAATAGCATAAATAAATTATGACAATTTTTGATTGATCATTTATCTAAATAAGTATCAAATTCACAAATGTTATAGTAGAATTTTTTATCTTCATTAAAAATATTCGGATTAAAACAATTAATATTATTTAATAAGCTATCCAATTTTTTCACAGCATTAATTTTATTTTTTGCATCTACTAAAAATGTAGTTGATGTTTCTAATTTCACTCTTATTCTATAAGTTTTTAATTTATTTTTCATAACCATTTCCTTTCAAATTTAAAATATAAGAAACAATTACTAAATGGTTGATGACAAATCAACTCCACGAGAATTTCACTCTTCTGTGGTTCTCACAGAACTATACCCATTGTTTGAGACTGTGGCTATACAGGCGTATCATTATACTTATTATCTTCATCGCATCATTAGTTGTCATCTAATGTTTATAGCCAAGTATTTATCGACAAGCGTACTTGCTAACGTGCTAGAATAATAAGAACGTATTTAGTAATTTCAAAAAAATTTTCAAAGAACAAAATAAGGATGAGAGTTTGTTGCCTCTCACCCTTTAGTAGTAAAATTGACAAAAAGTAAAGTCTATTTTTGAAATTTTTTTGATAATTTTTGTAATGCTATATCAATCGAGTATTTAATGGCCATTTTTGAACATCCTTCTTCATTACCAATTTCTTCATAAGTTTTATTCTCAAAAAAATATTTAACTATTCTTCTTTTTTGAATTTTAGGTAAAGAATTTAATGCTCTCTTTAATTCTTCAGTAGTATGTTTATTTATTACATAATCCTCAATTAATGATTTATTCTTAATGTTGTTAATGTTTATATTCTTATGATTAAAATATTTATAATATTCAAAGAATTGAGCATTTTCATATTTTTCTGATTCATCAAATAAATCAAATACTTTTTTATCAACCTGTATAGAATGTTTATTTCCTTTATTATCTGTAAATTTAATTATATATATTTCTTTTTTCACAATACTTTCTAATCTATATGGATTATCAGTAAATTTTCTTCTACTAGGTCTTTTATCCACCTTTAACTTTTCTCCTTTCAATCGCTTAAATTGAAAGGAATTGGTGGTCCCCTACATCTAAAAAAATTTAATAAAACACAAAAAAAAGGGTGAAAGTACCATAACTGGTACTTCCACCCAATAAACGCGTCGCATAACGACTTCAAATAATAATTAAAATAATAATAATATTCAACCACACTCATAACACTCACCAAATTGCGAGTGGTATTATTTGCTAGGAGTTATTCCCTAAAATAACTTAAAGCTATAAATATAATAGAAAAAGGGCAAAGCTAGTAAGCTTAAATAACTCACTAACCCCACCCATGGTTTGATATTGTAAATATTATTGTTAACAATTTAAAAATATATACATAAAAATAGTAATTATTGCGTTAATCGAGTTTAAATTAACATATTGATAATCATCATTTTCTTTTCTTAAAATTACTTTCTTTGCTTGCTAATACAAAAGCACAAAATATAAAAAGAATTATAATAATTATAATTACCATAAAAATAATTAGTAATATCTTATACATGTTATTTTTTACTTCCTCTTATAAACTCATAAAATGTTCTCATTTTTCATTTAATTCTTATTGCATCAATTATTTTACCATTTCCTGCATATCCGTTTTCATAATCGTTTATATTATATTCACTAACTTCGGGCAACCAGTTACCGCCTAAATTATGAACTTGATAGCTTTTTACTCCCTCAATAGCAACATCAGTAATTGGTTTACCCAAAATTCCAGCATAATCTGATCTACCTATGACTTCAGGTAGCCATCTTCCATCTACCTTTACCCTATATTTTACATTATCTATATATATACCATCAAGCGGAACATCAAATACTCCAGCATAGTCGTTAGAACCAATATCTACATTAGAATACCACTTTTTGTTCAAACCATGAGACTGATATTTTAAATTTGTAGATGATTCTATATATTTTTTAATATCATAATCTGAGACGTTAAAATATTTATATGGATTTGTCCAATAAGAAGAATTTCCTCTCGTTTCATCTCCATAATATGTTCCAGATTCTCTTGTATCTAGATGTGTATAGTTATTATTAATATACGCAATTCCTGTAAATCCCAATTCCCAAGCAATACAACATATTATTTTACTTGGAATAACATTACCTAATTTGTCATAATAACAGCAATCACATGCTAATCCTTCTGAATGTCTTCCAGCAAAACCATTTTCATGTTTATCATATGTTGCACACCTATAACCAGAAGATATAATACATTTGCTAGCATTTACTTTAGAAAACAAAAATTCTAGTTTTGTAACCAAACCAGTAGAAATTGTAATATTACCACAGTGAGGACACTTAAATTCACTTGAATTAAAGTGATCACTAATTTTAACACCATTTTTATACTTTGTTATCCCATATAATCACCTCATTTTTTAGGAGTTTATATTTTTATCTTTATTAAAAAAATAAGTAGATATCATTCCAAGTATTAGCATAAAATTATCTATATCAATTCTTCCTATAATAGATAAATACAAAAAAGTTAAAAATGACAGTATTGTTATAATTGATTTTACTTTTAATAACTCAATTATATTAGATAGTATTTTTTCTTTCATTTTTTTGTTTTTTCCTCTCATTAGGTAGTTTAAATATTTCTTCAACCATTGCAGTAGCCATACCATTACCACCTAATTTATGATAACTTAAATATATTTCATTTAAATTTTCCTTCATATAACTTGGACAATAACCAACTATTATATATTTTTCATATATTCTAACTATTTCATTTCGTAATAAAGATTTCATTCCATTTTTTAATCCAAAATATTGTTTAAAAATATATAAAAAAAACGTCATAATTGACGTCAATAAAACTTCTAACCAATATTTAATAATAAAAGTTTTCATTTTTTTTCACCATTTAAAAAGAAGTTAAATAAACTTCAATTTATCTTACTTTTTTCTTTAATATATTCTGCAGCCAGTTTTTTTAAATAAATATTTTTTCCATGTTCTAAAACATATTCAAAATTCTCATTCCTATTTTTATAGTCTTTCCTTTTATTGTAATAAATACCTAATAAATATTTGGTTCTTGTTTTTTGATATTCATTATCTATATCAAAATAAGGAACATAGCACTCAAAGATACCATCTTCATTTTTATTAATATCTTTACTAAAAATGCTTTTCAAAACAATTAAACGTTTTTTCCTAAAAAGATTAGTTTTGGTTTTTTTTCTTTCAATTAATAACATTATTTTTTCAAATAACATTTCAGCATTTTCCATATCATTAATTAGAAGACAACTAAAATATACTTCGGAAGTGTTTCCAATTTGATTATATGAATTAGGAAAGTTATTTAACAGTTCAATATATTCATTTATACTTTTTTTTGTAGGCTTAATTAGATTTTCAAATAAAAGCAAATCAAAACTGTATATTTTTTTGAACTGATTACTCATAAAAGGTAAATATTCATTTATTATTTTTATAGCATCTTCAAAACTACAAGTTTTAAACGAATTATTTATACTTTTATCGATAGGTAAATATAACAAATATTTCTCAATACACAATACAATAACATATATCAAATTCATAATCAACAAATTATATTCAACAAAGTCTACTAAAATAAAATTAATAATTAAAAATCCTGTTACAGATATATATTCTGAATAATTCATTAAAAATTTACGCATGTAATCACCTACTATGATTGTAACATAAATTATATAATAAGTAAATAAGTTGGCTTTTTAAGGCCAACTTATTTTACGGTGTTCCTAATGCAGGAACAAATCTTTTAAATCCTTTAATAACGTTAACAACATCTTTAACACCATTACCACAGCCTATAAAAACTTGTTGAATTGCTCCATCATAAACTGGAATAAGTACAACTTGTGCGATTGTAAATAGACTTATATCAGTTCGTCCAAACGTTTCTACTGAACCACTTGGTGTCTGTACTTCATTATGTCCAGCAACAAAAAATGAAAGATTCGATATTGAATATCCAATAGAAAATCCTGATTCACGATTTCCGTTGTTTTGATCCGTTGTAAACCTAACATAATTATCATCAGATCCTATATTAAGGCTTACATTTAATTTAGAAATATTAATTTGAACACCACCATCAATAGAACTTTTACCATCTAAATTAGATGTATATTCACCATAAAATGAAACAGGTTTATCTCTTGTTCCTTTTTCAACTGTTGTATTAATATTTGTGCCACTCGATATTTTAACGCCTTTAGAATTTCCTTCAATCGGGAATGTTGTTGTTTGAGATTTTGTAGAAGTATTTACTCCAAAAACTGCTTTTACAACGGTTGTTACTACTTTTGCTATTTTTTTCTTTATTGTTTTTATTGCCTTACCAATACTTTTCAAAATCTTTGGCCAATTACCATTCTTATCTTCATAATTTATTGGATTATTTAATGCATAACTAAACAAATTAGCACCTTTAATATTATTTGAAACTGCCATATTTGTATCGGCAGAAATGAATCTTCCCCATTTTGGATTATAATATCTAGTATTTAAATAATATAATTCAGTTTCAGCATCATAATAATAACTTTTAAATCTAAATGGATTTATTAGAGCAATATGGCTACTATTAGTAATTATTTGATCATTTGAATCTAAAACTTCTAATACTTTTCCCCAAGAATCATATACATATTTTGCAATAAGATTAGAATTGCTATCCGTAATGCCTATTACATCTTCTTGTCCATTTTTTACATAATAATATATATTATTATTATATTTAAATCCAATTATTTCATCAGTATCATCATAGATATAGAATATAATGTTATTATTTTTTTCTTCATAAATTATTTTCTTGCCTTCTAAATAATAATTAGTTATTACATTATTTACTTCTTTTGATATTCTTAATCCATCATTATCATATTTATAATTGATTGTATCATTATTTGAAGTATAATTTGATAATTCTTTGCCATTTTTCCAACTTAAACTAATATTATTGCCTATAGAAACAACATTTCCACTTAAATCATATGTAATATTGTCATTATTATATTTTGTCATTTTATCTTTCCAATTATTATCGCCATATGTGTATTCAATCGTTTCTAATACATTATCATCATTCAACGGAAAAATTCTCTTTCTAATTATATTTCCACTATTATCATAATAGTATTTAATTTTTTTGTTTGTCCTATAATCAAATTCTTTAATTAATTCTGAATATTCATTATAAAAATATTCATTTTTTAAGATACCATCTACATATATATGAGTTATATTATTTAATTTATCATATTTATATTCATATTGTCCAATGATATTATTATATTTTTCAATAAACAATGTATTTCTATTACCATATTTTAAGTATTCAAAACTTTCATTTACTACATTGTTTAATTTACTACTAACAATTCTACCTAGTTTATCATATTCATATACTATCTCATCATTATTAATAGTAGCTTTATGTAAAGACGAATCTGCATTATATTCATTGGATATGATATTACTTTCAGAATTTATATAATATGTCTTACTAAGAAGATTATCATTATTATTTTTGTCATAATTATAAATAATACCAAAATCGTTATTTTTATATTCTATTAATCTTTTTGATAAATCGTAAATATACTCTTTTACCATATCATCAGATTTTATTTTTACTAAATTACCACTACTATCATATTTCAAATCATAGGTTCCATCTTCTTTAACAATTCTTGATAATTTATCGAACATATCATAATTGTATGAAATTGTTTTTCCATTTCCAAAAGTTATAGAAGTTAAATTACCATCATTAGGTTCATAATTATATGTAACCAAAGTATATACATTATTTATATTTATACTCTTTAAGTTTAAATATTCATCATAAACGAAATTGTATTCTTTATTATTAAAGGTTATTTTACTTAATAATCCATTAACATTATAACTATAATTATTTGATAAATTACAATCTGAAATAGAAACTAAATAATCACCATTATATGTATATTCAGTAAAATAATCCAAAGCATTAATAATTTTTTGAATTTTACCATTTTGATTATATTCATATTTTATTTCATTGAAACTGCTATCAATTGTTTTTTCAACGAAATTTCTATCTGAACTATATATTATTTCATTTTCAAAAAACTGATCACTTTTTTTCTCAATATAAAATTCAAAATGATAATCATCCTCTATTAAATCAGCTAATTCAATATTATTATCATTAAATTTTATATATTTGTTTATATTTTTAGCCTTTATCTTATAACTACCATTATCATTTTTTATTAATTCAAATAACGAATTTTCATTTGAATAGTTTGATATCGCAATATTATCAGAAACAATACAAATATATTTATTAGTTAGAATACTAGAACAAATCTTAACATATTCATCAACAAATTCAAAAGTCCATAAATCATAATTATTTCTATCTTCTATCAATGATATTCTGTTAGATATATTTCTCAAATATTTATTTGTTCCTTTTGCTCTAATTCTATATTCACCATTAACTATATCATTACCAATTTCCTTATTTCTTTTTCTTGTCATAATTATATTGCCATCTTCGTTATATTGCATTTCGGTAGATATTCTATCAACAGATGTAACATTTTTTTGCATATTTATAATGTTGTTATCATATTCTATATATGATTTTTTTCCTGTTGAAGTAGTTGAATTTATTATTTGATTATTGACATCATAGGTATATGTAGTCTTATGATCGCTAAGATTTTTATTAGATGTTAGTCTTCCATTTTCATTATACTCATATTCTAATTTTTTCATATTTTTAAATAATCCAAAATCTGCAAAATACAATGCATTTCCATTATCAGAAATTGTTAAACTAAATAGTATTTCTTCATAATCATATTTTGCAACAAATGTATATGAATATAATTGCCATTCATCATTTCCGTAGTTTAAATCTACTGTATCTGGATATTCACCATATGTAGGAATAAATTGAAACCAAGTATCTGTCATTCCAAGTTCTGATTTAAATCCAAGATTTTTATACCAAAATTGTAAAGTATAACTATCTCCAGCATTACCAGAAACTTTAATTCTCTTACTAAAACCAGTTAACTTATCAGGCAAAGCATTCATTTTTAGAACTGTTTCATTATTTATGGTAACAAATTCATAATTATCTTCCTGCGTTATTTCCCAATTGTCAGTGCCATTATAAAAGCTTGAATTTTCAATCATATTATAATGGTTTGCCACTTCACCTTCTTCTAATTGAATATCATCAAGATAAACTATTCCAGAATTTAGTAATTCAAGACAAATTAAAATATCACTAGTAGCATCTTCAGGATAATAAATTGATACATTTTTTCTACTAAATTCATTATTAGATGAGTATACTATTTTTTCATTCTTTACACATGTACTATTAACATCATTATACTGAAGACTAAGTTTTAAGTTACAGTTACTCTTTATATATCCGCTAAATGTATAATATTTCCCTTTTGGAACTGTTATGCTGTATTTTGCACCATCGTTAGAAGAAGCACTAACTATTTTTAAACTTTTAATTCCGCTATATGAGTAGTCATCTGAAATTGAAATAGTAGCTGTATTTATCGATGTAAAATATAATTCATCTCGTTCAAAACTTGTATTTTTTAAATAGTTATTTATATACTTCATATTTTGACTACTAGATGATACTCTATTTAAGCTTAGTGAACTCATGGCTTTACCATGTGTACTTCCATATGCATTTTTAATATCATCGCTTGATAGTAAAACACTAGAAGAGTCTACAATTCCGTTTTCTCTATAATTAATTCTATTAATTCTATCTTTTCCATCAATCATTGTTGTTGAATTCAAATTATATACAAATTCTAATTCATTTCCAATACCACCATTTATTCCATAATCAGTTATTTTTCTTATTTTGTATGGTAAATAATTATAATAGTCAAATGTTGTATATTTTTGATTGCTATCGATTATTTCAGAGATACAATTATTTGAATCATGATTAATTATAGTTGTTTCAGATGAAACAGTAAAACTAATAACTTTGTCATTTTGATAATTTATTTCTGACGTTTCAGTACCACTCGTTATTATAATCTTATTTGTTATGTATTCAAAATTTATTTCTTTATTACCACCATCTATGATTTTAACTATTCTATTATTACTATCATAATTTATACTTATGATATTTCCAATATTACTAACATATTGAATTAAGTATCCATGATCATTACTTTTATTAAAAATTAGTTTTGTTCCATCTTTTTTACTCAATTCATATTGATTTTCTAACACCTTTACCAACATATTAAGTCCATCTTCATCTTCATAATCATTATTAGTATTTTTATAGAAATAATGCACGCTTCCATCTTCATCAATGTATTCTAGATAATCTTTTCCACTAATAGAAATTTTCTTTATTTCTTGTGAAAAATTTAATCTTATTCCAATGCCGTATCCAATATTATTATTTAAAACTACATCATTTGTGTTATAAATCATCATTAATTTAGCAGGCAATATTTGTCCAACAGTTTTAGCTACTTCAAAAATTCCTACAATATTACCAGTACAAGTATTAGCATATACAGAACCATGCCTAAATACTTTTTCTTTATAATCATAATAATCTTCATATCCATTCTGATTGCGATATGTTAATGTAAAATATGGTTTAGGATTATCACCTGGAGCTACATTGCTTTTTGAATAGAAAATTGGAACAAAACTATTTGAATATACTTCTTTATATTGTTTAAGCATAATTCCATAATTAGGTGTGTTTAAATACCATTGTCTTACTAACCTGGTTACATCAAGTGAATTAACTTGAACATCTAAATTAGTTCCATCCCAATAACTTCTTTTTGCGTGGAATAGCAATTCAATTCTACTATTATCATATTTGTTATTCATTGTATTCCAATTTGCTGTACTTTCATCCCAAGGTTCAGTAATTCTATATCCGACAACTAAATCATTATCTGCATCAAAGCCATAAGAACTATATGGATATCCTACTAAATTTAACTTTGCAGAGATTATATGACTACCAGTTCCAACTGTTGGTAAATCAAACTTTATTAGTGTTCTATTTATTACATCTATACCGTTAGTTCTTTCAATACCTGCTTTTAAAACGTCTTGATTATTTCTATTTACATTTTGATCATTTGGAAATATATAAGTGTCATAAACACTATTTGTTTCCGTTTGATTTGATATTGTCGGATCAATAAAGACTGGAAATGTAATATCATCCTTTAATAACCAATTTTTATCAAAGTTAAATGTTAGTTTATATTTGTTATCAATTTGTTCTAATTTATAAGTTATATCATTGTTAATTTTAGTGTTTGAATCAAATATAATTGGCTTTTCAATTTTAAATATTCTTTCATTATCTTTTTTAGCAATAATTGAATCATCGTCCAATTTTTCAAGTTCTAAATTAGTTTCGACATCAAATACTATATCTTCCTCTATAGATAGTTTGTTTTTTAAAACAATATTTTCCTTGACACATGTAGGCATAATTTTATAATCAATATCAATATTATTTAATATATTTTGATATTTTAATTTTTTAGTTTTATTTATATAATTGTTCTCATCACTATTTTCAATTAATAGAGCTGCATTATTATTCTTTAGAAAAAACGATAAATAATATTTTCCTTTCTCAACAGTTAGTAAATCATGTTTACTATTTTCAGCAAAACTTGCTTTAAAAGAATTACTTTTATTAAAATAATAACCATCTTTCTTTATTAAAGAATTATCAATTTCTTCATATGTCCCATTTTTTAAATAAAATATATCATCATCATATAATTCCGCTGTAATTGTTCCATCACTAGCTAAATAATGTTTTTCTCTTTCTTTTCTTTTTCCTACTAATTCAATTGCTTTCATTTTATCCTCCTTTTCCTAAATTAGGATACTCTTTTCCACATTGAAACTGTTATATAAGGAGGCATATTGTTATGAGCTGCACCACCACCAGTATTGGTATTACTTCCACCAATTGTGTGTGTGTGACTTCCAGCACCACCACTTGCTGGTGAATATTGCTGTCCATAAGCAGTATTATTACTTGTAATATGAACTGTATATCTATTACTACCAGGACCGCCATCCTTATCTGCACCTACAATATGCGTATGATTTCCTGGATTTGTACAAGAAGTTTGACTCCAAGTATGTGAGTGACTTGGTATTTCATTAGTACTTAAAACATGTGTTGCTTCACCACCAGTAGCAGCAAGAGCGTATGTATCTCCACAACCTAACAAAAATTTATCCTTTATTTGTTGCCAAGTTCCTCCAAAAAGCGTTCCAGGATTAGCATTATTTGTTGATAAATATATACTTCCTATTGGATATATTAAATCTACAATTTCATCATGATTTAATATTGATCCACTATTTGTACTAATAGAATTGACAACTAAATTACCAAATTCATCTAAATAGAAACTATTATTTTTTGATGTGATACTTTCTACACATGCATTATCTACAGCTAAATCTAGTTTATTACCAGTTTTAGTAAATGCATCCTTAAAATAAGGATAATTAACTGAAAAATTCTTTATACTGTCTAAGCAAGTATATAGAACACCATCATTGGCATACTGTTTATTAAACGTTGTTGATTTAGGATAATAGAACTCAATACTAGCATTAATATAATTTGTATATATATAGTTTATACCTTCAAAAAGATTTATTAAAGAACTATTAACTTCTTCAATATAAGAATTTTGTAATACAACTTGAACATTTTGCTCTTCACCAATATTTCTTTCAACATAAGTTTTTAATTTGATTATTCCATTCTCAATAATAAATTTAACAAAAAAAACATCACTGGTGCTATTTAGATATTGTAAAGGTGTTGATAAATCAAATATATATTCCTTACGTTCATTTGTTGGAGATGATTGAGATGATTTATCAACATAAATAACTAATTGATTTGTATTTGGTATAATCGTATTTTCATTGCACTCAATTTTTAAATCTAATAACGGTCCGTTTAATGAATCTTGTACATTAATTTCATTTACTCCTATTTTTTTTTGATCTTCTGTATTCATATTTTCACCACTTTCTTTTTTTGGTTTTTAGTTAAACCATAACTTCCTTTACCATCGGACTTTTACAGTAGATTTTTAGATTAATCTTAACTCCCGTGCCAATAGGGTTTGCCTTGCATTTTGTTTAACGAGTCAGCATATATCGGCGATTTCTAACTCTATTTAATTTTCAAAGAACACTTCATGTTTGAGGAAGGAGTGAAAGGAAACTTAATGTCCTTTCACTAGTTTCCCATTTTTTTGCTATTTTGTTAGGTCATTTTTCAAAAATTTTTTCAAATTTTTTAATGCAACATCTAAACTATTTTTTATTGACACATAATTACAACCTTCTATTTTTGCTATTTCCCTCAAGTTCTTATTATCAAAATAATACATAATTATTCTTCTTCTCTGAATAGCATTCAAGTTAACAATTGCTAGTCTTAGTTTTTCATTTATTATTTTTTTCTCAATATATTCTTCAATTGTTATTTCTTGATTATTCATTCTTTTATATAAAGTTTCTTCAAACACCTCAGAATGCTCTATATACTTATCGTATTTATGCATTTGTGAAATATCTTCTAACTCAAATTTATTAAATACATCAAATAATTGTTTTGATAGTATAATTTTCTGTAATACATTATTACTATCAAAAAAAGAAATACAATATTGTTGTAATTCTTCAGAATAAAAAATAGTATACGGATTATCTTTTGATTTTCTCCTTTTTGGAATTTTAGTCATTTAAAAACCTCCTTATTAGAAAACAAATCAAATAAGGAGGACTTCTACATTTTTTATAAACAATATAAACTATAATCATACCTAACCTTCTAAACTAAAAAATATTTATTAGCTATAATTTAGGTAAAAAAAAGAATACACTATTAATATGTATTCCTAACAAAAAATTCTAAACATTCACTCACTTTTATTAAACAGCTTCTTTTCACTTCGGTTAAAGTTGTTTTACTCATTCCTAATTCTCTTGCTATATTATCTTCAGTTTTACCTTTGAAAAAATCATCTACAAAATATATTGCCTCATCAAGTGTTAACTGCTTTGCGACATCATAAATATAATAATAAAATTCTCTTGCCCAGATTAAATCATCAGTTCTTTTATCTATTAATTTACTAAAAGGATCTCCTCTTTTACAATACTTAACCCATTCATTTATACTATTGCTAGTAGATGCTTTAGGTCTGTAACTAATTAAAGAATTATAATACAAGTTAGTATCTTTAAATTTATCAATACAACTTTTAATATCACTACGCATTTCTCTATAATTATACTTTTCTTTCTTAGTTTCAGACTTACTATAAAGATAATCATTTTCAGTATTTGCATTAGCTTGCTCTATGATTTTATCAGGTAGTCCTAAGATTTCACTTCGTTCTAATAAATTTAATTCCATACATACGCTCCCTCATTTACACTTCTAATTAAAATAATAAAGAAAATGAGAAATTACGAATAATTCCAATGTTTTCCAATTATTGTAAATTAAAAAGTAATTGTTGTCAATACCTAAATTATAAGCAAAAAAACCAAACTACCATCTTACATAAGTAGTTCGATTTTAACATATTATAACAGGTATTAAATATTATGAAACATTTTTATTAGTACTCATTTAGTATCAATTTTTTCTATAAAAAGTTAAAAAATTCGTATCTATCTTTATTAGGTGTTTAAATATTATTTAAAATATTCAAAGATTTTTTACAAAGAATTATATATTTTAAATATATAAAATATAATCTAGCAGCAAGTTTATTTTTAAATTCTTTATAAAATAACATACTTGCTGTTTTTTTATCATAGTATACATACATATATACTTCTCTTAAATCTTTGTTTTTCAAATAATTCATTACAGTACCAAATTCGTATCCATCTTTCTTATATATTTTAAATATATCTTCTAAATTTTTCTTTTCATTGATATTTTTTAAATTTGATTTATAAGATAAATCTTTTATAATAATAGGATAAGCATAAAAATTATTCATATTTATTTTAACTTTTTTAAATCTTTTTTTATAAGAGTTGTATAATCCCATTGCACAACTATATAAAATTTCTATGGATAATGCTTGTGTTTTTATATCACATTTTTCACACTTGCCACTAAAAAAATGATTAAGGCATTGTTCCCTAGATAATTCATTATAGCCCATAAAATTTTTCTTTTTCTCAGCAGAGTATAAATCACCAAGTTTTATTCTCTCAAATGGTTTTCCTCCAATTATATCTACATTTCTATATATATCAATATCAAAATGTTCCAACCCTCCTGCCTGTTCTTCAAAAGAAATTTTTTTTCTATCTTTTATTTCTTTTGACTGATACGAATGAATTTGTATATTAAGTAAAGTACCAACTTGAATATTTACCCTTTCATGTCGTATTCTCCCATTTTTTTTATAATAATCTCTAGATTGTATCCATCCTCTGCGAGAGAAACCATAATGCAATAGATTTAAATTTACATTTGTAATAGTTTTTTGACTTTTATTAGTAAATTTAAACATTCCATAAAAATTTTTTTCACCATATTTATCAATATTTTTTTTATCATAATCATAATAAATATCTGGAATATTTTGATTCTTAAATAGTCTCTTATAATCTTCTATATTAAAAACAGCCAATTCATCACTCGGAGTAAAACAATTGGTATAAATCTCTCCATTCTTAATTTTTTTTGAATCAGGTAATTTATTATTAATTTTTAAAAAATCACTTAACAAGTCAATAAAATGGTAACCACTATGAAATAATTTTCCATATCCATATTTGTATGGATGATTTTCTTTATCTAAATCATGTAACATTTCCCAATTACCATCACAATGATATATATCAATGTATGTAATAGGTACTTGATATTTGATTACAACATCTTCTAATAATTTTTTTACATACTCGTATCCTTTATGATACTGTCTTTGGCACATAACTTTACACATACAATTTGATTGTTCCGATAATTTTAATAATTTATAATATTGTTTTCTAGTCTTTTTTATATTTCGAATATTTAACATATTTTTATTAACCGTTATTGGTTTATCTGTTAAAACATTAATATTATTTTTTAAAGCAAAATCTATATACATATTGTGACCCTTAGGCTCTGTAGAAATTATTATATGTGTTACTTGTAAATCTTTTAACTCTTTATAAAGTTTAGAACTAATATTTTTAGGTAAATATTGACTATCTTTATTAGTATCAGGAATTGATATTACTTTAGTTCTACTAAAACCATTTTCTTTTAAATATTTTTTTGCCTCTTTTTCTTTTGATTTCAAATCAATTAAAACTTTAAGAGTTATTTTATGACTTTTTAAATAATTTAAATAAATTCTTTTAGCATGAGGTCCTAATCCAACTAATGCAACCCTTTTTCTCATAATAAAACCCCTCCCATAATTTCAATGGATTTTATTATAAGAGTAAGAAGAAGTTAAGTAAAATATATTTTTTTTATACTATTATCAGTTTTTTGATAACAAAAAAAATAGTCAAGTATTAAACAACTTAACTATTATTAACAAAATACTTAAGAATCTCATAATCTCTTCTTACTATAAATTTTGTATGATAGACACTCATTTTTTCATCATATATAGATGGTAAAAGCTTATTTTCTGACTCATTTATTATTTTTATAGCATCATCTATATCTAACCATAACAATTTAGAACCTTCTCCAATTTCTTTATCAGTATAATTAAATATATTATTTTCTTCTACCACTTTTGCAATATAAACATAAGATATTTGTTTAAAATTATCTCGTGATTTTTCTTCAATAATTGTTCCTAAATTTTTAATAATTTTTACAGAACAACCTGTTTCTTCCTGTGATTCTCTTAAAAAAGCAAAATCAGGTTTCTCATTTATTTCAACACCACCACCTATTAATTTATATTCTTTTTTCTTTTCTTTAAATAAAATAGCTATTTTATTACTTTTATTAAAAATTATTCCTCTAGCACCTATTCTTAATCTAGGATTTTTCATTTTTTTACTTTTTAATCCAAAATCTTCATCTGTAATTACTTTTATAATATTCATTTATTTCTCCAAATTATTTATTAATAAATCAATAAATTTTTTAGCACTTGAATTTACATTATTTTTTAAGTATATTAAACCAATATTATTTGAAGGTAAATCTATATTCAAATTAATTTTTTTTAAATTATATTTTTCAATTTCTTCATCAATAAAGTATCCAATACAATCATTCGATACAATAAACTTAGCCATTAATTCTGAATCAGGCATTTCAGCAACAATTTTTAAATTTGTATTATTTATTTGAATTACTTCATCTAATAATTGTCTTCTTCTAGAACTACCAGGTACAACTAAATTGTAATTTTGTAAATCATCCAAAGAATTAATTTTCGAAGCTCCTGAGACAAATAACTCTTTTGAACAAGCAAAGTTAGTTTTAAAATTACCAATTGCAACAACTTTTACTTCATATTTTTCACTATAATTAATATGTGGCAAATAATCAATTAAAACATCTATTTTATGACCTATTAAAAATTCATTTAAATTTGTAGCACTATCAATTAATATATTAATTTTAACATGTGGATATACTTTATTAAATTCTGATATATAATCATTCAATCTATTATCAGCAATATTTCGAGTTGTCCCAATAGTTAAATTACCTGTAATTTTTTCTAATACATTCTGTTTTAAAATAATACTATTGCTTAAAGAATTAAAAATTGGATCTAATTCTCCATATAGTCTTTCACCATCTTTTGTTAGTTCAGTTCCTTTATTATCACGATTAAACAATTGTAATTTTAATGTTTCCTCTAAAATTTTTACACTTCTTGTCAAATTTGATTGTGACAAATGATTAGTTTCTGCCGCTTTTGAAAAACTTGATTCCTTTCCTACCAAATAAAAATCATATAACAGAGATAGATTTCCTCTTAAATCATTCATTTAACTTCACTACTCCATAACTTCTTAATATCTAAAAGATATTATATTTATTATACCATAAAATAATATATTATTGTTATTTTTTATTTAATTTATAGTAAATTTTTATTCAAACATAGCTATAAAGCACTCAAATTTCATAAAGTTTTAGCAAATAATTAACTTTCAATTAATAACAAATTAATCAAATTTAAAAATAATTTGAGGATTTATTGCCACACCTTGTTGATATGGTATTCCATCATATAATACAAAATGTAGATGTGTACCATTTGTAGAGTAAATATTAGTAGGTACAGGTTCTACATTACCAGTATTACCCATATATCCAATAACTTGTCCTTTAGTTATTTTATCATTTTGTTTTACTACATAATTTTTAAGATGCATATAAACAGAATAATATCTATTATCATTATGTCTTATAATAACATAATTACCGCCTCTACCATTACAAGATAAATCTCCTACTATGCATCCACCCTTAACTAAATATACTATTCCATCACTTATAGCATAAATATTACTTCCATAATTAGATGCAATATCAATAGCTTTATGTCCATTATGATAATATTGTGTTATTGTATATAGTCCACCAACAGGAAAGTTATAATTACCTTCATTAATAGATATAGATAAATTACTACCACTAATTACATTATTCCATAAAGAATCATACTTATTACTAGATAATTCCTGTACCTTAGTTTTCTCTAAACTTGTTAAGTTATATTTAGTAATCATTTCATCTAAAGATTTACCTGTAACTGTAATTATTAATTTTTTCTTTCCTACTTCTACTTCTTCTATTTTAGAAGATATAGTATTCATTTCCCAAAATATTTTTTTAATATTATTTATTTTATTATCATCTAAAACAGCCATAAAACTATTATTATCTAATCCCGATTGTTTTACGGAATACAGTATTAATATATCTTTCCAATTAGCCTCATTATAATTAATATTACATTCTACATTAGGATTAGCTTTTTTTATGCTATCAATTTTATTATTTAATTCTCCATTTAAAGTTAATATAACATTACTCATAGTTACACTGTTATCTAGTCCTTCATTAGTATAAAATATTCCAAATATAGAATTAAAAAGTAAAGATATGATACATAATATAATAATTATTAATACAACTACCCAACCACCTGCTATTAATAATTCTATTAATGCTTTAGTACCTGTAATAATCGCTTTTATAGATTTAATAGCTAACTTTATACTTTTATAAATACCTTTACTTATTCTTTTTATTTGCTGTTTAATCTTATACGAATTTTTAATTGTATTAGTTGTTTTCTTTACAACTTTATTTTTAGTTTTCTTCTTAATTTTATTTGCTGCTTTAAATCCTTTATTCCTAGATTTTATTTTACCTTTTAATTTTACAATACTATCTTTAGTTTTTATAATATTATCTTTAGTAATTTTATAATTATCCTTAAAATTTTTTAATGAATTATTACCAATATTACTAACTCTATATACATTTTCATTAGCAACTACACGACTACCTTTTTCTATCTTATTACCAGCATACTCATTGACATTATTATAATGTTTGTTATTAACTTCTTTAACCTTTTCTTTTACACCTTTAATATGCTCTAATTCCTTAACTTTTCTATTTAATACTTTTATTTTAATAATATCACCCTCTTTAAACAAAAAAAAGGAAAAAACGAGATCGCTTTTTCCTAAGAAATTTATATTTTATTAAATCTTGTATTTGATCTAAAACAACTTTATCTGTATTTTTTACTGATACAAGGCTAGCATTATCAAAAAAATTTACTTTATATTAACTTCTATATTGTTACTTCCATTTTAGAAAGTAAACTCATAATATTTATTAATATTCATATCATTATCATTATGAATTTTAAACGATTTTATAAATTGGTTATAGTTTTTATTTGAAGTATTTTAAGTTCCATAAGTTAAATAACACCATCCTTTATATACTATAAATAATAAAGCAACAATATTATTCCTATAATAATTAGAATATTTTTTTATTTCATTATTCCTTATTTTTTTAATTTTATATATTTAATTATTGCATAAATATATATAACAATCAAAATAATAACATATAGTATAGACATTATAAATGGCACATCAAAACAAAATACAATTATTAATCCTAAAATAAGTAATATACCAACAATTTTATTAATGGTTAATTTTCCAAGCAAATAAATATTAACAATAGGAATCCACGCCATAATAGACTTTTCACGATACATTTTTTTGTTTAATTTATAAGTTATAATTCCAGGTATTATTGAAATTACAAATATTATTCCAAAGACATAGGACGTACTAAATATTAACATTTTTAACCATGGAATTATTTTATCATAAGAATTAGTTTCAATAGTTTTTTTTGCTATAAAAAATAAAAGATCTATGAATAAAAGTCCAATTACTATAATTATTCCTTTTAGTGTATTTCTATACTCTTGATTGTTCCATCTATTTCTAATTTTAATTTGTATTTTTCTCCAAAAACTCATACCATACCATCTACCTCTATAATTTATATTATATCACTAATTTATTTTATTTTATATAATAAATTTAATTTTTTCATTAGGTTTAGTAGTCATTAATTTATATAATTCAGTATTAGTTGGAAATTCATTGATAAATGGTACTAATACATTACCTATTTTTATTAATCCTTGTCCTGCACCTACATTGGTAATATAGTTCATTTGTAAGTCAGTAATATTAAGTAATTTAGCAAGTTCAAATCTATCAGAACTAGCTTGATTCAACATAACAATAAACTCACTATTAGAAAGCATTGTCCTTGCTGTATGGGATTGTAATAAATCATCTACATTTTGGGTTATACCAGTACAAAAAGCTCCATACTTTCTTACTCTTTTCCATAATTTAAATAAGAAATTAGCAGCATATTCGTGTTGGAATAGTAAATATATTTCATCTATAAATATATATGTATTTTTACCTTTACTTCTATTTTTAGTAATTCTATTTAAAATATTATCTAGTATTACTAACATTCCCATTGGCTTCAAATCATCACCAAGTTCTAATATATTGTAACAAACTAATCTATTATCAGTATTTACATTGGTATTTTTAGCAAAAGTATTTAAACTACCATCAGTAAATAACTCTATATCTAGTGCTAGTGCTTTTGCTTCAGGTTCTTCTTGTTTTAATAATTCTTCTCTAAAATCCTGTAATGTTGGGGCAACTCCCATATAATTACCTTGTTGATATACTCTATATACTTGTGCCGTACATCTATCTATTATAGATTTTTGTTTTGGTCCTAAGTTACCACTACCTATTAATTGCTCACATAAAGATAATAGGAACTCTGACTTTAATATGATTGGGTTAGCACCATCCCCATAATCTTTATTCATATCCATAGCATTTATATGATTATCACTTGTAGATGATATATTAATAACTTCTCCCTTTAAAGTTTTAACTAATCTTGAATACTCATCTTCAGGATCTATTATTATGACATCAGCATTATTATCTCTTAACATTACTGATACTATTTCATTTTTTGCTGCAAATGATTTACCACTACCAGATACACCTAAAATAAAAGAATTACCATTTAACAGTTGTCTTCTATCAGCAATAATCATATTTTTACTAATAATATTTTGTCCGTAATAAATACCATTTTCATGATTTACCTCTTGTACTTTAAAAGGATTCAATACTGCTAATGATTCTGTTATTAATGTTCTTTTAGCATTGATATTACACACACCAAAAGGAATAGCTGTACTTAATCCATCTAATTGTTGAAATTTTAAGATTCCTAATTGACATAAATGCTTTCTACAAACCATTAATAAACTTTCTGTATCTTCATCTAATTCTTTTTTAGAGTTAGCTGTATGAACTATTGTTAATACTGTTAAAAACATTCTTTGATCTCTTGTAGTCAAATCATCCAAAAACTCTTTACTTTCATTTCTTTGCAATTCTAAATCATAAGGAATAATAGCACTAAAGTTATTATTAGCATTTTGTCTTCTTTGCCAATTAGTTATATTAGTCTCAACTCCTAATCTTCTATTTTCTCCCTCTTTAATTGCTTCATCTAAAGGAACAGGTACTACATCTATACTTAGAATTAAATTCTTATTTATATCTGTTAATTCTGCTATCATATTATCTTTTACATAATTAGCATAATCTTTTAAATATAATACTCTACCATATCTATTACCTAGTGTGAAATAATCATTATCATGCATAACTGAATCAGGACATATATAATCTTTAAAACTATGCCCTCTCCTTATATTAACTAATATATCAAAATCATAATAATTTTCTTCACCAGTTCTATAAAAATCATAATATAGTCTTAACCTATTATCAGCATTCATTTCAATAAATTTAGAGCCTAATTTTAAGAAATGATTAGATAATTCTGTACCTACTCTTCTAAAATAAGTTCTTGCTTCATCTAAACTATTTTTATTGATAGTAATAGTTATATATTTTTCTTGTATGATTCCATTAGAACCTACAATTTGGGATAATAACATATTATTATATTCTTTTCTATAAATATCCATATTATCATTACACATAGGAAGTAATATAGTCTTCTCAAAATCAATTTTATTTAATCTTCTATTAGTTATAGATATTTTAGTAGTAGCACCCACATCAAAACTATTTAAGATTTCACTATAATCTAAAAACATTTCTTCTTTATCTTCTTTACTTGCTACTGCATAATTAATATCTGTAAATCTAAAAGTTTTTGAATATGTATTTTTACCAACTAAAAAAATACCATCTTTCCATATTCTTTTAATTGGTATTATATCTTGTACTCCTTTTGGAGCAATAAACTTCTCTTTATCCTTTTTGAATAATTTCATTTTTTATTTCACCTCTTTATTCTTTAATAATTCTTCATAATAATTAGTAGGATTATAGACTAAATATTTTGGTGTTAATATTTTATTTCTAATAATAACTACTAATAATTCTTCTAATTTCATACCATTATATTTAACAAAACCAATTAATATAAATGGAGTTGCAAATATAATACACAACCAAGATGTAATTTCAGTACCTAATTTATTTTTAAATAACATATATATTATTACTGCTACAATACAGGCTAATAAAGAAAAAATGAATTGTCTTAATGACAATCCAAAATATACATTTTCAGAATAATTTCTAATTTCTTTATTTATTTTAACTTCCAATTATTTCACCTCCACAAAAAAAAGACAAATACTTAAATATTTGTCTCTAAATAATTATTCATCAATATTAGAATAATAAAAATCTTCAAAATCATCATAGCCTAATGCTTTTACTAGGTAATCAACTTCTTTTTCTTTATCATCAAACTTTTTGCGTTTTACTTTTTTTGATTCATAAACTTCTTTTTTAAAAGTTGCATAATTATTATATCCCATATTTTTTAAAACTTCTTTAACCTTAGCATAGGAAAATTCAAATTCTTCTTTGAAAAAGTCGTCATCTTCTCCTATTTCAACATCATCTTCATCTTCCTCTATTTCACTACTATCATCTGCTTCATCTTCTTCACTTTGTTCCTCTTCAGTTTCACTATACATATCTTCTAAATCTTCATCATAATATTCATCTTCATCATCTTCATTAACAAGTTCTTGTTCTACTTTAATATCTTTAATAATTCTATTATCATATTTATTTGGCTCTTCAACTTTATAATTTTTTACATAATTTAAAGTATCATTCGTAAAACCAAATTTAGCATTTTTACATCTTGGAATTAAATACTTAATTATTTTATCTAAATCAACATCACTAAATAAGTAAGAATAAACTATTTCATATTCTTTTCCAAATTTATCATGATATTTAATTCCAATTTTTGATTTTTGTCCATTTCTTTTAAAAGTAAATTTATATAATGCAATTATATCTTCTAAAGCACATAAAGAATTCAAATCACTTTTTATATAGATAAACTTATTATTAAAAGCAATTTTTTCATCATAATAGATTGGATTATTATTTATTTCACTTATTATTTTATTTATTTTATCTGGTGAACCATATCTTAAAAATCTAGAGTTATTTTGTGGATTTTTATATTCATTATAATCTTCAATTATATTTTCTAAAATACTACGAAACAAAAATATAACAAACACTAAAAAAATAAGTGCTATAATTATATAACCTGATTCTAATTCTCCACCTATTAATCCAAATATAGTTACAACTATTATAAATCCAAATAAACATTCATATAAAATTTGCTTAATGATTCTACTTAATGCAGCACTTTTTATTTCTTTAACACTATCAACTTTCTTCATATTATCTCCCACTAAAACTTATTATATCAAAAAAATAAAAAAAAGATAAATATTTACCTGTAAATAATAGAATAAAATTTATCTTACATATTCAAATATATCTGTTATTTCACAATCAAAATATTCACATAATCTTGCTAGTACAGTTATATCTATTCGTACTACTTCACCATCAATAAGTCGTTTAATTACTTTATAATCTGTATTAGTATCTTTCATTAGTTTATTTATACTTATATTATTATCGCTAAGTAATTTCTCTAGTTTAAATAAATAGTAGCCGTTTTCAATTCTAACTTTCTTAATCTTACTCATAGAAACGCCACCCTTTCCTATAAATAATCTTACCAATTATATTGGCTACTTGACTATTGGCTATATAACCAGTATAATAATATAATCAAATTAATTTGTCGAAAGGATGATATTTTTGCAAAATAATATGTTAGTAGATAAAATTATAGAACTATATCAAAAAAACTTTGATATAGAAACAGAGAATGATATAAAACTAACGATTAAAAAAATTAGATTTATTGAGAACGAAATTAAATATGTGAAAGAAAACAAACCTTTCTTTTTATTTAAATCAAAAAGACAGGAATATAATAATAGAATTAAAAAATTAGAAGAATTAAGAGATATATTATACAATTCACTTGGTATAGATATATCATCTTAATTCTTTTATTATCTTTCATACTCTTTATTTCTATTTGGATTATTATCCATAATCTGATAATCCTTATCACCAATTAAATTACTTATTACCTCAATAGCAGTTTCTTTATTTTTATATTTACCATCTATATATGATTCATCTTTTGTTCCTGTAACAAAATATCCATAGTATAATAATTCATTATTTAACTTAATAGATACTGATTTGTCAAAAAATTCATTAACAGATTCATAATATCCACCACTTATCTGTATTATATTATCATCGCAAGTAATGTATTTTGTTCTAGTCAAAACAACTGAATCATCAATTATTTCTTCTATCTCTTTTTTAGTTTTATTATCATTGCTATAAGTTTCTTTATATTCTATATCTTCTATCATATTTGAGTAACTAACTGCTGCTGTTTGAATTTTAGAATCATTTTTACTTTCCTCGTAAGCACTAACTATATCTTGACTCAATAAATGAAATTCTTTTTTTTCAACTTTCTTTTTATTCTCAATAAAATCATATGTATAAGATAATGCAATTTGTTCGTCAATTCTCAAATCTTTTGGATTTAATCCTATATCCATACATAATAATGCTTGATTAAAATACTTTTCATCTTCTTTTTTTAATGCTGTTAATTGACTATACATTATATCAAGAAACTTTCTACTTGTTATCTCTCCCATATATTGTTCTTGAACCTGATCTAATATTTTTTCATAATGCTGTGCTGGTACTTTAGTTGGTTCATTAGTTTCAGGATTAATATATTTATAAGTCATATCACTTATACTCTTACTCATATCTTTTAATTTTAATTTAGAAAAATCATCATATTGTTTTTTCACTTGTATCACTACCTTTCCATTTGTTTATTCTTTTTTTGATTGATTTGTTTATAATTATTTTTGTTATATAATTCTTTTTTTCCATATTTAATTGATTCAATATGAGAAAATTCAAAATCTTCATAATTATATCTATCACTAACTTTTCTTTCTTTTATAAAATCGGAAATAACTTTATATGATTTTGAAAAATCATAACAACCAATATTTCCACACAACAATTCAGATTTTAATCTATCATAAGAAAAATGAAATGAAATATAATCATTATCATACTTTATTGTAATATTAACATTTTTTGCATCAATATCTTTTATAGCATTATATATATTTTTATTGATATGTATAGATGAAAATTCATTATTTAGATTCTTTTCAATTTTTTCTAAATAATCTAACTTATCATAATAGCATAATAATTTATATCCTAAATCTTCTTTATTTTTTTCAATTAGTGCATTAGATATTTCAAGAATATATTCATCACTGCTATTTAAATACTTTAAAATATTATTTGATTCAAAAAAATCAGCTTTGAAAAATATATCATATGTATGATAATTAATTTTAAATTTTATATTTGCTTTTTTTGATGAAATAAATACTTTTTTAATATCCCATTCATCGCTTAAATACCAATGTTTTTGAGATAAATATTTTTCTTTTCCAAAAATTTCAAAATCATTCTCATTTTCAAGTACATATTCAGTAATATAATCATTAACTTTATTAGCAATTTCCTCTTCAACATCTGAAAAATATTTTTTTTGAATAATTTCATCCTTTTGAATATATTTATCTAAATAGTATTTTAGATCATACAATGTTTTATCAATAGCATCAAAATATCCACATACTTCATAATCGTTTTGTTTCATATTATTAGATTCTTGCCTACAATATAAAACATAAAATCTATCATTAATTTGTTCTTTTCTAATTTTACGCAAACCTAAATATTCTAAGTTAATTAACATTTCTTGTTCTGTACTATTTAGCAAAAAAGAATTTAAACTATTATTATTAGTTTTTTCGGTCATTTTATCTTTCCTCTCTGCTCTTGTTATTTTTATCTAACTCTAAAACTTTTTCTAAATCATACTCTTTAATTGTTATAGAACAACTATTAGTGTTATATCTTCCATTTAAAAACAAATTAAAATTATCATCTGTTTTATCAAAATACCATTGTTCTTCTTCTAAATTAGAAGTTTTATTAGAATCTTTAACATCTAAACTATTGAAGTCATAATCACATTTGATTTTATTGATTTCACCATTAAATATTTCTTCTGCTTTTTTCTTAGATACTGTTACACCAATTATTTCATTACTAACTTCATCTTCACTTATAAAATTAGACTGAATAATATATATTTTTTTAGAATTAATATTTTCCAATAACTGCTCTACATTTTTATTTGTTTCTTCAAATTTTTGATTTTCAAAATATCTAACAATATCAGGAAAGTATAAATGTTTAGAATTATCTTTTTCTGTTAAATCATGAAAAACTTCTTCTATATCCTCAATATTTTCACCAATTCTAGAAAAATAATAACCATAATTATTTTCATCTAATTTATCTAAACTATCCATAATAGCATCTACATCTTCATAGCCGTCATACCATTTTAAA
Organism: uncultured Muribaculaceae bacterium; assembly: GCA_964600615.1. GTDB lineage: Bacteria > Bacillota_I > Bacilli_A > RF39 > UBA660 > RUG11198. Next base: position 11,888 of record CAZRJK010000002.1, on the reverse strand, counting down.
CAATCCCATCCAATATATACTTGTTCGTTATCATAAGAATGTTTAAATATATCAGCATTATTTAATAAATTATAATCGTAACCTGATTCATAAGCTATTGTACCTTCTTTAAGATTATTTTTTCTATAATTGTCTATATGTTCCTTAACATATTTTTTAAATTCCTCATAACCATTATTACTCATGACAATTCTTACATCTGATCTATATGCCATTTTATCTAGCCTCCCTATCATCTTTTTTAAGTAATATCTCATTAATTTTATTTTCAGTTCTAATAATACTATTTTCATCAAAATACATTTTATATTTTAATAATTGATTACTAGTTAATGATTTAAATTCGCCATTTTCGTAATCATCACCAACAATTAAAAAAGGACCTGCAATTATATCATATCCTATTTCTCTATTTAATTTCATACCATTAATCTTTCCTTCTTCATTGCATATCAAAACGACATCATCATTGTTTTGAAGATATACACATTCTATATCTCCACCTACAATTTTTTGTTTTGCTTCTAAAGTATTATCAATAATAATTTCTTTAGGTAATTCATAAGGTTCAACTAATAAACATTTGATTTTATCATTCATCTTTACACCTCCACAAAAAAAGCATATAGATTTTTTCTATATACTTTTAAAATATATTTATAATTAATTATTATCTTTATCTAGATCTTTTTTTAATTCATCTTTACTTACTTTTTCTTTTTTAAATATTTCAAAACTTTGATTAACAAATTCATTTTTAGTAAGCTTTTTTTCAATTTTTTCTGTCCAAATGTCCTTATCAATAACTTCATCAAAATTAGAGATAGAATATATTTTTTGTAATTCTTGTCTAGATATTATATAACTATTATCAGTAAATCTTATCTTTATTTTATTTGAATCTGATACGGTTGTAAATAAAACAGTTGATAAATTAATCATAGCACGTTTTACATATACCTTGTCATTATAAGCCTTATTAACATCAGAAAATGATACATCGTAATCTATTTCTACTAAATTATTATTTGCACTAAATGTTCTTTCCTTCCATTTTAAAGGCAATTTCATTAAAATTAATTCTAGTTTTTCTGAACTATCGTTGTTAATAGATGTTTTATAATCAATATAGTAACTTATATTATAAAGCTCATCTCTATCAACTATTCCACCAATTTCATTTTTCTTAATAAAAGATATAGAAAATATACTAATAAATATTACCATACTAACAATAATTGAACTAACTATAATATATTTTTTCTTTTTCTTTTTTAGTTCACTATTTGAATAATTAATAGTGTTCTTTAAAGTTTCTTCTACTTCTTCTTTATTCATTTTTTCACCTCTCAATAAGTCATACAAACCTATATTTAATTCTTCTGTAAGTGGTATTAAAACAGTTATATCAGGAAAACATAATCCTCTCTCCCATTTGCTAACTGCTTTATCAGATACAAATAATTTATCTGCTAGATCCTTTTGTGTCATTTTTAATTTTTTTCTAGCTTCACAAATTATCTTACCTGTTTTCATTGGATCCATATTTTTTCCTCCTTACACATACAATTTTATAATTGAAAAAATGAATAGTAAACCGACCTGTAGTTTAGTGATGCTTTTCTACCAGTGGTTTAGAAAAATTAACATTTATTTTATCATAAAAATAGCAGATTTTTCATCTGCTATCATTTTAAAACAATAATATGTTTATTTTAATATGAAATTACTAATTAAAATTTTCATATATAAATACTTATATATCATTAATTCGTTATTTAATTCTTGATATTTTTTTGTTTTACCTTTATATACTTTTAATTGATAATTAATTTCTCTTTCTAATATTTCAACCTTTGTCATACAATCCCCTTTTCGCTTAATATATTACAATAGATTACTAATTGTTGCAATAAAAAACAAACGACAAAAAAAGACATAATTCGACATTAAAATCTTATAAAAGAATTAATATATTTTAAATGCATTTTACTTAATCTCTTTTAGCATAACATTTTCCCAATCTCTTATTATTCTCTTATAAAGTAGTCTATCAAGAACATCTTTATAATTATGTGCCTTTCCACCAACTGTTTTATTTAATAAATATTTTTCTGGAAAATCATTAATTAAACTTGATTCGATTTTATCTATTTCATCCTGATTATTGCAAACATATACATATATTCTATTAGTATCACATGCACCAAAACAATCTATAGGTAAAATGTTACTAAAAATAACAGGTGTTTTTAGTAATGGTACCTCATTTCGCCAATGATTTATAATTCTCTCTTTTAAATTTCTAGTAGTTTGTCCTACATATATTTGACTATACTTATCTAATACAAGAATATAAATGCCTTTAAGATTGTTATATTTATTTAGATCTTTTACTTCCTCAAATCTATTAATGCAAACTAACTTTTCTAAATGAGAAACAAAATCACTATGATTCAAATTACTAAAATACTTCATATTTAAATCAAAATTTTTTTTACTATTTGCAACTGCTAATGGTGTAGCTTTAATTTTTTCATTTTTTGTTGAATAATAGTTATTTTTATTCATATGCTTTTTTACTTTCGTATTGTTTAATTTAATTCCAAAATGATAAAAATATAATTCAGTATTTTCAAATTCATTTGATTTCATTTTTATCTCCCTTACAAACTTTTATACCAAGATTCATAATATTTTTACTTTATTTCTCTGCATTTATATGATTATATCACGAATTATGAAGTATTTAAATAATAGATTGTATAATTAATTATAATCCCATCATCTCTCTTACAACTCTATCTGACATTTTTATTGTTCCAACCAATACTAACATATTAAATATTAACTCTGCTATGTATTTCCAAACCATTGTAACCGATTTTACATCCGTATCTACAACAGGAGGAGAAGAGGCAAATAAAGAAAATATGATACAACTTAATGTAATAATTGCTCCTTCTAAACAAACTGCACTATAAGATTTTAAAAAACTTCTTACAATATGCTGCGTCGGTTCCCCTGCATATGTAGATAATGGTATTGGTGCTAGTGCTGTATAAAGGTATAATTTAAAAAATCTACCATATACAGTCATAATCATAATAAAAGATAGAACAGTAATAAATAATCCTCCTATTAATGTTACTGCCCATAATGGAATACTATCTGCAAAACTGGTATTTTCAATTGCTTTTATTACTGCTTTAGGCAATGTAGTTTTTGTCATAGTATTAAGCCCTGATGTTTTCATAATAGTCGCTGATACACCTTGAAATATTTTAAATAATGCTAACATTAAATCTAGTCCATAAGTAACTAATGCTTTAGCAATAGCAAATCTTAAAAATAATTTAATAGCTTTCTCCGGTCTTTTAAGTTCAGTAAAATTAGTACAAGTTTTTAATACTCCTATAACAAAAAATAAAACAACCAATGCTAATGCTATTGCTTGTACTGAATCATGTATTCTAAGTATTACTTTCCAGATTCCACCACCCTTAAAAGTTTCTGGTGTTTGAGTTAATAATCCCCATATTTCTCCTAATTTGGTATTCCAAGTATTTAAAGCATTCTCTAAATTTTGTACTACCCAATTATCTGACATATTACATCACCTCCATTATCTTGTAATACGATTCATAATATATTTTGAAGATACCATTATAATTCCAGCTAGTATTCCTAACAATCCGTTAGTTCTTTGAGATGGATCATGAGATTTCCAAGACATACCAAATTGAAATACACCTAATCCTAATACTATTCCACCTATTGCTGTTATTATTTGAAAAATTAAATCTGATAAATTATTAATTATTTGTATTGGATCTTCCTCTGCATACACTTTTGGTATAGAAATACACATTATACTATATATTGTATATGTTCCTAATACTAACCTCATCTTTTTATTTTCAATCATTTTTTTCACTCTAATCAACCTCTTTTCTTTAAATATTCTTCTATTTCTTCAGATGACAATAATACATAGTCATCTAAATTTACTTCTACAGTTTCTATATTATCTTTACCAGCATCTATATTTAAATATATTGTTGCATTACTATTAGTAATTTTTCCATGTTCATATACCTTTTCCTTACCATCAGCCGTATATTTAACATTTGGATGCTTTAATATATCATATTTAAAATCTATGATTGGTCTTTCACCACGAATAAATAATATAGCATATCTATTATCTAATAACCTTACCTCATCAGGAGTTAATAATTCTCTACCACCATTTTGATAATTGGTTGAATAATTACCATTTCTACCAGAACTTTTACCATAAGTATTAGTATCAATGGTCGCTTTTCCTAATAACTCTGATACATATTTATGAGTAGATTGTTCATTACCACCTAAATATAAAAATTCATCACAATTACCTACTATAGATTCCCAACTTTTCTCAAACAATGCTTTTAATTGAGCTAAATTTTGTAAGATAATTGATACTGATACATTTCTAGAACGCATAACAGATAAAATCTTATCAAAATCATCAGGAAGACTAACATTAGCGAACTCATCCATCACGAAGTGTACTGGTATTGGTAAACTACCACCATACTTATAATCTGCTGTTAAAAATAATTGTTGAAATAATTGGGTATATAGCATACTAATTAAAAAATTAAAACTAGAATCATTATCAGGTATGATACAAAATAATGCTGTTTTTCTTTCTCCCATTGTAAATAATTCTAATTCATCAGTAATAGTTAAAGATTCTACACTCTTTAAATTAAATTTTTCTAATCTTGAAGCTAAGGTTATTTGAATAGATTTTAATGTTTTAGCACTTCCACTTCTATAATCTCTATAATATTTAACTGCAATATGTTCTGGCTCTTTTCTTTCTAATCTTTTAAATAATATATCTAAAGGACTTAGGTAATTATCATCATCTTCTTTTACTTCTCCTGCCCTTAACATTTCCATTACCATAGGAAAGTTTTGTTCTTCTTCAGGAGCTTCATACCATAAATAAAATATGAGTGCTAATAGTAGCATGGAAGCTGCTGTATCCCAAAAAGGATCACTAGATTGACTACCTTTAGGAGTAGTTGCTTTAAATAAATTAGTAACTAATCTTTGGACATCATTATCATTTCTTAAATATACAAAAGGGTTATAACATAAGGATTTATCCATATTAATTAAATCTAAAACTTTAATATTATAATCTTCTCGTTCTAATAAATATCCTGTATCTCTTAATATTTCACCCTTAGGATCTAAAATAAAAAAAGATGTATTGCATTGCATTACATTTATTTTGGCATAAAATCTAGTTTTACCAGCACCACTACCTCCAATTATTAAAGTATTAAGATTTCTTCTATGTTGTTTAGCATTTAATCCCATACAAGTATTTTTAGTAAATATCTTATTATTAGTAAATGGTTGTTGCATATATTTACTATTTATTTCTTTTATATTACCCCATTTAGCCGAACCGTGTTCTTCACCTCTACGATAATTCTTTTTAGAACTCTCATAGCATACAATAGAAAATAAATATATAAATAATAGTATAAATATAGATTTTAAACTATTATTACAAAAAGTAATTTTAAAAGGATTATCTAACACATAAGATAATCCCTCTAATAATTTATTAAAATCTTTATTTATGTAAGGTGCTATTAATAAAGCAATCCATATTACTGGTATAATTCCAAATATATATATCCCATAATTATTCTTTTTGTTATATTTCACTATCTTACCTCTATCTTCTTAAAGATATTTTTCTTTTTAGGAGATGTCATAAGTTTTTCTATAACATCATTTATATCACTTTTAGCAATATCATTATCAATATATTCTTTTCTTAACTCCCATAATGCTGCTACCATAATTTTATATTCTTCTTCTGTAAAAGTAATTGTTCTTGATTCTTCTTTCATTATTACTAGCCCCTTTCATTAATCTTTTTCTTTTACTTAAAAGATAGTTATATTTCTTCTTAGATTTCTTAAAACAAAAAGAATTATTAATATCATTTATATTCATATATCTATCTTGTTTTAGATTTATGAGTTTTTATTTTATTATTTCTTTTTGTTTTAATATTACTTCTATCTTTAGGGGTATTTCTATTTTCAATATCTTTTCTTATTTCTTTTAATACTTTTCTAACAGAAGTTCTTTTAGAAGATCCCTCTAAATTCTTTCTGCTCTTTGATGAAGGCATGGACGGATTGCTTTTTTCCATCCCTGCCAATGACGGGTTTGAGGTTTCGTTCTTTTCTTTATTAATATTTCTACCTAGTATTTCATCTACAAATCTAGAATCATTAATATCTTTAACTTCCACCCCTTTCTCTTTACTTTCCTTCATCATTTTTTCTACTTTATCTTTATTAATCTCAGCTTTAATCTTAGCCTCATCAAATGATACTAAATTAAATCTTTCTACAATTCTATTAATTCTTGGAGCGTCTTCAGCTCTCACCATAATATCAACGAACCCATCTAAATTAGTACCTTTTTTATCTAATAAAGCACAATATAAAATACCATACTTTTTAGCTTGTTCTACAAACTTTTTAAAGTCTTTTTCTTTTATGGTAAATACTTTTAATTCTTTACCTGACTTTAACATATTCTTTAAAGATGTTTTTCCTTTTAATTGTTTATTCTCTTTAGAATATGCATACAATAATGCTACAGCCCCTTTAATACCTGTACCACTTATTTTTACAAGGGTTTCTGTACCATTTAACATCATTCTTACAACTGATTCTGCTGCTTCACCTTGATTCATTATTTTTCTCCCTCTCTTTCTCTTTTTCTTGAATATTTAATTTTTCTTCTATATCCTTACTTCTAAATTCAATATCCTTACATAATTCTACCTTCTTTCTTAATGGTTCTAATTCTATATTTATCCTATCAATCTCACCCATTATTTTATTCTTTTCTACATCACTATCCACCTTCCTTAAATTCTTCCATAACTTATCTCTTTTATCTTTTAGCTCACTATATTTATTATTAATATTATTTCTATATAAAAAAAACTCCTCATAAGTATTTATCTTATTACTTACAAGAAGTTTTGTTTCTTCACTAATCATATCCATTTTCTTTACATCTGCTCTTATTAATGGTGATACATATACTTTAGGATATTTTTTTGGTACTATTTTTAATAACCATAAATAATGTGTAAATAATTTATAAAATGGACTTTTATTTTTATTGTAATAATACCTTTTATTATAGGTATGTCTTGATATTGGTATAGCCTCTCTATTACCAATTTCCCTATTTATCCTTTTTATAATATTATCTTTAGAATATTCAACACCATAACTTCTAACTAATCTAATATTCTTCTTATATGGATCATGTCTTACACTTAATTTATTATTTCTATATATTAAGTCATATCCCATTGCTGATAATATTCTTTCAAAATCATTATAAGAATATGCTTGTTTAATCGCACTATCTATATCTTCCTTAGTTAAAGTATGGTAATTTGATTTTCCAATTGCTTTTTTATAAAAATTAGTATAGTCTATCCCCTTTTTAGTCTTATGTTCTTTTATTACACTTAAACCAAATTCATCACATATAGAATCAGATAAGTGTCTCATTTCAGCATAAGTTTCGTGATTATCATAATATTTCTTTCCATCTTTAAATGAAACAGAATTAATTACAAAATGATTATGATATATACCTGTATCTAAATGAGTAGATACAACAACCTCAAATCTATCTCCCCACATTTCAGTAGCGAGTTTTATTCCAATATTGTGAGCTAATTCTGGAGTAACTTCATTTTTTTTAAATGATTGAAATGCATGAAATCCCAATATACCATCAGTTTTATAAAAATGTTTTTTAGTATTAATCATTTCTTCATAAGCACTATCAGGATTACAATTAATTCCAGATACATAATACTTCTTTTCTGTTTTATTATCTTTACTTGTATAATCTATTACTTGATGTAAATCTTTATATAAATCATCATTAATAGTTTTTTCTTTATTAGTAGTATAATTAATAACATTATCTAATCTTGCTTTTATTTTCCATATTCCACATACAGCCATATTCACCTCCACAAAAAAAGAAGACTCTGTGCCTTCTATAGAAAAATCATTATAATACTATTAATCACAATGCCTTAATATTTAATTATAAATTATTTAAATATAGTATTCATGAATAATTTTATCAGGAAATTGATGTAATATTTTCTTTATAGCATTAATATATATAGATAAATCAGCTTTAGATATATTTAAAGAATCATCAATAATTGTATTATTATACATATCCAAATATTTATTAATAAAATAATCTGGCCTTATTTTTTCTAATTTCTTTTTAGACTTGCCGTCTCCATGTTTAATAACATTAAATAAAAGTCTTAATTCAACTATTTTTTTATATTCTGGTAATATTTCAATATCAAAATTATATTCTTGTAACATTTTTATACCATCACATAAATATTCTAATTTTAAGTTATTGATTTTCGAATCATAAGAAATAAATCTTTGTTGATGCTTTGCTAAAGATAATATAAATTGTTCAAACATTTGATATATCATGCTTACATATGTAGCTAAATGTCTATATCTCATATTTTTAACTAAAAAATATTTTTGACAACACATACTTTCAATTTGTGATGGTATATCTGTTACATCAGAAGCATTAATTTTTTCTAAATGAGTATTTAAATATTCTTCATATTTTTTCGCTTCTTTTTCAGGAACATCAAAAATATTCTCAATATTGTTAATATATGTATTGTAAACAAAATCTATTTCATTCAAAAATTTATCACAATTATCATAAAAATACCACTCATCATATCTTTTTTTTTGCATAATATCAACTCCACAAAAATTTATACTATCAAAAGGAATATTATTATAATAATATCTTGTATATTAAAATACGGTAATATTTTAATATATAGACATTTTTATATGTTAAACATCTAAAAGTATTTTTACAAATAAAACTAATCTTCAATAACATGCACATTATCAAAACATTCAGCTAAAGATTGTCCATATATTCTATAACTTTCAAATAATATTTTTAAATCATCATATACATATTCTAAATTTGAATTAAGTTGTCTTATAATAAATTTATTATCTCTATTATAGATAATATAAATAACATTATATAGATAAAATTCAACTTCTTTCTTTTGGGTTAGAACAGTCATTAAAAGATTTAACTTATCTCTCATATTAAGAGTTAAGTTTTTTATTTATCAAGTTTATATATCTTCTTGGATCTTTAATCATTTTATAATATAAATGATTATGATTTCTAAATTCTTTTATTATGCTATAATCATCTATACTAATATCTTGCTGTTTTGTCTTTATATTCTTTTTATCAGTTCTACCCAAAAGATAATCTGTTGAAGTTTCTAAAATATCAGCAAGAATATCAAATGTTTCAAGACTAGGTGTTCTTGTATCATTTTCATAGCCACAAATACTTACCTTAGTAATTCCAATCATATCTCCTAATTCTTGTTGACTCAATTTCTTTTCTAATCTCAATTCTTTAATCCTTTTAGAATATAACATAACAACTACCTCTCAACCAAAATTACATACACCATTAGTATAGCATAAAAATTAAATAATTCCTAATACATTCAATCTTTTTTGGCATTGAGATAATGAAATTTTATTTCTTTAATAAAATCATTTAATATTTTTACTTGTTCCAAATAAAACTCTTCATCTATATAATCGTAAGTATGAGCTTTCATAGCAATTTGATTCATATTATTATTTAATATTCTAAGTAAAGAAATATAATCATAAAACTTTTCAGGAGGTTTTTCTCTAGGTTGGTAATCCATTATCAAACTTCTTATAACATTTGATTCTGTCATACCTAACTTAATAGATTTCTTTCTTAATTCATCTGCTTCTTCTTCATTAAGAAAATATTGCTTTCTAATATTCCTTGTTCTCATATTCTTCCTCTAATCTAGAACACTTACTAGATATTTTTAAACAAGAATATATAAATAAAATTATTGTTAAAAATATTAATAATACTAAAATCATTTAATCACCTCTTTCAAAAATGGGGTTTGGGGTATCCCTAAATATATAATTTGGTGTGGTAGCACAAATTAAGTGCTTGCTAATACAAGACTAATCTTCCCCATATATGCATTCATCACATAAAGGACAATAATGTTTACAGGTTTTACAGTCTTCACTTTCGTAAAATCCATCTTCTAATTCTTCATCAAATTCTTCATCATCCTCATCAATTTTTGTATTATCTTCTAAAGAATTATTTTTATTATCATCTATTATTTCATATAATAACTCACATTTTTCTGAAAAATCAAATACGCCTTTATCCTTTAAATATTTCTCCAAATTATCAAATGCCTCATCATCATTTGATGCTGAAATATTATAAATTTTTTCTGTAGATTTAGTTACTTTCATCTTATATAATTTATTTTTTCCATCACTATTAAATCCAGATACTGTTAATAAATTGTTCATATCTAATCTCAAAACTTTACAAATATATATTAATGTTAATAAGTTTGGTACTGCCCTCTCTCCTGATTCTATTCTTGTTAATTCAGTACCACTTATACCAACTGCATCAGATAATTTTCTAATTGAATATCCATATTCTATTCTTCTTTCTTTAATTAATTTTCCTAAAATTTCACCACAATTCATATTGAATCACCTTTCCTTTTCCTTATTTTTATATTTCATATTTTTAATTTGTAACAATAAATAATCATTGTAATCTTTACTACAACTTGGTGGGTTATCATAAACAAAACATTTATTTTTTAAAGCACATTGTAAGCCAATGGATGCTTCTTTTCCTGTTCTATCATTATCTAAATGTAAGATAACGGTATTGATATTTTTATGTTCATTTAAATATTTTTCTAATACTTTTGGTATCTTACTTTCATTAATATTGGTAGATGGTTTATATACTCCTGCTAAAGATAAAAAATTGGATTTTCTCCAATTTTTATTATTCATTTTTAATAAAGTAATATATGATAATAAATCAATAGAACTTTCAAATATATGTAAATATTTGCTATTATTACAAGAATTTATCCTAAAAGAATAACTTTTATCACTACCATAAGCATCTCCCTTATAATTGCCATAAGTACCCCTTAAATTAGCATATTTAGGATTATTATATTTATCGTATCCTACAAATACTACATTATGATATTTTTTATCTTCATAGATTAAATCCTTATCAATCATTTCTTTAATTAATTCTTTATCTATACCTCTTTTACATAAGTAATTTATTACTCTATTATTGTTAGCATTTCTTTCTGGTAAAATTAATTTTTTATTAATATTTACTTCTTTATTTTTAACAAATTCTACATAAACAGGTGTAATATCTTTCATCTTATCTAGTAAATATTCAACAGCATCCATAAATTCATAACCTCTTACAAGTTTTAAAAAATCTAATGCACTTTTTCCACCTATTCCTTGTGAAAACCAGTACCACAATCCATTAGATATTCTTAAACTATCATGTGTTCTAGTAGCATAAGTATTGCCACTTACAAAATATATTTCATTAGGTTCATAATTAACAAGATATGTATATAAATCTAAATCATATACTTTTTGTAATGTTTCTTTTGAATAATAAGCCACTATATCATCACCTCCAAAATAAAAAACATACATTAATTAGTATGCTTTCTGTTACTTTTATTTAGTTTATCTATTAATTTATAATATTCTTATTATTAGCATTATCATTATAGAATAATCTCCACATCTCTATATTTAATGCCTTTGATAAATTAAATATAGTTTCAATAGAAAAATACTTTT
>CAZRJK010000001.1:0-129073 GCA_964600615.1 uncultured Muribaculaceae bacterium | reverse complement strand
TAGGTATTGTTTTATCTTCTATCATATTATCCCTCCTAATATTATTATTAGACATTAATATTAAAAACTCCTGCATAAAAATAAAAAAATATGTAATTTTCATTACATATTTATATAAACATAATTATATATTACCTTAACAGGCAACCACTAGCCTATGGGTGATGGAACAAATGAACAGATAGATCCGCTATCATTGCCGACGTCGCAGCCCGCCGAGTCAACGTGCGCGTACACATTGCCATTCGCATTAGCGTAGGCTATCAACCCCGAAACGCGGCAGCGCACATAGGAAGAGCATCACCTAACCTTAAAACAGAATAACCCAATATAAATATATATAAACTTATATTTATACCTAATTTATTTATTATTTTTTCACATTCTAGGGAATTAGAATATTCACTAGAATGTGATTTCTATTATGTTAATTTGTTCGCATTTACTGTATGGTTTGTTATCGTAGTTAATTTTGCTGTGCCTACACTCGTATAACTCGTTCGGCACCATTACCACTTACCTTACGGTAAGTGGATGGGGATTCAAGATTACTAGATGGACCTTCGGTCCTGCTGGGCGAAAGGGGACGACTACTAGCTGCCGCAGTCCGAGCCGCCATCATCGTACACGCTGCAGTACGCAGAGCCATCGAACGCGCTCACGCCGCCACCCGAATCGGCGCGGGCGCCCAATCCCGAAACGTTGCAGCGCACAATGGAAGAGTAGATACTACAATTACTACTTCCAAAGGCAGTTAATAATGTTTGTTTATTAGTATTATAGTATGGACTATCATTATTATATACACCAGTAGATTGATTATAAGTTGCACCTGCTCCTCTTAATGTATATGTTCCAGAGGTCATGCCAGGATTGGCTTGGGCCATTTCTGGTGTTACTACAAATTCGACATAACTTTCTGTTACTATATCATCTACTATGGTATGCTTTAAATAAAATGGATTATTGGAAAATGCTGTTCTTGCTTCTAATGCTGTATTATATTGGGGTATTCCGGCTGGTATGGTTTGGTTTATCCATACAGAATTATATCCCTCTACATTTTCGTCATATATATTTACTGTATACTTAGTTCCTGTGAATGTTGTTACTTCTCCTATGGTTGAGGTTATACCTTTACCGTTAGATGAGGTGAAGGTAATTGATGCTGTATAAGAACCATTATCTGATTGTTCAGATCCTGTTTCATTTATCCATACGACAAAGTAATAATCTATAGATTGGTTAGGATTTAAATTAGCTTCTGCTACAAAGGTTGAATTAGATGTTGTAGCATTATTAGTAGGATTACTTCCTAGTGTTGTAGCATTTTCTATTAATTTCCATTTTAAGTTAGGTAAGTTATTTACATTATTAAATGTTATTGTTCCTTTTAATTTAGCATTAGCTGTACCTGTATTAGTTAGTGTTGCTTTATATACTTGGCATACTGTATTAGTATTACCATCTTTACAGTTATTGGTATTATTAATAGCAGTTCCTAATGCTGATTCTAATTGGGGTACTAAGTAATCTGTTGTATTAGTATTGGGTTTTATTTTAGTTACTGTTAGGGTTAGTCCTACATCAGCAGTAGTACCTGTTATGGAGTTATTATTACTTGTTGATAAGGCAAAGTATGCATATGTTGCACCAGTTATGGTAATAATTAATGTTAGTATTACTAGGGATATATATATAATTCTTTTACTATTATTTTTCACTTTATCACCTACCTACTATATATTAGTATATCAAATGTTGAGATAAAAAACAATAAAAAAGTGACTATTTTAATAGTCACTTTCCATTTCAATCATTATTCTAGGTACTATTTGTTTTTTTCTAGATATTATTCCTGTTAGGAATGATCCTTGTTTAAGGTTATCATTTTTATAGGCTTTTCTTAGGATAGGTTCTGCTCTATTACTATAAATAATATATGATCCTTTTTTAATAATATCAGTTATAAATAGTATTACAAAGTAATAATTACTTCCTTCTGCTATATTATTTAGTAAGTTAATATATTCTTCTTTGTTATCTAATATTTCATTTGGATTAGTTGTTGATAATTGGGCTAGGCCTATTTTTTCTTCTCCTACGGGATAATTTTTAAAGTCTTCATATAGTATTTCTTCTTTTGTTTTTCCTTTTAGGGAGGAACCTGCTTGTAACATTTTTAAACCAAATTCTTTATAATCTATTTCTGCTATAGTACTTAATTTTTCTACGGCTTCTTTATCTATTTTTGTTGTGGTTGGGGATGTTAATAATAATGTATCTGATAGAATACCTGCTAACATAAGTCCTGCTATGGTTTTAGGTATTTCAATGTTATTTTCTTGATACATTAAATTAATAATAGTATTAGTACTACCTACTGGCATATTTCTAAAGTTAATTGGACTGTTGGTACCAATACTTCCTATGTTATGATGGTCTATTATTTCTAATATTTCTGCTTCTTCTATACCTATTGCTGTTTGTTCTGGTGTATTATGATCTACTAATATTACTTTTTGTTTGTTATCATAGACTACGTCTGACATTCTTAGTATTCCGATACAGTCTTCTTTATTATTAGTTACTGGATAATAGCTGTATCTTGTTTTGTTAGCAAATTTAATAAAGTCTGTTATATTATCATTTTCATTAATTACAGTTATATCTTTTTCATATGGGATAGTTTTTACTTTGTTAGATAGATTTATTTTTCTTGCTGATATGATAGTGTTATTATTTGTATTTATTATATTTACTTTATTCTTTTTAGCTAGATTTAATTGCGGTGTTTTAATTGTATTAGGTCCTGTAATAATAATTAATTTTACTTTCTTTTTAATAGCAAATTCTATAACGCTATGTCTATCTCCTATAATAAGAATAGTATTAGGGTTTAAATAATCATCTTGAAATATAGTATCTTTTTGATAGCTAGCGATGGATAGATTCCCTTTAATATCATTATCGAATCTTAATACTTCTTCTCCATTTATGGTTTCTAATATATCATCATAAGTGGTATCTATTAAATCTATGTTATCAGCGAATTGTTCTTTGGCTATATCTTTCATACTAATAATACCTAACATTTTTTTATTTTTATCTACTACGGGTATTTTACTTATTCCTGCTTCTGACATTCTTTGATAGGTATCGTTGATAGAATCTTCTTCGGTTACACTATATCTTTTGGTATAATTTAGATCTTTTACTTTTATTCTGACATCATTTATAAATTTTGGTTCTGGTACTTTAAAATAATTTAAGACATATTTTGTTTCGTTGTTAAGACCGCTTAGTACTGTTGGTATGGTATTCATACCTAATTCATTTTTTAGATAAGATAAGGCTATAGCGGATGTTACACTATCAGTATCGGGATTTCTATGGCCAAAGATATAGATTTTTTTGTTTTTCATTCTACCACTTCTTTCTATTATAATTATACATTAAAAATACTTTACTGTAAACATGTAAAGTATTAAGTTGTTATATATTCTTTTAGAGATGTTATATTTATTGGTTTATTGTTAATTAGATTATCAATAATAATATTTTCTATTTTAGTTTCGATTATTTTTTCTATTTTTCTAGCACCAAATTCTTGGTAATTAGATTCTTCTATTATTTCATTTATTAGATTATTGTTATAGGTAAAGTCTTTATATTTAGATTGTAATTTGTTTAATTTATTAATAATAATTTTAGTTATATTTTCTTTAGTTAAATTATTAAATGTTATGATATTATCTATTCTATTTATTAGAGCTTTGGGAAATATATCTTTTAAGTTATTATTTATATTGCTAGTAAAACCTAGGGATATGTTATCAAAGCCTATGTTAGAGGTCATTATTATGGTATTATTATTTAGGTTTATGATATTATTAGTAGCATCTTTTATTATACTTTCATCTAGTATTTGGTATAGCAAGTTTATTACTTTGGGATGGGCTTTATCTATTTCGTCTAATAATATTATACTAGTGGGATTATCTTTTATTTGTTCCAAGATATTATTATTATCGTTATATCCTATATATCCTGGTGAAGAACCTATTATTTTATTTATAGATGTTGAGTCAGAGTATTCACTCATATCTAATCTTATGATATTTCTTTTTGTTAGGTTAGAATATAATTTAGCTAAGGCTGTTTTTCCTACTCCGGTTGGGCCAATAAAAAGAAATGATTTTATTTTATTATTAGAGTATCCTAGTTTTTGTTTTTTGGTATAATTAATTAATTCTTTGATAGCTTTTTCTTGACCTATGATATTATTATTTAGTTCTTTTTCTAGTTTATTTATATTTTTTAAATTCTTTTCTATATCTATTGGTGGTATATTAGCTTTTTCACTTATAATTATTCTTACGTCTTCTTTAGTAATAGTATTTATATTAGTTTTATAGTTTAATTCTAATTTATTTAGAGTGCTTTTTAGTTTAGATTCTTCTTTTAATAAGTTATAGGCTTTATCTAATTTGTTTTCTAATATTAGGCTATTTTTATTTTTAGTTATTTCTTCTAATTTATTTTTTATTGTTTCTATTTTTTTGATGGTAGGATTTTCTTTAATATTAGTTTTAGAGCATACTTCATCTAATATATCTATTGATTTATCAGGATTATATCTATTATAAATATAAATGCTTGATAGTTCTACAATATAGTTTATTATGCTATTTGGAATAGTTACATGATGATAATTTTCATATATTGGTTTTAATTTGGTTAAGATATTTATTGTTTCTTCTTTATTTGGTTCATTTATAATAATGGGTTGAAATCTTCTAGATAGAGCTTTATCAGTACTTATATATTTTTTATATTCTTTAGTGGTAGTTGCTCCTATACATTTTATTGTTCCTCTTGCTAGAGCGGGTTTTAGGATATTAGAGGCATCTATAGCTCCTTCGGCTCCGCCTGCTCCTACTAGGGTATGTATTTCATCTATGAATAAGATTATATTACCATCACTTGTTATTTCTTTTATTATTTTTTGTAATCTTTCTTCAAATTCTCCTCTATATTTGGTTCCTGCTACTAAAGTGGCCATGTCTAGAGAGATTATTTTTTTATTTTGAAGGTTTTGTGGTACTTCTTTTTTGGCTATTAAATTGGCTAGTTCTTCTACGATAGCTGTTTTACCTACTCCGGCTTCTCCTATTAGGAGTGGATTATTTTTGCATCTTCTTCCTAATATTTCTATTAATCTATTTAATTCTTTTTCTCTTCCTGCTACGGGGTCTAATTTATTTTTTTTTGCTTCTTCTATTAGATTAATACCTAATTCATTTATTAATAATTTTTTGTTCTTTTTATTTTTTATTCTTAATTTATTGTTAAATTCTTCATATAGAGAATCTATATCTATATTCATACTTATTAATATTCTTATTGCTATTCCTTCTCCTTCTTCTAAGAGTGAGGAAAATAAGTGCTCTGGGGTTACTTCTCCATTATTGTTATCTTTAGCATCTAACATAGAATTTTCTATTACTTTTTTTAATAGAGGGGTATAAAGGAAAAATTCTGTTTTCTTTGATCCTGTTCCTATTATTTTTATTATTTCATCTTTAAAATTATTATAAGTTAGTCCATATTCTTTTAATTTATTGGATAAGATATTATTATTTTTTAGGATAGATAAGACTAGGTGTTCACTTCCTATATAGGGATGATTTAAATCTAACATTTCTTCTTTGGCTTTTAGTAAAATATATTGTGCTTCATCATTAAAATTTCCTAACATAATGATTCCCCTTTCACTTTATTCTATGTAGATATTGGGCAATAATATACTCTTTTAAACAGTTTTATTTTGACTTTTTTTAAAAGTATTTTATTTTTTTTATTTGTTTGATATAATTATTGTAGAAAGGAGTTTGAAGTATGGATATTGATTCAACTGTTGCTGCTTATATGGTAGGTTCTGTAGTTTTATTGCTTATTATTTTAATTCCAATTTTAGTAGTTTATATTATAGGAAGGTGGAAAATGTTCCAAAAGGCTGGAAAGGCTGGATGGGAATCTATTATTCCATTTTATTCTGACTGGGTATATACAGAGATAGCTGGTGTGGAATGGTGGTGGTTTATTGCATTAATAATTACAAGTTTAGGTGTTTTTTCTGGTAATAGCGATAGCAACTCATCTATTAATGTTAATATTAATTTGGGATCTCTTATTGGTTTAGTTGGTTCATTTGTATGTAATTATAATATTAGTAAGAAGTTACATAAGGATACTGGTTTTGCTGTTCTTATGACAATATTTCCTGTTGTATTAATACCTATGATTGGTTTTTCTAGTAAGTATTCATGGGATAAGGATGTTCCTGTTACTAAAAATGGACCTTTTGATGCTAATAAGGAAAGTTCTTCTGTGAAAGAAGAAGTTAAAGAAGAAAAAACTACTGAAGAGAAGAAGGAAGATAAAAAAGAAAAAGATGCTACCTTCTGTTCTCATTGTGGAGCTGAGATTGAAAAAGGTAGTAAGTTCTGTTCAAAGTGTGGAAAAGAAATATAGTAATATTTCTTTTTTTTTGATATAATTTTTTTGCGGTGATAATATGGATATGTATGAGATTAAAAAGAATGTTGATAAGATTAAACGTGGTGGTTATACGTTCTTTTTAGCGCCTAATATATATAAAGAAGTTAGTTATAGATTGAATAAAAAAGAATATGATCTTTATTATCCTTATCCTGATAGTGATAAGGTTATTATGTATAGTGATAGTATTCCTAAGATTAAGTTATATGAGATTATTAGTTATTATCCCCTATCTCATCGTGAGATATTAGGTAGTTTATTTGGTCTTAATATTAGTAATGAAGTTTTTGGGGATATTATTGTGGATAATGATAAGTATTATTTTTATGTTATGGATGAGATAAGTGATTTAATAGAGAAAGATTTTTCTTTTGTTGGTAATAAGCCTATTAAGTTAAAAGAAATAGATATTCATACTTTAGATAATTATAGGAAGAAATACGAAGAGTTTGAAATTATTGTATCTAGTTTAAGGTTAGATACTGTTATATCTAGAATTATTGGGACTAATAGAGATAAGATAAAAGATAAGATTAGGGATAAAGAGGTATTAGTTAATTATGAGATTATAAGAAATAATTCTTATGTATTTCGTGAGGGAGATATTTTTAGTATTAGGAAGTTTGGTAAATATAAGTTTATTGGTATTGTTAAGAATACAAAAAAAGATAACTATATTATTAAGTATTTGAAATATATATAGTTATCTTTTTTTAATTAAAATTAAACATTATCCATTCAGGTGCTACTAATAGTAATATTCCTATTATAAGAATAATTATTCCTCCTACTAAGTTAGAATATTTAGTATATTTATTACTTATAGCTTTGATATTAAATGTAAACATTGCTATATAAAATATTATTATATCATCTAACATATAAAACAAATCATATAGTAATAAATATAATACTCTACCTATGGTTGATACTTTATTTATTGCTAGTATTTCAGAGAATACTGCAGGAAATCCTAGAGAACAAGCTAATTCTACTAGGTTGACACTTACTGCTAAGGTAATCATTCCAAGGGATGCTAATAAGATATTATTTTTAGTGGTTATTTTTTTTAGTTTTTTGAATAAATCTTTTCTTTTTTCATCTTTTACAACATGACATCCGTCATCATTTCTAGTTTGAATATAGGTTCTTATATTTAGTATTCCTATGAATACTGCGATAAAGGCGATTACATTTCTTATCCATATTACTGTTGATATATTTAATACTATACTTATTCCTAGCATTGATAAGAAATAGACTAATCCACTTGTTAGTAAGAAAATATTTCCTAAGATAAACATTTTCTTTTTGTCTTTTTGACCTATTAATAGGTTTATTAAGAATAATAATATCCACATAGCACAAGGGTTAAAGCCATCTATAAAACCTAGAATGATTGCTATTAATGGTAAGGAGAATTTTTTTACATTTACTTCTCCTACTATTGGTAATTTATAGGTATTTGATGAGGCTTTTTTTCCTGTGTATTCATCTATAGCTTTATAGATTTTATCTTTGGTTACATCATCACTATAACCCATAAAGTATTTATTACCTATTACTGTGAATGGTACATTTATTTTTCTTAATCTAAATCTTTCTTTTACTAAATCTAATAATTTACTATTTTCTTTATTATTCCATACTTCAAAGTCATATATTTTGATGTTATCATATTTTTTCTTTAGTTCTTTTTCAAAGAATTCTTCTTCTTTGGCACAATGGGGACATCCTTCTCCTCTAAAGAAATAAATATTTATGATATCTTTTTCTACTTTGGTATTGGTTATATCTGCTACTTTATCTTGATAATTATCTGATAAGGCATAAGTTGGAGTTATAAAGGTAAATAGTAATAATATAAATATTAATACTTTATTCTTCATATTTTTTTATTCCTTCTATTATTTGTTCTTTTGTTTTTTCTCCAATGAATCTTATTACTTCTTCATCATCTTTTAATAATATTATTACTGGTAAGATATTACCTGGATTAAATAATTCTGATTCATCATCTAGGTCATAGTCATAAGATATATATTCAAAGTCTTTATATTCTTCTTGTATTTCTTTCCATATTTTTTCCATGATAAGGCAACTAGGACACCAGATAGCACTTATTTTTATTAATTTCATTATTTATCACTTCCTATTAATTTAGATAATTCTTTAATAAATATATCTATTTCTTTTTTAGTAGTTAGGTGTGATATACTTACTCTTAATGATGATTTAGCATAGGCTTCATTATTAGTAAGTGCTAATACTGATGGACTAATAGTACTACCTGTAGCACAGGCTGTTTGGGTAGAGATATAGATATCTTTCTTTGATAAATATTCTTGTATTTTATTAGGATTTTTACCTACTACACTGAAATTTAAGATATGTGGTAAGCAGTATTCATTGCTATTTATATGGATATTGTTTAGTTTAGATAATTTATCTTTTAGATAATTATTTAACTCTACTATTTTATTATATTTTTTATCCATATCTTTATATGCTAATTCTAGGGCAATACCTAATGATGCGATTAGCGATGTTGCAGGGGTACCACTCCTGTAGTTAGTAGTACTTTTTCCTCCATGAATTATTGGTTCTATTTTGATATTATCTTTCTTTATTAAGCAACCTACTCCTTTTATGCCATAGAATTTATGGGCAGAGAAACTTGCTAAATCGATATTAGTTAAATCTACTATCTTTTTCGTTATTAGTTGAGTAAGATCTACATGATAAATAATATCTGGATAATTAGCTTTTAAGAATTTACCTATTTTTTCTATTGGTTCTATTATGCCTATTTCACTGTTTACTGCTGTTATAGATACTAGAGCTGTGTCTTTAGTAATTAATTCTTTTAAATTATTTATATCTACTCTTCCATATTTATCTGTTTTAACTATATCTACTATATAATTATTTCTTTGTAAATAATTGGTAGGAGCTACTACTGATGAGTGTTCAAAGCTGGTAGTAATAATATGCTTTTTATTACTTCTTAGCATTACTCCTTTAATAGCTAAGTTATTGGATTCAGAAGAACCTGAGGTATAGATTATTTCTGATTCTTTTACTTTAAGTAATTTACTTATTTTTTTTGTTGTTTTATCTATTATACTTTTAGATTGTTTTCCTAATAGATGGTTACTATTAGGGTTAGCATTATAATATTTATTTATTTTTATAAAATAATCTAATACTTTATCGTTAGTAAATGTTGTTGCACTGTAATCTAAATATACCATATTATCACTTCCTAAAACTATATAATATAATAACAAAGATAAGTATATTTTTCAAGGTTATAGATATTAAAAAAAGATAAATTATGTAATTTATCTTATGATTAATTCTTGACCTATTGATAATGTATTATTAGTTAGGTTATTTAATTCTTTTAATTTATCTACAGTAGTGTTAAATTTATTAGCGATTGAATATAAGGTATCTTTATTTTCTACTATATAAGTAGTAGTTGTAATAGTATTAGGTATTATTAGTTTTTCTCCTATAGATACTAGATTGTTATTTTTATTATTTACTTTTTTTAATTCATCAATACTGATATTATATTTTCTAGCAATAGAATATAGGGTATCTCCTACTTTTACTGTGTATTCTTCATTATCTTCTATAATATTTTCTGTAATTTTTCCTGATGGTACTTTTAAGATATCTCCTATGGTTAGAATATTGGTTGTTAGGTTATTTAATTCTTTTAAGTAATCTACTGTAGTATTATATTTATTAGCAATTGAATATAGGGTATCTCCTTTTTGTATTATATAATCTGTTTCTAATTTAGTTGGTATTATTTTTAATATTTGCCCTATTGATAGAGTATTAGAAGTAAGATTATTTTGCTTTTTTAGGTTATCCACAGTGGTGTTGTATTTGTTGGCGATTCCATATAGAGTATCCCCTTTTTTTACAGTATAAGTAGAAGTAGAACTTCCTGTTGGTGGGATATATGGTATTCCTTTATAAGTTAATACTCCTTTTATCACTGCTTCTGCTAATTCTTGGTAATTATTATTTAGAAAATCGATGTTGTTTTTATCATCTATGAAGCCATATTCTACTATTAAGGGTTCTGTATTACCTGTATTTCTATGAATAAAATAATAATCTTTAGTCATATTAGATGGTAATCTTCTTTGATAGGTTTTTCTTGTTTTTTGGCCTGTTTGTTTTATGTTATCTAAAATACTATTAGCAAGGGTATTATTATTTCTTAAGGCATAAATTACTTCTGCTCCTGTTCCTCCTCCTGAATTTAAATGGTTAGATATTACTATTACATCTTTATTATTACCAAATGATGATAATATTTTGTTTACTCTATCAGTAGGATTTAGAGTTATATCTTCCTCTCTAGTTATTGCTACGGGTATTCCTAATTCTTTAAATCTATCATACATATATTTAGATATTTTTAAGGAATAATCTTTTTCTTGTTGGTTATTGCCTAAGGCTCCAGAATCTACTCCTCCATGGCCTGGATCTATAACTACTCCTATTAATTTATTATTCATTATAATCACCTATAATATTGTATGATAAAAAATAGATATAGTTACCTATATCTATTCTTGATTTATACATTATAAAATTTTATTTTTTTGTTACCAGTTGCTTTTGCTAATTCTTTATTTATTTCTTGTGGTGGTAATAATTCTACTTCTTTACCTGTTTTTTTATCAACCACAATATTATTACTTGTTAAATTATCTAAATAATTACAAAATTGTGTTGTTATTTCTAATGATTTTAATTGATCTTCTTTATTTTCTTTTATTTCTTCTAAAAATTTCTTTAAGTATGTTTTTAATAAATATCTTTTAACACTTTTATATGATTCTATTAACATTTTTGTAGTAATTCTATCTTCTAAATAGTTTGGTTTTTTGAATTTATGAGTATTGATAAAGTCTGTTTTGGCGATAAAATTCATTATTTCTTCTTTGGTACTATATTTATTTAATTCTTCTATTAATCCTTTTAAGTTTGCATTTAAATATAGTTTAGTCATTTTTTCTTTACCAATGATTGCTTCTGTTAATTCTGCAAATAATTCATCATATTCATAAGCTTGTCCACAATTATCATGACCAAAATATCTTTCTCTTAATAATTCTGTATATCCTTCTGTTAAACCAATACCTAAACGAACTCCATTGCTCCATTGAGTAAATCCACAATATGTTACATTATCTTTACAAACAGAACTAGCTAAATGAAATAATTCATGAAACACTGTTTCTTTTGCAAGTTTTTTTTCTAAGAAAATTTTATTGATATTTGCAACATAAGCGTTTGCATTTCCTTCATATTTTTGATCAAGTATTATTTCTAAACTATTAATATTATTATAAAAGTTAGTTAGATCTTTTTCATCAAAAGATTCTATTAACTTTTTAGAAAATAATCTAATTTCTTCTTCTAAAGTGTTTGATTTTATTTTAGTGTAATCTACTTTGTTATGTTTCTTTTCTAAAATTGGTTTATTTAGTACAACTTTAAAATCATATGGTTTGTTTTCATTTAATGTATAACATATTTTTATTAATCCCATAGAATCCCCCTTCTTTAACGGTTGCTTATGTTAACATATTTTTTTTATAATGTCAAATATTGTAATTGTTAATAAAAAATAGATATAGTTATCTATATCTATTTAGTTATGGATTTATTTGAAATGATATTCCATTGATATTTATTTTACCATTATTATCACCAGTTCTTTTATTGAAACTTATTGTATAGTTATAGCTGGGTTGAATTGGGGTATTCATAGTTATAGTTGTATCTGCTGATGTTCCACTTTTGGGTATGTGAATTTCCCCTGTCGATGTTGTAAATCCTGGCGAATTACTTGTTATAGTACATGTTATATAACCATCTTTACTACCATTACTTAGGCTATATGTCATTGATATATTAATTGCGTTAATGGTTATATTAGCACTATTCTGGGTATATCTATAAGATGTGTTGCTTAAATTTGCGGTTTTTACACCACTTACATTAGTTGAATTAAATCTATTTGTTGTAGTATCAAAATTCATGTTAGTTATACTACTAATCCATTTAGCATATAATAATGTATTGCTATTTAATTGACTAGTAGTATTTATTCTGGTTCCTGTTAATCCACTACTTTGATACCAGCCATCAAAGGTGGCATCATGGGGGTTAGTTGGATTTAATATTGTTTCATTTAATAGTTCAGAGAATTCTGTTATTTGATTATTGGGATTAGTTCCTCCATTTAGTTGATATGTTATATTAAATATTGGTACCCATTTAGCATGTAATGTGACATTACCGCTTAATTGATTGGTATT
The DNA here is from genome assembly GCA_964600615.1 of uncultured Muribaculaceae bacterium. GTDB lineage: Bacteria > Bacillota_I > Bacilli_A > RF39 > UBA660 > RUG11198. The sequence continues at coordinate 116,153 of CAZRJK010000001.1, read as the reverse complement.
TGTTATAATTGAGCCTGTATAACTTGAGTTAAGATACCAGCCGGCAAAGATATAGCCTGATTGAATTGGATTTTGGATAGCTATATTATCAGTTTGAATATATCCTGTTGGGTTATTATTGTTATTAGTACCTCCATATAATGTATAGGTTATGGTATATTCTGGTATCCATTTGGCATATAGGGTTGCTGTTCCACTTAACTGGGTAGTGGAAATTATTCTTGTTCCTGTAAAGCCACTATTTAGATACCAACCATCAAATCTATTTCCTGCATAGGTAGGATCTTTTAAGGTAATGTTATCGCTTTGGGCATAACTAGTTGGATTATCTTGATGGTTAGTTCCTCCATTTAGGATATAAGTTATAGCATAATCTCTATCAATTATTAAATCAGAGGTTACGTTAGGTACAGTTAATATTTTATTGTTACCACTTGTTACATAGGTATATGTTCCTGCTGGCAAAGTAGTATTATCCCCTCTTTTTATTTTTATAGTTGGTGGTACATCATTAGAGAAAGTAACTGTTAATGTTTCTCCTTCTAAGATATTTTTTGGATAGTTGGTTGTGTTTGACATATTCATATAAGTTATAGTATAAACGTTTTTGAAATCAAAGGTAGCGATAAAGTCAATATCGCTATTAGTTATTGAGGCTCCACTTTTATATTTTATTGTAATAGTAAAAGTGGTTACTGAGCCTAATTTACAGGTTGTGTTATCGTTATCATCACATAATTTGGTTCCTTCGGTATATCCTGATATATCATAATCTAATCTAGAATCTGATAATAATACATTGGAAAAGCCTACTTCAGTATTACCTATATTAGTTACAGTAACAGTGTATGATACTGTAGAATTAGAGTTTGGTAGATTTATAGTTCCATTAATATTATCAACGTTATAGTCTAGATTTGAAATAGTTCCAGAATTAGTTGATGTATGATAAGTGGTACTGGTAATTCTAATATCTTTTTGGGGTCTAACTATTGCGCTTATGTCAGATAGGCTTAATTCTGATTGAAGTGCTGAAAAGCCCACAGTTAAAAATACAACACATAAAGAGCTTAGTGTTATATAGATTGTAATGGGATTAAATTTTTTTTCTTTTCTTCTTCTCATCTGACACTCCTATTATTAAATATAGTGTATCATGTTTTGACTTTTTTGTCTCAAAAAACCTTATTTTTCAAGGTAAAAGAGACATAATGTTTGATTATGTCTCTTTTATTTTTTTGAATATTTTATTATTTATTATTAAACTCTCTTATTTTTCTTTTGGCTTTTGTTGTTTGAACTATATCTAGCCATTCTTCTCTTGGTCCAAAGGACATGATATCTGTAATTATTCTTACTCTATCTTTATTTTTTAGGATATAATCTGGTTCTACTACTCTATCGTTTACGATTGCTGCTACCATAGTATTTCCGATGCTTGATCCTAGTTTGTAAGCAAGATCTATCACAGTAGAGCCTTTAGGTAATTCTATAATATTACCATTTGTGGTATAGACATATACTTTATCTGCGAATAATTCTAGTTTTACTTGTCTTACAAAATCTTGATTATCAGCAAATACTCTATTTATTTCAACTAGTGATTTAAAGAATTGATATTTATTTTTTAAATCTTCTTGCATGGTATTTCTAACATCACCTTTTTTAATATCCCAGTATGCTGATAATCCAAAGGAAGCTACTTTATCCATATCAAAGGTTCTTATTTGGGTTTGGACTAATCTATCTTCGGGGCCAAAGACTGTAGTATGTAGGCTTCTATACATATTTGTTTTGGGGTTACAGATATAATCTTTAAATTTATCATTTATTGGATGATATTGTTCATGAATTAGGCCTAGTGTTTGATAGCAATTTGGTTTGTTATCGACCATTATTTTTAGGGCTAATAAATCATGAATATCAGATAATTTTTCTCCTTCATTTAATCTTTTATAAATACCATAGATATTTTTGGTTCTTACTTTTATTGTGGTAGGTATCTTTTCATTACTTTGGACTTTTGTTATTGTTTGTAACATTTCTTGTAAGCAACTAGCACTATCTATTTCTATTTGGTGCTGTATTTCTTCTATTCTTTTATATTTATCGGGATAAAGATATTTTAGTGATAAGTCTTCTAATTCACTTTTTATTCGATATGCTCCTATATAATAAGCTAGTGGTACGAAGATATCCATTGTTTCCATAGAATTTTCTTTTTGTTTAAAAGTTGTTTTATATTGTAGAGTTCTCATATTATGAAGTCTATCTGCTAATTTGATTATTATTATTCTTACATCAGAGGTTATACTAGTAATTATCTTTCTAGTATTAGCTACATTTTCATCATCTTTACTAGAAAAATTTAATTTACTTATTTTAGTTACTCCATCTACTAGGTTTGCTATATCTATATTAAAATCATGGGCTATTTCTTCTTTAGTAGCTTTTGTATCTTCTAATGTATCATGTAATAATCCAGCACAAATAGTATCTCTATCGGCATGCATATCTGATAAAATATATGCTACTTGTAATGGGTGACTTATATATGGTTCTCCACTTTGTCTATATTGTCCTTCATGTAAGTCTTTAGCATAGTTATAACATCTTTCTATTGTTTCTATATCCTCTTTAGAATAATTCTTTATATTTTCAAGTAAATCATTTAGAGTTAATTCTTTCATATATATACCTCCTATAAAATTAAAAACGTGCAAGTCTTTTACAGACTTTACACGTTCCTATTATTTCCTTTATTTGCACAGTAAATATCATTCATACAGAATGATTTTATGGTATAAATCAGATTATATGTTTTTAGATTATTTTTTATCATAATCTCGCCCCTTTAAAAAGAAATATATACCATTATATACTTTTAAAATTTAAAATCAAGTGTTTTTTTGATTTTTTCTAAAATATTTTTAAATTCTTTAATACTAATTGCTTGCTCTTTATCACAAAATGATTCATCTGGTTTATCATGTACTTCTATCATTAGACCATCTGCTCCTGATGCTATCGCAGCTAGGGACATTGGTTCTATCATATATCTATTTCCTGCTGCATGACTAGGGTCTACTATTATTTTATATTTGGTATTTTTCTTTATATAAGGTACTGCTTGAAGATCTAGAACATTTCTAGTGGTATTATCAAAACTTCTTATTCCTCTTTCACATAATATTACAAATTTATCATTATTTATATATTTAGCTGCTCCTATCCATTCTTTATAAGTAGCACTTAATCCTCTTTTTAATAATACTTTGTTATTATATTTTCTTAAATATTTTAGTAATTCATAGTTATACATGTTTCTACTACCTATTTGGATTATATCTATGTCTTTAGCATATTTTTTTACTTGTTCTATAGTCATTAATTCTGTTACGATAGGTAAACCTGTTTCTTTTTTTGCTTTTATTAAGTATTCTATTCCTTTATCTCCTAATCCTTGAAAACTATCGGGTTCGGTTCTGGGTTTAAAGGCTCCTCCCCTTAGGTAGTCTACTCCTAATTCTTTTAATTGTTTTGCTATTCTTATTATTTGTTCTTCACTTTCTACGGCACATGGTCCTGCTATTATGGTTATCTTTTTCATATTATCACTTCTTTTTAATTATAACATAAAAAGAAGATTTAGTTATTCTAAATCTTCTTTCCATGATTCATTAATACAGTCTTCTTCATAATACATTTGACTTAGTTTAGATACAGAACCAAATAAGGTAGATATTCCTTCTCTTGATTTTTGATAATTTGCTGTGTTTGTTGCTTTGATACCTATTGATGATGCTTCTGTATAAGAGTCTATGTTGGCTCCAATATAGATAAATTCCCAATTATCATGGATGGATATTTGTTTTTTTATTTCTTCTTTTGTATATTTAGTAGATGAGTTTTCATAGCCGTCTGTTGTTATTATAAATATTACTTTCTTTTTATTTAATTCATCCATATAATTAATTGATTTACCTATGGCATCTAATAAAGCAGTTGATCCTCTTGTGTAATATTCTTTATTAGTTAATTCTTTTATATTCTTAATGGGAGTATTTTTATTTATGATTTCATATTTATCATCAAATAAAATAGTTGTTACATAAGCATTATCATTTATTCTACTTTTGATATAACTGTTATATCCTCCTATGGTATCTTGTTCTGTTCCATGCATTGAGCCACTTCTATCTAGTAAGAAGACTATATTAATTTCTTTTTTATTTTTTTTCATATCTTTTTCCTTCCTTTCTGGTATAATAGTATCATGATTATATTTTTTATTGGTCACTTGGAAGGAGACATTTTATGAAAGAGAAATTAGCTTTATTTATTGAGAATAATTTAGTTGTTGAGAATGCTTATATGGGGGCTTTTAAGAGAGCTAAATATGTTGAAGAGGAATGTGATTATGCTAGTATTAATGATTATATAGATAGTAATAAAGATGAAAATAAGTTTCAAAAGTTATTATTTAAATATATTGATGATAGAAATTTAAAAGATAGTGATGTATATAATAAGGTACATATAGATAGAAGGTTATTTTCTAAGATTAGGAGTGATGAGGATTATCATCCTAGTAAAGATACTGTTATATTATTAGGTTTATCTTTAGGATTAAATTTAGAAGAATTTATATCTTTACTTGATAGTGCGTCTTATTCTCTTCCTTATAATAATCATTATGATTTGATTATTAGGTTTTGTTTTATGGAAGGGATATATGATATTAAGGATGTTAATGAGTTATTAGCATTATATAATTGTAAGTTATTTAGTTATTAAAAAAAGACTATTGATATAGTCTTTTTATCTTCTTGCTTCAAATTTATCTTTTTCACTTTTTCCATCAAAGTATTGATCATTTGTCATTCTGTCTAAATATTTATATTTTTCTTTGTAGTAATTACGTCCTTGAATGTATTTTCTAGAATTTACTAAGATTATGCCTACTCCTTTTTCTTTAGCTTTTTCTACATCTTGTTCTCTTATTTCATCTATACAGTATAGGGCTATTCTTTTTAATTCTGGTATTTTTTCATCTATATCTGTTTGTTCTCTACCTTGTTCTAGAATTAATACTTCAGAATAGCTAAAATCTGCTACTCCGGTTATTTCTTCTGGTGTCATTAGAGGATGAATTCTATTCGTTGCATCGTTTGTTCGTTCGAACGGTCTAAAAAAGGTATATGAATCAAAGGGAAAGGCATGAACTATTTGGTCTGGGTTTAAATCTTCGGTATCATATAAAAATGTTTCTCCATCTTTTGCGTCTCCAAATACTGCTACACAATTATTTCCTACTAGTGAGTATGAATGGCCTGTTGGTAATTTATCTTGGGGATGTCTTCTAGTTTTTACAATGCCAAAGAATGGTTCCTCATTTACTTTATATACATCTACTCCTAATTTTTTGGATAATTCTTCATCTTTGTATTGTTTTATTGTTTCTCTGGTAAGGGAATATTCTTTTATGGCTTCATGAACTATATGTCTGGCATAGGACATATCATCATAGAATAATTCTTTAATATTTATTTTTTTTAATCTATTATGTAGTTCTTTCTTTTCTTCTATTGTTAAATAATCTATATTTGATACTTGTTCATATAATTCTACTCTTTCTTCTGGTAAGACTATGTTTCCATCATAATAGAATCTTAGTAATTCTCTTATATCTATTATAATATTATGATAGTTTTCTTCAAAATTATAATCTATTATATAATTAGATAATTCTCTGTTACTTAATTCTTTTAGGTAGTTAAATACTCCTTCTATGTTATTTTCTTGATAGTTATTTTCTATTTGTTCATGTATATCTTTAATATCACTTCTATTAACTAATCTTATATATTGCATTCTATAATCATAATAATTATCTTCATCTTCTTTTTCTTTTGCTTCTTTCATTTTTCTATATGATTCAAATATTTCCTTATATGGATAATTAAAAGTATTTTCGTTATAATTATTAATAACTGTTTCTTCTTTTTGTTTTATATAATTATTTACTTCTTCTGGATTGGTGCTATATTCTAAGTCATTAATTATTTTTCTTATTTCAAAGATATCATATGACTCCCATAATCTTTTTCCTAATTCTTTATTAATCGTGTGTACTGGTATATTAATTGAGCCTCTTATTGTATCGTTATTATTTCTATCAGTTTGTTCTTTTAAAACGGATTCTTTAGCTTTTGTTATTAATGATACTATTCTTATTCTTTTATCTGATAAATCTATGTCATATTTGTTTACTATTTTATTTATTACTTCTGATTCATCTTCATTAATTATTGCATATAGTATATCTTCATTATAGGGCCAATTATCTAGTAATTGTAATTTATAATCTATATTAAAGTAACTAAACAATTGGGCGATATTTTCTGAATTAGTAGTTGTTTCACTATATTTTTTTAACATTTTATCGTAAGTTTCTGGTTTTAAATTACGTAATACTGCATAATAGCTGTTGATGTCCGAGTCAAGAAAGACTTCTAAGAAATCATTGTTTTCTAATAATTCATTTATATATTTAGAGAAAGTTATTATATATTGTATTCTTTCTTCTCTTCTGGGAGAATTATATAAGATATCTAATCCTTCATTATTAAATAATTCTAATATTTGGCCTGAATAATCATTTTGGAGGAAACTCATAAATTCGTTTTTGCTATATTCGTTAATTATTTCTTCTCTATTCATGTTATCACCTATATATATTATAACATATAAATAAAAAAAGACTATTGATATAGTCTTTTTTATGAACCAACACTAGTATATTTTTTTATTCCCCACTTGAATGATAGTATTGCTGGGATTAAGTATAAGAATACTATTAATGGGGATAAGATTAGTAATTTATTATTAGATTTACCTATTAGATATAATAAGGGATAATAGTTTACAAAGGCATAAGGAATAAGAAAGGTAAAGATAAAGATAAAGTGTTTATTATAGATACTTATGGGGTACTGGGCGATATGTTTTCCTCCATCTGTGAATAAGTTTTTTACTTCTAGTCCTTGGACTGTTATAAAGCAGTAGGAAGCCATTAATAAGAATATTGAGAAGAATATTATTATTGAGCTTAATAGCATTAATATTAATGTTATTATTTTTAATATATTGAATTTTAGTTTTAATTTTATTATGGCTATTATTAGTATTACTATTGCTTGGAGTACTCTTGCTATTTTTATTAGATCAAAGTCTGTAGATAATACTTGGAGTAAGATATTTTTTGGTCTTACTAGTAATCTATCAAATTCTCCTCTTATGATTAGGTTTTCAAAGGTATCTATTCCTCTTGCAAATACTTCGTTAATGGAAAAACCAAATTGAATGATACCGAAACATAATAGTACTTCATATTTGGTATAGCCACTTATGTTATTGAATTTATCAAATAAAGCTATGATTATGAAATAATAAGTAAACATTATTAGGAATTGGGATATAAATCCTGTTATGAATGAATTTTTATATTCTAATAATGATTTTAGATATAATTTAAAGGAATTTAGATATATTTTCATATTAGCCACCTTGGATTATAGCTTTCTTTGTGGCTTTATTTGATAATATATATCCTACTATTAATAATACTATTAACCAGATTAATCCATTTATTAAGTCTGGTATGGCATTTGAGATAGAGATATTTCCAGAATAGATTCTAAAGGGTATATCTACTATATATCTAAATGGTAAGATATAGGCTATTTTTTGTAAGAAGTGAGGATAGAAACTTAGGGGTATTGTTCCTCCTGAGAATATTTCTCCTGTTACCATCATCATGGTCATTAATCCTCTTTCATCTATGATAAACATTGTTATTACATGTATTAATAAAGATATAGCGGTTACTAATAAGCTAGATATTATTAGAGATAATAGAAATAATATAAATGATTCTATACTTATTGGAGGATATAGTTTTAATGGTTCTGGTAAGAGGAAGGCTATTATGGTTACTGGTAAGAATCTTAGTAATACTGCTGATAGTCTTGATCCATACATGGTGGCATACCATTTTTTATAGAAGTTTATTGGTCTACATAATTCATAAGATATGTTACCATCTTTAATCATGGATAATAAATCTCTATCTTTTTGCCAGATATAGACCATAGCAAATAAGATTTGATTTAACCAAAGATAGCTTACTAATTCTTGCCAATTCATAGGAAGATTACTATTATTTCCTGATTTATAGAAAGCTAGATATACCATTATGAATACTAAGCCAAAGAATAATTGGGTAGATATTCCTGCTATGGCTGCCATTCTATATTGGATATTATTCATCATTTTTACTTTGAAGATACTTAGATATTTTTTCATATATGGTATTCCTTATATAGTTTTATTATTAAGTCATCAATATTCTCATTTTCTATATCTACATCTTCTAGATTAGTTATTCCTGATAGATATTTTAGAAAGTTAGATATGGATAATTTATTAGTATCTATTTGGAATAAGTAACCATTATCTATTTTCTTTTGGGTTACTACTCCTACTTTATTTATTTTGTTTATTTTATCTTTGGTATCTATAGTTATATTTTTGATGTTACCAAATTTTTGTTTTAGGTTATGGATATTACCATCATATAGTATTCTTCCTTTACCTATTAAGATTATTCTTTTAGCAAGTGCTTCAATATCACTCATATCATGGGTTGTTAAAATTACTGTTGTTTTGTTTTCCTTATTTATCTTTTTTATGAATTCTCTTACTATTTTTTTAGATACGGCATCTAGTCCTATAGTAGGTTCATCTAAGAATAATATGGATGGTTTATGAAGTAATGAGGCAGCAATTTCACAGCGCATCCTTTGACCTAAGCTTAATTGTCTTACTGGTATTTTTACTATTTCTTCGATATCTAATAATTTGATTAAGTTATTTTTAGTTTCTTCATATTCTAATTCATCTAAGTTATAGATATCTTTTAATAGATCGAATGTATCAATAGCAGGTATATCCCACCATAATTGGGTTCTTTGACCAAATACTACTCCAATATTGGATACGTATTTTTCTCTTTCTGTCCATGGTGTCATTCCTCCTATTTTACATTTTCCACTATCTGGTGTTAATATGCCACTTAATATTTTTATAGTGGTACTTTTACCAGCTCCGTTAGGTCCAATATAACCAACGATTTCTCCTTTTTCTATTTGGAAAGATATATCTTTTACTGCTTCTATGTATGTATATTCCCTTTTGAAAAAAGATTTTAAAGATGCTAATAGGCCTCTTTCTCTTTTAGCAACTTTAAAGGTTTTACTAATGTGGTTTACATTGATGAATGACAATTAATTACACTCCTTTCTGACAACGCAAAAAATACACATTTTTTCTTTCTGTGTATTTAATAAAATGTATATATTTTGCAAACGTCATAATAAATATTACTCTTTAATATAATAAAAGTCAATAGTTATTTACTATAAAAATATATTTTGTTATAATAATTTGGTAAGGAATGATATATATGATGGTTAATTTATTACTCTTATTAATAGCGTTATTAGTTTTATTATTTTCTTTAATAACTAATACTGTTTCTACTATATTTATATCTTTTTTATATTATTATATTTTATTTATATGCCTTTCTGTGATAATTTTTAATATAATAAGAATATTTGTGGATAAAAAGATTACTAGTAAGATAATAATTAAAATAATTATTTCTATAATTATTATTATTGTTTTATATTATAAAAGATAACTAATTTGTTAGTTATCTTTTTTATTGGTATTGATTCTATTATTCTAAACATCCCTTCAATATCAACGACATCAGTCATATGATACTTGCCATCTTGAGCTTTCAGTTTCAACTGGTGACAATTTGTCACCGTTTCATTTCCTTCGTCCTTAAGTCTTTTTTTTAGAACTCTCCAATAAGTTTGTGGATTGTTGCTTTCTGAAACAACGCCAACAATATCAACAATACTTATAAAGTATTTTTCTTGTTCTTTATCCCATACTGTTCTAATTGTTTCATTATTAAATATTTTATTAATTAAATATATTTTTTCTTGATTCATTTTTCTCCTTTCTTAAAATAATCCTCACTGTAATTAAATGCTATCATACTAGATTGTTATTTACAATAGCTTATATTAAGAAAATAAGACTATTTTTAATAGTCTTATTTAATCTTCAAAATGATAGTCATCATCTTCTAAATCTTCTTCTTCAAAATTATATGGTTCATAATTTCCTTTTTTTACTTCTTCTTTTTCTTCTTCAGTTAAATTATGAACATCCATTTCTTTTTCTTTATCATCTTTATTTGAACTTAAAATATTCTTAAGTATTCCCATATTATTCTCCTTAATTTTTTTATAAATATCTGCCATTAGAGTATTATCTTTTTTTGTTTGCATTCATTTTTAGAATATCTAATAAAGCTTCTTCATTTATTTTTCTTATTTCTTCAATTATACTAATAAAATTAGAAAATGTTTGTGGGTATTTATCTTGTAAAATATATTCTATTTCGTGTAAAAAATCTTTATAACTAAAATCATCATTTTTGTCTTGTAATTCTATTTTTTCAAACACTTCAAGGAAATCTTTTGGGGACCCTTTACATGTAAAATTGGTGCTTTCTTCATCTTTAGGATCAGTTTGATCATATAGTTTCATATCACCATTTTGAGGTTCTATATTTCCATGTTCTATTGAATTCCTAATGCTGGCAATTATCTCTTTATTTCTTATAATGAGTGCTTCGAATAATTCTTCATTTAATCTTTTAAACTCTATCATGATGTATTCTCTTTGTTCTATTGTTTTGTGATTTATGTATTGATTTATCATTTTTCTTATTTTTTTTGTTGTTAGTTTTATTTTTTTATTTATTACATCTGCTTGACTATCTGTTAGTAAATATTTGGGATTTAATTTACTGATCTTTAGTTTACCTAATGATTTTTCATCTGCTGGGCTTTGTTCTATACTTTCTTCTTTTGTTGATAATAGTATTTGCAAATAGTTATATGTTGCTGGTATTTCTATTACGCTGTTTTCTTCTTTATTTATTCCAATTATGGCAGCTATTTCATCAATTATAACCTTTAATTTTCTTACCACTGAATCTTCTGGTTTGCTAGTTCTTTTTATTACTATTGTATTTTTATTGAAATCATATTTTAATAGCTTATATTTTGATAGAAGATATAAAATTTTTTGCTTTTTATTTTCAGATATACTATTGCTTGTTCTTGTGCAATCTAATATTTCTTCTAGTATTTTTTCATATTCTTTAATTATATATTTTGTATCTTTATTGTTTAGTATGTTACTTGTTTGTTTAAAATTATCTTTTGGTTGGTTGTTCATAATTTTGTTTTGTTTTCCTACATCTATTGTGGCTTTTTTATTTATGATATTATTTATCTCATAATACTCTTTATTTATAATATTGTTTATTTGCTTTAAATTATCTTTTGGTTGGTTGTTCATAATTTTGTTTTGTTTTCCTACATCTATTGTGGCTTTTTTATTTATGATATTATTTATCTCATAATACTCTTTATTTATAATATTGTTTATTTGCTTTAAATTATCTTTTGGTTGGTTGTTCATAATTTTGTTTTGCTTTTTTGTATCTATTGTGGCTCTTTTATTTATGATATTATTTATCTCATAGTACTCTTTATTTATAATATTTTTGTTAATTTTGGAATAATCATATTTATATTTTTTTCTAGATGTTTCTATTTGTTTGTTAAAGTTGTCTATTTCTTCTTCACTATATTTTTCTTTTGGATTACTTATAATATATTCAAATATTTCTAGTATTTCTATTGGCAAATCAATTTTTATATCAAAAGAATTTTCTGTTTTAGGTTCGTTTTCTTTTATATTTGTATTATTAATTTTTATTAATCCTTTTTCAGCGTCAGGTTGATATTTACCATGGGCAATAGAATCTCTTATTTTATGAAAATCTCTTATATAGGCTTTTAAACTTTCATCAACTTTTAGATTTTCTGGTAGTATTATTACTTCTATATTATTTGAAATTAATATACCATTTTTTCTTACATAGTCTACTATATATTTAATTGCATTTAAATATTTGTAATTTTTTTCATAGTCAAAATATAGAATGTTTTCATCAATATTCTTTTTTATTATATTTTCTTTTAGTAATACAAACTTTGAAAGTAAAAACATTATATAATCTTCTTTTTCTACGTCGTTTCTTTCTCCTTCTAAAGTTCTTTTGGCAAATTCTCTTGCTCTTTTAACATTTTCATTAATACTACTCATAATCTTAACTCCTATTTATGTTTTTATTTAATTCATCTTCATAAATCTTTGTTATTTCTGGTTTTAGGTTTATGAAAAAGATATCTATATCATTATTGTTACAGAAGTTATTTAATAGATTTATTACTGGTTTTGCTACTTCATTATGGTTATAGCCATGGAATCCTGTTCCTAGGCTTGGTATTAATACTTTTTTATAATTATTATCTATAATAGATTTTAATAGATTGTTATAGGTATCTATTAATTCTTCTATGGGATTATTATGTTCATAGTATTTAGGGGCTAGGATATGGATTATATCCATATTTAAGTTAAATCCTGGGGTTATTCTTACTTCTTTTACTTTCATGTTTTCTTTATAATTATTTTTACAGTATTCTTCTAATTTATCTCCTGCTGCTGTATAAATAGCTCCACATATACCACTACCTTTTATCATATATCTGTTTTGAGCGTTTACTATAGCATCCATTCCTATACTATTTTCTATTATATCTCCTGTTATTAAATATAATTTACCCATTATATCAACCTCGCTTTGTATTATATCATAATAGATATTATTTTACACTTATTATTAATAAGACTATTATATTTAAGATTGAACATGTAAAGAATAATATTCTACTTACTGTTCCTTTACTTTCACATAGTTTTAATGATAATCTATATTTTAAGGGATAGAATAAAGCTATTCCTTTTTTATTGAATATATCTAATATTATATGACTTAGATGAGATATAAAGTATATTAATACTACTTCATTATTAAAGCTATAGGATAATATTAAGCTATAGATAATTAATCCTAATATAGAATGAGTAAAAGATCTATGAGATGTTTTACTTCCTAAATAAGACATAATTATAAATATACTTATAGATATAATATAATTATAAATATTATTATATTCTTTTATTATTTTATATAAATTAATATTAAAGAAATAATTAATTAGAAAACTCATAATTATAATAGTAATTAAAGAAGTCATTAATCTATCAAATAATTTATCACTAGTAGAATCTTTTTTATCTACATCTGGTAGTAATGCTCCTAGAGTAGATACTCCTATAGTTATTAATAAACTAGGTACAGTATTAGGTCTAATTATAGATAATGATACTAAGTTAGCAGCTGCTACATGTGTTTTTTTCTCCATTACTATCACCTATTTAATTATAACATATTTATTTTACTTTGTTAAAGAACTCTCTAGGGGTTAATATCTTTTCCCTTTGGGCTGCACATGCACAGCATGTGATACTTTCACATACCCAAAAACTATTATCTTTAAAATCTATAACAAAGGGAAATTTACTATGTATCATATAATCTTTGGTAAAATATTTATTTAATTTATAGTTATTATCTATTAATTCATAGAAATATTCTCTATTATCTATTCCAGATACTTGTACTATATATTGTTCTTTTTTCATAATATTCTCCTTTCTACATCTTATCTAGAAAGAAAAAAACAATTTAAGATAATCTTAAATTGTTTTGATTATCTTATAGATCTAGCATTACCACCTAACTAAATAGGTTGGTGAGGTATCATAGGGCTAGTCCCTCCACCTCTCTTTATAAGATGTATGTTTATTATAACATATTATATTTTAAATTGAATATATTTTATTGTTGCTCTCTTCAGGGGGCTCGCCCTTATATTCTTTGTATGTGTTAATTTCTTTTAATTTCGGCCTTTTATGGCCTTTTTATTTTAGCAATAACCTTAATATTTTGGTATTTATTAGTCTGTTGGTACCTAAATGGTACCTGAAATCTATTTTTCATTCAATTCATTTACCAAGTCATTAATTTGTTTTAATAAGCCAATCAATTTTTCATTATCATTTAAATATAGGTATCTTATTTCAGATATATCATATTTTCCTTTATCGCCATCATTTATTTCAATACCCAAGAAATGTTCTAAATCATTTTTACCATTAGCTGTTATTTTTATTTTTTTGTTAGCATTAGTTTCTATATATTCATTTAGAAATTTATGTTTTGGACTGTCCTCATTATCACAATCATAGATACACAGATTATTTATTCCTATATCATTTAATATACTAATATACCACGGAATCATTTCTTTGCCATATGAAATAATACTACATACATTTTTATTATAGTAATTTTCATAATATTTATTTAGGTATAAATCAAATAATTCTTCTTCTATAACTCCCTCGCCAATTATTACTGTGTTTGAAAACAAAGATTTATAAATCCCATCAAACATAATTGTTTTAAAATATAATTTATCCTTATCCTTAATCCTCTTATATGACTTCATCATTAATGAATCATCTTCATAACATGCAATGCTATCTTTTAAATGATAATAATAATCAGTATTTTTCAAAGGCATAGGAATCAAATCTTTCATCATAATAATTTCATTACTATCCTCAATGAAATATTTTAATATTTCTTCAGAATGGGTAGCTATTGCAACTTTAATCCCCCTATGTGAAATATCGTTTAACGTTTTAGCAATCAAATAATATAACGAAGGGTGAAGATGTGCTTCTGGTTCATCAACTATCAAATATTCATATTTACTGTTATTATCATCTAGAATATTATCAATCATTATTAATTGTCCTAAAACTCTTTCTCCAGATCCGGCTAGTTCTTTACTATTGTTATTTGATTTCATAACAAATTCTATTAGCCCTTTATATGATTTAACACTATTCTTTAATTCAACGGATATTCTTTCGTTAGAATTGCTTATTGGCATTTTGGAAATTATATTATCTATTACATCATTAATATCATCTAATCCGATTAGTTCTGTTATCCATTCTATTAGTGTCGTTTTTTCTGCACTATTCTTCATATTTTCATCAGATTTAGTTTCTGATTCTACAAATATAACTTTTCCAGTGCATGCTTTAGATAATTGTTCTAATTGATATGTTTTTCCCTGGGAATTTGCACCTACAAGCGCAATTCTATTCTTTTTAGGACTTTCAAAATAATTTTTTAAATATGACATCATTATCACCTCTCACATATTATAAATTCTATTCTTGATTTAAAAAATGACATTGAGTTATATTCCCAATGCCCAATTCATAGTTCAATAACTACCTATTAACTAAAAACATTTTTAGATTATATGCTGCATTTTTACTCTTTCTTCTATTGCAATCTCTACATAGCATTTGCAAATTACTTATTCCTAATTCATCTCCAACTAAGCTCCAGGGGATAATATGATCTAATTCAGCAGTTGAGTTATTAATATGTTGACTACATATGTTACATTTTTCATTCTGTTGATTAAGTAATCTGTATCTTATCGAATTATCATAATTCTTTCTGACACTATTTTTTGTAAAAAATGCATATAGATATTTACAAATAATTTCACTTTCCTCGTTATTCAATTTACATCGTGTTTTTTCATATACTATTCTTTGTGTTGTTATTATTTTATTAGCACTATTTAAATATCTTTGCTTTATTTCTTTTCTAATATCAACATCACTCATTTCTGATGCAATTGTTTCAAAAATACTAACTAGCATACACTTATATGTTTCATCCATAAAGTGATCTTTTGTTATACCATTTCTCTCTAGTAAATCATCAATAGCTAGAGTTTTTGCTTCTATCATTATAATAATCCACCAATTTGCTCATTGCTAACATATCCTAATACTAATTGTATATCTTTTTTAGCAAGTGCAATTGTTGCTCCCTCACCTCTAAATGCTAACCCTCTTTCTACAGCATCATCAGTATCTTCACCAACGTCATCACAGAAAACACACTTAATATTTTCTAATCCTAATGCAACAGGATAATTACTTAAAAATTTCTTAAAATTTTCCTTTAATAACTTTTGTTTATTGTTAATCAAATTTTCACAGATTTCTGGGAAAACATACATTAAATATCTTAGTCCACTTATTTTTGTAATAGTGTCAGATCCAGGTTGTTGAAATGATACATTTGATAATTCTTCCCATGCCGACAGATAATTATTAAATATTGTAACAAAGTTGTTAATAGCATCTTTTGGATCAGGATAAGCAGGAATTACTTTACTATCATAAAATCTCTTAACTCCATATAACTTAAATATTTTTGAAACTTGTGTTTCCTGATATCCTTTTTTTATTTTATCAGCACCAAACATAATTCTTTGATAAAGTGGTGATGAGCTCTCACGATTAATAGCATCTAATAGATCGTAAGTTATTTCATCATCACCAACGAGTAAACCTAACGACTTTTTAATATAACGTAATAAATTAGTGGCCACTTTATCTTGTTTTTCATTAGTAACCATAAAAAGTTCTTTTCTTTGGTTATCACTAATATTGTTAAAAACACTAAAATTCATTTCATATGTAGTATCATCACTAAATGTAGGATCAATATAATCAATATCAAATGCAATAATACGATGCTGACCATCAATTATTTCTAATTCATTCTCATGTTTTGAAACTTCTTCAGGTGTTTCAGGAAACATAATATAATATTGTTTATCTTTTTTTATTCCACCATTAGCATTAACAGTTATATCTTCAGATTGAACTTTTAAACCACCCTTAACATTAATAATTGGTGAATTGGGGATAAGTCCTAACGATTTTTTGCCCTCAACTTTTGTTTTTCCAGCGACATATTCACTAATTTCACCTACTTTTTTTTCTATCCAAGGTCTTTGAACATCTTGCTTTTCACCTGCTATATATTTTCTTCTAACTTTAGCAACTAATCTTGGATCTGCAACCATAGAATAAAATTCTACATCTTTTTGCTTTATTTTTTGGACTATTATTTTTTTCATAATATCCCTCCCTTTGCATAATAATATAACATTTTAGATCTTACTTGTCAAGATCCATATATTTAGATCTCATTTTTATAATCTTCGATTTAGAAAAATAAAATTTAATTATATATTAACCAAAAAAGCAGGCAAATATATAGCTAAAAATCGACTAAATATGCTATAATTATATAAGGAGGTATCATATGAAGACAAATGTAATATATAACGAAAATTGCATTGAAGGAATGAGAAAAATTGATTCTAATTCAATAGATTTAATCATTGCAGATCCTCCATATAATTTATCCAAAGGAAGTAATATTTTGTGGGATCATACAACTGATATAAATTTAGGCGGCAATTGGAATAAAACTATGCAAAAATGGGATAATTATGAATTGAATGATTATATATCCTTTACTATAGCTTGGTTAAAAGAAGCGCAAAGGATTCTTAAACCAACAGGTTCTATGTGGATTTTTGGTACTTATCATAATATTGGTATAGTAAATACTGTGTGTCAATTATTAAATATAGAAATCATAAATGAAGTTGTATGGTATAAAAGAAATTCATTTCCAAATCTTGCTGGAAGAAGACTTACTGCAAGCCATGAAAATATTTTATGGTGTCATAAAAATGAAAAGAAAAAAAGACAATACTATTTTGATTATGAATATTCAAAAGAATCAGAATTCAGTGAAGATAATTTAAAAGAAAAAGGTAAACAAATGAGAACTGTCTGGGATATTCCAAATAATAAAGAAAAAAGAGAATTAAAATTTGGAAAACACCCCACACAAAAACCACTAAGATTATTAAAGAGAATGATTAATCTTTCAACAAAAGAAAACGATACTATTTTAGTACCATTTAGTGGCGCCGGTAGTGAATGTTTGGCTTCTAAAGAATTAAACAGAAACTTTATCGGATTTGAAATAGAGAAAGAATATTATGATATTTCAATTAAAAGAATTAATGATGGTGATGTGCAATGACAAAAACTAAGAAACTAATGCCCGTAATAAAATGGACAGGTAGCAAGAGATCGCAAGCCGAAACTATAGTTAATTATTTTCCTGAAAATATTAACACATATTATGAGCCCTTTCTTGGTGGTGGTTCAGTAATGGGAATAGCTAACTTTAAAAAGGCAGTATGTGGAGATATATGTAAACCATTAATTGAACTATGGGAAGAGATAAAAACAAAACCAAATGATGTATCAAAAATATATGAAGACAATTGGAATAAACTACAAAAAATTGGCTATACATACTACTATGATATAAGAGATCAATTTAATGAAAATGGCGATCCTAATAAATTTCTATTTTTAACAAGAACATGTTGCAATGGATTGATTAGATTTAACAAAAATGGAGAATTCAATAATTCATTTCATGTTACAAGAAAAGGCATTAATCCAAAGACATTAAACAAAATAATTGATGAATGGTCTAGCAGAATTCAAAATGTTAAGTTTATAATTGGAGATTATAGAGAAACAACTAAAACTGCAAAAAAAGGCGATTTAGTCTATTTAGATCCTCCATACTTTTACAATAAAGATAGATACTCGTCAGATTTAAATTATGAAGACTTTTTAAAGTTTTTAGAGGATTTAAATAAAAGAGAAATAAAATATGTTTTATCTTTTGACGGATCAAGAGGAGACAAAAAATATAACATTGAAATTCCAAGCAATTTGTATAAAAGAAAGTTCACAATCAAAGCTGGAAATTCAAGTGTTAATAATGTTTTGAATCAAAAAAAAGAGATGGTATTTGAATCTCTTTATCTAAATTGGTAATCTAAATAATTACTAATTCTATGATAATATTTTCAAACCCATTCTTTTTTTGTCGCAATAATTTTTCAAAAATTTGTTTATGCATGCTTTTTGTTATTATCTTAATAATCCAATTATTATTTTCTTTTTGTGGTATTAATTCAAAAATTACATCACATTTATGCTTATCAAAAAGTGAACTATAACTAATATCACGATCTTTTATATATGCTATTCCACTTAATAAATATTTTAATGATATGCTTGCTTTACTGCTAGAAATGTCCCAGTCTTTTGTATACTTTATTCTTTCTACACTTGGTATATAATTTGTTAAATCAGTTATATATTTTTTTAATTGGACTCCTATTTCATTTTCCAAATTGTTTGCCTTATCCTTTGATTCTATGGATAGAATAATTGATTCATCTAATATATTAAATAATTGTATAACATGATCTGGTCTTTTAGAATTATCGCTTACTCTCGGCAAAGACAACCATCTATATTCTTTTTCACCAATTAATGATAATCCACTCCAATCTCCTCCTGGTGGATTACACATACCCTCATAAGAATTGTTTTCAAAAATATATTTAAATAAAATATGTATTATTGAATCTACATCATTTTCTGACAAGTGATTTGGAACATTTGATATCTTCATTAAAATTTCTTCATTTTTTCTTTCTAACATTAATTTCTTATTATTAGTGTTATCTTTTAATATACTTAAATGATTATCTGTTCCTAATATATCGGATTCGACAAGAATATAATTACTTAATGATACAATTGATTTCCATAACCCATTTGTTTGTAAATTCAATATTTCATCTTTAAGAATATGACTATAGTATTGTTTATATAATGGTCCATATAAGTAAGTCAATATTTCACAATCTTCTCCAACTAGCATAGCAATAAAAGGTAGTATTCCCCTATCAGGTCGATTATCATCTCCACGTGGTTTAAAACCCTTTATCATACATATAATCATATGTTTATTGTAATCAATATTCTCTTCATTAAACGGATAAATCATCTTTAATTCTTTTATAAATTGTTTTTTTGAATTTTTAGGAATTAATCCAAAAGGCAAATCTGAACTTCCAATACCTATACTATATTTATTAACTATTGCTTGAAATTTTTTTATTTTATCTGAGGAAGCCTTTGATGATATTTTTTTATTAAACTTGAATTTATTCTTGGTGTTGGCATAATCCAAAATATCTAATTTATTTCTATATATATTTTCCCAATCCGTAAAATCAAATGCTTTTGATGATGAAGTACTTTTGGATAAATCTTCTACCATCTGATAATTTTTATCAATTATATTCTTCTCATAATCAGAAACATCACGTTCTAATATCAGGTTCATTATATATTTTGATACTTCTTGTTCTCCAAATATATCACTACTGAATTTTTTTAATTTACTATCAAAAGTTGGCTGATATTCTTCTCCTTTAAAGTATACTTGTGCTAACAGATCCCCATTTTCTATAGAATAATTTAAGTAGCTAAATGGTATTGCAGGATTAGGAAATCTCAGTGCTTTTCTATTCCTTTTATTATCCAATTCATACTTAGTAAATTCTACAATGTACAGATAAGGTATTCCCGATCTGGCAGTAGAATATGCTCTACCACTTCTTTGCCAAGCTTGATTTCCAGCTTGTAATGCACTGCAAAATTCAACACCCAATAATACTTTTTCGAACCCATTTTCTTCTTTTACTAATAATACATCTGGTGTTTCATTTAAAAACGAACCTTTTGGTTTCAGTACATCAAAAATATTATTATCCCATCTATCAGATGTTTGCTTGTTAAACCCAGGATAAAGTTCCAATGATAATTCTAACGTTTCATCATTAAACTCTATTATCGAATCTACTTTCATACAAGATATTGAGCTTAACTCCCTTTTAATTTTTTTGATATTAACATTAGAAAAGATTAAATCAACCATTCTTTCACATTCTATAATATTGTCACCATATATTTTAATACTAGACTTCACTTTACCACCTCATTAAGTTCTCACCTAATAATATTTTAACATAAAAACTGCTTTTTTCATATGAATACACTTGTAATATTTCTTATTTAGAGCGATTAATACATACGGAGGTGTTTATGTTAAGAAAATGTACTGATGAAGATATAAGCGATGAAGAATGTGAAAAGGTTATTGATCCTTTTTATGATAATTATGATAGTTATTTGGAAGAATATGTTATTCCTGAAGTTATAGCATTTTATATTGCTAGTTCATTCTACAGAAATGCCATGTGGGAAGCAACTTTTAAACAACATTTTAATTCTGCATATGATACGTTTAATCTGATATGTAAGAATTATAAAAAAATGAAAGCCGAAGTAATTAAACTACTCAGGTTAAAATATTCTTTAGAAATAATCAGTGAGGATCCTTTGGACTTCAAAATAATTGAGTATTAGTGATTGCTAATCTCTTTTTTATTGTAGTAGTAATAGTACAATAAAATATATTCTTTATTCTTTTCTTATTCTTATCCATATCCTTATCCTTTATCCTTATCCTAGGAGGTGAATCATTTCATTTGGTTTAATTTTGATTTTAGTTTGATTTAAAATTGATTGTAACTTGATTTGAATTTGATTCCAAAAACATTTTTGTTTCGTTTGGCAATCATTTTCCAAAAAACTCACGGAAAATTTATGATTGTGTGAATATAGGTGGCTGGTCGGTCTTGAAATTAATTTTATAATTATCTCTTTTCCTCCGGGGGGTATCTATTTATGTAATGCTAAAATATCTTTTAAATAATTTAGATCTATATCAAAGTATTTTAATACTTCTACCATAGGTACTAATCCTCTGTTTCTGTGTTTAGTATTATCATTGTATAAAGCTAACGCTATTTCACTTCTAATCGCGTAAGCTTTATTTCTACCCACACTACCAAGTAACATTATATCCTTAGCAGTAGCCCATTGACTTGAAGCAACTTCTAATATTTGTTCAGCATTTAATTTCTCACTATTCATTTTTCCATCCCTTTCTATCATTCATTAAAGTGTGCTAAACTTTTAAAACTAATTGTAATAAACATATACTGTGAATTTTTAAATAATAAAAGTATATTTTATTAACAACTATAATCACTATAACACATATTTAACTGTCATTAACTGTCATCTTACTGTCACTAACTGTCATTTTTTATTTATCATATTGATTTTTGATTCTATTGTGTTATATTGGGTACAGTCAGGTAGAAATCAAACTATTTGATTAAGTTTCTAAAGTATGTTAACATTACAACACACTTATAATGTCATAAAAAAAGACCTACTGTTGGCGCAGTAGATCAAATAGAAACACAAATTAAAAGTTTAGCACAACTTTAACATTTAATAATGTAATTGGGTTTCCATTTACATTATATCACTATGCTTTTATTCATACAAGGAGATGATGATATAATGGGAGTTTATAAAGCAAAATCTGGTAAAACTAAAGATGGTCGTGCCTGGTTTTTTAGAATTAGATATCAAGATATAGATGGTAGAAACGCACAGTACAAGTCTGGTAAATTCGCTACTAAAAAAGAAGCAGAAGACGCCGAACTTGAATTTAGATTAAAGATACATAGACATGAAAATATGGATAAAATAACCTTAGATGAAATGATTGATATATTTATAGAGAATAGAACTTCTACTATTGAGGTTAAGCCTACTACTTTATATAATTATGGTAATAAAAGAATCCATTTAAAAATTTTATTAAATATCAAACTAAAAGATTTTAATATTAATCACTATGATAATTGGAAAAAGCAAATGAATGAAACTAATATTTCAACAAGATATAAAAATGATATATTAAAATTTCTAAAATCAGTATTAAACTTTGCTATGACCTGGTATGATTTTAATCTTAATAAAGTTTATAATAAAATGACTAAGTTTAGTAATGCTTCTGATATACCAAAAGAAATGATGTATTTTACTTATGATCAATGGAAACAATTTATTTCTGTTGAAAATAATTTACAAAGTAAAGTTATGTTTGAAATATTATATTATTGTGGATTAAGAAAAGGTGAACTTAGAGGATTGACTTGGAAAAATGTTGATCTTGTTAATAAAACCTTATCTGTTAAAAAGCAAATTACAGATCGTGGTGGTTCGGTTAAAGAGTTCCAATTTTCTACTCCAAAGACTAAAAGTAGTATAAGAACCCTGCCACTTAATAAAGTGCTCTTAAACGACCTTAAAATGCTCAAAAATGAGATATCTAAAGAGTATGGATTCAATGATGATTACTTTGTTATTGGTGATGCTTTTCCTGTTGCAAGTAATACCATTACATCAAGAAAAAATCGTAACTGTAAATTAGCTGGTGTTCCTCAAATTAGGATTCATGACTTCCGACACTCATGTGCTTCTCTACTCGTTAATAATGGAGCTAATATAACTGTTGTTGCTAAATATCTAGGCCATACTAAAATAGAAGAAACATTAAACACTTATACACATCTATTTAACTCTGCTTTAAATGAAGTAGTTGATTTAATTGATAAATTAGAATAATATAAAACCGATGATTAATACATCGGTTTTTAATCCATATAAACAAAGGATTGTGGAACATAATTTATTCCAATATCACAAAGTTTTTTTGGTTTATCATATACTTTAATATTTCCTAATTTATAGGCTATAGCCTTTTCTCTGTTTTTATAATATTTAACATAGAATTCTTTTGTTATACCAGAATCTTTTTTTGTTTGTTCCCATATTTTTTGAGGAGAATCTTCAAGTATATCTACTATATCAACTTCAGCAACAACTTTCATTATTGGCGAAGTGGAATAAATAATCATTTTATCAATTTTATCCCTTTTTGCTTTTATTTTCCTATATTCATATTTTTTGTTTCCAGAAAGAATCTCATCAACATATTCAGGATTTATTGGCATTAAAATTTTACACATTTTATCTACCTCCTACTATATATAATATTATATCACAATATTTATATATTTTTGTCGATTAAATATATTTCTTTGTCCATTTTACACTTATCTAGGATTTCTAATAATTGTTCTTTTGTTATATGCTGTATGGATTGAATTGCTCCTTTAACTATTCCATTATCTTTTAGATATTTAAAGTCAACATAATTATCAAAAGAATAATATAATTTAAATAATATTACTAATTTATCGCTCCTATAATTTTTTCTGAGTTCTTGTTCATCATAAGCTGTTCTCTTTTTTACCAAATTATATAATTCTTCAAAACTATTAAATTGCTTAAATACTGCATCAACAATTCCTAATGACGTAATTGCTTTTTTAGCGCCTGATGAATAAAATAACAAAATAGATCCTTTTTGTATTTGCTTTATTTTTGAATTACACAAATATGCTTTTTTTAATGAGTTAGACGCAGTGTTTTTGCCCTGAAAATCTTCCAAACTCAATTGAATTTGTCTTTCTGATTCTTGAAATAGCAAATGATGGTAATTATCACGTATTGGAACAAGAAATATTCTGTTATTATCTATTTCAAAAAAAGGATAATAGTTTTCTTTATTCTTCATACTTTTTACCATAACATTTTCTAATTCATATTCACCATCAGATCTTAAAGTTTTCTTTTTAGTATATTTTTTAAATCCGTAGCTTTCAAGCATATCTATTAAGTACTCTTGTTTATCAAATACAGTTACATAAATTTCATCAACTCTCTCCTTTATTGCTTTAACCATGATAATTTTAATGAATGTTTCTCCTATTCGTTTACCGGTGTCCGTAACTTTTAAAGTTGATATTTTTAGTCGCATAGCTGGTTTAAATGGCTTCAGAAAATTTTTGTATTTCTCTTTTTTGTCCTCCACCTTAAGCATCAAAAATGATGTCAAATGTCCATCAAATTCAGTTACGTATGCTTGTGCTTCATCTAATTGTTTCCTTTTAAACCATTCTTCAAATCCTGCATAATCTTTTTTTAATGAATCAAAGAAATCGTCGTTTATATCTAATTCATGTAAATATTTGTAATTAACAAATACTGGTTTTCTAATATCTTCTGAAGAATTTTCTTGAAATTTTTCAAGTGCTTGGTCAATTGACAAAACACGATCACTAAGGTCAACTTTTTGGGCTTTTTTAATTAAATCCTTATCATTTGTAATTAAGTATTGAGCACAATTTCTATGTATTGAAAATAATAACTCGTTATCAATTGCATCATGACTATTACTACATCCAACGAGATTGTGAAATTTTTCAGTTGCAATAGGTGCCGATTTTATTTCCTTATATACTGAAATTTTTGAAAAGAATATATTTCTCTTTTCTTCTTCCTTTATTTTTAATATTTCTTCTTTTGTCTTGGGATGAATTACAATTTTATATTGATCAGAATCAAAAAGTCTTTTTGTCAAGGTTGCAACTTTTTCTTCAGTAACTGCATAATCTTCTAAATATATAAACATATTAGTGTCTAATAGTATTTTTTCCATATTGCAAACCTCCCTGATTAATAGTATCTATTATATCATATCCAAACGTATATTTATAATGTTTTCTTGTATAATATCTGCATAATAATTAACATTAAAAATAAAAATGGTACCTAATTGGTACCTAATCCTATTTTTAGAGATTAATAAAATCAGTAAAACCCTTATATTTCTTAACAAAAATGAGAGCGACATAAGTTAATCGCTCTCTTCAGGGGGAAGAGAGCATTTTTATAAATTTAAATTAAAGAAAAAAAACATCGTATTAACGATGTTTTATTAGAGTATAGCCTTTATCTGTTTTTTCTTCATGATAGGTAATTGTTTCATCTAATTTTATAATGTTATATGAGATAAATGGTTTATTTGTTGAATCATTTTCAATAAATACTTTGGTATGTTTTTTTTCTGTTTTATTTAATAGATTTTCATCTAAGAAATGATATAATTGGGCTCTTTCATAGATACCGTGTACTTTTCCTTTATTTATTAAATTATTAGAGATATAATTTACTTTTTGTTCTCTTAGATCTTTGTTTCTGGGATTATTTTCTATGTTAAGAAATGTACATGCGGTGGGATAGTTTTTCATGATTAGTTTTAATTCTTTGAAATAATCGTCTAGATAAGTAAAATTTAGGCTTTTATCTAATTCAGTTAAGTATTCTTTTGGTAATTTAATAAGATTGGGATATTTGGTATTTATTGTTTTATATTTAGGGATAAAACCAAAAGCTTTTGGTTTTAATCCATATTGGTTTAGAAATAAATCTTCTAAGGGATTTAGATAATAATTTCCATAATCTCCTTCTATTACTATTGCATATAGAGGTATTGATGAACTATTAGCTTGTGTTATATTAGCATTTATGCCAAATTCTTTGAAAGCAGCACAATAGAATTCTGCTAAGGTATAACAAATTATGTTAGGAAATCTATCGATAATTCCATTAGATATTTGTTTTTGTTTTCCTTCGTTATTTTGTAAGAAGAAATGGAGATCTCTTTTTACAAAATAAGAAAGGTTTTTATATAGAAAACGAATTATTTGATCTTTACTCCAATTTGGTGAAGTAGAATTTAAAGTATTTCTTATTTTAGAGTTTTTTTCTTCATAATAGTTAATGTTTTTCATGTAATCACCTCAACCGAGGTGTATATTATAATTTGTTTTATTATATTTGTCAAAAGATAATAATAAATATTATTTTTTAGCGTAGTTTTTTGTTATCTTTTTCTTCATTATATATTATATCATTATTATTTAAAATTATTTTCTCATATTCTTTTAAATATTCTGTAATAATTTTATTGTATTTTAGCAATTTTATATATTCTTTATTGGCTATTTTTAATTCTTTTTTTATTTGTTTTAAATTTTTTATATTAGAGTTTAATTTATTTAATTTATAATTTAGAACTCTTGTTTGATTTTCTTTTATTTTTAAATATAGTTCGTTTAATTTCTTTATTTCTTTTGTTAGATATAATTCGCATTTTAGTTTCTCAATATAATCTATATCTTTTTTATTTTTATAGTCATTTAATAAATCAATATAATTATTTAATATTTCTAATGGTTTAACTATTTTTAAAATTCTTTTTTGTTCTATTTTAGGTTTTGATTGTGTGCTGTCTATTGTTATACCATCTTTAGTGTCTAAATCGTCAATTGATGATTCTATCATATCTACATCATATTCTATTCCGTTTTTTAAATAATCTGTTTCATAGTCTTGAAAATTGGCAGACATGTTTGTTTTACAGCGATGGTGGTGTTCAAATGGTGAAATGCCTGTATCAATAAATTTTGATATTCTTTCTTTTTCTTCATCTGTGGTTCCAAATCCTATTAGTGAGATAACTTCTTCTTTTTCTAGTTGTTTTTGAATATCTTCTTTTATCTTTTTTTCACTATCAACTCTATTTTTGTTTTCTAATCTTCTTCTTAATTCCTTATTTATGGCTTCTAATAATTCCTTGTTTTCTTCTGGTGCTATTTGTGCTCTTTCTTTTTTTTGTTTTAATTCTGAATCATTTAATTCTGACAAGCTATATGGATCATCTTTATCTTTTGGTATTGGTGTTGAGAATCCAAATCTAAGATAATATCTTGTACTTGGGGGAAACATTAATAATGATTTTAGTTTATTTAGATATTCTTTTTCTAGTCCTTCAATATTTTCTTCTTTAAAGGCTACTTTGCTATATTTTTCTTTTATTATTTTGATTTTTTCTGTTACTGTTTCTTTAAATTTTTTGTACTTTTCTTTAGCATATGATACTAGGAAAATATCTGCTCCTACTAAGCTTCCAGAATTGTGGTAATCAACAATTATTTTATTTAAATTCTTAAATAAAGAAAAATTATAGAAACTAATATTTTTTGATACTAATTCATTATATTGAATTAATGGGAAGGGATATCCAAATTTTTTTTGAAATTCTGTTTGAAATTCTTTATTATCTGTAATATTTAGGTTTGTTTTATTTATATATTTATTTATTAATTTTCTAACATTATTTTGATTTGAGTTGTTATTTAGTATTTCGTTTACTTCGTTATCATTAAGTGTTTCTTTTAATATATTTTTGTCTGCTTTTTTTCCTTGCTTTATTATATAATCTATCATTTTTTTTATATATTCATATACAAAATCATTTACTTCGTTATTTTCTTTTATCAATTCATTAATGTTTTGATTATTGGCATAGAAATCTACTATTTGTTCTTTTGGTATTAATTCATAGGTTTCTTCAAGTGCTATTTTTTCTTCTTCTGATATATCACTACTATCTTTATTTTTTCTGTTTCCAAAAGAAATTAATTTATTTTTGTTTTCTTTGCTGTAATCTAATTTAAATATTTCTTTAAATATTTCTTTGAATTTTTCTGATGATTCTATATCTTTTTCTTCTATTCCTATTTCATTACATATTTTTTTGATCATTCTATTTATTATTGTTTTTCTATAAAAGTTTTGTAACGCATCATCATTTGTAAGGCCTAGTAAATGGCCAACATTTTCTTTTTTTATTTCTAATACTTCTTTGATGTTAGTATGTAATCCTTGTGTAATTGTTTGAGATAATTCCTTGCCATTAAAATATTTTTCAAATATTCTTTTATTTTCTTGAATTAAGGTTAAAGCAAATAATAATTCGAATGGATTTGGTAAAATCATATTGTCTTTTAATCTTGATTTCATATCATTTGGTATTCTTATTTCTTCTAATTCACTATTTTCAAATAAATATTTATATATATTTTCATACATATTTAATATTAATTCTGATGTATTCTTATCAATAGCTTTTGATTTTAGTGCAATATCTACTGCATGTATTAAGAATTCTAATCTACTATTGTTACTTTGCATTATTTCTTCATATGTTTTGTTTTGTTTTTCATATTGATTAATAGTGTCATATAATTTTTTAAATTCATTTATTCCCGATAATTCTTCTTCTTTTATTTTAGAATTGTTAGCTATCATTTTTAATAATTCTGTTATTTCTACTTTATTCATATTTATCTCCTTATTCTTTTCTTACTTAGTACTTTTATGTTTTTATACATGAATTCTAGGTTATCTATTTGTTTTTCTGTGTGGAAATGTCCACAATACCATTTGTTATAATCTATATTCTCTTCTACTTTATCTAAGAAGTATTCCTTTTTATAATTGAAATATTTAATTTAGTTAATGCTTTATACTTTTATTTAATACTTTTACTTTTGTTTGTTCTTGATTGTTTTTGAATTGTTCTATTTTTTCTTTAAATTCTTTTCTTATTGAAGCTTCTGCACGTGATTCAAAATATCTATCTAAATCACTTTGTTCTTTATTAAATAAAGAAAATATTGATACTGCTCCAACTAGATCTCTTGCTTGTCCATGTAAACCGTCAACTGATATATTACCTTCTTTATTTTGGAAATCACTGTTAAATCCATTTTCTACAAATAAGAAATAATTGTTTATGAATTCAGTTGGTGTTAGTTTGGGAATAGAATCAACTAATTTGACAAATTCTTCTGTTTTATCAGGATAATACTTTACAAATTTTTTATATATAGAGAATAAATGTCTTTCTCCTAATAAGGTTGTATCTACACCATATCCAGAGTAATAAGATGCTCTACTAGAAAGATTAGATTTATCAAGTATTGCTTTTGGTAATTCTTTGCCATATTCTTCTTTTATATATTCTATTGGTCCTTTACCGTCTAATACAAATAAATATGTTTCTAATGTATAACAAAGTGCTCCATAATCATATCTTTCTTTATCAGGTAAGGGATTACTAATAGTAATTAATAATTTCATTATTTTATTTATTTCTTCTTTTGAAAAATCATTTATTTGTTTTTCACTATTAAGTAGTTCTGTTAATTCTTTAGAATTATTTTTTAATTTATTATTTATTTCTTTTTTTAGTTCTTCTGATAAGTAATCTGATTTTAAAAACTCTTCATCTTCTTCAGTAAAACCACCTGCATAATCTGATTCAGTTCTATTAAATATAGTTCTAAGAAATTCAAAATGGGGATTTTCAATAGTTCTTGTTTCTCTATCAAAGAAGCTATCTTCTGTTTTTTTATCTTTTAAATAATCATAAATTTCTATTGCTTCATCTATATTTTTAACTCCATATCTTATTTTTTTTAATAAGTTTTTAAATTCTATTTCACTAATAAATTGTTTTTCCATATACAAAACCCTCCTAAAGTTCAAATGTATTATATCATATTATTTTATTTTTTTATTCTTTTTTTACTTAATACTTTTATGTTTTTATACATGAATTCTACGTTATCTATTTGTTTTTCTGTGTGGAAATGTCCACAATACCATTTGTTATAATCTATATTCTCTTCTACTTTATCTAAGAAGTATTCCATAGTTCTATCTACTTTAGATTCATCTATTCCTGGTACAAATACTTCTGTTGGTTCATATTTATAGGGAGAAGTATGGGTTAATACTATATCAAAGTGTTTTCCTTTTATTTTGTTATAGATATTATTCATTTCTTCTTTAGTTAGTTGTTCATCTTTAAACCAGGTATAATTATTTTTTATTCTATAATCTTTATCTACAGAATAGGCTCCGCCTATTACTAGGATACTATTGTTATCTATGTTATATATTTCTCCATCTTTAGCAAATATTAGATTGGGATATTCTTTTTCTATATATACTTTTCCATTAAACATATTTTCTTCTTTATATGTTTTTATGTTTTCTGGTCTTTCTTCATGATTTCCTCTTATTGTAAATATTTTATAGTCTAGGCTATTTAATAGTTTTTTATACATTATATCTTGTCTATCTAGATAATAATTTAGGCTTAAATCTCCTAGTATTATTATCATATCTTCATTATTTATTTCTAGATTATATAATCTAGTAAAGTCTCTATGCATATCTCCTGTTATGTATATCATAATATCACCTACTTTTTAATTATAACATATTTGTAGAAGTTTTATTTATTATCTGTTATAATATGTTGTATTGGTTTTGGTGATATTATGTTTAATGAATTAATTAATGATGATAAGGGTAGTATTTATATAGATGGTTATAAATATTTTTTTAAGCGTAATGATGCTTATGTAGAAATATTAGTGGAAAAGATAATGGATTTGTTTTATCTTAATCATGTTCATTATATTCCTATTAGGGTTAATGATAAGGATTATTATATTAGTAAGGATTTGAATAGTGATGGTACTTTTATTACAGCAGAGGATATGGGTTTAATATCATCTAATTTAGATGATATTAGGGATTTTATTAGGAATAGATTTCCAAATAATTATGAGTATTTATTTAATGATATTTTAAAGATGTATTATATGGATTTGATGATATTAAATATTGATCGTAGTAATAGTAATTGGGGTTTTTTTATTAATGATAAGGATGTTAATATTTATTTATTGGATAATGATTTGAGTTTTATTGATTATAAGTCTTATTTTACTTCTTTAGATAATAATACATATAAAGATAGTAAACTAGAGATATATAATATTTTTAATTCTTTTTCTGATAAGGATATAGAATTATTTTATGATATGTATTCTTTATTAGATTATGATATGTTAGTTAAGTTAATAAGAGAGACTGAGATAGATATTAATAAGGAATTATTATATAAAGATAATTATTTGGAGAGATTTAATACCATGAGATGGTTTATAGAGAATAATATGAAGAAAAGAATAGTTAAAAAAAAAATACTATCGTAAGATAGTATTTTATTTATATAAGATATATCCACTTATTGATAGGTCTTTATTGTTATATTCTAGTGTTAAGTTTGTTATGTATAGATCTGTGTTATCATCTAATTTTATTGGGTTATTATCTTTCATGTAATTATATATGTTGTCATCTTCTTGATAGTATGTGTATAGTTCTTTACAGAAATCTGTTAAGTCATATTGAACTTTATTTACTGTTATAGATAATTCTTTATAGTTATATGAAGAATATTTTTCTATTTCTTTATAGTTAGATATGTCTATTCTTTTTGTTTTGTTGGTATAGTATATTTCATCGTCTATATAATCATTATAATCATATCTATTATCACTATATATTTGTTTTTCTAATTCTTTTTTTGGTAAATAAGCTGGGTAATATTTATCTTCATATACCGTGTAATAGATTGATGTTACTGTTTCTTGTTCTTTTTTGGTTAGATCTTTATAATTCTTTCCTTCTGGTAGTATTTGTTTTAATCTATTTATTTGCATATAATTAGGTAATTCATATATGTTTATATATGGTATCATAAATGATGTTATAGATAGTATTATGCATGGTATTAGGATTAGTTTATAGTTATTACCATTGTTTTTATTTAATAATATCATGGATATTATTCCTAGTATTAGTAATATTATTCCAAAGTATCTTGATGTTGTTATGCTGTAATCATATATTCTTAGGGATAATGCAAATATTTGTAATAGTACTAATGGGATAAATAGTTTTTTTAATATACTAGCTACTTTATATGGTAGTTTATTTTTGTCATAAGATAAAGACATTAATACTATTGGTATTCCTAATGATAATAATATAGCATTAGTAGCAAATGTTTGGGTATATGGTAATTTTAGTGTTACTAATAGTTTTATTAGGTATAGATATATTACTAGGGTTGCTAAGGCTATTTGGGGTAATGATACATAGTTTACTAGGATATAGATAAATTTATTTTCTTCTTCTTTTGTTTCTAATGATATTATTAGAGCTGGTATATAGTATAGGGTTAGTAATATTAGTTCTAGTTTAACAAATACTACTTCTCCTACTTCTATTAGTAATGTTGATATTAGGGCTAATATTAATAATAATCCTGTGTTTAGGATAGAACCTATTATTCCAAATTTTAATAGGTTGGTATAAGTACTAGTTAGGAATTTATTGGTTGTTTCTTTAGAATTTTTAGCTATTAGATATATAATAGTAAATCCTAATATTAATACTGTTCCTATTAGGTATCTAGCTAATTCTGAATTTAATATACATTTACTTAGAAAGATACTTATTATTAATCCTATTATATAGATTATGGATCTTTTTTTATTATCTTTGGTATATGATTCTGCTAGAATTGTAAACATTGCTGTTAGGAATAGTGTTGTTAGTAATCTTGCTATAAAGTCTTCAGCATTGTCTAGATCTACTATGATTATAACTATGGTTATTAATAGTAGTAGTATGTTTGTTACTAGATGATTTTTGATATAATCTTTAAAATCATCTTTTATATTTTGTAAGAATTTTTTTATCATATTTATCTTCTCCTTTGATTGGGATATATTATATAATCTTCTATATTTATATGCATTTTATTAGCTATTCTTATTAATTCTTCTGGGGATGCTTTATCTATTTGGAATGATTCTATTAATGCTCCTCCAAAGCCTCCTCCATAGAAGGCTCCTAAGGATTCATTTTTTAAATCATTTCTTAAGCTTTCGATATCTATTTGGACTTCCATATAATTCACTTCTTTCATTTACTATACTATTTAGTTTATCCCATATTTTTACCATAGCATAGGTATCTAATTCACAATATTTTAATAAGTTATTTCTTACTATTTGTTGTTCTTCTTTAGATAGGTTACCTAGGTTAGCAAAGGTATTCATAGCTTCACTTCCGTTATGGACTCCTTCTAGATTATGGTAGTCTAGAGATGGGTCACCAGGAAATAGTGCTGGTAAGACTAATTTTATAGTGCTTCTTCCCTTCATTTGTTTTGTATAGTATTGTCTTTTAGCAAATGGGGTTTCTAAATCTTTAATATTTTTATGAATATTCATTAGGTGTTTAGATAGATCAGGATATAATTTAGCTAGTTTTTCTATTACTCCTTTTTCAAAGGACATATTATAAGCTAGTGTTGTTACATTCTCTGGTATATCTTTTACTAGAGATTCTGCTAAAGATCTTCTTGGATCTATATTAGGTTCTGCTAAGAATTCTTTATGTTTTAGGATATTATCTTCTATATAGTGTAATGAATACTGGAAAGGTATTTGTTCATAAGGACTTATGTTATCATATAGGGGTATTGGTTGTTGAAATGTTTCAAAGTCTAAGAAATATAGAGGATAAGATAAGGTATCTAGGAATTCTTTTATTTTTTCTTTTTCTATTTTGTCTTCTTTATTATTTATTTCATAATCTATTTGTTCTAAATATTTAGGATTTAATTTTTCTTTAGATAAATCTTTTAAAGATGTTATTCCTTGATAATAATATTTTATTTTTTTAGTAAAGTGCATACCACTTATATCAAAGATATTTGGTTTATCTAGATTTCTGGTACAATAGTTAAAATATGGACATTCATATGGTTTTTTGCATTGATTACCTATATCATCTTTGGGTATATTTTTTTGTTCCATATAAGTGTTTATTTCTTTTATTTTATTGTCTATTGTATCTAGATTGTTTATCGCTATTGTCGTTATATCTTCTATGTTAAATAGTTTATTTAATTCTATTTCTCCTTTTCTTATATATTTGTTATTTAGATATACTATACATACTTTAGTTACTTTATATCCTAATTTAGTTAATACATAGTATTGATATGAAGCATCTACTTTATAGATATCATCTACTGCAGTAGAGCTTTTTACTTCATATATTTCATATGTGTCATTGTCTTTTTTTAAGATATCAACACTACAGAAGTTATTGTTATAATTAAATGAGGCTTCGGTAATATTACATTTTTGGTTATTATTTATTACTTCTTTTGTGTCTTCTATCATTTTGTTTAAATTGGTATTAAATTCAATATTTATATCTTCTCCAAATAGTTTTCTAGCTAATTCTCCTACTTTGGTACCATTATCTAGTACTGAATCATTATTTATTTCTTCTCCTACTTCTGGCATATTGGTATCTAGCCATAACATTTTATTGCATTGGTAGGCTTTACAATATTTTGATTTAGATAAATACATATTATCACCTACATATAGGATATAATAAATTAAATAAAATGTAAATGTTTATTGAAATAATTTTAATATGCTTGTATAATTATTATGGTGATAGTATGAGTAAGAAAAGAAATAAAGAGAAATTAATTAAAATTATTTTAAATCAAGGTAGTATTGATGCTAAGGAAAATTATGATGATTTATTAGAGATGTTAGTTGATGAACCTATTGCAATTAATGTTGATAAGGATGAAGAAAGAACTTTTGGTGAGAAGCTTGCTGATGATATTGCAAGAATTGCTGGTTCTTGGGGATTTATTTTGGGATTTTTATTCTTCTTGTTTGCTTGGATGTTTATTAATGTTAAAATAGTTGATGATGTTGATCCTTATCCATTTATTTTACTTAATTTGGTTTTATCTTGTTTAGCTGCTATACAGGCTCCTATTATTATGATGAGTCAAAACAGAGAGGCTAAGAGAGAGAGATTAAAGAGTACTAATGATTTTAAGACTAATATTAAGAGTGAACTTATTTTAGAGAAGTTATATGATAAGATGGAAGAGATATTAAGAAAACAGAATAGAATATTAGAGTATATTGATAAGAATGATATAGATATAGATGAGGATTTAGAAAATACTATAGAGGTTGCTGTTCAAGAGAGAGTTGTTGAAGAAGAAAAAAGTACTACTGAGTAGTACTTTTTTGATATTTATATTTATCATATAGATAATTATTTATTTTTGATGTAGGTATTTCTACTTCTACTACTCCGGTAGATCCTGGTCCAAGAGAATATTTACTAAAGTATACTTTTATTCCAGAACTAGTAAATAACCAAGTATTTGTTTTAAACATTTCTTTTTTTACTGTATCTTTCCAGTAACCAGAAACATTATCATTCCATAATGTTTCTGGATTATGTTCTTTTTCAATTTCTGAAGTTATATATTCATATAATTCATCTTTATGAGAATTATAATCCATAATATCATTTACTTCTAATAGTTTTCCAGTTTCAAAATCAAAATTATAACCATTAGTATTTGCCCAACTTACACCACCCATACCACCTGATGTCATATCTTTAAAGCTTAGGTATTTAATGTTTGATTGTTCAGTCGTATATGTGTAAGTTACTCCTACTTCATAAGGATAATTCTCGATAAAGTTTTTATCTGTTACTTGATCTCCTGTATTTAAAGAGTTCCATGCAGTATCAGAAATATCTTTTAATGTCTTTGCTATGTTAGAAGCTGCATTAGGA
This sequence comes from uncultured Muribaculaceae bacterium, assembly GCA_964600615.1. Lineage (GTDB taxonomy): Bacteria > Bacillota_I > Bacilli_A > RF39 > UBA660 > RUG11198. The sequence goes on along the minus strand of CAZRJK010000001.1, from coordinate 79,931 downwards.
TTAGCTTCGTTAGTAATAATTGGATAGTTTCTTTTATTTTTGATTATTACTTTACCAGAACTATTTTTAAATTCTTTTGTTTCTTCTTTATATTCTATTTTATAGATGTTTTCTGGTTTGTTAGTATTATTATCAGTATTTTGATATTGTTCTTCATTGTTACTTATTGGATTGTCATTTGTTGGTTGAGTGTTTATAGGCATAATTACTCTATTAGTTACTAATAATAGTATAAATACAAACATAATTATAATTATTAGTAGTAATAATATTATTATTATTTTGTTGTCACTACTTGTTTTAACGACTTCTATTTCTTTTTCATTATTATTTTTTCCCATTTTTACTTCTCCTTTTTCTATCTTACTATTATATGATACATTATGTGGGTGTTTTTTTCAATATTTTTTAAGAAAAAAATAAGCATTTTTTATGCTTATTTATTTTCTTGTAATTTTACTTTTACTTGTTCTTCTTTATTATTTCTTATATATGTAATGGTTATTTCTTCATTTGGTTTATGTTTATATAATTCATATCTAAATTTTGCTATAGAACTTGTTTTATTATTATCTATTTTTGTTATGATATCTCCTTTTTGTAATCCTGCAGATGATGCTGGTGAGTTAGCTTCTACTTTATAGACAGCTACTCCTTCTTTTACATTATCTGGAAGTAATATTCCTGCTTGCCATAAGTAGTATCCATTAGTTATATCTAACATACTTATTCCTATGTATGGTCTTGCTACTTTTCCTGTTTCTTCTATTGTTTTGGCATATTCAATAGCATCTTCAATTGGAATAGCAAAGCCCATTCCTTCTACTGAGTTATCTACTAATTTCATATTAGTTATGCCTATTACTTCTCCATTTATGTTACAAATAGGTCCACCGCTATTTCCTGGATTGATAGCAGCATCTGTTTGTAATACGTTCATGTAATAATCTGATGTTTGTGTATTAGATAGGGCTACGGCTACTAATCTATCTTTTCCTGATAATATTCCTTTGGTTACTGTTCCAGCATAATCTGATCCTTCTGGAGATCCTACAGTGAATACTGTATCTCCTACTTTTGATTTTGAACTATTTCCTAATGTTGATGATACTATTTTATCAGTGTCTTTTACAGTTAATACTGCTATATCAGAATAAACATCTGTTCCTACTAGGGTTGTTTCTACTTCTTCACCACTAGTAAATAATACTTTTACTTTATCACTGTTTGCTACGACATGATTATTAGTCATAATATAAGCTTTACCGTTATTTTTTTTATAAACAAAACCTGTTCCTGTTGAAGCTAGTTTTTCTTTTTGATAGGCTTCAACTACGACTACAGCATCGTATATTTTACTTACGGCTGTAGAAATAGAATTAGGTTCATTAAGTGCCAAAGTACTTGTTGTTACGCCATTATTAGTGGTAGCTCCTTCCCCTATGCTTTTTAAAACTAGTGTAGCTCCTAATAGGCCACTTACTAGTGATAGTAATACTATTACGATAATAATAGTTCCTATATTTACGTTATCAGTTTTCTTTTTTTCTTGTGGTAATTCTTCTAAGATGTTTACTGTTTTATTATGAATTTTTTTTCCTTTTATTTTCATTTACTTCTCCTTCTTTTCTTATTGTATTTTTTGTTTATTAAATAAATATTAAATTATTTTCTTTTTTTCTATTATTCTTATAAATATTATTAAATACATGAATGATAGGCTAATTCCTACTATTACATCACTGCAATAGTGTACTCCTAAATAGATTCTACTTATTCCTATTCCAATTATTATTAGAGTATTTATTATAATAGATATTATTCTAATAGTTTTATTTTTTATAAGTTTATAAGATAAATAAATTAATAAGCCATAAAAAGCTGTGCTTCCCATGGCGTGACCACTTGGAAAACTAAATCCTCCTATATCTATTAATCTAAATCCTATTGGTCTTGGTCTTTGGAATATGTGTTTTAAGATTTGGTTTATAATAGCTATTATTCCTAAGTTTATAGGTATTAGTGAGGCTATCTTGATATTTTTCCATAATGATACTACTATTGTTAATATTATTGCTATTATTATGATAGTTCTAGTATTACTTAATTCTGTTATGATTTTCATTATGGGTGTTAGAGTATCATTTCTTAATTTTAGGACTATAAAATCATATGCTAGGGTATCAATTAATAATTCTCTTTTTATTACTATTTTAGTGGTTATAATGGTAATTGCTATTATTAATAAAACGACTATTATTGATATTGCATAATATGTTTTCTTATTCATGTTTCACCTACTATATTATTATAACATAAAAAGAGATTTATGGTTAAGTAAATCTCTATTTTTGGAATTGGGAATTATATAGATTAGCATAGAAGCCTTTTTTCTTTATTAATTCATCATGAGTTCCTTGTTCTATGATATTTCCTTCGTTCATTACTAAGATTAAATCTGCATTTTTAATAGTGGATAATCTATGGGCTATTATGAATGAGGTTTTTCCTTCCATTAATTTGTCCATAGCTTTTTGGACTAATTCTTCAGTTCTAGTATCAACGTTAGATGTTGCTTCATCTAGTATTAAGAAGGGAGCATCTTCTACCATACCTCTAGTTATAGTTAATAATTGTTTTTGTCCTGAGGATATGGATTCGTTATCTTGTATTTCTGAATTTAATCCTCCTGGTAGGGTTTTAATAAAGTGGTCTACTCCTACTATTTTGCAGTAATTCCATATTTCTTTATCTGTTACGTTGGTTTTGTTAAATTTTATGTTTTCTTTTACTGTTCCTTCAAATAACCAAGTATCTTGTAAGACCATTACAAATAGCTTATGAATGTTTTCTCTTTTTAATTCTTTGATTGATTTACCATCGATTAGGATATCTCCTTCGTTTATGTCGTAGAATTTCATAAGGAGATTTACCATGGTTGTTTTACCTGCTCCGGTAGGTCCTACTATGGCTATTTTTTCTCCAGATTTTATTTTTGCACTAAAGTTTTTAATGATTGTTTTATCTTTGGTATAACCAAATTTTACATTTTTGAATTCTATATTACCTTTAGCTTCTTCCGTGGTTATTTTTTCTTTTAGGTTAGATTCATCTGGTAATTCTTGTTCATCCATGAATTCATATACTCTTTCAGAAGCTGCTGCTACTGATTGCATAGTGGTCATAGCTTGGGCTATTCTAGATAATGGGTTTGTAAATAGTCTTACATAAATCATGAAAGCTACGATGGTTCCAAATGATGTTTTGTTATTCATTACTAGTAAAGCTCCTACGACACATACTGCTACATAACCAAAATTACCTACGAAGTGCATGATTGGTTGCATTATTCCTGATAGGAATTGACTTTTTCTATTGCAATTATATAATTTATTGTTTATTTCATCGAATTCTTTTAGGGCTATCTCTTCTCCATTATAGGCTTTTACAATATTATGACCAGAATATATTTCTTCGATGTGTCCATTTAATTTTCCTAATTCTTTTTGTCTTTGAACGAAGTATTTTTGTGATTTCTTTAATAATATAAATGAGAAGATAAATCCTAAGAAACTAGCTGCTATAGCTGTTAAGGCCATAATATAGTTAGTTACAAACATCATTACGATAGAACCTAGGAATAAGGTAATATTAGTTATTAGTGAGGTTATGTTATCACTCATATTTATTCCTATGGTATCTACATCATTGGTTACTCTTGATAAGATATCTCCTGTTTCATGGGTATCAAAATATCTTAGAGGTAATTTATTTATTTTAGTGCTTATTTCATTTCTTAATTTTTTGGAATAGCCTATTCCTACATATGCCATTAGTATTCCTTCTATATAACCAAATATGGCATTTAATAAATAGATAATTCCTAATGTTATAGCTTCTTTATTTAATTTCTTAGTATTTATTTTTGGTTCTATTAATTCTTTTAGTGATTTAGGTATTTTTTCAAATTTTAAGAATAAGTCTTCTGGATTATCTTTATCTATGGTACTTATTATATTTAAGAATGATATTTGATCTTCAGGACTTATAATTTTATTTTTTATTACTATTGGTTTTAATATTTCTTGTTTTTTGTTTGTATCTAGATTATTAAATTCAATAATTAATTTTTTAATACTTTCTTCATTAGTTATATCTACTTGTTTATAGTTAATAATAATATTTTTTGTTATTTTTTGGGATATTAATTCAATGTTTTTAGTATTTGGTTTAATGCCATCACTTATGATATTTGTTATATCAGATAATTTATTAGGAGCTATTGTTGAGAGAATAGCTGCGGTCATTGCTAGTAAGGATGCTAGGACTAGAATATATTTCCATTGACCTAGGCTTAGGAATAGTCTTTTTAGGGTTCCTTTAAAGTCTTTTACTTTTTCTTGTTTTTGATCAAATCTAGGCATTTTCTAATTCCTCCTCACTTAATTGCGATAAGGCTATTTCTTTATATACTTGACAATTTTTTAATAATTCTTTATGAGTTCCTATTCCTACGCATTCACCTTTATCTAGTACAACTATTTGGTCGGCATTCATGATAGTTCCTATTCTTTGGGCTACTATCATGATAGTGGCATCTTCGGTATATTTTTTTAATTTTTTTCTAAGTTTTGCATCTGTTTGATAATCTAGAGCACTAAATGAATCATCAAAGATATATATTTCTGGGTCTCTTACTATAGCTCTAGCGATTGATAATCTTTGCTTTTGTCCTCCACTGATATTGGTTCCGCCTCTTGCTATATTTGAATCATATTGTTTATCCATTTTTTCAATAAAGTCTTTTCCTTGGGCTATTTCTATTGCTTCTTTTATTTTATCTAATGATGGCTTTTTCTTACCGTTGTCACCATAGGATACGTTATATTTGACACTACCTGTAAACATTACAGCTGTTTGAGGAATATAGCCAATCTTGTTATTTAAGGCTTTTTGGTCATACTCTTTGACATTTATTCCGTCAACTAATACTTCTCCATCAGTGGCATCATATAATCTTGGTACTAGGTTTATTAAAGTGGATTTACCACTACCTGTACTTCCAATAAAGGCTATTGTTTCTCCTTTTTTTACTTTAAAGTTGATATTTTTTAATAAATATTCGTCAGCATCAGGATATTTAAAACTAACACTCTTAAATTCTATGGTTCCTTGTTCTTTTGTTTCTCCATTAAATGTTCCTGATTTAATTGAGATATTACTATCTAATACTTCATTAATACGTTTGGCTGATACTCTTGCTCTTGGTAAGAACATAAAGATCATTGTTAACATTAAGAATGAGATTATTACTTGCATTCCATAACTTGAAAATACTACCATATTACTGAAGGTATTGATTTTATCTAACATATTGCTTTTAATAATAATATAAGCTCCTACGAGATAGATTCCTAGGTGTTGAAAATGCATGACAAAGTTCATAGCAGGATCCATTAGAGCAAATGTTTTAGTTATTTTTAGGTGTATTTTAGTAAGGTTATCATTTACATCATTAAATCTATTTTGTTCGAATGTTTCGGCATTAAAGGCATGTACTACTCTTATTCCGGTTATGTTTTCTCTGGTTACGCCATTAATTTTATCGGTTAGTTTTTGGATAATGGCAAATCTTGGAGAAACAACACTTATGATGAATAAGTTGGTTAAGACAATTATTATTACTCCAGTTCCAGTTACTAGGCTTAATTGTCCACTTTTTCCTATTATTTTTAATAGGGCCCAAACTGCCATTACTGGTGCTTTTATTAATAGTTGTAATCCCATTGCTAGTAGCATTTCTATTTGAGTTACGTCATTAGTAGTTCTAGTAATTAAGCTTGGGGTTGAGAATTTTTTTATTTCTTCTATGCCAAATGATGATACTTTAGCAAAGATTTTTCTTCTTACTGTTTTTGAGAAATTTGCTGATAAAAGAGATGTAAAAAATCCTACTGATATAGTGCACAACAAACTTCCTACAGCACATATTAGCATGTGTATGCCAGCGTTTATTATTTCTTTCATGGTACTATTTTCTGTTTGGACTAGTTTGGTTATTTCACTCATGTATTCTGGTAATCTTAGATCTAAGAAAACGGAAAATATTACTAGGGCTACTACTATTAGAGCTATTAAAAGGTCTTTTTTGGTTAAATTTTTAAATAATTTTATCATGTAATCATCCTTTCTAACATTTGTGATTATACTATTTTATGCTGTTATTTGTCAATATATAAAAAAAGATAATTATTTATTATCTTTTTAATACTTTTCTTTTTACGTTATCTACTTTTATTTCATATATGGGTTCATCAACATGTTCTTCATAATCAAATGGTTCAATGTTGACAACTCCTTTTTGGTAGTAATCTATGCAGTGTGGATTAAATAATAATAATGTATCAACACAGAATGTTTCTAGTTCACTTCTCATGGGTTCTGTATATTTTTCTGTTGGAAAACTAATAAATTTTATGAATAATCCATCATAGTCTTTACTTAATTCTTGGTAAGAAAATTTCCAGTCTTTAGGGTAATTCTTTAGTAGTATATCTAGATGTTCTTTTTCTCTTACTTGGTATATATTAGAATTATCTTTTAATGTTACGATAGAACATGGCTGGGTCCAAATAGAAGTTCCTTTGTTATATTTATAGTATAATAAATGCTTTCTCCAGATGATAAAATCTATCCATTGGTTATAGTTTACGCCCTCTGTTTGTTCTGTTAGCCATAAGCCTCCTGTTGGTTTTATTTTATCTTCTCTATCTTTTATTTCTCTAAATTTTTCTTCTGTTATAGTATCTGTTCCTAATGTTAAATATTTCATAATATCACCTGTTTCTTTTCTATAGTTTGTTATATTATCATTTTTATCTTTAGTTGGCAAGAAAAAAAATAATGTTAGACATTATTTTTTAGTTATTTCTCCTTCAGAAGAGATATTTATTTTATTATCAGAGTAAGATATTATGTTATTTATTACTTTTTGTTTTTCATTATCATGTAATAGATAAGTATACTCATCTTTTTGATGGGCTGGGATTATTTGGTGTTTAAATACTCCTTCGTTATCTATAGTTAATTTATAAATCATGGTGTCTTTATCTTCATCGTTAAAGATAAAATCACCTATGTTATAGATTATGGCTTTATCTTTATAGAAATCTATTCCTTGTAGGACGTGGGCATGAGTACCTACTATTAGGTCTGCTCCTGAATCTATATATTCTTTAGAGGTATCTATTTGAACTTGTTCTAATTCATGATGGTCTTCTTTTCCCCAGTGAATTAGTGCTATGACATAGTCACTTTCTTTTTTTGTTTTGGTTATTAATTCTTTAAAGATGGTTGGATCATAACATCTTAGTACTCCTGGTTCTGTTTCGGTAGCAGCGGGAGTCATAATATTTTTTTCTGATCTGTTGGCATTAACAAAAGCTATTTTATAACCATTTATGATAAAGTAATATGGAGTACTGGCATCATTAATATTTTTTCCTGCTCCTATATGGGGCATTTTATATGTATCTAGAGTATCTAACATATCTAGAAAAGCATTTTTTCCAAAGTCATAGACGTGGTTATTGGCAATTGTTACTAGGTCTATTCCCATTTCTTTATAGATATCTAGTCTTTCTGGTTTGGCTCTAAAGGTGTATTGCTTTCCTGGCATTTTTTCTCCTCTATTACTGATAGTGAATTCATTATTAGCAATAGATAGTGTTGATGTTGTTAGTTCATTAACTACTTCTTCACTTAGTATTCCTAATACTTTTTTTCCTCTTTCGTCATATTTAGGTGCTATATACCAGTTATCTGCTAGGGATACATCTCCTATAAAGTTAATGGTAATATTATCTAGTTTTTCATTATTTATGGTGATATTAGTCATATTATCATATTTTTTATTATATAAATCTTCTAATACTATTAGGGAATTACCTGTTATGTTATGCCATATATTGGTATTATAGTCATTTTCTTTTAAATAATTATTTAGTTTTATTAGTGATTCTTCTTTATAATTTTCTTTTATCCAGGTTAAGAAATCTTTATCTTTATCTATATTATAAGATAAGATATCTGCTATTAAATCTTTCTTATTATCCTTTTTTTCTATTTTTTTCTTTGGTAAGAATAAATATAGGGATAATAATATTAATACTATTAGAAATATAATTAGAAATATTTTTACTTTCTTTTTTAATTTTCTTTTTTTTCTTACCATGATATCACCTATTTAATTATAACTTAATTATTCTTTAATTGTAAAGTGGGTATTTATTTTTAGGTCAAAGGTATTGGGTGGTAAGATTATCGTTTTAGTAGCATTATTATCTTCATAGATGGTATTTTCATGCATATTTTTTTTGATGGATAATATTTTAAAATTATCATCTGTCATTACTACATCTATTCTTTGTTTATTTAAAATAGAGCTATAGCTGTTGCATTCATTAATTATAATAGCATAATATAATTTTTGGTGTTGATATCTCATTATTAATTTATTATGGGTGGTGGTTACTGATATTTCTTTATTATTATATATTAACTTCATAATACTCCTTAAAAAAGACAATTATTACTAATTGTCTTTCCATTTCCAATTAATTATTTCAGGCATATCTTGGCCAAATTCTTCTATGTATTGTTTATGCATTACTAATTTATCTTGGCAGATTTGATTTAGAATAGCACCTCTGTTTCCTAGTTGTGGTAATCTTTTTAGGGCTGATAATACTAAATGATATCTATCTATTTCATTTTGTACTCGCATATCAAATGGTGTTGTTATGGTTCCCTCTTCTAGATAGCCATGAACGTGTAAGTCTTGATTATGTCTGTTATATGTTAGTTGATGAATTAGATGAGGATAGCCATGGAAGGCAAAGATTATTGGTTTGTCTTTGGTGAAGATGGCATCATAATCTTCATCACTTAAGCCATGTGGATGAATATGTTCAGATTGTAATCTCATTAAATCAACTACGTTTACAACTCTTATTTTTATTTCTTTAAAGTATTCTCTTAGGATAGAAGTAGCGGCTAAAACTTCTAATGTTGGTGTATCTCCACAGCAAGCTAGGATAATATCTGGTTCACAGCCACCATCATTACTAGCCCATTTCCAAATACCTATTCCTTGGGTACAGTGAATTACTGCTTCTTCCATGGTTAACCATTGTGGTCTTGGGTGTTTAGATGCAATAATAACATTTATATAGTCTTTACTTCTGATACAATGGTTAAAACAAGATAATAGGCAGTTAGTATCAGGAGGTAAATATACTCTGGTTATATCGGCTTTTTTAGTTACTAAATGGTTTAAGAATCCAGGGTCTTGGTGTGTATAGCCATTATGGTCTTGTTGCCATACATGAGATGTTAAAATATAATTTAGGGAAGATATTTTATTTCTCCATGGTAATTGTTTTGATACTTTTAACCATTTAGCGTGTTGACTAGCCATAGAGTCTACTATTCTTATGAAAGCTTCATAGCTTGTAAAGAATCCGTGTCTTCCAGTTAATAAATATCCTTCTAATAATCCTTGACAAACATGTTCTGATAATATTGAATCTATTACTACTCCATCTGGACTTAAGTATTCATCATTATCTAATATTTTAGTATTCCATTTTCTATTAGTTATTTCAAAGACATGATTTAATCTATTAGATAGGGTTTCATCAGGGGCAAATATTCTAAAGTTTTTCTTATCTTTATTTAATTCTACTATATCTTTGATAAATCTACCTAATTCCATCATATCACTGGCTTCAATGCTACCATGTTTTTTTAGAGATAAGCCATATTTTCTGAAATCAGGCATATTTAACTCTTGTAATAGTTTTCCACCATTAGCATGGGGATTTGCCCCCATTCTTTTATTTCCTTTAGGTGCTAGTTCTTTTAATTCTTTTTTTAGTGATCCCTTATCATCAAATAATTCTTCTGGGTGATAGCTTTTTAACCATTTTTCTAATAAATTAATATATTCTGGTTTACTTGATAAATCGATTGGTATTTGATGGGATCTAAATGATCCTTCTACTTCTTTTTTATCTACTATTTTTGGCCCTGTCCATCCTTTTGGTGTTCTTAATATTATTATTGGCCATCTTGGTCTTTTAGTAGATTTTTTGTATTTTATATCTAATATTTTTTCTATTACTTCATCTAAGGTATTGGCCATTTTTTTATGCATTATTTCTGGGTCATCACCTTCAACATAATATGGTAAATAGCCACTACCTCTAAAGTAATCATCTAATTCTAAATCAGTTATTCTAGAGAATATGGTTGGGTTTGCTATTTTATAACCATTTAGGTGTAAGATTGGTAGTACTACTCCATCGGTTTTAGGATTAATTATTTTATTTATTTGAAGTGATGCTTGTAATGGTCCTGTTTCTAATTCACCGTCTCCTATGACACAGGCAGCAATTAAATCTGGATTATCTAATACTGCTCCATAGGCATGGGCTAAGCTATAACCTAATTCTCCTCCTTCATTAATTGATCCTGGTGTTTCAGGGGCTACATGGGAAGATATTCCTCCTGGGAAAGAGAATTGTTTGAATAATTTTTTTAATCCTTCTTCATCTTCTGTGATAGTTGGATATACTTCACTATAAGTTCCTTCTAGATAGGTATTAGCTACAATTGCTTCTCCTCCGTGTCCGGGACCTGATACATAAATCATATTTAAATCATATTTTTTTATTACTCTATTTAGGTGAACATAGATAAAGTTTTGTCCTGGTGCTGTTCCCCAATGTCCTACAGTTTTTTTCTTTATATCTTTTATAGTTAATCTTCTTTTTAATAATGGATTATCTAATAAATATAGTTGTCCTACAGATAAATAATTAGCTGCTCTAAAATAGGCATCTATTTTTTTTAATTCTTTATTATCCATATTTCCTCCTATTTTTTTAAAATAAGCTAAAGTTGTTCTTTAGCTTACTTTTCTATTTCGTTTAGTTTTTTATCTAGATCATTAATAATATTTTGTAATCTATCATAGTTTAATTTTAAAGTTTCTTTTTCTTTAGCAAGTTTCTTTTCCTCTTCTTTTTTATAATCCATAAATTTTTGCTTTTCTTCTTTTAAATCTATGGAATCTTGTTCCAATTTATTGTTTGTTTTATCAATGTTAGTTTTCATTTCTTTTAGTTCATCAATGTATTTGTTTAATTCCAAAACTCTTTCTGAAAGGGTATTAAATAAATCATCAAAATTAGATGTACTAGTATCTATTATTTCTTTTGTATCTTCTTTTAATAAATCTTTTTCATTTTTTATTAGGCGATATTCAGTCCAAAATTGTTTCAATGATGATATTTTAGGTTTTATTACTATTCCTCTTTCAACATAATTGTTAAAATATAACATATCATCTATTTCATTGTTTATTGGAGTTAAATCTTCCAAATTTTCATACATGTTAGTTATTCTTTTCCTATAATCACTTATTTCTTCTTGATTTTCTATTAAATTTGTTTCTTCATTTTTTGTGACTATTTTAGGTTTTTTACTTTCTCCTAAGTTAGAAAATAAATTTTCAGGAATTTCTATGTTTTTCATTCTATTTAAATTACTATACATCATTTTCACCTTCTAAACTGTATTTAGCCATAGCCTTCATAATGCTTTTTAATTTTTCCCATTCTTCGCCATCATTTATATTTTCAATGAATTGTTTATTATCAATATTAATTACTTTTCCAGAATAAATAATGGTGTTGCCATCTTTATCTTTTTCGTTTTTTGTGTAAATGATATATTTTTCTTTGTATCCAGTTAGTTTAAAGGCACAAATTAGTTCTACCTCACCAACTTCTCTGTAACCGTCTATTAAAGTTATCATTTTATCATTCCCCATATTTATTCTCCTCCTATCATAAGTGTATTATAACATATATTTTTTTTTATAACAAGAAGATATTTTAAATATTATAAATTATATTTATGTTTTCTAAACGATAATTTTTGTTATTTATTAGTTAACTATTTTCCTTTTTATTTTATATTAATTATTTATAAGTATATAATAGTTTTTATTTTCATATTTCATTTATAATTGGTTGGAGTAGGTGCTAGTATGAAAAAATTATTTTTAGAATCATCTATTAATTTAATAAAAAAAAATAGAAGTTATTCCGATGAAGATATAGAGTTAATTAGCTATGGGTTAGAAAGTATATATCTGTCTTTTACGAAGGCAATAATTATTTTTGGTATTGCTTTTATATTGGGAATATTTAAGGAAGTATTTTTTTTACTTATTTCTTATAATATGATTCGATCTCAGTCTTTTGGTATACATGCTTCAAAGAGTATTTATTGTTTAGTTAGTTCTATTATGATGTTTATAGGTGGAGCTTTTTTATGTAAATATATATTTTTGCCTATGTGGGTTATGATTATTACTTCTATTATTTGTGTAATATTGTTATATTTATATGCTCCTGCTGACACTGAAAAGAGACCTATAGTTAGTGTAAAGAAGAGAAAGAGATTTAAAATTATAAGTACTTTGTTAGGTTGTATTTATACTATTTTAATTATTATTATTAAAGATTTGGTTATTAAGAATTATTTATTATTTGGTATGATATGGGAAGTTCTAATGATTTTACCTATTACTTATAAGATATTTAATTTATCTTATGATAATTATAAGAGTTATGGTATTAATTAGTTTTTAATTAATATAAAAAAAGAATAAAAGGAGGTATGAAAATGAAATTTTTTGCTGATATTTTAGCTGCTTTAGGTATGGGTTCTGCTGTTGCTAGTACTCAAGGATGTTCAATTTTATTTATGGATGAACCAAAAGCTCCAAAAAGTATAATTGAAAGATAAAGAAAAACTTAATTCATTAATTTGAATTAAGTTTTTTTATAGTTATTTTTTGAATATACAATTCATTTGTTATATCTGTATGTAGTTCAAATATTTTATTATTATTAATAATCGTTTTCACTAGTAACAAGCCATGTCCCCTATTTTTTTCCTTTGTGGATAATCTATTCTTACTTAATTTATTTAAATTTTCTTTAGTATAAGAATTAGAAATAATTATTTGACAATCTTCTTTAATTAAATAAGCTTCTATCCCTATTATTTTTTCTTTTGATTCAAGAGATGCCTCAATGGCATTATCTAGAATTACTCCTAATATTTTACCAAGATTTCTTTGTTCCTTAATATCTAATTTATATATACTAGAATTTTTAATTCTTTTAGAAATACTAATACTTGTGTTTAATCCTTTATCTTGAGCTTGTTGGATTTTTAAATAGCATAATCCTTTAATTCCGTTGGGTGGGAGATATCCAAACTTAGCATATTCCTCTTGTTTTACTTCGATTTTTTCGGTTAATATTTCATCTATATAATCTATTATTTCTTTATTCTTTTGTTTATCTTGGATTTTTGCTTTTATTGTTAAAAATTCATTTTTTGCTTCATGTCTTTGAATTCTTTGTTTTTCAATTTCATTTTCATATGTTGTCATAAATTCTAGTAATTTGTCGTATTCATTAATTAATTTATTGTTTGTAATAGTTTGTTTAACTAATGAAAATAATATTGAAACAAATACTATTATGGCAATTAGATACATAAGGATATTATTACTAAATCTAAATTCTTTTATTAGTGTGTAGAAAAACATTAAAGTACATATAATTGTTGCAAGAGATAATATAATTATTTTTACATTGTTGCTTATTTTTGAGTTGATAATTCTCCTTAAATGATTTCTTAGTAATGTTGTAATTATTACAAACAAGACTAATACTATTATATTTGATAATATTCCTCCGGCGTATGTATTGTATAAAAAGTTTTTGTCCATTTTTAGTATTTTAGTTACAAAGAATAGTTCTAATAAGTCAGGTATTATTAAAACCATCATATAAGTTATTGTCAGCAATATTGATTTTTTCTTATTAATTTGAAATACTATTATATAAAAATATACTTCAATTATACCCATCAACAATGTTTTTATAAACCCTTCTAAATATAAAGATAACAAAGCATGAGATAATATTGTTATGGTGAATAATATAGCAAATCTTTTTTTATCTATTTGAATTTTTTTGTTTAGAACAATTCTACCAAACAAGAATGTTCCAGTTACTGCTATGGATAAGCATATTATTTCTTTAATAATTTGCCACATATTCTCTTATGCCTTTCTTGTTTCTACTTGATAGTAGGTATACTGTTTGGTTGTTATTGAATGTTATGGTACTATCTGCATAATTAATCTTTTTGATTTGTTCTATATTTACAATACATGATTTATGTGATTGATAGAAACTTGGACCTAATGTTTTTACTAGGTTAGTTATTGTTTGATTGATTTCGTAGGTACTCCCGTCTTCCATCACTATTTTGCATTTGGGATTATCTTGAACTTTTTCAATATATAGTATTTTGTTTATTGGTAATCTGTATGAATTATAATTAAATTCAAATGATAAAATTCTTTTTTTATCTAATGATTTTATTGTATATGTAATTGTCTCTTCAAGTCTTTGTTGCCATAATTTATCTTTATTAATGTAATCTACCGCTAATAATCTTGAGTAGAAGATATCATTTTGAAATTCTGGATGAATTGTTAGAAATATTATTGTACTTTCTAAATCTTCTTCTCTTATTTCTGATGCTATTTCTAATCCAGATATTTCTGGTAATTCAATATCTAAAATATATACTTTACTTTCATTTTTGTCTTTTATTATTTTTGATAATTCTTCATTATATTCTGTAAATTTACTTATTTTATACTCAAAATTATATGGCATCATAGTTTTATTTATAATTGTAGATATTTTATCTTGGAACTGTTTATTATCTTCACATATAACGAATCTTAACATATATTCTTACTCCTCCTAAAAAATTAAGTAATATGATACTACATTTTTATTTTTTTGAAAATAATTATTTAATATTTTCCTGTAATAGAGAGATTGCTTTATCTAATTGATTGTCTGTTCCTTTAGAGTTATCATATTCAAGGTATTCTGTAGGTGCTACTCCTACTTCATCTACCCAGTTTCCTTTGGGAGTTAGCCATTTTTGAATAGTATATTTTATCATACTACCATCTTGTAATTTTTTTGTTTTTTGGACAGTTCCTTTGCCATAAGTATTTGTTCCAACTAATATGGCTCCATAACTTTCTTTTAAGGCTCCGGCTAGTATTTCTGAAGCGGAGGCACTAGCTCTATTTGTTATTACAGCAACGGGATAAGTTCTTTTTTCTTTTGTTTTATCTTTTATTTTTGTTGTTCCAGAATCATCTTGTAATTGATATATTACTTTCCCTTTTTCTAGGAAAAGACTTGTGATACTTGTTACTATGTTAAGATAGCCTCCACTATTATTTCTTACGTCAATAATTAATCCTTTTATTTTTTTCTTTTCTAGTTTTTCTAATTCTGTTTTAAATTGATTTTCGGTAACTGTGGAAAAAACACTTATATCTATATATCCTATTTTATTTTCTTCATCTATTATCTTGCTTGAAACTGTTGGCATTGTTACTTGATCTGTTGATATGGTTATGTCTAGTTCTGTATCTATTCTAATTATGGTTAATTTTATTTTTTTGTTTTTATTTTCTTTTATATATTTTGATAGATCATTACTATTTTTATCTTTTAAATCAATATCATCTATTTTAGTAATAATATCATTTTCTTTTAATCCGGCTTTTTTGGCGGGACTGTTATCAAAGACTTGAACTACTATTATTTTCCCATCTTTATCTGTTTTTACAGAGATACCTATTCCTTCATAATGTCCTTCAACATTTTCAAAGAAAGTTTCTGCTTCTGCTTCGTTATTATAGTTAGTATAGATATCTTTGGTACTTTCTAACATGGAATTTACAGCAATTTCAGATAATTCTTTTTTGTCTATTTTGCCATAATAATCTTTTGTTAGGGTATCATATGTATCTATTACTTTGTTTAATTCTTTATATAATCTAATATAATTTTTTCCACCTGTTAGGGCATACAATAACATTAAACAAAATATAAAGCCTAGCATTTGATAATATATGGCACTTAATACTTTATATTTTGTAGATTCTTCTTCAATTTTTTTCTTTTTCATACTATCACCTATTCATTATAAGTCTAGCATATATTGTTTTTTTTGACAATTTATTTTAATAAAAAAAAGAGTATTTACTCTCTTTTTAATACTAGTTTCTTTACTTTTGTGTGATCTTCTTTTTTGACATCTTGTTGAGTGAATCTTTTTTCTTCAAATTCAAGCATTTCTATTTCTCCATCAGAATTAACATACATATTTATAAAGTATGCTCCCATGGTATTTTCTAATCCTTGTCTTATGGCAAAAGGACTTTTTGATGTTAGACATGGTAATAATATTTCTATTACATTTCTATATGCTAAAAATTCACTTTGATGGAAATGCCCCATACCACCTATATTAGGTTTATTTCCTGGTTCCATTTTATCAATATATTTTTGTGGTCTATATGATAAACTAGAAGCACAGCCACCACCTGAATGATACATTTCTATTGTTGTTTTAGGGCTTTCTTCAGGGTGGTAAATTGCTTTGGTACTTCCTAAATATTCTATATCACTTCTTTTGGCGGCAATTAATTCTCCTATTTCTATTCCACCATTTTTTTCGTGTGTTTCATCATGATTACCACCAATTATTTTGGTTTTAACGCCGTCTATTTCTGGCCAAACATCTGCTGTATAATTAGCTTGTCTTTTGGCTCCTAGTTTGAATAATTCATATCTGTGTTCTGGTCTATTCATGTAATCACCATCTGTAATATCTCCAAAGACTAGGACAGTGTCTATGTTTCTTCTAGCTGTTTCTTCATATACTTCGTATAGCATATGTAGTTGTTGGGCTTCATTACATAAGTGGGTATCTGATATCCAGGTTTCTTTTATTTGGGTTAATTCTGAAATTTTTGGTTTTATTTTACCTGGCTTTTTATATTTCTTTTTGGCTACTATTTTTTGGCCATCTTTTTCAACAACTGATACATCATATCCTCTTGCTTTTAATTCTTCTAATATACCACCAAAGCCAAATTCTGTTGTATTAAGTTTTTTTAATGTTTCTTCTAGGCTTTCTCCATTTTTTATTGTAGAGAATTTTTTGCTTATTTCATCTTTTATTTTTGTTTTAGGGATGAATACTCTTTGGTTATCAGATATGTATAGGGTTTTGGCAGTTTTATAGTCATCTTTAATAACATTATAGTAAGGAATCCATATTTGGCTTGTATTTTTTAAATTGCCTTTTTTATCTCTTTCTAGGGTTACTACCCAGCCACCTATAGTATTATATACTGGAGTTTTGGCATCTTTCATCTCATCAGTAGTAGCTACTACAGTTGGTACTTGATAAGATCTTACTCCTCTTCTTAAGAAAGAGTCACAGGCTGCGAAGTGACTTATTACTGAGACATCAGTTTTATCTTCATTTCTCATAGAAGCTATTATGCGTTGTGGGATGTAAGATACAGTATAAGGAACACTTCCTGTAGCATGTTGTAGATATAATGTTATACTACCTGTTCTATTGTCATCACAGATAAAAGATACTTTTTTTCTGCGTGGGCCTAGATATATCATGTCTTCTCTTTTTTTAGAAATTAGTCTTCCAATATCTATTTTTTCTTTAGTTTTTAAGAATGATAGATCGTGTTCTCCTGTTACGAAAAATGTAGTTATTCCTTCTACTCGTGGATAGAGAGCGGCTACACATTCTGCTTGATCTTCATAGCCATATTTATATAATGTAGTGTTATATATGCTTTTGGCTCCCGTATATATTCCTTCTACTACATCTCCATTTAAGAAAACATATTCTACTCCTAGTTTTTTTGCTTTTATCATTAAATCATTATAAATAGTTAATTGTTGATAAATACTACCAAATCTTGGATCAGATACTAGAAGTATTTTTATTTTATCTTTATTATTTACTATGTTATATGATAAATCATTTATTAATTTTTCATGACCAAAGTTTCTAATTAGTGTTATTTGGGATTTTTCAATATCAGTGTATTTATTATCTCTTAGGTCTGTTGTTTCTAAGGTAACAATGTTATTTCCTCTTCTTTTTAATTCATGAATTAATATAAATAAATCACTTTTTGAAATATTATAGGATTTACATAAATCTTCTGCAATACATTCTTGGGTTAGAGTATCAAATTGTAATTGATCAGCATATTCTCTTAAATTTTCTTCAGTAATTTTTATTAAATTATCTTCTTCTATTACTTTATTTATTTCCATAATTCCACCCTTCAACTATTTTCTATTATTCTTATTTATAGTAACATATTTTTTCTTGTTTTTTTCCTTTATTAATTAATAGTTTATGGGAAATTTCGGGTTAATTTTGGGTTAATAAAAAAAGACTATTATTTCTGCATAATAATCCTTTTTTTAACTTATTAGTAAAATTTAAATTATTTTTCTTCCTTTTTGTTTTTATTTTTTTCTTCTTTTTTTGGTGCTTGAGCTAAAAATGTTACCTTTTCGGCTACAATTTCTGTTTTTTTCTTTTTAGTTCCATCATCTTGAGTAATAATTCTACTTTGAACTCTACCTTTTACTCCAATCATATCTCCTGCTTGGCAATATTCTGTTGTATTTTCAGCTACATTTGTCCAAAGAGTGCAGTCTAAGAAATCTGTTTCATATTCTCCATTGATATTTTTGTAATTTCTTGGTACGGCTAAAGTTATAGTACTTGTTTTTTTGCCGTTTTCTGTAACTCTTAATTCTGGTGTTTTCACTAATCTACCAACCAAAACTATTTGATTTAACATATTTTTTCCTCCCTTCGGAAGGCAATATATCATATTATTTTTTTAAAATAAAATGACAATAGAGATATTTTTATTTAATTATTTTAACTGTTTTTTTGATAATATTTAGTTAATTATTCAATAGTATAGGTTTTGATAATAGATTTCTTTCTAATTTAATTTTTTGGATGTGTTTTTAAGTTATAGTTTTTTGAGTTGTAAAATTTTTATTTTACATAAATTTGACAAAAAAAAGAGAAATTATTTTAATTTCTCTATTATGGCATCTGCTATAGCATTAATATAATCATCTTTTTTGTTTACTATTATATCTATATCTTCTTTGTTAGAGATATAACCTAAAATAATAACATAAGCTTCCGTTCCAACGTTACTTTTATAATATTTGTTTACTCCTACTTTTTCTGGATTACTATCATCAACATAGGCTCCAGTTATTATTCCTCCTGATTCTCTTATCATGTACATATAGTTGGAATTGGTTGTAACATTATATCTTTTATATTTTCTTTGGTCATAATAATACATGTTTTCGCTTACTTCTCTTTCAGTAAAATTATGACTGTATATTCCATAATCTATTCTAGTATAAGAACTTGTTGAAGTAGTTATATTAGTTTTTTCTGTTATATTTTTTACTAATTTAGTTGCTAAATCATAATTTATATTTGTTGCAGTATAGATAGCTAATCCTTTGGTATTGCTATTGCTATTTTTATTTAATTCAAAAGAGAATAGATATTTTGCATTTACTTCTCTTGCTATTACAGCCCTTCCTCCGTCATTATATTCATCAAAATAATCATTATCTCCTAGGCTATCATTTGTTCTAGTTAGTTTTACTTTTATTTTTTGTTTCTCTAATTTTTCTTTTAATATATTTGCATATTCCATAGTTATATCTTTTTCTTTATAGCCATTGCCTGTTACTCCAGCATCTTTTCCTCCTGCTTGAGCATCTATTACAATATCATATATTTCTTTATCTGTATTCTCTTTTGTTTTTAATGTAATGGTATTTACATTTTTAGAGATAGTTATTTTTTTGTTGTATTTAGAGGTTGTGTAATAGGTTGTTTTGTTATAATCTGTAGTATTATTTAAGGAATAATATTTATAAGTTTTTTCTTTATTTTTTTCATAGGTGAATTTTAGATAAAATTCATAATCTCCTTCTTTTATTTTATCTAGATAGATACCATTATTTATTTCATCTGAGATATTAAACTTTACAGTATTAACATTTTTGCTATAGTTAATATCATATTCTTTTTCTTTGCCATCTTTTGGTCTAAATAGAACTAATTTTAAATCTGTGTATTTGGCATTTATTTTGGTTATATTTCCTTCTAGATTTAGATTGGTGCCATAAATATATAATTTAGATATGGTTGCAGAATTATTTTTTTCTGGTTCTATTGTGGGTATTAAGCTGGGTAGATAGATATTATTGTATATATAATATCCTCCACCTATTAAAATAATAAGTAATAAGAAGATTAATATTTTTTTCAATAATTATGCACCTCCTATGTTTACTTGTAATAATCTATTTAATTCTACAGCGTATTCCATGGGTAGTTCTTCTCTGAATTCGTTTACAAATCCTAATATTATTAGTTCTTTTGCTGCTTCTTCTGATAATCCTCTAGACATTAGGTAAAATAATTTATCTTCACTAATTTTACTTACTGTGGCTTCATGTTCTAGAATAGAAGTTTTGTTATCCACAATATTTTGAGGAATTGTATCACTTTTTGATTCTTTATCTAATAATATTGTATCACATTTTATGCTAGCAAGAGAGTTCTCAGCTTTTTTGGATATATATACTTTTCCTCTGTAGGTAGCATTTCCTCCGTTTGATGCTATAGATTTAGAGACAATATTACTTTTGGTATAAGGGGCTAAATGGATCATTTTGGCTCCGGTATCTTGAATTTGTCCTTTGCCTGCTCCAGCTACTGTAATACACGTTCCTCTTGCATATGGTCCATTCAAAATACAAGCTGGATATTTCATATTGGTTTTTGATCCAACATTACCGTCAATCCATTCCATTAGTCCATTTTCTTCTACGATACATCTTTTGGTTACAAGGTTATAGACATCACTTGACCAGTTTTGAATAGTGGTATATCTACATTTAGCATTCTTTTCTACGAATATTTCTACTACGGCTGCATGTAAGGCGTCTTCAGTATAGGTAGGTGCGGTACATCCTTCTATGTAGTGTAGTTCACTATCTTCATCTACTATTATTAATGTCCTTTCAAATTGACCCATATTCTTACTATTAATTCTAAAATAGCTTTGTAGGGGTCTATCTAGTTTGGTATGTGGTGGGATATAGATAAATGTTCCTCCACTCCATACAGCGCCATTTAGGGCAGTAAATTTGTTTTCATTATATTTTACTAATTTATTAAAATACTTTTTAAATATTTCGGGATGTTTTTTTAGGGCAGTATCAGTATCTAGGAAGATTATATTTTTATCTTCTAGTTCTTTAATCATGTTGTGATAGATTACTTCGCTATCGTATTGGGCTCCCATGCCATCTAAGTATTGTTTTTCAGCTTTGATTACGCCTAGATTGTCAAAGATATTTCTTACGTCGCAAGAGATATTATTCCAATCGTTAGTTAATTCTTCTTCTCTTTTTTTATAATAATTTATACTATCATAATCAATATTTAATTTAGGCCCAAAAGATGGTTCTTCTGCTTCTTCAAAGTGTTTGAAAGCTTGTAATCTAAATTCTAACATCCATAAGGGTTCTTCTTTAATTGTTGAAATATTTTTTATATCATCACTTGTTAATTTCATGTGTATCACCTGATGTCTTTATTATACATTATTATTATGAAAATAAAAAGGGATTTTGTTTTATTTACAAAATCCTTTATTTTATATTATATAGTAAGTATGCTATACAGATGGAGAAGGCTATAATTACTAATAACGCTACTAATAATTGAACAATATTTACAAAACCAGCATTAGCTTGATTTCTTTCTTGTAATTCTTTGGTTGCTAGTATTCTTTTATAATTATTAATATTAGTAATAATATTGTTCATTAGCATGCTGTAGGTATTTATATCAACATTATATTTAAATATTATAGATGCTGTTTGTAATATTTTTTCTTCATTGTTTAAGATAAAATTAATTTTATCTTTTACTTTATCATAATAATTATATAGCAAGCTTTCAGTTAATTCATATCTATTACAAGTTATATCATTAAACGAGAAAACATCATTATTCTTTAAAATAGTTGGGAATACATTATCAAATAAGGGAGCAAATGTATATCTTTTTGTTTCTTTGTTACATAGTATTCCATAATCTTTAAAGTTTCTTTCGCTTTGATTAATAAGGCTATCATAGATTAGCATTTCAAAGTATTTTTCTTCCATTTTTTGATAGTCTTCTTCTAACATACTAGGTAGGCTTTTTAATATTTTTAGGCCAAAATCAATGGTAGTTATATAATCTTCTTTGGTATTAGCTATTTTTAAGTCATTACTTATATCTACCCATGGTTCTTTCTTTATTCTACCTGCATTTATTAATTTGTTAAATCTTTTCTTTAAATTATCTACATCGTAGAATTCGTCTTCATTAATTAAGTCTTTAATAACAATTGAATCTTTTTGTTTATTATTGTTATATAATCTATATTCTTCAACTACATCGAAGCCTAGGGCTTTTCCAAATTGGCAAATAGCTATTTCTAAGTCATCTACTACGGTATGTTTTTGATAGCCTTTAAAACTATTATCTACTAATACTTCATTTGTTTCAGGATTTGTAATAGTAATACTTACTGGTTGTAAAATGATATTACTATTTTGATCAAAAGTAGTTATGTAATAGTTTTTTCCTTGTGGTAGTGGAGCTGTATTATTGATAGATGATAATAGTCTATTTTGGAAAGCATAGTAATCACAAGTGCTTGTTAGATCTTGTTTTAATTGATTAATGTCCCTGGTATCATTTTGATATCTAGCTGTTATTTCATTATATTGTTCAGGTGTTAGATTATAACTTTTAACTGTTTCTTGAATTATACTTAAATTGTTATTCATATTATCACTATCCTATTTTTTTTATTATATCATTAAATGGTATAAAAAAAAAGAAGAAAATTATATTTTCTTTCTTTTTTATATTTTTGTTATACTTCTGTGATTCTTGATAAACTTTTTTGTACCAATTGGATGTGGAAAGGCTATAGTAATTAATGATTTATCAATATTAACTACTACTCCTTCACCATAATCAGTATGTTTTACGTTATCACCTATTTGGTAATTATCTATAGTTTTCTTTAACATAGATTCCTTTAGATTGTTTACTTTAGTAAAGATTGATGTTGTTTGTTTTTCATAATCTAGATATTTAGGGTCTATTTCATCAATAAATCTACTTGGGGCATTTACTTGGTTTTGTCCATATAGTAATCTTTTTTTACAGTTTATTAGCCATAAGTCTTTTTTTGCTCTGGTTATGGCTACATAACATAATCTTCTTTCTTCTTCGATGGCATCATTTGTTCCTTCATTTATGGAATTGTAGTGAGGAAATATTCCTTCTTCCATTCCTATTACAAAGACATAATCAAATTCTAAACCTTTGACAGCATGAACTGTCATTAGACTTACTTTATTGGTACCATCTGTATGTTCTGTAACATCTGATACTAAAGATATTTCATTTAGGAAATCATCTAGAGATATTTCTCCGTATTCATCTTCATAGTTTTTAGTTATTGATTTAAATTCTTCTAGGTTTTCTAATCTTATTTCACTTTCTAATGTTTTTTCTTTTAATAATTCTTCTTTGATACCACTTTTATCTAATATTTCATCTACCATTTCAGTTAAGGATAGATTTTTACATGATTCTTGTAATGATAAGATTATTTCTTTGAAGATTAATTCTTTACCTCTTTTGATAGCATCAAACATGGAAGTATTCTCTTTTTCTGCTACTGCTGTTATATTTCCTATGGTTTTATCTCCTATTCCTCTTTTTGGTACGTTTATTACTCTAGTTAGGCTGGTATCATCGTTAGGGTTATTTATTAATCTTAAATAGCATAATAAGTCTTTTATTTCTTTTCTGTTATAGAAGTAGAAACTACCTATTATTTTATAAGGAATATTAGCTTTTAGCATAGCTTCTTCTATGGCTCTTGATTGAGCGTTAGTTCTATATAAGACCGCTATGTCGTCATAAGTGGTTTTATTATCGTTTATTAATTCTTTTATTTCTTTTGTAACGAAATCTCCTTCGGATTTTTCATCATCTGTTTTTATATATTTTACTTTATTACCTATATCGTTATTACTCCATAATTTTTTATCTTTTCTTTGTTTATTGTGTTTTATTACGGAGTTAGCAGCATTTAAAATAGTTTGAGTAGAGCGATAGTTTTCTTCTAGTAAGATTATTTTACAATCCGGATAATCTTTTTCAAAGTTTAAGATGTTTCTAAAATTAGCTCCTCTAAAGGCATAGATTGCTTGATCGTTATCTCCTACAACAAAGATATTTTTATATTTACTAGCTAACATTTTACTAAAGATATATTGAGCTTCATTGGTATCTTGATATTCATCTATTAAGATATATTTATATCTTTCTTGATAATTAGTTAAGATATTTGTACTTTCTTTAAATAATTTTATTGGTAATAATAGTAAATCATCAAAATCTACAGAATTACCTTTTTTTAATTTGTCACAATATTGTTTATATAGTTCTACTACTTTATAATCAAATTCTATTTTTTTAAATTCATTAGGTGTTATTAATTCATTTTTTGCAGAGCTTATTTTATTTCTAATATCCCTAGCGCTATAGAATTTGGGATTCATATTTAAATCTTTCATTAGTTTTTTTACTACAGTTAGGGTATCATCACTGTCTAGGATAATGAAATTTTTTTGATAACCTAAGAATTCATAGTTTTCTTTTATTATTTTTAATCCTAGGGAATGGAATGTTGAAATTTGGATATAATTAGCATCATTACCAATAATTCTTCTTACTCTTTCTTTCATTTCTTTGGCAGCTTTATTGGTAAAAGTGATTGCTAAAATATTAGCAGGTGATACTCCTTTATCTATTAAATTAGCTATTCTTGAGGTTAAGACTTTAGTTTTACCGGATCCTGCTCCTGCTAGTACTAACATAGGTCCCTTATCATGTATAACAGCTTCTTGTTGTTTATCATTTAAATCATTTATATTCATATTAGTACTCCTTTCATGATAAAGAAAAAAGTCATTAGATAACTTTTTCTTTGTTTATTCTAGGTAATTCTTCATTGAGATAAATACCTATTTTCTTTTCTTCAATATTTTTTAATATTTCATCATATGATATTTTCATAAATGATGATTTATTGTAATTATAACTATAGCATTTATCATTGTAACTTATTAAAATAAAATGTTCTTTATTGTAGTTTTCATTTACAAATAGATTATTAATATAAATGTTATAATTAGGACAGTATTTCTCAAATATTATATCATAAATTATACCTAATTCAATTGGTTTTATATTATTTATGTTAATTATTTGTTGAGTTCTTAGAAGAATGTTTTCTATAGCATCTTCTTTGCTATAATCAATATTTTTTAGGGAATATTCTATTTTCTCTTCATTATAGGTATCTTTGATGTAATTAATTTTTCTATCTAATTCAATGTTATCGTTGTATCCAATAAAGTTTTTAGTTCTAAATCCTGCTTGAATTAATGGTATGTCCTGAGTTATATCAGTCAATATTTGTTTTTCTTTGATACTAATTAGATTTTTTGAATAATTAATATTATTTACTTTTACTATTTCACAATTAATATTCATCATTCTACATAAATATAGGTATAATTTAGTAAAAGATGTATTAGTTCCTTTTTTATTATTAAGACATCCCCAGATATTATTAATTGTATTAATTGTTTTTAAATTAAATGTTTCATTTTTTTCTGGTAGGATATTTATATCATATCCTATTTTTTTTCCTAGGGTTATATATAAAAATCTTGCTATTTCTAATTCATTTAAATTAGTGGGAATATTATTAATTATATCTAGTATTTCTAATTCTCCTTCTTTAAAGATTTCATATGGGACGTAGATATATCCTTTTTTATCATCTATTAATTCGGCATAAGAATAGTCTTTACCATTATCTATTAGATGATATATTACTTCTAGATTTGGTTTATCTATATTAATATTTAGATATTTTACACTAGGGGTATTTTTTAATTTATTAATATCTTCCATACTGGATATATTCATTATTATTGGGGACTTATTTTCCATATTCTCACCATAATAATTATATAATAAAAGGAAAAGAAAATAAATAAATTAGACATTTTTTTTACGGTTATAAAAACTTAATAGTATTAATATAAGGATATCTGTAATTTAGATTTTACATTTGTTTTTGTAAATTTTAATGTAAAAAAAGAGTAAATATATTACTCTTTATCTAGATCTTTTTGATTCAGTTACTAGTCCTACTTCATCAAGTAATTCTGTGTTGATATAGTTATCTATTTTTAGTTTATCTACTATTTTTTGATAGGTTTCTTTTTCATAGTTTTGTTTATTTAAGTAAGCAGGTTTTAAATCACTTTCTAATTCTCCATGTTTTTTAACATAGTACTCTATTTCAGCCTTTAATTCTTCTGATATGTTTCCATTTTCTCTTGTAGTGAGTAATCTACCAATTATCTTATTTTCTATACTAGTTAAGCCATTTGCTTCTTCTTTGGTCATTTCTTCATAAGATTTATATTCAGATCTTACTTCGTTCATTATTTGTCTTATTTGAGCTGTTACTTCTAAACTATCTCTTATAGTACTTAGATTTTCCACTATTTCTTCATAGGTAGAACCATATTTCCCTAATTTTGATACTACATGTTGTTTAAATACTTCGTCATTTTTAAATTGTCCTTTTGATTTTTGCAAATTATCAAAAATATCTCTTGCTTCTTTATATTTTTCATACATCTTTTTTTGTTCTTGTGGGGTTCTTTTTGGTTCTTCAATTTTATCTTTATTCGCTAATAATTGTTCTCTTGCTTCTTTAAGTTCTTTAATATCATTTTTTCTTTTACCACTGGTATATTTTTTTACATCTGGATTAAATACTACTTTTTTTGCTGGTTGTTCTTCTTGCCTTGTTGTTTTTTTTGTATTTTCTAAGTTAATAGCGTATTCTTCTACTTTTTTAAATTCTGCTTCAAAGTTTTGTTTAACTACTGCTAATCTATCTTGTAATAAATTGATATTTTTATCAATTTCTTTCTTTTCTTTTTCTAATTTTATTATTAGTTGTTCTTTTTGTCCATTACTCATTTGGGTTGCTAAATTTATTAATCTATCTATAATTATTCTATTTTTCTTTAATTCATAGAATTGTTTTGATACTGTTGCTATTTCATTTCGCATATTTTTTAATCTTGTTGTATCTGCTAGAGGATGATATGCTGCTAGATTTTTTATTCTTTCATCTATCTTTGTTATATCATTATTTAAAAAGGTAGTATATTCAGCATCAATATTTGGAGATGTACTACTATATTCTGGTTTAGTTAGGCCTTCTTTTTCATTTTTAAATTTTGCTTCTATTACTCTTTTATAGGCAGCTAAGCTCTGTCTTACTTGATTATTAGGATTACTTGTTAATATTATTTGGCTGTGTCCTGGTAATAGAGTCTTTACTGCTGCTTCTTCACTTTTACTATATTTTTGAATAGATTTATTTTTATCTAATTCGTTTAATATTCTTTTATTTATGGTTAAAGGAACTCCATAGGGACTTGGATGTCTTACTTTTTCAAATAGATTATCTTCCATTACTCTTGCCCTATTTAGTTCTTTTTCTACGTTTTTAGTTAATTCTTCTTGTTTTTGTGACATGTTTTGTGACATTCCTCTAGCAAACTCTAATGATGTTTGTTCTCTTTGAAGAAATATATTTCTACCAGTGGTTCTTGACTCTGGAATTTTAGCTAATTCCTCTCTAATTATTTGTAGAATATATAAATCTTTTGTTAAATCTTCAATTTTTTCTGCTTCACCTTTAGCATTCCTGATTCTATTTTTATTTTTATCTTCTATATTTAATGCATCTGCTGTTAATCCAGCATTTTCAATTAATCTACTTAACCCTGCTTCATTCATATTTACACCTCTTATTTTGATTAATTATATCATAAATACTTGTTTATGTATATATTATTATTTATTGCCTAATTGAAATAGGATGTTTTGGTGAACTGTTGCTTTTCCTTTATCTATATATTTAATATTTTCTCCACCACCTAGGCAAAGAGCGGGTACAAAGTAATATATTTCTTCGGATGTTAATTTTCCTAATTTGTTTATGGCTTCATTAAATAATTCTTTTTTTAATAATTCTTTTATAATTTCATCTTTAACTATGTATGTTTCAAAGAATTCTTGATATGAATAAGTACAAGTAATTATATCTCTATAATGGATACTAAGCATACAGATATCGTTTTCGGTATCCGTTAGTTTTCGATAATAAAATATATCTCCAAAGGCAGTTATCATAATAGGAACATAATTATCATATTCTTTTCCTAACCATGTAAATAGATTATCTAGATAATCATCAGGATTAATTACTTTAATTAGTCCATCTCCATAATTACCGAAACCATAATTCTTCCATAGATCAATTATTTCTTGTGGTAGTTTATCTTTATATTTATTTATGATGTTTTCATCTGGTTTTATTAGGTCTTGTGATGGGGGAAATTTGTTAAGAAATTCATTTAAAAGATTATTATTATATTGTTGATTGTTTACATTATTGTTTTCAATACTATTCTTTTCTTTTTTTTTAAATATATTAAACATTGCTTTCTCCTTTATTCTCTTTATTATTTGTGGCAAAGTTATGTGATTCTTGACTTAAATCTTCCCATGGATAATATAGATTTCCATGTTCACCAACATATTTTACTTTTTCATCATTTACTACTATGATAAAACCATGTTCTTCTTCCCATGTACAATTACCAGTGATATTAAAGCCTATTTTGTTATCTTTGTTATCAAATATGCAAATTGTTTCTTCACTTAAATAGTTTAGGATATCTTTACCTGATATGTCTTTAGGAATATTAATATCGTTATATTCTTCTAAGTATGATTTACAATATAGTACTAATGATTCATATATTGCTTCAAATATAGTATTTGATTCTTCATTATTGATAAATTTTATACATTTTTCAGCATATTCTATATCATTTGATTCTATTGTTATGTTGCATTCTTTATTAAATTTATTTATGTAAGAAGTTCCTGTATATTGATTATATTCTTTATTATATTGTAGATCATTTATAATTGTACTTTCAATATTATTATTTTCTTTTTTCTTAAATATATTAAACATTGCTTTCTCCTTTTAAATAATCTACTATTTTAGTTAGTTCCATACCATGAGATGCTTTTAGTAGGACTATATCATTTTCTTTTAGAATATTATGTATTTCTTTTAATGATTCTTGATAATTATTAAATGAATATATTTTATCTTTAGGGAAGCTATTATTTATAGCTTCTTCTTTTATATAATTAGAATCGTTTCCTATAGTTATTAGAATATCTAGATTATCTTTAGTTATACTTTTCCCTATATTTCTATGTATTTCTTCAGAATAACTACCTAATTCTAAGATATCTCCTAAGATAGCTACTCTTCTTCTATCTTTTACTTTACTTAAAATTGATAAGGAATTTAACATAGAATCTAGATTAGCATTATAGGTATCATCTATTAATGTAATGTTATTATCTATTTCTATTTTTTCTAATCTATGAGGGCTTAGTTTGAAGTTATTTATGGCTTTTATTATATTAGTACTATCAATATTTAATTGTTTTCCTACAGCATAAGCTACTAAGGAATTATAGATAAAAGCTGTACTTCCTACGTTTATGTTTATATTATCGTTATCAATATTAAAAGTACTTGAGAAGATATTATCTTTGATGTTAGTAGCGTTATAATTACTTTTATTATCTATTCCTATAGTAATTATATTATATTTATCTTTTAATTTATCATATTCTTTATGTAATAAGTCATTATCGTTATTTATTATTAAAGTGTTTTCTTTTGATAGTGGTTCTGTTATTTCTAATTTGGCTTTTAAGATATTTTCTCTTGAACCTAAGTTACCTATATGAGCAGTACCAATATTAGTTATTACTGCTATAGTTGGTTTTACAATATTTGCTAGTACTGATAATTCTCCTAAGTGATTCATTCCCATTTCAGTGACTAAAGCTTCTTCATCTTTTAGTTTTAATATAGTTAGAGGAAGGCCAATATGATTATTTTGGTTTCCTTCTGTTTTTAGGGTTTTATACTTGGTTTTTACTACTTCATAGATTATATCTTTAGTACTAGTTTTACCTACTGAACCTGTTACTGCTATTACAGGAATATTATACAAACTTCTTTTATATTCTGCTAATTCTTGAAGGCATTTAATGGTATTATCTACTTTTACTATAGTTTTATCTTGATATTTTGATATATCTACTTCATCTATATTATCTAAGATACAGCAAATTGCTCCTTTATCTAATGCTTCTTGGTAATACTTATTACCATCAAAGGTTTCTCCTTTGATTCCAATATAGATATCTCCTTTATTTATAGTTCTTGTATCTTTAGAGATGTTTTCTAAGATTAAATTTTCATCTCCTACTAATAATTTACCATTAAATTTGTTTATAATATCTTTTACATATATGTTTGGCATTGTATCACCTCTATATATATTATACTATATTTAAAATAAAAGAAAAAGAATATTATTTCTTTATTCTTTTTCCTATTAAGGCTATAGAAGATGTTAATATAAGTAATATGCTGGTTATTATTAATAATCTTTTATTTTCTAATAGATTCTTATCACTTATTTTTTCTTTGATTATTTCAATGTTATATTCTTCTGTTGTTTTGTCTTCTGCGGTTACTTTGATAGTGATTATACTTCCTGTTTTTAAATCTTTATTTCCTTCTATTGTATATGTTGCTTTATCATCATTTAATATTACTTTTATATTTAGTTTGTTTTCTTCTTTTATTTTAAGTTCATAATTATAAATATTTTCTTTAATATTTAATTTGTAATTATCTATTATTATTTTCTTTATAGTAGTATCACTTGATAATTTTTTTCTTATTACATTAATAGTATATTTGCATACTGTTCCATCTTTTGATGTTACAGTTATAGTAATTATATTATTTCCTTCTTTTAAATAATCAGGTTTATCTATTTCTACTTTTGAATCTTTTGCAAAAGGTAGAGCACTTAAATCTATAGTTGTTTGATTATTAGGTACTTCTATTTCATAATTATATTTATCTTGTTTAAAATTAATTGAAGATCCTTCTATTTCAATATTCTTTAGGGTAGGATTAGTTTCTTCACTATTTTTTGATTTAGGTAGTTGTCTTATTATTGTTATAGTATAATTTCTAATGTTTCCTAATGGACTGGTTACGGTTATGGTATAGATATTAGAACCATAATTTGCTGTTTGATTACCAGTGTGTCCTGTTACTTTAGCGTTTTTATCAGTTGGTGTAGCATTTATCGTGATGTTATTATCGTTAGTTGTTCCTTCATAATCTAATTTATTTTTGTTAAAATTACTTGTTAGGGAAGCATTAGTTATAGTTAGATTTGATAAGGAATTATCATCTGATACAACCGTTATTTGTTTAGATATATTGCTACTTGTTAATAAATCATAATTATTATTGCTTGCTTCTATATTGGTTAGATTTATAGTATATGTATTGTTAGTTGTGTTTAATTTTGGAGTTTTAAAGTATAATTCAATGTTTATTATTTCTTTTTCGGTGTTGTTTAATTTGGTTATGGCTAGTCCATTTTTGTCCTTATAGTATGTTTTCCAATTATTATTTATACTTGTTTTTTGATATGTTAAATTGTTATCTAGATTATGATTTAGTTTTAAACCATTTAAAGGACTAGTAGCGGTTGTAGTTATGGTACAAGATATTATGGTTTCTGGTTTGGCTTTTTCAGGACAATTTATAGTTGTAGTTAATGTTTCAGCATTTATTTTTATTGGTATTAACATTAGTATTAGAAGTGTTATTTTCTTCATTATCCCACCTCCATACTATTATCTATATTTAAATTATAAGTAGCAGTTCCACATTTGTCACCAGTTACTGTTATTGTTGCTTGTCCTACTGCTACTGGAGTTATGGTTAAGATATTATTATTTATATTACATGTGGCTATATCGTTGTTACTGCTTGTACAAGCTAGATTTCCAGTATTTTCATTTGTAATTTCAATATTAATAGGTGTTGCTAAATTAGTAGTTCCACTTTTACTAGCTAATTCTAATTTATATACTTTTGCTGTAAAATTGACTTCATTGTTACCATTACTTTCAGTAAATGTTACGATGGCATCTCCTGTTTTATCTCCTGCTGTAAGAGAAATACCATATCTATTTATTGAGGCATATGTTATTATATCTCTATCGCTTATATTTTTTACACTAAATTCTCCAAAATTATATCCTGTTATAGTTCCGCCAGCTTTACTCTCTCTATATCTTAAACAATCTGCTTTAGGGAATAGTGAAAAATAAGTAAATATTACTTCAACATTTAATTCTACTGATCCATAATTTGGACTAGTTACAGTTATTTTAGTGTTACCATCACTTACTGATTTTACGATTAAATCTTTGTTATCAAGTTCACAAGTTGCAATATTTTCATTAGCAGAAGAACATGTTAATTCATCATAATCAATGGCTTTTATGTCTATTCTACTTGGATTTCCACCACGATAGATGCTAATATTATTTGTTACAAGTAATGGGGTGTTATCGACAGTTACATGAATTGTTTTGGTTTTAGTACCATCTTTTGTTGATGCTGTTATAATTGTTTCTCCTTCGGTATTAGCAGTTATTAGGCCACTTTCATCAACAGTAGCACTGTTATTATTCGTTTGCCAGTTTAGATTTTGATTTAGGATTATACTTGGTTTTATGGTTGGTATAATTCTTTTCTTTTCTCCTGACATTAATGTTATATTATCAGTATTTAGTGTTAATGATTCATATGAAGAGTTAAGATTTTTTTCTAATAGAGTTAAATCATTTATTTTTATTTGATTATCTTTATTTATATCCATAGCTTTAATTAAATAATTTGTAAAACTATTATTTACTAGGTATTTTGCAGCAATATTTAAATCTTTATTATCTACTTCTCCATCTTTATTTATGTCTCCTGTTATGATATTTTTATATGTTTTTATAATGGTATGATTATTATTATAAACGACAGTATTACTACCAGTATATACATAGCCACTAGTTATTTCTTCATTATTATCATCTGTTACTTTTAAATAGCAGTTTTCTAAATCAAAATATTTTTTATAAAGAGAAATACTAGTTTGTGGTGATATGTTTGTTATATATTCATTTTCAATATTATATACTTCACTTGCTATATTTATATCTGCTGCTAGGGTGAATTTTCTTATGGTAGATATTAATACTATTGAAAATGTTAGAATGAAGACTAAAGATATTAAAAACTTAGTATTTTTTTTCATTTTATCACTGCCTTATTATGTTTTGATTATATCATAATTTTATTTTATTTAAAATATATAAAAGAAAAAAGAAGGATTATTTTCCTTCTATATCATCTAAAAAGTTATTTATTGTTATCATTTTATCGTCTACTTGTTTTAGTGATTCTTTATTTAACATATCAAAGCTTAAAGCTGTTTGTTCTGGTAATTTATCTGCGATATATTCTTTGTTATCAAAATCATCTTTTGATAGCATTTCTGTATTTAAATAGCTATTATTTATTTTATCTTTTATAATATAAGAACCATTACTATATCTATCCATAATAGGTATTTCTGTTAGTTTAATTTCTTTAGTATAATTATCAGAAACTACGATAATAGAATTTTTACTATTTGTTACATAAGCTTTAACTATTCTACTTGGATTAGATTTTATTTCTTTCATGAACATTAGTCCGCGATTTGCTCTACTTCCCGTGTCTATTTCAGTAAATCTCATTCTTTTAGCTGTTCCTTTATCAGTTATGATAGTTATAAATTCACTTTCATCTTTATTAAACAAGATACTACTTACTACTTCATCATCTCTTAGGTTAATAGATTTTACACCAGCTGCTTTTAAGCCTACTGGATTTACTTCATTGATGTTATACCATAATCCATAACCTTTTTTGGTTACTGCTAAAACGTTTGTTCCAATGCTATAGCTTACATCTATTACTTCGTCATTTTCTTTAAGATTCATCATATTGATAGCTTTAGAATATCTTTGAACGATAAATTCTTTTAATTTAGTTCTTTTTACCATTCCTAGTTTAGAGAAAGATGTTATATATAGATTAGCATCCCAATCGTATACCGGCATAGCGTTTATGACTAATTCTCCTTCATCTACGGTTATGACATTACTCATATGTTTTCCTAAATCTTTCCATTTTAAATCTGGTATTTCATGAACAGGGATATATAAGTAATTTCCTAAATTAGTAAATATTAGTAATGTATCTAGGGTATTCATGTTATAAGTACCTATTACATAATCATTTTCTTTTAGGGTTAAATCTTCTATATTAGAAGCAGCAAAGCTTCTTTGAGAAGTTCTTTTAATATAACCTTCTTTAGTTACTACTACTATTACATCTTCTTTAGGTATCATAGCGGTAGTATCAATTTTTATTTCAGTTATTTCTTCTCTTATTTCTGATTTTCTAGGTGTTGCATATTCTTTCTTTATTCTTCTTAATTCTTCTTTTATTACAGAATCTAATTTATCTGGATCCTTTAGTATTTGTTCTAGTGTTTCAATTATTTTTATTAGTTTTTGTTGTTCTTCTTCTAGTAATAAGATATCTGTATTAGATAATCTATATAAACGCATATCTACTATTGCTGTAGCTTGTTCTTCGGTAAATTCAAATTTCTTTATTAAATTTGCAATAGAATCTGATCTATCTTTACTTTCTCTTATGGTTTTTATTACTTCATCTAGTACTGATATTGCTTTTATTAATCCTTCTACAATATGATATCTAGCTTTGGCATGGGCTAAATCAAATTCACTTCTTTTTTTGATTACATCTCTTTGATGTTCAATATAAGCATCTAATATTAATAGTAATCCTGCTAATACCGGTCTTCTTTTTACTATTACAACATTGTTAAAATTATATGATATTTGTAATTCAGTATTTTTATATAAATAATTTAAGATGTTTTCAGCGTTAGCATCTTTCTTTAAATCAATAGATATTTGTAAGCCATCTTTATCAGATTCATCTCTTACTTCAGATATTCCTTCTATTTTTTTATCTATTCTTAATTCATCTATTTTTCTAATTAATAAGGCTTTGTTAACTTCATAAGGGATTTCTGTTATTATTATTTTATTTTTTTCTATTTTTGTTTTAGATTTTATTATTATTTTCCCTTTTCCAGTTTCATAAGCACTTTTGATACCATCTATTCCTTCAATTATGGCTCCGGTAGGAAAATCTGGTCCTTTAATATAATTCATAATAGTGTCTAATCTACTATTAGGATTATCTATTCTATAAATAGTAGCATTTATTACTTCTTCTAGATTATGTGGTGGAATATTAGTGGCATATCCTGCTGATATTCCTGTTGTTCCATTTACTAATAAATTAGGAAATTTAGCTGGTAAGACGGTTGGTTCTAATAGTGTATCATCATAGTTAGGAGCCATAGCTACAGTGTTTTTATCAATATCTTGTAGCATTGCTCCAGCTATTTTGGATAATCTTGCTTCGGTATAACGAGAGGCAGCTGGACCATCACCATCTATAGAACCATTATTACCTTGCATATCAATAAGTGGTTCTCTCATTTTCCAATCTTGACTAAGTCTTACAATTGCTTCATAGATTGATGAGTCTCCATGTGGGTGATATTTACCCATAACGTCTCCTACGGCACGAGCACTCTTTTTATATGGTTTATCATAGGTATTTTTTTCTTTGTACATAGAGAATAGTATTCTTCTTTGTACTGGTTTTAGACCATCTCTTACGTCAGGGATTGCTCTATCTTGGATAATATATTTAGAATATTTTCCAAATCTTTCTCCAATTATTTCTTCTAGTGAATAGTCATATATTTTCTTTATTATGTCTTCCATATATATCACCTTTTTTTAGTTTAACACAAAAAAATCTAGAAAACAAGGTTGTTAATCTTGAGTTTCTAGATTGTTTATATCTATTTTAGATGTTTCTCCAATGTTTTCAATTGCACTTACGAATAGTTTTAAATCAATAGTTGTTTCTTTTTCTTCTTTTGAGATAATTATTATTTTTTTTATTTCTTTTATATTATTATCTTTCTTTAGTTTCCTTTCAATATAATCTTTAGCTTTATTGATTGCTATATCTTCTGGATATACTTCGTCTAATACGTTTAATTCATATTGTTTTTCTTTTATTAGATTTATGGTATTAAAATTATTAGATAGTAATGTTTTATCTTTGTATTTAAAACTTTTATATTTTTTAAAATTAAATAAAGATATTCTTTTATTAAAGAAATTAATAACGTAAATAGTTTTATTTTTTCCTGTTAAATTCTCTTCTTGGTAAATATAGGGATAATCAATAGATACTTTATACCATACTTCTCCATATACTTCTCCTTTAGCCATAGTAGGTATTTTGCTGTTATCTGGTAAGGTAATATATCCTGATATAATGATATCTCCTTTTTTTACATAATCATTTATTTGTTTTATTTTTTCTCCTGATTGGGCATTTATTTTTGTAATAATAGCTTCTTTTTTTGAGATAATATTTTGATATTCGTATTTTTCTTTTTTATCATTTGTTTTTCTTTCTTCTACTCTTATTATATATTTGGCACCACTTTCTTTTATTTCTATCCATTCTAATTTATCTTTATTATCATTTAATATCTTATTTTCTATTTGTTCTATGGTTTGATAATTCTTTTTAAAAGTATATTTCTTAATACCATTTTTATTTAATTCTTCTTTTAATAATTCTCTTATTTCTTTATCCTCATGGATAATATCGATAGAGAATATTATATTAGATAAGAAAATTATTAATACTAGTCCTATTAACATGTTTATTATTAGTATTGAATTCTTTTTTAATAGTTCTTTTATTTTTATTTTGCCATAGGTATTTATTATGGATGTTTTATAAATAGTATTATATTTAATTAGTTTTTTATAATCATTATATTTTATGATGATATGAACCTCTTTATAGGATATAGGTATTAGTTTGATTATATTTATTTTATTTTTTATTAATCTTTTTATATAATTATTGATGTTTTTTCCTTCTACTTTTATTTTTACTGTATTACTATAGTTTTCTAGGTATCTATTTTTCATAGTATCACCTATAAAATATTATGATTTATTAGTTTTGTTATAACTCTATTTCTTTTATTTTACCTGTTATTAATGCTTCATTATCTTGCATTCTAGATACTACTAAATTATCTCCTTTAACTATTGTTGTTCCCAATTCATTAGTTATTATTATTTTAGTATTAGAAAAATCTTTTATTTCTATATAATTTATGATATTTATACTATTGTTTTTTATTATTATTCTATAGGATTTATCTGTTATATATCTATCTAATTTATTAAATATATTCATATTACCACCTATATTATTTTATGTTTAAATTTTACTTTTATATTAGTTTTTGCTATAATTGTACGGGTATTGGAGGAATTTATATGAAAAATCAAAATGAAATATATTATAAAAGGATACAAATTATGCATAAAAAACAATTTTTAAATGAACAAATTAATAAGCTTAATAATAATTTAATTAATCTTCAAAAGCAATGTTCACATAAATTAGTTTTAGTTTTTGATAATACTGTTTCACCTACTATAGGTAAGATTTCACAATATTTTTGTCCTGCTTGTGGGAAAACGGAATATATCCATGTTAATGTTGGGCTTAATAATAGTTCTTTTAAGGATTCTAAAATAATTAATTTATCTTCTTTATCTAAGAATTGCTTTAATGAGCATTTTTATCCTATTTTAAATTATATTTTTAATAATTATGATTATTTTTATCTTAGTGATTTATCTGAAGAAGAAGCAACTGAATCTATACTTAATATGGTTGAATTGGAAGAGAAAAGTAATAAAAATTTAATTAGAGAAAAATAAAAACACCAAATGGTGTTTTTTACTCATGTAGTGTAATAGCGAAATTCTTACTTTATTTCATATAATTTTTTGGTTTTGTTTTTTGTTATTTCTACACTTATGTCCATATCTTCAGTTGCCTTCAATACTAGTTGTTCAAATATATTACATATTTTTAATCCATTTTCAAATTCTTGTTTTAATTTTTCATGTTGCTTTTCCCAATTTGCATTTGATAATTTTGTGTGCATTACGATAACTGGTTTTTTTAACATTAGATTACATCTATATTCTTCATTTTTTTCTGTGGCATTTATCTTTGCTAATTCGTAGGAATCAAATAATTCTGTAACTATATTAGTTGAATATATTTCACCGGATACATCATATCTAGGAATTTTAGCATTTCCAATGTTTGGTTTACCATTTCTAAGTGAATTTTTAAATTCTTCTATATTTGAAAATGGAAATACTACTTTGTAAATTTCTTTATTGCTTCCATCTGAATTATATATTATACTACTTTCTAGAACATAGCATTTTGAGACTATGAAACCTTGGGTTATATCTTCATATCCAACTAAGTACCCTCCTCTTTCTTTAAGTTCTAATATTGCATATTTAATTGGATATTTGATTTCTTTATTCATCTTTAAAACTCCCTTCGTATGATATTATATCATAATATTATATTTTTAGTTGTTTAATTTTTTTAAAAGAAAAACGAGCACTAATAGTGTTCGTATATAACTTTAGTGGTGCGAGTGAAGGGACTTGAACCCCCACGGATAAACCACTAGATCCTAAGTCTAGCGCGTCTGCCAATTTCGCCACACTCGCAAATAAAAATGGTGGACCCTATAGGACTCGAACCTATGACCGCCCGGTTATGAGCCGGATGCTCTAACCAACTGAGCTAAGGGTCCATGTGAATTAATATTATCACATTTTTTCTTTTTTATCAATAGTTTTTTTATAAAAATGCTATTAACTATCGTCTTTTAGCGTTATTATTGTACATCCATTATTGAAATTATCTAATTTATAATTTTCTACGTTCTTATTTTTTGATAATGTTTCATGGACT
The DNA here is from genome assembly GCA_964600615.1 of uncultured Muribaculaceae bacterium. GTDB lineage: Bacteria > Bacillota_I > Bacilli_A > RF39 > UBA660 > RUG11198. Next base: position 40,594 of record CAZRJK010000001.1, on the reverse strand, counting down.
GTTTTTTTTACTATTCCTGTGCCAATACCATGAATTATGACTATTTTGTTATGTCCCAATTGAATTGATTCTTCAACGAAGTCATTGGTTTTTACTCTGGCTGTTTCTCTATCATAGCCATGTAAGTCAATATTGGGTAATCTATCTAAAAATATATTATATAACTTCATTATATCACCGGTGTAATTATATCATATTTATTGGTAATTTTACAATTACTTTTGTTCCTTTACCTTTTTGAGATAAATAATCAATAGATCCATTATGAGCTTTTATTATTTCGTTTGATAGACTTACTCCTAATCCTGTTCCTCCTATTTTAGTGGTAAAGAACATTTCTTTTATTTTTTTTAGGGTATATTCATCCATTCCACAACCATTGTCAGTTATTTCTATATAGTAATTATTTTTTAAAATATGGGTAATTATATTAATATTCCCTTGTTTGGTTATAGATTCAATGCTGTTTTTTATTAGATTTACAAAGACTTGTTTTAATCTTTCATAATCTCCATAGATGTATGTTTCGTCTTGTGTTATTTTAATATTTATCTTAATATTTTTACTTTTAGATATTATTTTTAATTCTTCAGTTATTTCTTCTAATAAGATATTTATATCTATTATGTCTTTTTCTATTTTTATTTTACTAAATTCCATGAAATCACCCATTATATTTAGACTCCTATCTATTTCATGTTTTATTATAGGAATATATTTTTTTAATTTATCTTTATTATTTATATCTATCATTTCTAAATATCCCTTACATACTGCTATAGGATTTTTTACTTCATGAGTTATTTGAAACAATGAATTTCTTAGTTGTTTTTCTTTTTTAAATTCTTTTTCTGTTAGATATAAAGATGATATGTTATCTGCTAATTTAAATAAATATAGTAAGATAAATGGGATCAAATAAAAGAGAAAGATTAGGATTAGTATTTCTATTATTGTTATAATAGATGTTTTATAATATATAACTGTTTCTATTGACATGAAGAAACCTTGTAATATTGATATTATAGTTATATATTTTTTGTCTTTTAATTGTTTTTTATTACTTATTATATAAATTAAATAATATGATAGATATTGAATTAGGAAAATTATTATGTTTTTATTTAAATAATACTTAATATACATTATTGATATTAGGGATAGGGTTATTGCTACTTTATTTTCTTTTTTTAGATATGCTATTAGGATGGGAATGTTTATAAATAATAATATGTTAATAAAATTATTTGAATAAGTATGTTTTATGCATAAATATAAAGATATAAATAGTGATAGATTAAATAATATATTATTATACTTATCTGATTTTAGTTCTCTATAACAATTATAGATAAAGTATATGAGAATTGGAAATAATACTAATATTATATTTAATATATTTTCTTTTATTATATTCATAATTTCACTCTTTTCTAGTATTATTATATCTTTAATAACTAATTTATTTTGTCGAATAGTGTCGTATTTATAAAAAATGTCGAATAAAAAAATAGAAGTTTTTTACTTCTATTTTAATTCATCTATATATCTTTTTAGTTTTTTAGCATCTTTACCAAAGATTATTTTTAGTTGGTCATCTATTTCAACTACTCCTTTGGCTCCTAATTTCATTATTCCTTCTTTATTAGCAAGACTAATATCTTTTAGGGTTACTTTAAATCTAGACATTTCTACTTCTGTTTCTACTATATTGTCTTTTCCTCCTAATAGTTCTACTAGTTTATTTATTTCTAATTTAAAATCTTTTTTATTTCCTCTTACTATTGCTAAGGCTATTATTAATAAAACTGAAAAAATAATTATGTAATATATAGGTTGCATATTTCCACCTCTTTTTCATTATACTATAATTTATGTTATATAACAAGTTATTATTTTAGAGTGTAAATATATTTTTTATTTCTTATATTTAATTCTATCCATATATTTGTAGCATTTTCAAGATTCTTATCCACTTCTAAAAATAATCCTTCATTATAATTTCCAGGTGTTTTATTATTCATTAAATTGCTTTTTTGTTCTTCATTATTAATTTTATATTTTATTTTTCCATATCTTTCTAACAATTCATAAGTTGTTATTCTGTTTGGCAAAGAAGCATTTATTTTTAGGTTTAAGATAGTATTAGAATTACTTTTTATAGTTAATTTACTGGTATATGTTTTGTTATTTACTTCATAATTAAAATCATGGATAAATGTATTTTTAACCTCCATAGATTCTACTTTAAATTCTCCACTACCTAATAATGTTTCTTCTAAATTTAATGTTTCATTTAGTTTTAAAGTTGTCTCTTTGGCTGTTTTATCAATATCTTTAGGTGATAGTTTTATTCTATTCTTTTCAGCATATGATATTTCTATATTTTTATTAAGATTAGCTTTTGGTACATTAAATATAAAAATATACTGTTTTGGTTCTAATATTTTTTGTGAAATGTATTCTGTACCTAAATCTTTAAAATTATGGCCATTTTTTTGATCTAATGAATATTTATTGTTGTTAATTTTTAATATTATATTTCCTGTATTTAGGGTATTACCTTTTTCATGTGGCGCTATATACATTTTTACTATTACAAAGGTTTTATCACTTTCACTTACATTTATATTATTATAATTATTATCTGTTATGTAAGAATTAGTTACTACTAAATCAAATGAATCTGTACTTAATTTTTCATTTTCATTATAAACTTTATTTATTACTTTTACATTTAATAATCCAATTATTGATCCTAATACTGCTACTACTGCGATTATTACTACAATTATTAATTTATTCTCTTTATAATAGTAAGTATATTCTCTTATTTTTTTTCTTATTTTTCTAAATAAACCTTCGTTTGATCCAAGGGTTAATTCAACTTCTTCTTCATCATTTAAAGTTATATCCAATTCTGCTATGTCTTCTTTAAAATTGAATTTTTTTATATCAAATCCTAATCCTCTTATTAAGGTAAAGGCTATTGTTATGTATTGAAAGATAGTTGTTATTCTTAGTATATCGCGATATAATCTTTGTGTTTTTATTGCTAAATTATTATAAATATAGATTTGGTTTAATCCATCATATGACATTTTTATAATTAGGGATATTAATATGTAAAGAATTATTAATATAAAATATAACAACTTTGGCTTCTTTTTGTAACGCATTAATGCATATATAACAATACATATTATGATTGATAAAATTATCGCAATTAAATAGTAGTTTGTAGTTATTTTTATAGCATTTAATCTATTTTCTGTTCCTAATATATAACCATTATAAAATCTTAAAATACTGCTTACTTTTACTAATAAGTATATATATAATCCAGTTAAAAATAAGTGAATTAGTTTAAAATGTTTAATTAGAAATCCATATGGTCTTTTAAATATCATATTAATCTCCCCTATCTATTTTTTATTATTATACAATAAAAAAAGAGAAATATAAAGCTATTTCTCTTTAAAAAAATATTATTTGTTCTTCTTCCAAGAATATTTCATCATTTTCTTTGATTAATGTATTAATATCAATATTTAAATCTTTTATTATCTTATTTAAAGTGTCTTTTTCTTTAGTGAGATAAGTATTTTTATCTTTTCTTGGTAACATTATTGTTTGATTAGGATAAATATAATCATCTTTATCTAGGCCATTTATTTTTAGTAAAGTATTATAATCTACGTTATTATTATTAGCTATTTGATAGATATTATCTTCTTTTTTAACGGTGTAATAATCATATTTGGTGTTTTTATTTTTGGGTACTATAATTAAATTATTAGGGATTATTTTGTTTATTAAATCTTCTCCATTTATTTTTATTAATTCATCTTCTGTTGTTTTATACTTTTCTGTTATTTCTTTTAAGTTATCTGTTTCATTTATTTTATATATTTCATACATGTCTTTCACTTCCTAAAATAAATTATGCCAATATCATTATTTTGTTACAGTTATTGGGATTTTAGCTTAAAAATGTTTGACTTAGTACTTATTTTGTGATAAAGTTATTATACGATGTTTTTTGAGGAGGGATAATAATGGCTAAGAATATATCAAGTAAAAAAACTAATTATGCTAATAATAGACCTAATTGTTTAAAAGTAACTAAGAAGGCTCAAAAAGTAAACTTACAACAAGTTAAGGTTAAAGATGAAAAAGGTAATGTTGTAAAGGTTAGACTAAGTGCTAGAGAAATTAGATCTTTAAAGAACGCTTAATAGAACTTCCTTGGGAAGTTTTTTTTAATATTATAAAGGTGATTATTATGTCTAAATATATTGATTTGAGAGAGAATTATAGCAAAGGATTATTAAAGGAGGCTAGTAAATATATAAATGATGGTAAATTAGTTATATTTCCTACAGAAACTGTTTATGGTATTGGAGCTGATGGACTTAATGAAGAAGCTGTTAGGAATATTTTTGTTGCTAAGGGTAGAGCTAGTGATAATCCATTAATAATGCATGTTTCTAGTATTGATATGATTAGGAGAATTGCTTATATTGATTCTAAAATAGAGAAAGATTTAATAGATAATTTTTTTCCTGGTCCATTAACTATTATTTTAAGGAAGAAAAAGATTGTTCCTGATATCGTTAGTGCTAATTTAGATACTGTGGGAGTTAGAATGCCTATAAATGATATTGCTCATGATTTAATAGAATTATCTGATAGGCCAATAGCTGCTCCTAGTGCTAATATATCTGGTAGGCCTAGTGGTACAAATATTAGTGATATATATGAGGAATTGGGTGAAAAAGTTTCTTACGTAATAAATGGAGGAGACACTAATATTGGGGTGGAATCTACTGTTATAAGGGTTATTAATAATGAAATACATATATTAAGACCTGGCAAGATTACTTATGATGATTTGTCTAAATATGGAAAAGTAATAATTGATTCACATATTTTAGGAAACGTTAATAATGAAATTGTTTTGTCTCCTGGTATGAAGTATAGGCATTATGCTCCTAAGACTAATTGTATATTAGTTTATAGTGATGATAAAGATAAGTTAATTAATAAAATTAAGGAGTTAGAGACTGATAATACTTTAGTTATTTCTAATAGTAAGAATGTTGATTTGTTTAAGAATGCTATTGAATACGGAGAAACTTTAGAGGATATTTCTCATAATATATTTAGAATATTAAGAAGTGTTGATAAATATGATAAGGAATTAATTATAATTGAAGGTGTTAAAGCTAATGGACTAGGTCTTGCTATTATGAATAGATTAATTAGAGCATGTTCTTATAATTACATAGAAATATAAAAAACTTCCTATTTGGAAGTTTTTATTTTTTAAGTGAGAGAGATTATTATTTGTAAGAATAGTACTAGCCATGGTAATAAACTGAATGTTAATCCAATTATAATAATTCTTTTTTGTGATTTACTTTTCTTTATCTGATTTGTTAAACGATCTACATATACCATACAGAATATAGTTGATATCCATGATAATGAAACAACATAAAATGTTTTAATATTGCTCTCTCTACAGAAATAATCACATTTGTCATAATCAATTGGTGTTAATATGTGTTTAATGGCTAATAAACTTATTATTATTGTTATAACTAAAAAAGGTATGCTTATTTTTCCTCGACTTAGGTTATTTATTTTGTAAACGTAATCAGTACTTTTAGTTATATAAGAACCTACTACGGCGATATTAGCTTCTCCTATTTTACTTATTGTTTCATTATTTATGCCGCCATCTACTTCTAGCAAGATGTTTTTATTTGTTATTAATTCTTTTATTTTTTTAATTCTATTTGGAGTATTTGGTAGGAATGTTTGGCCACCTTTACCTGGTTCGACACTCATTATTAGAATTAGATCTATTTTATCTAAGTAAGGAGTTAATTTATTAATATCAGTATTAGGTTTTATGGAAATACCAACTTTATATCCTAGTTCTTTTATTTTATCTATAGTTTTGTTTATATCTTTTTCCACTTCTATGTGGAAAGTTATATATTGTATGTTTAAATTATCTAGTTTTTGGATATACTCAATTGGGTTTTCCACCATTAAGTGGATATCTAATTTTTTCATGGATATATTATTTAGTTTTTTTATTTCATCTATGGTAAATTGCTTATCTTCAACAAATTTTCCATCCATTACATCAATATGAATATATTTTGTTTTAGTATAATTTAGTTTTTTTATGGAATCTTCTCTATTATTAGAGTTTAGTATTGAAGTTGATATTTGCATATTATCACTCCTATTGGTAAAAGATATAAGTTATCTTATATCTTTTATACTTTCAATAAATTTTTTATAGTTATTATATCTTGATTCTAAGATATTTCCTTTTTCTACTTGTTCTTTTACATAGCAATTGTCTTCTTTTAGATGCATACAATCTTTATATTTGCAATTATGAGAATTATCAAATATATCTTTCATATTATGCATTATATCTGTTTTAGTCATGTTATGAAAATCTAATTCAGAGAATCCTGGAGTATCTACAATATAACCGTCCATTATTTCATATAATTCTGTATGTCTAGTGGTATGTTTTCCTCTATTTAAGGCATAAGATATATCATCTGTTTTAAGATTTAGATTGCTATCTAATTTATTTAATAGGCTACTTTTTCCTGCTCCTGATTGACCAGTTAAGACTACTATTTTATTTTTAAAGATATTATTAAAATTATCTTTCTTCTCATTAGTTAGAACTTTATAGCCTATTTTTTTATAATAATCTATGTATTTATTAATAATATTTCTTTCTTCATTAGTTAATAAATCTAATTTGGTAAAGCAAATTATTGGTTCTATGTTGTTATAACTAATAATTGTTAATAGTTTATCCAGAAGATTAGTATCTAGATTAGGATTTTTAACACTTGTTACTATTAGCGCTATATCTATATTAGCAACATTTGGTCTTATTAGATAGTTTTTTCTTTTATTAATATTTAAGATATAGTTATTATTTTCATCAAATGTTACTTTGTCTCCTACAAGGGGAGTTGTTTTTTCTAATCTAAACCTTCCTCTTGGTTTACAGATATATTCTTTATCATTTGCTTTAACTATATAGTCATTACTTATATTTTTAATTATTAATCCTTCCATTATTCCCCCTAAATATTAGCCGTCAGAGTTTTCTTCTTCAACCTTAGTATATTCACATTTTATTGGCACATCTTTATCACTTATTGTATATGTTTTACTTTTTTCACTTTCATCAATACTGTAACCTGTTATTCCAGGACAAGTATAAGTGCCTTTTTCACCATTTTTGTGATTTTCTCTATATTCATCTTTTATTGATTTGCTTGTACCTTTTTCTATATAATTTACAATTAAATTATAGGTAGTAGTGTCTGCTTCAATTGATACAGAGAAGGATACACCAGTTGAGATTTTTCCTTTTCTGTTTTGGCTTTTTACTGGTTTGTTTAAGTATTGACTGTAATCTTGGATAGTTTTTCCTTTAGAATCTTTTACTGTTAGATTTAATCCATAATCTTTAGCAAATTGTTCTACTTTTTCTACGGTCCATTCTTCTTCTACCATATCTGGATATTCTTCTAAAATATCAGGAGTATAAAGAACTAATATATCATCACTAGATAATTTTTGTTCTTCTCCTTCTTCATATTTTGGTGTTTGATCAATTATAGTATTGATTTTCCCTACATATTCACTTGGTTTTTCTACTTCTTTCTTTTCTCTTTTTACTTTTACACCTAATTTAGTTAATTTTGCTTCGATGTCATCAAAGTTTTCACCTGTATAATCTTCTAAGTCTGATTTTACAGGTCCTGATGACTCTATTATTTTTATAATACTTCCTTTTTTCTTTGATGATCCTGCTTTAGGATTTGTTTTGATTACATATCCTTCTTCTACTTCATCACTTTCTTCACTTTCAACTTCATATTTGAATCCTTTTTCTTTTAATTTTTTTTGAGCAGCACTCGTTTTTATATTTTCTACATTTGGTACAGTTGCAATTGAAGAATTATTTTTATGGTTAATAATGGCTATTATAGCGAACAAAGCAAGAAATAATACTAAGACAATTAAAATAATTATATTTCTTTTTTTGTTGTTTGGACTATCTATAAATAAATCCTCTTCTGAGTCTTCTTCTTTTTCTGGTAAATCGATATCTTTTGCTTTAGGTACTTCTATTGTTGTATCTTTTATAGGAATTGCTTTACTATCATCCATATCACTTTCTGGATATTTATAACTATATTTTGCTTCATCAATTCTATCTTCATCTAAAGCGTGTACTAAGTCATCGTGCATATCTTTTATATTATCATATCTATTTTTAGGATTTTTTGCGGTTGCCTTTAAAACTATGTTTTCAATACTTTGAGGAATTAATGGGTTTTGTTTTCTAATACTTGGTAATTTCTCTTTCATTTGTTTTAAAGCTATTTCTACGGCATTATCTCCTTTAAAGGGAAGAGTTCCTGTTAATAATTCATACATTAATATACCTGAGGAATAGATATCACTTTTAGTAGTTGCTGTTTGGCCACCAGCTTGTTCTGGTGGTAAATAGTGAACTGAGCCCATTACAGAATTTGTTTGTGTTAGTTGGGTTGCGTTCAGGGTCATAGCAATGCCAAAATCAGTTATTTTGATTAGTCCATTATCTAAAATCATGATATTTTGGGCTTTGATATCTCTATGAATTATATAAGCTTCATGAGCAGTAGCTAGTCCATCAGTTAGTTGAGTCATAATATCAATTACTTCTGGTACAGTTAGAGCACCTCTTTTTTGAATTAATTGTTTTAGGGTTCTACCATCAATATATTCCATGACGATATAGTGTTGTCCTTCTTCTTCACCTACATCATATACTTCTACTATATTAGGGTGTGATAAATCTGATACTGATCTTGCTTCTCTTTGGAATCTTCTAATAAATTTTTCATCATTTTCTAAGTCACCTCTTAATACTTTAATGGCAACTTTTCTTTCTAAAATGGTATCTTTTGCTAAGTAAACATTAGCCATTCCACCTTCGCCAATAGATTTAATGATTTCATATCGATCATTAATTTTTTGCCCCTTTGATAGCATTACTTATCACCACTTTCCTTCTTTAGGTAAGCTATACTTATGTTGTCATTTCCACCTCTGGCATTTGCTTTTTTAATTAGTTTATCAACTGTTTCTTCTATTGTTAATTCGCTATTTAATACTTTTTCTATTTGTTCTACTGTTAGCATATTAGTTAATCCATCGCTACATAAGAATATTCCTGAAATGTTAGTATCTACGTCAAAAATATCTATATCAATGGGATTATTAGCTCCTAAAGCTCTCATAAGAACATTTTTTCTTGGATGGTATTTTGCTTCTTCTTCAGTTAATTCTCCAGTTGATACTAATAGATTAACTAAGGTATGGTCTTTAGTTACTTTATGCATTTTTTTATTTTTGATTACAAATCCTGAACTATCACCAATATTTCCATATAGTAAGTAATCCTTGGTTATTATAGCACAAACAAAGGTTGTTCCCATTCCTTTACTATCTGGATTTTCTTTTGTATATTCAAAGATTTTGTTATTCATTTCAGTTACAATATTTCTTAACCATTCGATAGCCGTTTCTTTATTGCCAATGGATTCTAGTCTATAAAATTCTTCAGTTAAGTGGTTTATAACTATTTCACTAGCTACTTCTCCAGCTCTATGTCCTCCCATTCCATCTGCTACAGCTAAGATATATTCATCATTTTCATTATTTAAAATTATAACATTATCTTCGTTATGATCTCTTACTTTTCCTGGATTTGTTATATAAGCTGTTTCCATATTACCCTCCTACTTTCTGATTTGCTCTAAGTTGGCCACAAGCAGCATCTACTTTACCACCAAATTCTTTTCTAATTGTTACATTTATTTTGTTCTTTTTTAGCACATCATAAAATTTCATTATGTTGGTTTGACCAGTTCTTTTAAATTCTATATTTTCTGTTTCATTATAGGGGATTAAATTTACATAACAATTTATATTTTTTAGTAAACTAGATAATTCTTTAGCATTTTCTATTGAATCATTAATCCCTTCTAACATTATATATTCAAATGTTACTCTTCTATTAGTTTTTTCTATGTATTTTTTTATTGTATTTATTAAATTATTTAATGGATATACTTTGGCTATAGGCATTATTTTTGTTCTTATTTCATCATTTGGTGCATGTAAACTTATAGCTAGATTTACTTGACCTGTTTCGTTAGAGAATTTTTCAATTCCAGGAATTAATCCACAAGTAGAAACAGTTATGTGCCTTGTTCCTAATTCTATTCCTTTAGGATTGGTTATTATTTTGATAAAATTCATGACATTATCGTAATTATCAAATGGTTCTCCTATTCCCATTATTACAACATGGGATATTCTTTCTTTTATATCATCTTCAATAAAAAGTATTTGTTCTACCATTTCATAAGCTTCTAAGTTTCTTACTTTTTTTAATCTGCCACTTTCACAAAATTTACATCCCATATTACATCCTACTTGAGAGGATATACAAATACTTATGCCATAATCATGGAACATTAGTACTGATTCTATTCTTTGTTTATCTGCTAGTTCAAATAGATATTTTTTTACATCTTTATCTTCTTGTTTTAAGATTAATTTTATTTGGTCTATACTAAATTCTTTTTCTAATTTCTCTATTGCTTTTTGGCCTATATTGTTCATTTCTTTAAATGTTTTTACTCTTTTTTTATATAAAAATTCATATATTTGATTGGCTCTAAATTTTTTATCATTATTTTTTATAAAATAATCTTGTAATTCTTCTAAGGTATAGTTATAAATATTCTTCATAGTTTCACCTTATTAGTATATTCTTTTAGTGAATAAATAGAATAAAGCTATATTTAGTATTAAGTAAAATATTATTAAAGAAATTGTTAGTTTTTTAGTATTTTTTATTTTTAAAATGTATTTATTACAAAGTAATGTATAAATAGAGAAGAAAATAGTTATAATTATATTTATATAGTTTCTACCAAAAAATAGTTTTTTATTATTACCTATTAATATTTTACTCATGCCTGGCATTGATGTATAATTTACAAAATTGTGTCTTGCAGCATAAATAATCATTATTATGTCCACTATCAAAAGTGCTAAATATATTATAATTGTTTTTTTTGGCTTATTTTTTGTTTTTTCTTCTTTAACTTCTTTTTTAATATTCTTTGTTTGTGTTTTCTGTTCTTTTTTAGTATTTGTTTTTTTCTCTTTGCTAGTTACTTTTTTATTATTATTCTTTTTTTCTTTCATTTTTATCACTACTTTCTTTATTATTATATCTTTTTTTTGGCTTTATTTCAACTATTTTAAATGAAAAAGCAAAAGAGATTTTATTCTTTTGCTTTATTTTTCAATTAATTTAGTTATTAATTCTTTGGTACTTATACCATCATATTCAAATAATAGCGGATACATACTAATACTGGTAAATCCTGGAAGAGTATTTACTTCGTTAAAGTACAATTTATTATTATCCATATCGTATAGAAAATCTATCCTTGATAAATCTTTTAGGTCTAAAATGGTAAAGATTTTTTTTGCTAGTTCTTTTATTTCTTTTGATAGTGTGCTATTAATATTAGCAGGTATTCCTACTTTAGTATCATTTATATATTTGGAATCATAATCATAGAATCCATTAGCTAGGATTATTTCACCAATTGAGGAGGTAATTATTTCCTTTTTACCTAGAACAGCACATTCTAGTTCACGACGCTTATGAATATATTTTTCTATAATTATTTTATTATCATATTTATAGGCTTCTTTAATATATTTGTTTAATTCGTTTATATTATTAGCTACATTAATACCTATAGATGAGCCACAGCGAGATGGTTTTATAATAACTGGAAATGGTATAGAAATATTATTAATTTCATTATCTTTATATAAAACAATATATGGCAACTGCGGGATATTATTTTTTTCACAAATTATTTTTGTAATAGCTTTATCATATCCTAATATATTTCCTTCATTATTAGGTCCTACATAGGGAACTTCTATAATATCTAATAATCCTTGAATTTTACCATCTTCTCCATCCATGCCATGAATTATGGGAAATACTTTATCAAATGTTTTAAGATACATAATAATATTTTCTATTTTATTTACTTTTTTATTAATCCAGTTTTTATCTAATTTAGATATATCATCTAAATAGGAATAGAATTCACCATCTCTACTTATTCCACATAAAGAGACATCATATTTTTCTTTATCTATGTTATCCATAATAGTTTTACATGATCTAACTGATACATCATGTTCAAAGGAATGTCCACCAAATAGGACTAATATTTTTTTCATAATTATCTCCTTACTTAATTGTATCTTGAATAGCTGTAATAGTTACTACTCCAACTATGTCTTCTACACTACAACCTCTTGATAAATCATTTACTGGTTTAGCCATACCTTGAGTAATTGGTCCATAAGCTTTGGCTTTAGCTAATCTTTCTACTAGTTTGTAGCCAATATTTCCGGCATCTAAATCTGGGAATATTAATACATTAGCTTTACCAGCTACTTTTGAATCAGGGGCTTTTATTTGAGCTACTTCTGGAATTATAGCTGCATCTAATTGTAATTCACCATCTATTTGATATGGATATTTTTCTTTGGCTATTTTGGTAGCATTTACTACTTTATCAATATCGTCGTGTTTAGCACTCCCTTTAGTAGAATGTGATAGCATTGCTACTATTGGTTCTTCGTTTATTAAACTCTTAAACGATTTAGCTGTAGTTCCTGCTATAATAGCTAGTTTGTTAGAATCAGGGTTTTGTTCTAATCCACAATCAGCAAACATAAATAGTCCATTATAGCCATAATTGCAATTTGGAACATCTATTAAGGTAAACGAAGATACAAATTCAGTATTTGGTTCAGTTTTTATTATTTGTAATGCTGGTCTTAATGTATTTGATGTGGAATGACAAGCACCTGATACTATACCATCAGCATAGCCTTCTTTTACTAACATGCATGCATAATACATATAATCGTTTAGTAATAATTCTTTAGCTTCTTCTTTAGTTAAACCTTTTTCTTTTCTTAATTGATATAATTTTTCTATTAATTTTTCGGTTAATGCATTATTTTGTGGTTCTATTATTTTAGCTTTTTCTATATTTAAATGTTCACTGTTTTTTATTATTTCTTCTTTACTTCCTATTAAAATTATATTAGCTATATCTTCTTTTAGAATTATTTCTGTTGCTTTTAGAACTCTTTTATCCATTGTTTCAGGTAAAATAATAGTTTTTTTATTTTGTTTAGCTTTTTCTTTAAATTTTTCAAAGATATTTTCCATACTTATCACTTCCAATTTTATTATAGCAATTAATTATTTTGTAGTCTATTAAAATAATAGTATTTTACAATTTTTTAACTTAATAATTGAGCTTCTATAATTAATTGTCTTTGATTATTATATTTATCACAAGTTATTAGTATTAGTTTATTATTTATATCTTTTTCAATATCTAGATAACCTGTTTTCTTTATATAATATATTTTATTTATTTGATAGATATATTTATTATTTTTACTAGTTATATATATTAAATCATATAGTGATAAATAAATTAAATTGTTAAAATAAGTATTATTATTGCTTCCTGAATGTGATGCTAAAATAATAGTGTTATTATCGAGATTTGATTCTTTTAATAGTTCTATATTTATTTCTACATTATTTAGTTTACTATTTATTGGGTAGATATTTTTATTTAGTCTTATTTTTGGGATAGTGATATTTAGTAATGGTTCTTCTTGATAATCTTTAATACTTAATACTTTATTAGTAAGATTATTTTGTTTTAAGGGATGTATTATTATTAATAATATTATGATTATGTTTATTAATTTTTTTATAAATAATCACTCCTATTAAGATTAAGATATTAATTAAGGATATTTTATATTTTTTATTACTTAAGGTATTAGGAATAGATATTTTAGTAGTATTAGTAGGTGTTAAGATTATTTGTTCTTCTTTTTTTGTATTAAAATAATCAATATTTATTATTTGATTGTCATTATTTTCATCTATTTTTATGGTTATTTCTTCATTATTTTCTAGATAGTTAGTAGGATTAGATACTTGTTCTATTATATATGTTCCATAGGGTATATCCATAGGTAATAGGACTTCACCAGATTCATTCGTAGAGAAAGTATCTTCATTGTTATAAGTTAAATAATTATTATTTATATCTTTTATTTTATATTTAATATTTTTTTCTTTGATATTATTGTTAGTATCTTTATCTTTAGTTATTATATTTAATTTTATAGTTATAGGTTTATTTATTAAATTATATTTTAAAGATGTAGAATTTTCTGTTAGGATATCGATATTTATGGGATCTATTTTTTGATATCCATAAGTAGTGTTTTCTTGAGTCATTATATATTTTCCATATGGTAAGAGAATACTACCTATACCATTTTTTGTTATTATATTTCCGAAGTAGCCATTAGTAGGTCCTGTGTAATAGAAAGTAAATTCAATATCATTTTCTGGTTTTAATTCTTCTTTTTCTTGATATGATTTGGTTATTTCTACATTGCTCTTTATTATTTCTTCTTCTAATGTCTTTCTGTTTTTTTTAGTTAGGTCTACTTCAATAATGTTTTTATTAATTTTATATCCTGTACTAGCTTCTATTTGTTTTATGTAATATTTTTCATTATAGAGATTTTCTATTGTATTTATTAGAGTATTATTAGTTGTAAAAGTTGTTATTAGATTGTTATTTTTATCATATATTTCATATATTGCACCTTCTAAGGTAGCTTGTCCTTGAGGAATATTATCTCTTGTTTCTTTATCTATTAGATTTGTAGTAAGAGTTTTTCCTTTTATGTTGAAAGTTATTTCTTTTGTTTTAGAAGGAATATATCCTCTAGATAATAGTATTTGGGAATTAGATTGATTGTTATATATTTTTGGTGGTTCATTTAAATTATTATCTAATTCAAATCTAATGGTAGTAGTACCTATAAAATTATCTGGGAATTTTAGAGATAAAGTGTTACTTGCTATGTTTCCTAAATCTATATCAGAATTTAATTTATATATAACAAAATCATTATCAGTATATGTTAATGTGTCTCCTACTGTTAAATTCATTTGATTTGGCATATTTATTGAACCGTTATAATTATTAATTAGATCTAGAATTTCATTTTTATAACTATCTATGTTTATTTTAGGCCCATTAAAGTTTTCTTCACTGGTCCAGGTTATATCAATATTATTTAGATATTCCCAGATTATTTCTTGGGTTGCCATATAGTATTCTCTTGAAGTATGATTTTTATATAAATAGCCAAAGAATGATACTAGTTTTATATATTCTAGTTGGGTATTTGTTAAGTTGGTTATTCTTTTTTGTTCTTCTATATTATCTATAGAATTATAGGTTGTATTGGTTATACTTTTACCTAGCTCAATACAGTATGCAGGTGTATCATTTATGGTATACATTTCTAAATTGTATAAATGGGTTCTATCACTTAAGGGAGCAATAGCATAAACATCGTATTGTTTGTTCCTTATGAGGACTGAATCATTTGTTCCCGCATGCACACTAGTCGTTATCAATGATAATACTAATAATAGTATTATTAGAGATATTTTTTTTATTCTTTTTGGGTTGTTTTCTTTTTTCATTTTTTTCACCTCTAATATTATTATTAGACATTAGAATTAAAACTCCTGCTTTTTTTTAAAAAAAAATTAAAAAACTAGTAATTTTTACTAGTTTTACCATACTTTTACTCTATTTTGTTTAGATATATACATTTTATTTAGAGAATTTATGTTATATGTTTTATAAAATAATTCTGTTGATGATAGGGTTGCATTTACTCTATATTTATTTGGTGAGTGGGTATCTTGTAATAGTAACATGGTGATATATTCTTCTTTAGAATTAGATGCCCATAATTTAGCAAAGGATGTATACATTTCTTTTATTTCTTTGGATGTTGCTTTTTTATTTTTAGCTATTTCTGATATACAGGATACTGCTCCTAAATCAGCAATATTTTCATTTACTGTTTTTTTACCATTAATATAGAACCCTTTCATTACTTCATATTTATTGTAATACTTTATTACTTCTTGTTGCTTTTTCTTAAAGTTATCATAGTCTTCTTTAGTCCACCAATTAGTCATATTGCCTTTTTCATCAAATTTTGCTCCATTATCATCAAAGGCATGGGTTATTTCATGAGCTATAATCATACCTATTGAGCCTAAATTTTCATAGTATGAGTCTTTTTTGTTAAATAAAGATAAGGATGCTAGGGGAAAGTTTATAGAATTATCTTGGGGATTATAATAGGCATTTACGGTTGTTTCTGATAAGGCTCTATCTTGAGTATTATTGTTTAATTTAGATAATTCATATTCTTTAATGGTATTTTCTATTTTGATAATGCTATCTATTAAGTTATCATTATTATTTAGATTATAATCTAGAGAATACTTGGGATAGTCATCAGGCATACCAATATTTATTTTAATATTAGTTAGTTTTAATTTGGCTTTTTCTTTGGTATTTTTACTTAACCAATTAATATTATCAATATTTTTTTCATAATAAGATATTATTTCTTTGGTCATATTATTTAAATAATTATATTCTTCTTTAGAAAAATATTTTTCTTGATATAGTTTATCTATATCATAACTAAAGTAATTAGCTATAATATCATTTATTCTATCAATATCTGTATCTTTATTTTTAGTATTAGATAATTTATCATTTAATTCATAGATTAGATTACTATAATCTTCTGTTAAATAGATAGCGTAATTTTCTAATATTTTTAATTTGGTATATTCTTTTAATAGAGATAGGTTATTATTAGTTAGATATTTATTAATAGTTTGATAATTATTTTTATCTATAATACTAAAAGATTCTACATTTATATTTTTCTTTTTTAAGTATTTATTAATATCTATATTGGTATAAATATTTTGTAATTCTTCTTTATTAATAATATTATAGTATTTAGATATATCTTCTAAATCTTTAGATAAATAGGAATTATTAGATATATCTATATACATATTAGTTATTTCTTTAGAGATAGTTCTTGCTTTTTTCTTGTCATAGCCATATTGTTTTAATATTTTAATACCATATTGTTTTACTAGGGCTTTATATGCCATGTAATCATCATTTGCATAGAAGTCTGCGCTTGCACCAAAATCCATGGTAATGGGATATAAATAAATAATATTTTTATTAGTGTTTTTAAAATCTTTGGCTACTTTTATATTAGTTATTAAGTCTATATTTAAATCATTTTCTATTGTTATAGCATTATTTATATATTCTTCTATGTTATTGGTATTATCTATTAGTTTTAAGTATTTATTTAAAGAAGATAATCCTTCTTTATTTCTTTCTTCTGTGTTAGATAATTTGTTATATAAGATAGTTAAGTTGTTATTATCTTTTATTTCTTTGATTATTTCATCTCTTCTTTTATCTACTTTATTTTGGGTATCTTCAAAGATACTCCAGGTATATTTATCTTCTGTTAGTTTATGTTTTTTTATGGTGTTTTTATTTATATAATTATAATAATCATCTTTTAATTCATTATTTGGTATAAATAAATAGATTATTATAATAATACTTATTGCAAATAATAAATATTTTGTTTTTTTCATATTAGTTACCAAATAATACTTTTTCTTCTTTATATTGTTTTACTATAAAGTAGATTACTATTATTACATAGATGATAGAAGATAATAATACTATAGAAATATTTAAGAGATTAAATTCTTTAGAGAAGATATCTATTAATAATTGAATATAATTGGCGATAGGAATTAAATAATAGGTATTACTTATGTTTATATCCATTAGTGATATAAATAATGGTACTATAGTTATGATATTTAATAGCTGCGATGATGATTGAGCTTCTTTATAGGTTTTAGCAAAAGAAGTTATTGCTATGGCAAGTCCTGATATAAATAAAGAAGCTGCTATACAAGTAAATATTCCTATTATTATGGTTAAGATATTTATTTCATAATTAATTGTTTCAAATACTTTGAAGGAATTAGATGCTATAAAGACACTTCCTATGGTTAGTATTAAGCCTAATAATGAGGCTATAACACTCGCTATTACACAGGCTAGATATTTACCTGTTACTAGTTCTTTTGGTTTTATGGGGAAGGTTAATAATGTTTCTAGGGTGCCATTTTCTTTTTCTACTGCTGTAGCTGTAGTAGCCATATTGGTACTTGCTAAGACTATTGACATTATTATATAAGTGAAGGCCATGGTAAGTATTAGTTTTAGTATTATGTTTTCTCCTTCTAGATTTTTTATTTTATAAGTGAAGTTATTATATATTTTTTCTACATCGATGTCTTCTCCAGTTAATTGTAATTTAGCTAAATAATTATTATAAGAATCTAGATAAGCTATAATGGAACTTGATACTCGCATTCCTGCTTCTGAATCTTGGTTAACATATATAGTGTATTTTTTTTCTTTTTCATTGTAATCTATATAGGCTGTTATTTCTTTTTTGTCATAGTGTTTTTTCATGGTAGTTAAATCTTTATAATATTTTGGTGTTAGATAGCATTCTTTTAGAATACTTTTTTCGGTAGTGTTTAATTTATAATTAACTGCTATATTATAATATTCTTCTTTTGTTTCATTATCATACATATAGGCATATAGAAAGATAATCATAGGTATAAGAACTGGAAATACTAATAATGATATTAGGGTTTTTCTATCCCTTAATAGTGATCTTATTTCTTTTTTTATGGTTATTATTATACTTTTTTTATTCATTGTTACCTCCTATTAATGAGAAAAAGCTTTCTCTTAGGTTATTAGTTTTAGTTTCTTTTTTTATTTCTTTAGGCGTACCGGTAGCAATTATTTTTCCTTTATTTATCATTATTATTCTATCACAGATATTTTCTGCTTCTTCCATATAGTGAGTAGAATATAGAATACATTTGTTATTTTCTTTTTCTTCTTTGATAAAGTTTAGTATTACTTGGCTTGATATTATATCTAAGCCACTAGTAGCTTCATCTAAGATATAATATTTAGGATTATGAACTAAGCATCTTGCGATTGATGTTCTTTGATATTGTCCTGTTGATAGGTTTTCTATTTTTTGATGTAAGAATGATTCCATATCAAATTTTTTAGTTATTTCTTCTATTCTTTTATCTAATTCTTTACTTTCTACTTCATAATATTCTCCACACATTTTTAATAGTTCATAGGGTGATATATCTTTGTATAATTTAGTATTTCCTGATAAGAAGGCTATTTTCTTTTTGATATTAATAGGATTATCATTATATGTTTTATTATCAATGGTTATGGTGCCTGATGTTGGATTCATAATGCCTGCGATAATTCTTAATAATGTAGTTTTACCTGCTCCATTTGGTCCTAATATTCCTACTATTTCTCCTTCTTTAGCAGTAAATGATATATTATCATTAGCGTAAAATTTTATTAATTCTTTCTTATTTATTTTTTTAGTAAATTCTTTTTTTATATTTTTTACTTGTAACATATAATCATCCTTTCTTTCCTATTTGAGAATCTATTCTTCTTTGATGGGCTACTAATGTTCTTCTTTTGCCTAAGTTTTCTTTCTTTTTTATTATTTTATCGACATTTTTGATTTCAAATTCTAATAATAATAATTCTATTTTTTCTCTTTGAATATCAGTTGGAGATTGTTTATTATCATTTATTTCTTTAAATACTTTATTTATTCTATTATAGATTTCAATATCTATTCTTTCTATCATATGAAGATATTGATGGGCTCTTGTAGTTAATAATGCTCCATTATTAATGGTACACTTCCCTCCTAGTTCCGCTTTTTTTATGTGATGGAATGTTAAATCATTATCAACAATTAAATAATTCATCCAATCTAAGTCTATTGGGTTAAATTTTTTTAGCATTTTTTCTCTTACTTCATTCATAGTTATCTTCTTTCTTTTATAATGTCATCACTTTCTAGTTCTCCTATTAAAAGAGAACTATTTTTATTATGTTTTTTTATGTTATTTTTTATTTCTTTTTCGTTAAAATTAGCATAACAGTATTTACATAGGTGGCTACAAGTATTGTAATATCCTATATCTACCATTTCTACACAACTACATTTTCTAGCTTTCCATGATTTATATTTTTTACCGGTTAATTTATAGGCTAATTCATGTGACAGGCATTCTCCTTTAATAAAGCCATATTCTACTAGTGTTTCTTCTTCATAACAGGTTTGTACTGTCATGTTATGTTCTTTTGCTATTTTAGAGAAGTTTAGTCCTATTTCTTTATAATCTTCTTTTGTTAATTCTTTATATTTTAAAATATTTTTATTATTTTTTACATTTTTATATTCATCTAGAAAAGATATGATTATTTTATTAGTATATCCATCTAAGTGAGTACATAGTTTGTTAAAGGCTTTTATATGATATTCTAGGTTATATTTATCATTTATAAATATTGGATCATATCTGATATATATATTATCTTTACCTATTATGTTAGATATTTCTTTTATTCCTTTTATTATTTTCTTTTTATCTATGACGTTTGGTTCTATATCTTTATTATAAGGTGTTAGAGTAATATGAAATAATATTGGTTTATTTATAAGATTTAGATATTTTATTATTGGTAAGGGGTTTTTGGTGCAAAATAAAATTAGATCTACATTGTTAAAATAGATTCTACTTACTTGTTTTTTATAGTAAGGATTTCTTACATCTACATATCCTTCTTTATATCTATTTATAAACCACTCTGTATAAAAAGCTACTATATCTGTTCTTCCACTTACGTTTAATATCATACTTTACTCCTTATAATTATTATAGAATAATAATTAAAAAAAGTATATATATTATATACTTTTAATCACTAAAATCGTTATCTATTATTACATGATATTTGTAATCTGGATAAATTTCTTTTAATTCTTTTATTATAAGATTCTTTATTGCTTTTTTATCTTTTGTATTAAAATCTATAATTATATCGAAGTTTATATGTTTATGTTTACTGTCTATGTAGAAACCATGTATTTGTAATACTTCTTTATAATTTTTTATTATATTATCTAAATCTTGTTTTATTTTTAGAGCTTCTTTATCACTTGTATTTGAGGCATAGATACCTATAGTTAGTATTATTCCAAAATCTTTATATATTTTCTTTTCTATCTCTTTAGTTAAAATATGAATTTCTTTAGCTGTCATGGTATCTTTTACTTGGATATGAACAGAACCTATTGTTTGTAGTGGTCCATAATTATGTAATGATAAATCATAGGCTCCTTCTACTTCTTTATAATTATTTATTGTGTTTTTTATTTTAGTTGCTAATTCTCTATTTACTCTAGTACCTATTAGTTCATTAGATGTTTCTTTTAATAATTCTATACTTGATTTTAAAATAAATAATGATATTAATAGTCCTATTATTCCTTCTATATTTATTTTTAATAATAGGTATGATATTATTGCTATTAAGGTTCCTGTTGATAAGATTGCATCAAATAAGGCATCTGTTCCTGATGCTATTAAGCTTCCTGAATTGATTTTTTTACCTGTATTTTTTACATAACTACCTAGTAATAATTTTACTATTATAGCAGTTATTATTATTATAATAGTGTATATGCTATATTTAGGCTTGGTAGGGTTTATTATATTAGTAAATGATTCTTTTAAAGATAATATACCTGCTACTAAGATTATTACTCCTATTATTATAGAAGTAAAGTATTCTATTCTTCCATGACCATAGGGATGTTCTTTATCTGGAGCTTTAGTTGATAATTTTGTTCCAATAATGGTTATTATTGAAGATAGAGCATCAGTTAAATTGTTAATAGCATCTAATATTATAGCAATTGAATTTGCAATGAATCCTACTATTAATTTAAATAATACTAATAATACATTTACTACTATACCTTTAATACTAGTATTGATTATTATTTTTTGTCTTTCCATAGTTCTCCTTATTATAAAAAAACTCATAAGAGTTTTATTTATTTATTAATTCTTTTAATTCTTCTTTAGTTCTTAAACCTATTGATTTATCTACTAATTTTCCATCCTTAAATATTAATATTGTTGGTATAGACATAATTCCATATTCTCTAGATACATTTTCAGCTTCATCAACATTTAATTTATAAAAATCATAATCTTTTAATTCTTCTGCTAATTCATCTATTATTGGTGATAACATACGACATGGGCCACACCAATCTGCAAAGCAATCTATTATAACTTTACCTTTCTTTATTGTTTCTTTAAAATCTTTTTCTTCTATTTTTTTAACACTCATAATCTTACCTCATTTCTTTTATAGCAGTAGTTGCTGCTATACTACCATCACTTACAGCAGTTGTTAATTGTCTTAATGTTTTTACTCTATTATCTCCTGCTACATATATTCCTTCTACATTGGTGTGTACACCATCTTCTGATTCTATGTATCCTGCTTCATTTATTTTTATTATGTTAGCAAATATTTTGTTTTTAGGGCTTTGGCCTACTGCAATAAACAATCCAGAAATATCTATATTCTTTATGTTGTTATTGTTATCTGTTACTTCTATACTTTGTAATACATCTTTTCCATTTAGTTTAGTAACATTAGAATTTAATATTAATTCAATATTATCTTTTTTCTTTATCTCAGTTAGATATTTATCTTCTCCTCTAAAAGAATCTCTTCTGTGAATAAGATATACTTTTTTGGCTATATCAGATAAATATACTGTATCTTCTAAAGCTGTATTTCCTCCACCTACTACTGCTACTTCTTTATTTTTAAAGAAATTCCCGTCGCATGTAGCACAATAAGAGACTCCTTTGCCAATATATTTGTCTTCTTCTGGTATATTTAGTTTCCTATTTTCCGAACCAGTTGCTAATATGATTGCTTTAGCTTGATAAGTGTCTTTATTAGTTGTTACTTTTTTATCTTTATCTATACGTAATGCTGTTTCAAATTTTATTTCAGCTCCTAAATCTTTAGCTTGATTATACATATTAGTAGCTAAATCATATCCTGATATATTAGAAATACCAGGGTAATTTTCTACTTTGTTAGCATTTAATATTTGTCCCCCATATGCATTTGCTTCAAGTACTAACACTTTTTTATTTGCTCTTCTAGCATAGATTGCTGCAGTTAATCCAGCAGGTCCTGCTCCTATTATTATTATATCGTACATTCTATCACCTATTTTAATAATTCCTTTATTTTTTCTTCCATTTTCATTGGATCTTCTATTGGAGAATATCTTGCTACTAAGTTTCCTTCTTTGTCTATTAGGAATTTAGTAAAATTCCAGACAATATCATTTTCTTTTTTGCAAGTAGTACTAATTTTCTTTACGGCTTTCATAGCCATTGTATTTTTTAATCCTGTTAGTATTTCTTTTGGTGAATTTTCTTCTAAATATTTGAATAATGGTATAGCATTTTCTCCATTTACTTCAATCTTTTTCATTTGATCAAAGGTTGTATTATATTTACTAGTACAAAAAGCATGTATTTCATCATCTGTTCCTGGAGCTTGATGTCCGAATTGATCACATGGAAAATCTAGTATTTCTAAGCCTTTATCATGATATTTTTGATATAGTTTCTCTAATGCTTCATATTGAGGTGTAAATCCACAACCAGTTGCTGTATTTACTATAATTAATACTTTCCCTTTATATTCTTTCATATCTATATCTTTATCTTGTCTATTTTTTATTTTATTATCATATATACTCATATATTTCCTCCTTAATCATGTTAATAAGATTATATCATATAATATTATTATTTCAAAAGAAAATAGCATTATTCATGCTATTTCTTTATTTTAATGTAACCTAGATAATTTCATTGATTTTATTTTTTTACTAATATTTTCATTTTCAAAACGTTCTAGTTTATATCTGCTTTCTTTTATTTCATTACTTAAAAAGAATAATTGATCATCTGTCATATTTAGGCAAAAATCAAACCAGTTATTTATTTCATCATTGCAATCGTGTTCTACATCAAAATATATATTATCTATTCTATTTACATATGTTGGTTGATATAATAGTATGCTATTAGAAATATGTAATGGTGCTATTTTTAAATTTGTTTTATATATACTATTTATTATTTCAGTAAATTTCATATCATATAATAATCTGGCAGTTCTGCCATTACCATCACTAAATGGGTGAATTCTTATAAATAATAAGGTTATTAAGGCACTTTTTAAAAATGGATTACTATTTAATAGAGATAATGATTTGGTTTTATATTCTTTTATATAATCATCCATAAATTTTTTAATGTCTTTGGGTTCTGATCCATACCAGTATATATGTTCTTTACCTTTTTCTATATATCCTACCCATGCTTCATCTTTTCTATAGTCTTCTACTTTTTCTTGTTCGAGAGCAAATCTATGTAAATTTTTTATTCTTTGGTGATTAATATTTAATGAGTCATAAAAAATATTTTTTTCATTTATTTCTAGGTAATTGGCTGTATGATTTTCAATTAAATTTGATTTTTCTATTTCCTTTTGAAATGAATAAATAAGAAATTTAGCTACTGTTTCTGGTGCATAATTATTTAATAGTTTTATGTATTTATCAAACTCTTTAGACGTTTCTTCTAGATGATATAATAAATCAGATTTTAAGTTTATTTTACTTATATATTCTTCTAATGGAAAATATTTTACTTTTTCTAAATTACAACAATTTTCTGGTCCCATAATATCCCCCTTTTGTTAATGTGGAATATTATAGCATATTTTTAAAAAAATGTTAACAAAAAGTTTAAATAATGCTATTTTTTATATTCTTTTGTTATCCATTCTATTAATAAAGATATTATGTAGTTTATTTCGTTGTTAGTTAATTTTCTTCCTTTAGGGATATGATGCCACTTCTCTAAACAGCCTCTACAACAGCAGGCACAAGCATGTTGAGCGATAAAGGTGGGATGTCCTTTCATTGGTGTTTGTTTTCCATCATTTGCTGGATTTGCTCCCGCTAATCTGTTATTTATAAATTCATAAGAATGTTCTAGTATTTTATTCATACCTACATTATCTATATAATCAATCATTTTTTTATTTAGTTTAAAACTAGATCTAAACTTAGATTTAGATAATTCTTCTAATTTATTATTTATTATTTCTTCATTATTCATTTATATCATTCTTTCTTATATATAATTAAAACACATTTTAAATGTGTTTTAACTATATCTACTTGTTATACCAAAGTATTCTTCTAAAGTTATCCAATTACCATTATTATATAATTTAGTTGCTAAATCTACTCCTACATATCTTAAATGCCATGATTCATACATATATCCTGTAATTGCATCTTTGCCTTGAGGATATCTTACTATTAAACCATATTTATAACAGTTTTCACTTATCCATTTAGCTTGACTAGTATTATCAAAGCCGTTATTGATACATGTATCAGGTGATGTGTGTTCACAGACATCAAAGGCTAATCCAGTTTGGTGTTCTGAGTGTCCTGCTCTAGCTGAGTAAGTATCTGCTGCTGCTTGACCATCTCTAGCTACATAATTATTATATAGATTTGCTTGAGTATTATATGATCTAAAGCCACTTCCAATAGTTAAATTGTATCCTAAATTAGCAGCATCTGCATGAAGTTTATTAAAGGCATTTTGTGTTTCTCCGGTTAATCCTCCTGGGTTATATGAAGATGGTAATCTATACGTTTTGTTTGCTATTAATACTCCATTGATATAAGTAATACCATTTTTGGTATATCCATTATATCCTTTAGAAGTAGTGAATGTGGTATCAGAAGGTGTGGAGTTATTTACTATTACTTCTTTCTTTTTTACTTCTAAAGTAAACTTTTCTTTCTTTTCATTATTACTTGAATCTTTAGCAATATAATACAATTCATAGTTGCCTGGTTTATTTATATCATATTCTCCTGATACAGTTACTTTAATCTCTTCATTAGAATTATCTTTAGCTTTAATATCTTTTAATAAATCTATTTTTTCTCCTTCAGTAATACTTAATTTATCTTTAAATTCTATTATTGGAGGTTCTTTATCAATTATATTAACTATATAGCTATAATTCTTTTCTTTATTAAAATAATTTTTTATTTTAATATTTATTTTCTTTTTACCTAGCTTGGAAGTATCTATTAATTCTTTTTTGGTAATTAATTTACCATTTTTAATATTCTTAATATAATCTGTATTATATGCTTCTTCATTGATATTTATTTCTATATTATTTTTAAATGTTACTTTTAATACTTTAGATTTATAAAATAAGTATCCACATATAGATAATATAATTAATAATATGGATACTATACTAATTATAATTATTTTTTTCTTTTTATTTCTTTTAATTCTTTTCTTACTTCTCATAATATACTTCCTTTTCATATATTATAACATATTTTTCTGTCAAATAATTTAAATATTTGATAGAATTTTTTTCTCTTTTATGCTATGATATATTTAGGTGATATTATGTCTAATAGAATCGAAAAAATTGATTTTAGTAAGATTGCTATGGATGAAATTTCTGCTCATCAGGGACGATTTGTAAATGAGGATAAAGTTTATAAAAATTATTATAATAATAAAGAAGATTTAGAAATAGTAGATGTTGATGGTTTTGATGATGTTGTTAGAATAGATGATGTTAGCTATGACGATAAAGGAAATGAAGTTAGCAGAATGGGAATGGGATTTGCTCCTAGAGAAGCAGTTACATTTAAAAATAGTAGTATTCAATTAGAAAATAATGATAATAATAATCAATAATTAGTTAAATAGTAAGAGGTGGAATTATGTCTCAAATTAAAGGAATTAGATCTTCAGAATTTTCCGTTCCAAGATTTACCGATAGTAAAACTGGTTCTTCAAGTAGAGGTAATTATGGAAATATAGAAACTGTTTCAACTAGTTCTAATTCATTAAGTTCTTCAAGTAGTGTTGATAGTGAAACTTTAGATTTAACCAGTGTATTAAGTGTAGGTGAAATTTCTAATATTGATTTTGGTTTAAGTACCGATGTGGCTAATCAAAGACTTAATTATATATATAGTTATTTAAAAAAGTATGGTATGGATGATGTTCATAATGCTGCTATTTTGGGAAATATTAGATTTGAATCTGGTGCTCAAATTAATCCAGCTGCTAACACAGAAAGATTATTGCATGATGATTATGAACATAATGTATATCTAGATCAAAGGACTGGTGAAGAAATAATAACCTTTGATTGGAGTAGGAGAGATGATTCTGAATATAAAGAACAGGCTAGAAAAGATTTATTGGAAAGCAAAGCTGTTCCTATATATGGTGGAATTGGACTAGTACAATGGACTGGTGGTCTTTGGGATGATGCTACTAAATCTTGGGTAACTGGGAAAAATGGTAGTAAAAAAGCTGATTTTCTTAATTGGTGTAATGCAAGAGATAAAGATTGGTATGAAATAGATACGCAATTGGAATATATTACATATGAATATAATGATTGGGATTTAAAAAATGATTTTGAAAATATAGGTAATGTTTCAGATGCTGCAAGATTTTATTGTAATAATTTTGAACGTCCTGGTGATGATACAGTTGATGATAGAATTAGTTTGGCCAACGGATTTTATCAAGCTATTATAGATTATAATAAGTAATTAGTAATGTTAATAAAAATACTCGTATTTAATACGAGTATTTTTATATATTGTTTATTAATTCTATTGTTTGATTATTGTTTTCTATTGTTTCATTAATGTCTTTTTTTGTTATTGGTTCATTATCTATTAATAAAGAGTTGTTAATAGATTTTTTCAACGTTAAAAGATCGTTATTTATTTCATTTATTTGTATTTTTATGCTTGATAGTTTATTCTTTAAAATTACATATTCTTCATTATTCAATTTAATCACCTATATTCTTAATATCTTCTTTAGCTTTTCTCGTTGTGTCAATTTGGTTTTTAATTTTTTCATCTAAAAATGTAATATAACTTATGTGATTTTGGTGTATGTTTTGAAAATTATTAATTATAGTATCAATTTTATTATTTATTTCTTTATTGTTCTCCGATTTATATAATGATTCTATCTTTTCAAAGCTTTCAGTTATTTTTTGATGATAAAGAATTTCATCTCTAGTAATTATTTTGATTATTTTTAGTATTTGAGCATAATTATCAAAGAAACCTATTTTGGAAGAATTTATTCTAATTGTGGGTAATTTTCCCATATTTATTCCATTTTCTTTAATTCTTATTATATTTGTTTTTGATAGATCTTTTTTTATTTGTTCTTCTGTCTCATTTATAAAGTTATACGCTTCAGTGTATTCTTTTTTTGATTTAAGTATATTTTGCTTAGTAGTATTTATTTTTTTGTTTATTAACCCTATTGAATTAATTATCTGTCTGTTATTTATTAAATTTGTATTAATATCTTCCATAATTTTTTCTATTTTTAAGATTTTTTTATTTATTATTTCATAGTCTCTTACAATATCTCCATCAGTATTTTCAATTAAATTTAATCGATTGCCAATTTTGGAATAATAAGTAGATATTGATTTTATTTTTTCACAAAAAAGAAATAAATCATTAAAGAATATATCTATTTTTTGCTTTTCATCTTTAATTAATTCGGAGAAAGATTCAGTTTGTCCATCGTTCCAACATCTAAGAAAATTTTTATATGAACTATATAGGCTATAATATTCTTCTACATAATCTTCTATATTTTTTTTTATTATATTTGCCTGAATTTTTAATTTTTTGTTATTTATTTGCATTATAATCACCTCTTAAATAAAAAAACTTTTTTTCAAAAGTTTTTTATTTAAACACTTTATGACTTAGTGCCTTTTGCACCTGCTTTAGCTTCTGCAGCAGCGGCCTTAATAGCAGCATCAATTCTTAATACAACTGCTGTTAAATTTGTTTTAAGATTTTTGAATGAATTACTTACTATGTCATTCTGTTCTTGAACAGTTGGTAGTAAGTCGTTTGGAACAACACCTTGTGCAAAAGCATCTGGATTTGACTCAACAGTTCTTAAAACTAATCCAAGACCATTGTTAACTTTAGCTAAACCATTTTCTAGATATTGTTTTAAGCCTTTAACAGTAGAAGTATCTCTCAAACCGATCCAAGGACCTTCTTTTTGGAATACTTTTAATGATATATTACCGTCAACATCTTTCATTTTTTCTAATTCATCGTTTCTTTTGTTTGCAATGTTCAATCTTGTTCCATGATATCTCATCCAACCACCAATACTTGCAACATAGTTTTGAGATTTAGGAATAAAATCTTTTAAACTATCTTTTGCTTGATTTCCAACTACATCAGCTTCTGGTGAAACCCATTCACTAGCTAGTTTATTTAAAGCTAGGATCATGTCATTAGTTCCTTCAATTAAAGTATTTAATCCAGAAGTTGTGCCCATTATTAGTTTGTGTTGTTGATCTGGATTAAAATACAAGTCTTCTGTTGAATTAAATAATTGAATATTAAAATTTAATTTTGCCATTTATTATCCTCCTTATTAAATTAAATTTCTATTATAAGATTACTCTTATAGCTTTAATATACTATATTTTATTAGTTTGTTCAATGTTTTTTAAAAAAATTGACACTTTTTTTGACATTTATTGTTTTAATAATATTAGTTCTGTACTATTTCTTATATCTGTATTATATATTATTTCATTATTATTATAAATCCTATTATTATTTTTATTCATTAATACGTATTTATCATTCATATTTAAGTGTATTCCTTCCAAATCACCTATCGATTTGACTATTAATTTTTTTACTTTCCATATTACTTCATTTATTGGTATAAGGATATCATAGCTTTTATCTAGTTGTGGTAGTAATAGTTTTATTAATACTTTATTATTCATTTTTTTCACCTTCGTTTTTACTTATAAAGTCAATTGTTCTAATTAAAGTTCCACTACCTTCAGAGATTAGATATCCCATGTCATTTTTAATTTCTTTCATTGTTTCTCTATTTACATTATTCATCTTAATTATATTTTGTTCTGTTACTCCTTTTCCTATCCAAATACCGTTATTACTATTATAAATATCTTTAAACCAATCTTCATATTCATATTTTTTAAATTTATTTTCATTTTCTATAGATATTACGCAGAAATGTTCATATTTTTTTATAGCTTGATTTAAGTCACTTATTATTTGTGTATCACTTATGTTAGAAATAAATTTATCTAAATTGTATATTAATATTATTCCTTCTTGAATTGATTTTTCCTCTGCTAATTTATTTATCATTTCAGTTATTTTTGATATTGTCTCTTCTATGTTGTCAGTAAAATAATTCTTATGATATTGTGTGTTTAATTCTAATTGTTTGATTGGATCAAATATGTATAAATTGGTTTTTAAATATTTGAATAAAGAAATTAAACTTAGTACAAAATTTTTGGTATTTTCTATTTTATTAGAAGATACTAGAGTTCCTAAACTTTCAAAGCAATTAATTGTGCATATTTCTAATTCTTTCTTGCTTATACCTACTGGAATATTTTTTAAATCTGATACTTTTTCTTGTATATTTTCAAATCTAACATAATCTGGTAGAATTGGTATGATTTTTGCCTTTACTTTATTTATTTCTTTTTGTTTAGATATATATTCTAATACAAAATCATTTAATTCTTCACTGTTTTCAATAATACTTGCTGTTTGGAATTCGTGAATTCCATCATTTTCTAATACTCCTCTACCTATATTATCTTTAGGATTTAATTTTGTTCTTCCATTAAATAGTTCGTTATAATCACTTTGTTCTTTCATTTTGAATGCGTAAATATTTTTAAAATTAATTGCTATTTTGTTGGTTATAGAATTTGTTGAATTTCCTGTTAATATGAATACTATTCCATATCTTTCTGAATCTCTTACTAAATCTGGAAGAATATCATATAAATCTGGATTTGTTTCATATATTGAGTCATAATTATTAAATATTATTGTTATTAACGGTAATTTGTCATTACTTTTCTTGATGTAATTTTTATATTCTCCTCCATAATCAGTAAATAATTTTTTTCTTTTTTTAATTTCATTTCTTATTAATTTGAACAAGTTATTAAATTTTTCTTCTTCTCCTTGAAATACCATTCCACCTATATGTGGTAATGCTTGATATTTTCTTAAAGCCTCTGAGCCATAATCTATAATAAAATAATTTAGTTCTTCTGTTGAATGATTTTTAGTTGTTGAGTATATTATAGTACTTATTAAGAATTCCTTTTCTATACCATCATTACCATAAATAAGTGTATTGCCATCTTCTAATAGGTTATATTTTACTAGTCCTTGTTCTTGCTTTTCTGGTGCATCATATTCACCAATTATTGCTTCTATATCATATGGTGTATGAGTTATGTTATATTTCTTTTCTAGATTTTCTACTAAGATGATATCTGGTATATTTTCTAACCATAGTCTTCTAGATTTTTTTCCTACATTATCTGCTACTTTTATTATTGTTTTTAAAATATTACCTAATTGTTCTCCTTGTGGTTCTATTTTAATACTATTTCCTGCTTGGATGCTTTTAATGTAATTTGCACAATCATCTAGAAAGTTAACGCTTTTATCTACTTGTTTTACTATTTTTTCTGATGGGTAATATTTTGCTCCACACCATCCAGATTGTCCTTGTGCATAATATTCATCAAAACCTACTTGTAAATAGAATCTTCCTGGTTGTTTGATATAGGCTGCATCTGGTTTTTTTAGCATTTCTTTACTGTCTGATTCATCTTGTACTTTTAAACATACTTTAAATTTAGAGTTAGACCAAATTTGATCATTTACTACTCCACTTGGTTTTTGGGTTGCAAGTATTAGGTGAACTCCTAAAGAACGTCCAATACGGGCTACACTTATTAAGTTATCCATAAAATCAGGTTGTTGACTCTTTAATTCAGCAAACTCATCACAGATTATAAATAAATGTGGTATTGGTTCTTTAAGTCGTCCTTCTTTATAGTATTTTTGATATTTATATATATCTATTGTACTTTCTTCTAATTCGTCCCTTGCTTTATTAAACATTTGTTGTCTTCGTTTTACTTCACTATCTATACTTACTAATGTTCTATCCATTTCTGCTTTGTCTAAGTTTGTTATTGTTCCAGCTAAGTGTGGCAAATATACTCCTGTAGCTTGATTTTCAAAGGCAAGGGCTAATCCACCACCTTTATAGTCGATTAAGATAAATGATACATCATCAGGACTATAATTTATGCACATAGATAAAATATAAGTAATAATAAATTCTGATTTACCACTACCCGTTGTTCCTGCTATTAATCCATGAGGTCCATGATATTTTTCGTGTAAATCAAGAAACATTAAATCTTCTTGTTCATCTACTCCTACTTCTGCTCTTAAACTAGTTGTAGGGTCATTCATATTCCATCTATTTAAGATATTTAATTGTTCTACTTTACCTACATTTTCCATTTCCATGAATGATATAGCCTCTGGCAAATGTTTTGTTCCTTCTTCAAATTCTATTGGTATATTAGATAATAAATTAGTTATACTCATCATATTTATGTTATAGTTTATTTCATCATAGAAAATTGTTTGTTCTTGTTTTTCATAAGAATTTTTTAATATTCCACCTTGATTATTAATACCTAGTGATATAAAATTATTACATTTACTTGGTAATTTACTTAATCTTTCTTCTAATAAGACAACACTAAAGCCTAAGTTATCTTCAGCTTCTGTTATTTCTCTTAGAAAATCAAATCTTTTTATTCTGTTGTAATCATCTATTATTATTAGGTAATGTGGTTTAGGAAATTCTTCTTTGGAATCTTTTCTTTTGTTTACTTCCATGATTAAATATTCTGCTACGCTTTTAGCTGATTCAGTAGTTGATGAGAAGAATCTAAAGTTTCTATCATTATCAAAATTATGATTAAGATATTTTATATAATCCCAATAATATTCATTAAGTTCATTAGTGAATACTACTAATTTTAAATCTTCATATGTATAATAGGTTAATAATTGTAATAATAAATTATTCATAAAAACATGGCTTTTATCACTTTTACCCATTATAGCAGTTACTCTATTTTCAGAAAATGAATATCCTATTGGTACAGTTTCAATATATTGATATTCTTCTTTCATTTGATCTACTTGTTTTTTTAATTCATCTTCATCAACGCTAAAACCGTCTTCTGGATATTTAATGTCCACATCTAATTTTTCATTTCCTATTCCTATTCTTACTGTTAAGAAATCATCTTGATCTATCCTTTTGTCCCAGAAATTAACGCCTTTAGTTTTTATTATATTTAGGCATTCTTCTGTTGTTAATAAGTTCTCAATTAGAATATCTTTCTGTAATTTTGTTTCTACTGCTAATTCTTTTTTCTTTTCTTTTAAATATTCTCCATATTTTTGTATTAATTCTGCTTTTTTCTTTTTTTCCATTCTTTTGTTGTACATTCTTGTTACTACTGGCCATAATATCATTGATAAAATCATGGCTCCTGAGGTTACTAATTGAGGCCATGAATTTTTTAATGTTGCTTCTTTAGAATTGATTCTTATTATGGTATTTAATATTGTTACCATTGACATCATTCCCATTGTCATCATAGGTCCAATTGTTAATATAAGAGGCATTGTTTGGGCTTCAGTTGTTTGTGGTGGGTTACTTAATTCGATATTTTTTGTTTCAATTACTCTTCTTATTCTTGGTGATTTTGAATAGTATTGTTCTTTTGTATATAATTCTCTATCTTTTATTTCAATATTTTTATTTGGTTCTTGTTCTGGAAAATTATATCTAGCAATGTTAGCAAGTCCTTCATTTACAACTAATCTATTCCCTTGTTTATTGATTAGTAAAAGATTAGCCAAGAAAAAGATTTTTAATCCATATACATTTATCGTGTCTCCTATTTTTATCTTGTATTGTTGATTTTCTATTTTTTTGTTATTTACATATACAAAATTGTTGTTTCCTTTTTGAAGATAATACCCATCGTTTATAAAATTTATTTTGGCTATAGGTCCTTTTAAAAATTCACAGTTATAAATAATATTACAATTATTATCATTTCCAATTAATAAATTAATATTTTGATCGTATTTAAAAGTTAATAATTCTTCTTCTAAGATGTTACTTATATAAATTAAATAATTATTGTTATCTTTTCTAATTACATAAAAAGCATTATTTTCAATTTTTATATTATCTACTGATTGTCCATTTATTATTATACTACTATCGGTAGTAGAGTATAATACCCATTCATTTTCTCTTGCTTCTATATTTATTAGTTTTGTTTCTTTTTCTGCTCCATAGAAACTAAAACTTCCTGATACGTCATTTGGTAGGGAAAAAACATCTATTTTATTGGTTAAATATAAATATATTTTCATTTTTTCACCCTACTTTCTATTCTATAATATTATATCATATAATTGTTTATATTTTCAACTTTTTTGTATTATTTACCACGTATTTTAAATGTGGGAAAATCAAATCGGTTGGAAGCATATAAAAAATTGCTTTTTGTTTCTTCTACTACTTTGATTGCTTCTTCCATATTAAAGTCTTTTACTTCTTTTAATAATTCTGTCATTTTTCTAATGTATTCATCAGCTTCTTCTACAGATAAATCTCTATGTCTTCTATCTTTGTTTGCTACTGCTTTTGTCGCTTCAAATTGAAGTTTAAATATTTCTTTTAAAGCTTTATCTTCAATTACATTTTCTAATAATATTTGTTTTTTGTCTTGTGGATCTCTTTTTTCCCAAGCTCGTTTTTCTGATGGTAAATATCTATCAATTTTTTCTTCATATTCATATTCGTCAAATTTCATTGTTGAATAGCGTTTTAAAAGGTATTGGTAATATAATTGTGATACCTTTTCTTGTTCTTCTGGTTCTATACCTTCTAGTACTGAATCTATTGTTTCATTATATATTTCTCTTGCAAATTTTCCTAATATATTCATTTTTTTACTCCTAATCTATATTTATTAATTCATATTCTGTAGTACCTAGTCCTAAGCTTTCTGCATATTCTGTTATATGTCTTCCTAGTCTACTGTCTATTCTTTCTTTTAATTTTTCTTTTCCTTCATCAGTTGAATTCCACACTGCATCTATGAATGCTTGATCGTTTGCTACTGGGTCTAAAGAAGCAAATATTCCTATGTCTTTCATAACAGGATCTCCTTGATTGCAATCACAATCACAATCTACTGATAAGGCGTTTGCCACTGTTATATATACGATTGGTTTGTTATTTTCTTTTAGATAATCTGATACGGCTTTAGCGGCTTCAGCCATTGATTCAATGAAGTCTATTTGTTCATGTGGTGCTTGCCAGCATAAATCGGGATCTTCTGTATATCCGCAAGAATGGATATAGGCTTTACCATTTCTAGAAGCAATACCTATGGATTGATTTTTTAGATTTGCTCCGAATCCTCCCATCATATGTCCTTTTCCATGGGCTAGATTTAGAATAGAATCATAATTTTTGAAGTTTTCTCCTATTAAATCATATTTTAGGTGTTTCCCTTCATTTACTGGTATTTTAAATTCTCCTTTTGTATCCATAATGTCAACTTCAGCAAAAGTAGTAAATCCATGCTCTTCAGCTACTTTTAGATGTTCTTTTGAATCTGTTCTAGCTCCTGGATACGCTGTATTACATTCAATAATTGTTCCATTTAATTTTTTGACTAATGGACTTATTAATTCTTTTTTTAAATATCCTTTTGCTCCTCTTTCTCCTGTTGAAACCTTTACTCCTACTTTTCCTTTTAATTCTAATCCTAATGATTCATAGATTTTTATTAAACTATCACTATTTATTTCTTTTGTAAAATATACTTTTGATTTCATAAATCCTCCTTTATAAAGTCTCATTTTTATGTACTTCTTATTTAATTATAAGAAATATTTTAGGCTTTGTAAATATTTTTAGCATATTGATTTAATTTATAGTGACTTTTTTTTATAAATCTGGTACAATAACTTTTATGTTTGGGAGGTTTTTATGAAAAAAAATGATTTATATTCTATTCTAATTAATGAAACAAAAGAAATATGTGAAGCTAAGGGGTATAATTATGCTTATAAATTAGGCAGAATATTTGATTATAAAAAGAGAGTTGCTTTTGATCATAAAATTAAATGTGAGAAAATAGAAAGTAGATTTTCTCCAATGTTTAGTCTTTATGAGCACGAAAAGGAATTCTTATATAAATTAATTAAAAATGATGAATTATATTATATTTTGGATAATATTAATGATATTATTAGAAATAGTCATTGTTTAAGTAATAATTTATTGACTTATCTTAATGATAATAGGGCTAGAATTAATGATAGAGATTATAATAATATTGAGATAGCCATAACAAAGAGTGTGTCTGAGTTCTATCCTCTTGTTAAAGAAGAAGATATGAAAAGATTGAGAGATTTACTAGTAAGTGTTGCTGATGGTGAAAACAAAAGTTTACTTGATATTAAAGTTTTTAATTATGGAGGATTTTCAAAAGTATATAGAATTGGTAATAAAATTGTAAAAATTGGTTATAAGAGAATGTGTGAAAATATTGTAGATAATAGAAGGCTATTACTTCCTTATTTTAAAGATTATGTTGGTAAAGATTTTGTGGAAATAACTGATTATCTTGAACCTGCTAAGGATGTTAGTTTTGAAGAAATTTATTCTGTTTATAAGGAATTAAGAGATCAAGGTATTATATGGCTTGCTCCTAACGAAGAAAATTTAGCAAGAGTAGATAAGAAGACTTTAGAAAATAATAAGCGTAAGAAAAAAGAAGGTATTGGATTACTTAAGAATTATAATTATTTAGATAAAGATTTAGAGGTTGGAGATTTACTTATAATTGATTTAGATCATATGGTTTATGAAAATGATGTTGAGAAGATTAGAGATATAGAATTTGATTTAGATGGTGCATTGCTTGAGAGAAGGCATTATTTTGAAGAGCGATATAATAATAAGACTAAAAGATTAGTTAAGACTAACAAAGATAATTAATTTGTTAGTTTTTATTTGTTATTTTTTTTATTTTATGTTATTATATACGATGTGTTTTTTTAGGGGGAAATATTATGAAAAAGAAGAATAAATTGAAGAGAATAGATAGAGCTATTATTTTTTCTATGTTTGCTTTTTTATTTTTGTTTAATAATAAGGTTGATAATGATTTACATAATAATGTTAGATTATATGATAATACTACTGATTTTGAATTGGATGATTTATATAATTTTATTTATTCTTCTAAAAATTTGAGTAAAGAAGAAAAAGATTATTTATATAATTCTAAATTTTTAGATGATGTTTTAGAAAGTGTTAATAAATCTGATTATATGAAGGAATTATATTATAATCGTTTTAAAAATATATCTGTTAAATCTTTTCATGATGAAGAAAATCATATTACTTTAGGCTATTATAACGAAACTGAACCTAATGCTTTATATGTAAGAGATTATGATTGTCTTAATGAAAAAAATGAAGATGTTTTATCCCATGAATTTATTCATTTATGTCAAGAAATTAGTGAATATAATTTAATAATTGAATCTTGTGCAGAAATTATTTCAAATGAATATTATGATAATTCACCAATAGACTCTTATCAAAGTCAAGTGTTATTAACTAAAAAATTTATAGAGATTATTGGTCCAGATCCTATATGGCGTTATTGTTTTACTGGGGATTTTTCTTTAATTGAAAAAGAGGTAAAACCTTATTTTTCTGATGTTGACTATAAGGCTTTTTTGGATTGTTTATCATTTGATTATGATGATATAGAAACTAATAAGATTAAGTTTAAAATTATGAATGATTTATTAGGAAAGCTTTATGAGAATAAATATAATGATGATATAAATAATGATTTAGTTATTTCTCTTATTAATAAAGGGGATTTGTCTTTAGTTAGATATTATTTTAATGATGAATATATTAATTATAGTAATTCTTATTATTTGGATTATGATAAAGGGGAATATATTAATATGAGCTATGAAGAGGCTATAGATAGGGGTCTTCTATATGTTAGTGCTATTTATAAAGAGAAAATAAGCAACGAAAAAGCTTTAAATATGATAGATGAGGGGTATATTTCTATATCTAGAGATATTGATTTGATTAATTCTAATATTATCTTAATTTCTAGAACTGACTCTGCCGGTAAGACTTATATTTCTTATTTAAAAGATGGTATAAAGTATGATAAAGTTGATGTTGATGAATTAGTTAGACAAGGAATAATAAATGTTACTTATTATAAAGTTGATTATAAGCTTTTAACTTCTTCGCAATATGCTAACAAGGATTATAGAGAGGGTTCAGATCTTCATTTTTCTCATAGTTCTGATACTTTATTATATGATGATTATGTTTATGGATTTGTTCCTAAAAAGGTTTATTTGCCTACTATTAAAGATAGTTTTGAGCCTTCTACTGTAGTTAGACAAAAGGTATTAGAAAAAAGAAAAATTCATTAAAAAAATAAATGCTATGTATTTATTTTTTTATTATTAATCTGTTATTTCCTTCTAGTGATTAATAAAACTCCGTATTTACCTTTATTCTTTCTAGTATTATTGGCTTATTATATAAAAGAACTATAAAGTGGTCAATCTTTATAGTTCTTTTAGAATAAATCGTTAAAATCAATATCTCCTTTTACTGTAGGTCCTACATATTTAATGTCTTTATTAAATGCTATTATTGCAAAGAAGACAACTGGTAATAATGCTATTCCAATACCAAAAGGAATTTCTTGTCCATAAGCTTTAGCAGTTTTAATTCCTAAGTGGATTAAGAAAGCTAATAATGCAAGACTTCCTATTACAGGAACAATACTTACAAGGAATACAAATATATAATACCATTTATATCCAACAATTTCAAATAGAATAATTGTATTATATATTGGAACGATTGCAGCCCATCCTGGTTTTCCAGCTTTTTCAAAAGCTTTCCACATTACAAAGATAGTAAATACTGCAATAGCAAGTCCTATTATTATCATAAACCCAAACATTCCTGCAAAAGCTGCTCCTAAACCATATGCTGCGGCGTTATCACTATAAGTGTACATTTTTATACCTCCTCTACTTTGATTATATCATATTTTGTCTTTTTTTAATATATTTTTTGAAAATAGATATGATATAATTCAGTTAGGTGATGAGATGAGTAAATATTACGAAGCATATGATAAAAGATATAAGCAAATACATGATATGGGATTCTCTTGGTCTCCTGATAATAATACTAGGATAGTTGAAGAAATAATTATCAAATATCATTTAGAAAAAGTAAATATTCTTGAAATAGGTTGTGGTGAAGGAAGGGATGCTAGATATCTATTAAGTAAAAATTATAATGTTTTAGCTACCGATATATCACCAGAAGCAATTAATTATTGTGTAGAAAAAGATATTGTTCATAAAAATAATTATAAAGTTTTGGATGTATTAAGTGATAATTCACAAGATAAATATGGATTTATTTATTCAGTAGCTTGCTTACATATGTTAGTTTTAGATAGTGATAGAAATAAATTTTACAAATATATATATGAACACCTAAGCGGTAATGGTTTGTCCTTGATATTGACAATGGGTGATGGTATAAATGAAAGTTCAAGTGATATAAATAAAGCATTTGATAATGTTAAAAGAGTTCGCCAAGAAACAAAGCGGGAAATAGAGGTAGTAGAAACAAGTTGTAGAATAGTTAATTTTGATACTCTTCTAAAAGAAACAAAAAATAATAATTTTGAAGTTCTTGAATATGGAATTACAGAAATAGAAAATCATTTTGATAAAATTATGTATATATTAATTAAAAAAAACACTAACTAAATAGTTAGTGTTTTAATATTCTAAATAGCACCGGTAGTTACCAATTGTGAAATTACTTCTTGCAAATCAACTACCACAAATAATATATCATAGACTGATATTTTTTTTAGCATTCATAATAGTGGAATTCTATTTTGTAAATTATTGACAATTTTATTATATTTTCTTATAATATGCATTCAAAGGAGTGTTGATTGTGAGTAATAGTTTTTCTGATAATGAATTAAATTCTCTTTTTAATAATTCAATGGAGAAGATTGAAAAATTTTATGGTTTTATAACTATATTTGCATGTCAGATTGAAGAAACAATAAAGGAATTACATAACTCAATGATAAACGTTGAAAAATTAAAGGAAAAGGAAGGAGTCTATGATCCTACCAAAAAACTTTCAAATACAAACATTTATGATTTATGTAGATATGGATATAAAACA